>JBGAFW010000111.1:0-29055 GCA_044227045.1 Labilithrix sp.
TCGATCGGATCCGAGAGTCGGCCTCCGATCCCTTCGCCATGATGCGCGCGATGGATCGCCGTGCGATCGCCAGGGAGCTCGTCGGGATCGGGGAAGGTCACCGCCGGAGGCAGCGCGCCTGGCGCGAGCTGCGTCTTCGGGGCGGGGTCTCGCGCAGCCGCGGCGGCCGCCAAGGCGTCGTACGTCTCGGGCTCGCTCTGCCCTGGCGCCGCGAAGCTTGGGCTGCTCTGCGGACGCAGATCGACGTGCGGCTTCGCCACCGGAAAATGCGACGAGGGCTCGTTCGGATCCCACTCGGATCGGATCGCGCGAAGCGACGGCTCGCTGTCCTCGATGAACGAGTCCTGAGGGGGTCGATGCACCGCCGGCGCGCTGCCCTCGAGCTCGGCGCCCTCGTCACCGCGCACCGACGGGCGCGCCATCGACGGCAGCGGTCCCTTGAACGACGCCGTGGTCTCGGCGATCGCCGCGGCCAGGCGAGGCTCCGACGTGTGCATGTGCTGCGCGATCTGGGCCACCTCCATCGCGAAGGCTGGCGTCGGGATCCCTGGCGACGTGGCCCGCGTGCTCGTGATGCTCGTGCTCTCGAGCGATGAGGAGTCATCACGCAGGGCAAGCGCCGGCATCGGTCCAGCCGCGGCCGTACGCGTGATCGCCGTCAAATCGCCGTCGAACGCACGCGTGGTCGCGGGCGCAGGCTGGTTGCTCATCGCGGCGGCCGACGGCGCTCCGCTCGCGAGCGTGTCGAGACCCCACTGCTTCGGCGGTGGTGACGAGCCTCGACCCGACATCGCGTCGGCCGGGAGCTGGGGGTGCGCGTGGCTATCGCCGAGGGGATCGTCTTCGTCTTCGAGCGCGAAGGCCGGGAGCGCGTCGGAGTCGCGCGGATCCGTGCGTGGCAGCGGCTGGGCCGCCAGCGCGTCGCGGGTGCGTTGCGCCTCGAGCTCCATCGCACGCTCACGCGCGATCTTCGCGGCGATGCTCGGCGGATCACCGGGAAGGCGCGTCTGCGTGTCGCCGTCCTCGAGACTCTCGTCGATCCCACCTCGATGACCTGCGTCACCGCGAGAGGGCGCGTCGTCACGAACGGACTCGTTTTCGTACGAGAGCGGCCGGTAGCCGCGTGGCTCGACGAAGGGCGTCGCGTTCTCGCCATGCCGATGGCTCGAGGGTGGCGGCTCGTTGTACTCGCGCGCGTAGGTGTCGGGCACCTCACCCATCATCGCGCGCAGCGCTTGCGCGACGTCGTGTCCAGGGAGCGTGCCGATCAGCGACGGCGCCGGATCGTCAGGGCGCCTCCCGAGATCGTTTCGCGTCGCGGGCGGATCGTGGACGCGCGCGCTGGCGGGCACGCCCACGTGGGTCGCATGGAGCAACCCGCGCTCGGTGCCGGTGTCGTCCTCATCGTCGTCGACCACCTCCGAGACGTCGTTGATGTCGGCGAGCTCTTCGTCGCCCGCATCGGCGTCGAGCACCTCGATCGGCTCGATCGGCGAAGGGTCGGGCGCGAACGTGTGGGCCGTGACGGAGCCGGGCGGGAGATCCTCGAGCGCTCCGCTTCGTTTCCCGCGAGCGGCGGCAAGCGAGTCGCGCAGGGCGTCGACATCGATCTCTTGCGTCGACTCCTCGTCCCGAATGCTCATGACGTTGGCCACGACTGAAACCCGCACTCTTTAAAGGAGGAGCGGGATTTCGTTCGTGTCCCCGAAGTGTATCGATTCTGCTCGCGAAAACCTCGAAACCCGCACGTCTCCGAGCTCCTCCGCTGGCCGTTCGCAGGCTCGACCCGCACCCTTCCAAAGATGAGATTCCGGGCATTTACCCTTGTCAGGCTCGAAGCCTGACGCTAACGTAAGGGTTGGTCTCGGTGACCAAGAATCCACCACTTGGCCCTTTTCCTCTTCCAACTCTCACGTGCACGTGAGAGTAAGCCTTGAGTCGCAGAAAGCGCATCTGGAATGAGCAACGTTCGACTTCCCATCCTCCACAGCAGCGAGCCCGCAAAAGCAGCCGCCGAGCCAGCTCTGCCCGAGGAGCTGAGGGCGCCGGCGGCGGCCATGCAGGTCGGAGACCTCGCGCGCGAGACCGGTAAGACCGTCCGAGCGATTCACCTCTACGAGGAGATGGAGCTCCTCCGTCCGACGGGCCGTTCGAAGGGGCGCTACCGCCTCTACGGTCCGGAGGCGCTCGTTCGCATTCGTTGGATCGTGAAGCTCCAAGACCTCGGCTTCAGCCTCACCGACATCAAGGCGATCGTGAAGGACGTCGAGGCCGAGGGGCGCGACTCGTCGGCTCCGTCCGCGATGCTCAAGGTGCGTGAGGTCTACAAGCAAAAGCTCGACGACACGCGCATGCAGATCGAGCGCCTGCGCACGCTCGAGCGAGAGATCCTCGCCAGCCTCGACTACCTCGACACGTGCGAGTCCGCCTGCGAGCCCGACAAGCTGCTCGCGGCCTGCCCGTCGTGCAACCACCACGACAAGATGCAAGAAGTCCCCGATTTGGTCTTGGGATTCCGCTCCTGAGACGAACACCCGCAGCAAGCAAGCAAGAGAAACGCGATGGCAATCAAGCTCCCGATCTTCATGGACTACCACTCGACAACGCCGGTCGACCCGCGCGTTCTCGAAGAGATGCTCCCGTACTTCACCGAGAAGTTCGGCAATGCGGCGAGCCGCAGCCACTCGTTTGGATGGACCGCCGAAGAAGCGGTCGACTACGCCCGTGAGCGCATCGCGAAGCTCATCGGCGCGCAGAGCGAAAAAGAGATCGTCTTCACGTCGGGCGCCACCGAGTCGAACAACCTCGCGCTCAAAGGCGTGGCCGAGTTCTACAAGGACAAGGGCAACCACATCATCACGACGGTGATCGAGCACAAGGCCATCCTCGATACGTGCAAGCGTCTCGAGAAAGAGGGCTGCGAGGTCACCTACCTCAACGTCGGGAAAGACGGCCTCGTCGACCCCGAGGACGTTCGCAAGGCGATCACCGACAAGACGATCCTGGTCTCGGTCATGCTCGCGAACAACGAGATCGGCACCGTCCAGCCGCTCGAGGCGATCGGCAAGATCACGCGCGAGCGCGGCGTCCTCCTCCACTCCGACGCCGTGCAGGGCGTGGGCAAGGTGCCGTTCGACGCGCAGAAGATGAACGTCGACCTCGCGAGCATCACCGCGCACAAGATGTACGGACCGAAGGGCGTCGGCGCGCTCTATGTCCGCCGCAGCAAGCCGCGCGTTCGCCTCGTCGCGCAGATGGATGGTGGGGGACACGAGCGCGGCATGCGCTCCGGCACGCTCAACGTCCCCGGCATCGTCGGCTTCGGCAAGGCCGCCGAGGTGATGATGAAGGACGGAAAGGCCGAAGGAGAGCGCTTGTTCGCGCTCCGCGAGCGTCTTCGCAAGAGGCTCCAGACGTCACTCGAAGAGACGTACGTGAACGGCTCGATGGAGCACCGCCTCCCTGGCAACCTCAACATCTCGTTCAACTTCGTCGAAGGCGAAGCGATGATGATGGCGATCAAAGACGTCGCGGTGAGCTCCGGCTCGGCCTGCACGTCCGCCAGCCTCGAGCCGAGCTACGTGCTGCGCGCCCTCGGCGTCGGCGATGAGCTCGCGCACTCGAGCATTCGGTTCGGCCTCGGCCGCTATTCGACCGAAGAAGAAGTCGATTACGTCGCCGATCTCGTGATCGGCAAGGTGAACCACCTTCGAAACATGTCGCCTTTGTACGAGATGTACAAAGAGGGCATCGACCTGAAGAGCGTCCAATGGGTCGCTCACTGACGATGGCCGGACACAGACTCAACGGAAAGTAGGAGAGCTCTCATGGCATACAGCGACAAGGTCATCGACCACGCAGAAAACCCCCGCAACGTTGGCACCCTCGACAAGGATGACCCCACCGTTGGAACCGGCCTCGTTGGCGCGCCCGCATGCGGCGACGTCATGAGGCTCCAGATCAAGGTCTCCGATGACGGCGTCATCGAAGACGCGAAGTTCAAGACGTTCGGCTGCGGCTCCGCGATCGCTTCATCGTCGCTGGCCACCGAGTGGATCAAAGGCAAGAAGGTCGAAGAGGCCGAGGCGATCAAGAACGTCGACATCGTCAACGAGCTGAACCTTCCGCCGGTGAAGATTCACTGTTCGGTCCTCGCCGAAGACGCGATCAAGAGCGCCATCGCCGACTACCGCGCCAAGCAGGCCGCGAAGCGCTAGCGCACAGAATCATCATGAACACCTCGCATACCGATCCCACGAGCACGACGACGAGCTCGGCTTCCACGGAGAAGTCGCCTTCGAGCACACCGAGCGAGAAGCCGCCGGCGTCCAAGTCGAAGCTTGGCATCCTCATCACGCAAGCTGCCGTGGACGCGGTGGGAATGCAGATCGCGAAGCGCAACGTGCCCGGCACCGCGCTCCGCGTCGGCATCCGTGGCGGCGGATGCTCGGGTTTCTCGTACGTCATCGAGTTTCATGACGGCGAGCCGCGCGCGCGCGACATCGTCTACGACCTCAAGGCGACCGACGGATCGGATGTTCGCATCGTCGTCGACAAGAAGAGCCTCCTCTACTTGAACGGCGCGACGTTCGATTGGGAGAAGACGCTGATGAGGCAGGGCTTCAAGTTCATCAACCCGAACGAGAAGTCTTCCTGCGGCTGCGGCACGTCGTTTCAAGTTTAGTTTCCGATTTACGAGCAAGAGAAGAAGACAAGAAGGGAGGAACGTCACATGGACCCCTTCCAAACACTCGGCGCCGAACGCCGATTCGACCTCGACCTTGGTGCTCTCGAGAAGACGCATCGTGAGCTCTCACGCGCCCTCCATCCGGACAAGTTCACGCAAGCCGGAGCAGCGGAGCGCCGTGACGCGCTCGAGCGCATGGCCAACGTGAACGAGGCCTGGCGCATCCTCCGCGATCCGATCCGTCGCGCCGAAGCGCTCTTCAAGCTCGAGGGCTTCCGCGTCGGCGAGACCCACGAGCCGAAGCCGTCACCGATGTTCCTGATGGACGTGATGGAGGAGCGCGAGGCGCTCGCCGAAGCACGGGCCGCCAAGGATCTCTCGAAAGTACGCAAGCTCGGCGCGTCGATGCAGGCGCGCGCGAAGGGCGTGGAGTCGAAGCTCGCGGCCCTGTTTGGCGATCGATCGGCGGAAGCCTCCGTCGGATCGAAGCCATCGAAAGACGACATGGAGAAGCTTCTTCCTCTTCTCGGCGAGATGCGCTTTTACAAGCGCTTCCTCGACGAGGTCGCCGCCATCGAAGAAGAAGCCGAGGAAGCCCAGGCATCGCTATGAGCGCATCAGGACAGCATCGCGAGTCAGGTCTCATGGAGATCTTCGATCCGAAGGCTCCGCCGAAGGCGATCGGGATCGACCTCGGCACGACGAACTCGCTCGTCGCATACGTGAAGAACGAGCGGCCGGTCACGGTGAAAGACTGCGACCTCGCCGTGCTCGTCCCGAGCGTCGTTCATTACGGTCCCGCCGGAGAGATCGTCGTCGGCAAGAACGCGCAGCTCCGCGCCGCCGAGCATCCCCGGGAGACGATCGTGAGCGTCAAGCGCTTCATGGGACGCGGCGGCGATGACGCCGAGACGAAGCGCCTCGGGCCTTACGCCTTCGTTCCACCGAAAGACGGCGAAGCCAACGTCGTCCGCTTCGAGGTCGGTAACCGCAAGGTGGTCACGCCCGTCGAGGTGAGCGCCGAGATCTTGCGATCGCTTCGTCGCCTCGCCGAAGACGAGCTTCGCAGCGTCGGCGGCGCCGTCATCACCGTGCCCGCCTACTTCGACGACGCGCAGCGACAAGCGACCAAGGACGCAGGTCGCCTCGCTGGCCTCGAGGTGCTGCGTCTCCTCAACGAGCCCACCGCGGCCGCGCTCGCCTACGGCCTCGAGAAGAAACAGAACGGCAAGTTCGCCGTCTACGATCTCGGCGGCGGGACGTTCGACATCACGATCCTCGTCCTCGACAACGGCGTCTTTCAAGTCCGCTCCACCGGCGGCGACAGCGCCCTCGGCGGCGACGACATGGACCGCGCGATCGCCGAAGAGATCTTCTCGCTCACCCATCGCGACTCGTCCTCGGCCACGCCGAGCGAGGTTCGCGTCGTGCTCGACCTCGCTCGCAAGGTGAAGCATGGCCTCACGACCGCGCAGGCCGTCGACTTCGAGAGCCCGTTCCGCGGCGCCTCGAACGCGTCGAACGGCTCCGCCAACGCGAACGGCACCGCGAACGCGAACGGCGCCGCGAACGGCACCGCGAACGCCAACGGCAGCGCGAACGGCAAAAGCGCGATGCTCTCCATCACGCGAGAGCGCTTCGACGAGCTGATCCAGCCGTTGCTCGCGCGTACGGGTGTGGCTTGCCGGCGCGCGCTGAAAGACGCCGAGACGAAGGCCGAAGAGCTCGACGGCGTCATCCTCGTCGGCGGCTCGACGCGCGTCCCAGCGGTTCGAAGCTACGTCGCGAAGCTCTTCGGCAAAGAGCCGCTCGCCGACATCGATCCCGACGAGGTCGTGGCGCTCGGCGCCGCCATTCAAGCGAACCTCCTCGCAGGTGAAGGCAACCCCGACGACGTCTTGCTGCTCGACGTCATCCCGCTCTCGCTCGGCATCGAGGTCGGCGGCGGTGTTGTCGATCGCATCCTTCCCCGCAACACGACGACCCCCGCCGCCGCGCGCGCGACGTACACGACGCAAGAAGACAAGCAGACGGGCTTCGAGATCCATGTCGTGCAAGGAGAGCGCGAGCTCGCCGCCGATTGCCGGAGCCTCGCGCGCTTCACGCTGAAGGGCATTCCCCCGATGGCGGCCGGCATGGCGCGCCTCGAGGTGACGTTCCGTGTCGACGCCGATGGGCTCCTCAGCGTGCACGCGAAGGAAGAACGCACCGGCATCGAGCAGACCGTGAGCGTGAAGCCCTCGTATGGCCTCGACGACGACACCGTCGAGCAGATGCTCCTCGACGCGATCGATCATGGCGAAGAGGACCTCGCCGCGCGAAAGCTCGCCGAGTCACGCGTCGAAGCCACGCGTATCGTGAGCTCGACGAAGAAGTCGCTCACCCAAGACATGGATCTGCTCGAGCCCGGCGAGAAGGCGAAGATCGAGGCCGCGATCGCCGCGGTCGAAGAGGCGCTCGCCGGCGCCGGAAAGCACGCAAGCGCCGAAGAAGAAGCCCGGCGTCTCGACCTCCGCACCTCCGACCTCGACGCCGCGACGAAGGCGTTCGCTGGCCGCCGAATGAACCGCGCGATCGCTCGCGCGATCGAAGGCCAGTCGCTCCAGACGATCGAGAAGTCGGTCGAGCACGCGAAGGGGATCGAGAAAGCTCACGCAGAATCCGGACCACTTCCACCCCTCGTGGACGATTAGACCGGACGGAAGATCGGAAGAGAGAGAGACAGCGATGGCGATCGTACGATTCAAGGGATATGGCGAGACGGAGGTGCCCGTCGGAACGAGCATCCTCGAGGCTGCCCAGAAGATCGACGCGCCCGAAGGCTACGCATGCGGCGGCGTCTGCGCGTGCTCCACCTGCCACGTCTACGTGACGAAGGGCAAGGAGCTCCTCAGCGAGCAAGAGGAAGAAGAAGAAGACATCCTCGACAAGGCCTTCGACGTCCGCGCGACCTCACGTCTCGGTTGCCAATCGAAGATCGAAAAGGACGGCGTCGTCGAGGTCGAGATCACCCGCGAGAGCCTCGAGGCCTTCGAGAACGAGCATCCCGAGCACCGCGGCAAGTACACGAAGCGCGGCGTCGCCTCTCCCGAAGCAACGCACTGACCAGCGAGCCCTCACCCTCCAACGTTCTCCACAAGGCCATCGGTGGTGGAGCGGGTTGGCGCGGCGGGTTCCCTGTTCAACCGGTCCGTTGCCCGGCCGCGGCCGCGAGCACTGCGGGCGGCACTTTTCAACCAGGGTGCCGGTCCGTTGCGCGACCGTCGTCGTGTCGGGAAGCACTGCGGGCGCCAGCACCAAGGGCGGAGGTGGCGGCACCCTTTTCAACCAGGGTGCCGGTCCGTTGCCCGACGTCGTCGTGTCGGGAAGCACTGCGGGCGCCAGCACCAAGGGCGGAGGTGGCGACACCCTGTTCAACCAGGGTGCCGGTCCGTTGCGCGACCGTCGTCATGTCGGGAAGCACTGCGGGCGCCAGCACCAGGGGCGGAGGTGGCGTCACCCTTTTCAACCAAGGTGCCGGTCCGTTGCGCGACCGTCGTCGTGTCGGGAAGCACTGCGGGCGCCAGCACCAGGGGCGAAGGTCACTGCGGGCGCCAGCACCAGGCGAAGCCGTCTCTTCAACCAAGGTGCCGGTCCGTTGCCCGACCGTGGCCGCGGCCGCGAGCACTGCGGGCGCCAGTAGTAAGGGCGAAGGTGGCGTCACCCTTTTCAACCAGGGCGGTCCGTTGCCCGACCGTCGTCGTGTCGGGAAGCACTGCGGGCGCCAGCACCAAAAGCGAAGGTGGCGCACCCTTTTCAAGGTGCCGTCCGTTGCCCGACGTCGTCGTGTCGGGAAGCACTGCGGGCGCCAGCACCAGGCGAAGCCTCTTTAGCCAAGACAGTCTTCTCAACCAAGGCGGTGCACCCTTTTCAACGAAGGTGCCGGTCCGTTGCCCGACCGTGGCCGCGGCCGCGAGCACTGCGGGCGCCAGCACCAAGGGCGGCGGCACCCTTTTCAACCAAGGTGCCGGTCCGTTGCGCGACCGTCGTCATGTCGGGAAGCACTGCGGGCGCCAGCGGGCGGAGGTGGCGTCAGCCTTTTCAACCAAGGTGCCGTCCGTTGCCCGACGTCGTCGTGTCGACGAGCACTGCGGGCGCCAGCACCAGGCGACGTCTTTAGCCAAGACAGTCTTCTCAACCAAGGCGGTGGCACCCTTTTCAACCAAGGTGCCGGTCCGTTGCCCGACCGCGGCCGCGGCCGCGAGCACTGCGGGCGCCAGCGGGCGGAGGTGGCGTCAGCCTTTTCAACCAGGGTGCCGGTCCGTTGCCCGACCGTCGTCGTGTCGGGAAGCACCGCGGGCGCCAGCACCAAAAGCGAAGGTGGCGTCACCCTTTTCAACCAAGGTGCCGTCCGTTGCCCGACGTCGTCGTGTCGACGAGCACTGCGGGCGCCAGCACCAGGGGCGAAGGTGGCGTCACCCTTTTCAACCACAATGCCGGTCCGTTGCGCGACCGTCGTCTGTCGGGAAGCGCGGGCGCCAGCACCAGGGGCGAAGGTGGCGTCACCCTTTTCAACCAGGGTGCCGGTCCGTTGCCCGACCGTCGGCGCGCGCCAGGCCTCTTCAACCAAGGCAGCCTTCTCCACAGGGCGGGCGCACCCTTTTCAACCAGGGTGCCGACCGCCGTCGCGACCCTTTTCAACCAAGGCGACCGACTACTCGCCGGGGGAGTAGGTCTGCTGCTGGTACTGCATCGTCTTTCGGCCTCCGCCGAGGGATGGGTAGACGAAGACGAGGCCAAGCCAATAGAGGACGCAGAAGACGCCGGTGGCGATCGCGCTTCGACGGACGGCGCTCTTCACCGTCCCGCCTCGTGCCGCGATGAGCGGGATGAGGACGGTGGCGAAGAGGATGCTGATGAGGAGGGCCTTCTGCATGGCGCGGTTCGTACCGTTCTTCGGTCCGTCCATCTTCGCATGCAAAATCGAGGCAGCTCGAGTGATCGTTGGGTCCGTCTACGAAACCTCGAGAAAAGAGGGCTTTCGTGTGCCTCGCCTTGGGTTGGAGTCCCCGCGCACTTTGACCCACTCGATGGCGTGCGTTGCATTCGGCCACATGCTGCGGCGGTTGCCCGCGTTTCGAAGCACCCGCTACGATCTATCCATGGCGAGGTTTGTCGACTCCTCGCGACTTGGTCGCGCCCTCTTCGTCGCCGCCGTGGTCGTCGGCGGCGCGGCGTGCAACGGGATCACCGGCGCGTCGGATCTCCAAGAGGCGATCGATCCCGACTCGGACGCCGGCGTCACGACGACGCCGCCCGACGTCGACGGTGGCGTCGTGAAGGACAGCGCGGCCGACGTGTACGTCGAGCCGCCGAAGGCATGTCCGTCGGCGGGGCGAAGCTGCGTGCCGGCGGCGCCGCCCACGTGGCAAGGTCCGCTCCTCGTGTTCGAAGGCGCGGCGGACCTCGTGCCTCCATGTCCCGCGAGCATGGCGCTCGAGAAGGTGAACGCGAAGGTCGGCACGCCGTCGGGTGCCATCTCTTGTGACAAGTGCGGCTGCGGTCCGGTCGCGAACGTCACGTGTGGAGCGACGGTGCATCAGTTCGTCGACGATCAATGCCTCACGGTGGAGTCGTCGGCGACGCCCCTCACGACCACGTGTCAGCCGCTCACGAACAGCAACATCGCCGTCACCGTCACGACCGCTGCGAGCGGCGGAGGATGCGCGCCGACGGGAGGCGCTGCGACGAAGGAGCCCGTCAAGTGGGCTGGCGCCCTCCGCGCGTGTGGCGCGCCGGCGCTCTTGCCCGACGGCTGTCAGGCGGGGCAGGTCTGCGTGCCGGATTCTCCGGCGCCGTTCCGCGCGCAGCGTTGCATCGCGCACGATGGTGATGTGGCGTGTCCGGCGCCGTGGACCGATCGACACATGGCCGCGACCGATGTCGACGACACACGCGACTGCACGAAGTGCACATGCAAAGCGCCTCAGAACGTCTCGTGTGATGGCACTGGTCGCTTGTCGGTCGCCGGTGATCCCACGTGCTCGCCCGCGACGAGCACGAGCCACCCGATCCCGATGGGATGTCACTCGCTCGGCGCTGGCGCGAGCGTGAAGATCGCGTTCAACACGACGGTCATGCCGAGCGGCGGCTTCTGCCCGAAGGAGGGCGACAGTCAACCCACCGGTGGCCTCGCCCCGAAGGGGCCGATCACCGTCTGCTGCGTTCCCTGACGTTCGGCTCCACGATCCAATCCCACTGCTCGTCTCACCACTTGTGGGCGAGGCGTTTCTTGACCATCTGGCCCCACGGGCTGGGCTCGAGCGACGCGCCGGCGACGCAGCGGTCCTTGCGCTCGACGAGGAGGTTTGGCGGGCAGTTGTTGTGAAACGACCACGCGATCAGCTCGCCGATGATCACGGGCAGCTTGCTCGCCGGGTGCACGACGAGCTCGTCGAAGCGGGCAGGGCGGTTGTAGACGTGCGTCTCGTAGGCGATGTTCACGCCGTTGGCGGCGGTGATGGGATGATCGACGTAGTACGCGAGGGATCGTCCCCATTCGCGCGTGCCTTGCACCGTGATGATGTGTGGATGCTCGGGGCGCTCGACGCTGCGGATCGCTTGAACGGTGTCGTTCATCGCTTGCCACACCTCGGCGTCGCGGCGTCCGTCTTCGTTCGATTGCGGCTCGTTGACGAGGCCAAACATCACGAACGGCATGTCGCGAAGCGCTCCGGCGAGCTTCTTCCACACGAGGATCGTCTTGCCGGTGGGCCATCCGAGCGGTGAAAACGAAGGGTCTTGCCAGAGCGAGACGAGCACGTACGCGCCCTTGTGCTTTCCTACCTCGCCGATCATCCGCATGACGTCGCGGAAGTAGTCGTCATCGTCGAGGATCGATTTGTAGTGGACGCGGGCGTTGCCGTTCTTCGCTTTGCCGTCGTCGGGGTAGCTCTCGAGCAAGAGGCGAAGCAGGTTCGCGTGCCACTCGTCGGTGAGCACGTTGATGCGGCGAAGCACCTCGTCGAGATGAGGCTGCTCCCACGCGCACGAATCGCAGGAGCGCGTGTCGTGCACGTTCGCGCCGCGTCCGTGGAACGGATGTCCGTCAGGCGTTCGGATGCGGTTGCCTTTGACCTCGAGCCAGCCCGTGATGAGACCTGCGCCCGTCGGTTTGCCGCTCTGCGAGATGTCGATCGGGGGTGGTGTCGTGGCCGTGCTCGAGGTGTCCGTAGGTGGCGGCGCGACGTTGGCGGGCGATGACGGCGGACGATCGCCGCAGGCCGCGAACGAGCTCAGCGCGACCACGAAGGCGAGCGCCGAACGGGTTTTGGTTGAAGAGGAGCCCCTTCGCGGTGGGAGAGGGTTGAAGCCCTCATCCGATCGTCGCCCGAGCCGCTCGTTCATCGCTGGCCGGCGACCTCTTGCCCTTACTTGGCGAGCGACGCGTTCAGCACGACCGAGCCCAGGAACTTCGGGCGGCCGACCTCGTCGACGGTGCGTGACGCTGCGATGACGCTCGTCTCGCCGATAAAGACGCCGAGGAGAGCCGCGTCGACGTTCTGCGCCATCGGCACTGTGGTCGCGTTTTCGGTCACGAGCTTGAGCACGACGATGCAGCGCTTGCCGCGGCTCGTGATGCTCTGAACCTGGGCGAGCATGCGGCCCATGTCCTTCAGGCCGAGGTTGCGGGCGTCGAAGACGGTCAGCTCCTGACCGAGCTCGCTCGCGAGACGCGCCATGCCATGTGCGATCTCGAGGACGCCATCCGGATCGCGCTTGCTCGATCCGATGAACGCGAGCGACTGCCAGTCGTGCTGCTGGCAGCGCAGCCAAAGGCGCTGCCAGACGGGATCCATCGTGTTGGAGCCCATCATCGAGGGCATGCCAGCATCGAGACCCATCAGCGGCTGACCCATCGGAGGATGCTCGCTGTAGCCGCGTTTGTTCACGGGACGCCTCGAACCCGTCTCGCCAGTGGTTGCCGGCGGTGCGTCGTCATCGAGGGCCAAGACCTCATCACGGGCGAGTATATCCAAAGACTTACCTCACAGAAGCACGATGATGCATGCGGTGAAAAGACAGGGGTTCGCAGGGCCATATTCGCGCGCCGTGCCGAGCTGAGGCGGAGCGGATTCGATGCTCGGGGAAGGGCATCGAACGGGACCGAACGAGCAGAATTTCGGGCCTTTGCTGGCGTTCGCCCACGCTGCGTGCGCCTCACGCAAAGCGGGATTCCGACGTCGCAAATTGCGCCATGAGGGTCGATTGCCCCGCTCGCTCGCGCGAACGCGCGCCGAGTCGTCGAGGGAACCGAGCGCTTTCACGACGCAGCAAACCGGGCAACTATGGTCGAGGTCCTGGCAAGCACCTTGCTCGGCGGCATGGCCACAGGCCTTCTCCACTCCATGCTAGAAATCCAAAGGGACGTCTCGTCTCGTCCGCGCTGACCTGCCGGCGCACGCCGCTCCTTCCCATGCACCATCCGCTTCGCCTTCGCTCGATCGCATGCATGACGCTGCTCGTCTTGCCCGCATGCGTGATCAAGCTCGCCGACCGGAACTCCCCCGAGGAGAACGGCGGCGTCACGGGCGCACCCGCGGACTGCAACGTCGTGAAAGCGCTCCCGCTCGGTGCGCCAGGAGGTCCCGCCGAGCCGAAGCTCATTGGTCGCTTCTCGATCGATCCGCCGGAGCAGCCTGGTGGTCCCGCCGGCGCGCCGCGCTTCGATTGGTCGGGTAGCTACATCACGCTGCGCTTTCAGGGGACGAGCACGGTCACCGTCAAGCTCGTGCAAGACCAGCTCGATCAAGGGCTGCCGCAAGACATGATGTTCGAGTTCGCGGTCGACGACCTCGAGCCTTCTGCACGCCGCATCACGGTGAAGCTCGACGCCGCGGGAAACCCGACGAACGAGCCGCAGGTCAACTACGACATCACGGGGCTCGACCCGGCCGTCGCGCACGAGGTGGTCATCCACAAGAACACCGAGGCGCAGAAGGGGGCGGTCGCCTTCACGGGCTTCGATCTCCACGGCGGCACGCTGCTCCCGCCGACGCGTCGTGCGCGCCGCATCGAGTTCATCGGCGACTCGATCATCTGCGGCTACGGCAACGAAGGAAAGAACGCCACCTGCCCCTTCGAGGTGCAGGTCCGCGTGCAGCCGGGCAAGGACGGCAAGCCCGTTCCAGTCACCGTGCCCCTCACCGAGAACCAATACCTCGCGTTCGGATCCATCGCGGCGCGCGCGCTCGACGCCGACGCCGTCACGACGTGTTTTTCGGGCAAAGGCGTCTACTTGAACTTCAAGGAGCGCGTCCGGGTCGACCCCGCGAATCCAGGCAGTGGAAAGCTCATTCCGGTCGAAGACGACACGACGACGATGCCCACGCTCTGGGAGACGCGCACGATCGCCACCGACTACGAAGACGCGAACAAGAAGTACGACTTCACGAAAGAGAAGCCGGAAGACATCCCGCAGGTCGTGGTCATCAGCCTCGGCACGAACGACTTCGCGCGCGACACCATCCCCGAGACCACCGATCCGACGAAGCTCCCCGGGGACAACATCCCCGACGAGAACATGAACAACCCGGCGGAGCTCGAGCAGTTCTACGTGAAGTACGCCGACCTCGTGAACAAGGTCCGCCTTCACCGTCCGGACGCTCACATCTTCATCGCGACCCCACCGATGGTCACCGATCAATTTCCGCTCGACAACGCGCGCAAGAAGCTGCGCGGCACGCTCGATCGCATCGTGAACGACCACGTCTCGAAGGGAGACAACAAGGTCTACGCGATGGATCTCGTCGAGCAGGGTTTTCGCTACGGGCTCGGATGTGACTACCACCCGAATCTCGAGGTGCATCGCATCATGGCCAAGCAGCTGGTGGGCGCGATCAAGTCGAAGACCTGCTGGTAGTCGCAGCGAAGAACGAACGCACGAAGACGAAGAACAAGAAGACTTGAGCTGAAGGGAACGAGTGAGATCGCATGTCACTCCGCCTCTCGGCGCGGGTGAGGTGTGCTCATGGCTCGGGACGTCGTAGTCGACAACATCCAAACGCTCCACACCGGCGAGACCGACGATCTCGACGACCCGCGTGCGCAGACAGACGACGAGGTCGACGAGGTCGACGAGGTCGAGCAAGACGGGATCGTTCCGTTCGTTTCATCGCCGTCGTCTCATCTGCGTTCGGCGTCGCTTCCGGAGCACCTCGCGCCCGAGAACCTCGAGGCGCTGAAGGATCGCGTCGATCGCACCTACGGCGCGTTTGGGGAGCGGCACGTGAGCGATGCGATCGACGAGCACGCCCTCATCGCCGACAACGGCGCGAAGACGACGCTCTCGGTGATCGCGGCCGTCTTCCTCATGTCGGCGTTTCTCTACTTCGTCTCGCATCCCGCGTTCGACGGGCCGGGCACGTGGGCGAACAGCTTTCGCCTCGACACGGCGTTCACCGTCGTTTGGGTCCCGATTCTGTTTTGGATGATGGCGAAGCTCCCGCTTTGGAAGAGCCTTCGCATCTATCTCGCCCTCGCGCTGTTCATCGAGGCGTTCAGCGAGACGATGTTCAAGCAGAAGGGCGAAGGTGGATATTGGGACTCCATCTTGTGGCCGGCCGCGGTCGGGTTCTTTGGCACGATCAAGGAGCTCACTGGCATGCCCGGCGCGTCGCTGCCGATCTTCTTCTTCGTGACCGCGCTCCTCCTTCACCGCGCGGTTCGCGGCAAGAAGTCGTCGAGATACGTCGCTCCGCCCGTCTTTGCTCGCAACGCGCTCCTCGTGTTCTTGGCGACCGTGGTCGCGCTCTCCCTCTTCGGTCTCGCGCGCGGCGGACAGATCGAGTGGACGTTCCGGCAGATCGTTCACATGCTGCAGCTCCCGCTCGTCGCGCTCGTGTTTCTCTATGCGCTTCGCGTCCCCGAGGATCTCTCCGCGATCGGCACCGCGTACGTCATCGCCGCCGCGGCGCGCAGCTTGATCGTCGCCTACGTGTATTTCGGCGTCTGCGTCCCGGCGGGGATCACCGCGCTGCCTGGAAAACCGGAGTGGTGCACGAACCACTCGGACACCGTCCTGTTCGTCAGCGCGCTCGTCATCCTGATCGTCCACACCTTGAACCAGAGGGCCGACCGGAAGCTTCTCTTGAAGAGCGTCGCGCTCGGATCGGTGATCCTGCTCGGCATCGTCCTCAACAATCGCCGTCTCGCGTTCGTGAGCCTCGGCGTCGCGCCGCTCATCACCTACCTCGCGCTCAGCCCGAGCCGTCGAAAGAGGCGTGTCACGATGGCGCTCGCCGTCTTCGTGCCGCTGCTCGTGGGCTACGTGCTCGTCGGCTCGGAGGCGAGCTCGGGGTCGGCGATCTTCAAGCCCGCGCGCGCGATCGTGTCGGTGCTCGATCAACAGGACACGTCGTCGATCTCACGCGACATCGAGAACGAGAACCTCATCTACACGCTTCGGCAGAGCCCGCTCCTTCGTGGCTTCGGACACGAGTACGAGTCGTCTCCCAACAACCCGCCCGTCGACTTGAGCGGCGTGTTTCAGAATTACCGTCTCATCGCGCACAACGGCGTGCTCTGGCTGTGGTCGGTCGCCGGGGTGATCGGCTTCGCGCTTCTCTGGTTCCTCTATCCGCTCGCCGGCACCCTGGCCATTCGCGGCTACCGTGCGGCAGAGAGCCCACTCGAGAAGTCTGCGGCGCTGGCGTCACTCGGCTGCGTCGCCATCTGTGTCATCCAGATCTGGGGTGACCAGGGCATGAACAGTTACATGACCTTGATCACGTTCGGCGTTGCCTTTGCCGTGGCATCTCGTCTCGCCGTGCGGACCCAGTCGGGACAGCTCTGAGCCGGCGCGAGCGCGAGCGCTCATGCAAGCACGCGTAACCCCGCCGAGGCCGCCGCCGATCGCAGAAAAAGGCTACGGCATCAGTCGTGCTAACGTTGAAGCCTAGCGACCATGAGTGAGCACGCCGAGCGCCGAGTAGGAACTGTGATTGGCGGCAAGTGGCGCGTCGATTCGCTGCTCGGCTCCGGATCGATGGCGGCCGTGTTCGCGGTCACTCATCGAAATGGAGCGAGGGCCGCGCTCAAGATCCTGCACCCCACGCTCTGCACCGACTCTGCCGTCTGCGAGCGCTTCCTCGGTGAAGGCTACCTCACGAACTCCGTGAAGCACCCCGGGATCGTCCGCGTCCTCGACGACGGCGTCACGGATGACGGCTGCGTTTTCCTCGTGATGGATCTCCTCGAGGGCCGCACGCTCGAGACCTACCGCCAAGACTGCGGCGGCGAGCTCACGCTCCGCGACGTGCTCGACATCGCCGACAAGCTGATGGATGTCCTCGCGGCGGTGCACTCCGCCGGCATCATCCACCGCGATCTGAAGCCGCAAAACGTCTTCATCTGCGACGACGGCTCCGTGAAGCTGCTCGACTTCGGCGTCGCGCGCGTGCTCGACAAGGCCGCGCAGAGCAAGCTCTCTGCGTTTGGCCTCGTGCTCGGCACGCCGTCCTTCATGTCACCGGAGCAGGCGCTCGGCTCGCGCGACAAGGTCGATCATCGATCGGACATCTGGTCGCTCGGCGCGACGCTGTTCACGGCGATCACCGGCCAGACGGTGCACCTCGGCCCGCACGTGCAGGCCAAGTTGCTCGCCGCCGCGACGGTGAAGGCGCGTTCGATCTCGATGGTGAAGCCGGATCTTCCTCTTCCGGTCGCGTCGGCGATCGATATGGCGCTGCGCTTCAAGAAGGAAGACCGCTGGCAATCGGTGGACGCGTTTCGTCGTGCGTTCCGCGAGGCACGCGCGCAGCTCGGCATCCCGAAGCCGGAGAGCATCGCGCCGCCGCCTGCGTTCGATCTCAGCGACGGCCCCACGCAGCTCGATCTCGGCGACCGCGCCCCGGCCATCATGGTGCGCCCTCAGCACGAGGCTCCCGTGCAGGTGCGCTCTCAGCCACCGCCCGTCCCCGGCTCGAGGCCTCCGCCGCCGCTCAAGCACGGCCCGAACAACACGTTCATCGGCGTCGGCGCGATCGGTCCCTCGGGACAAGCGCAGCCACCGCCCGTGCCCACCGCGCGAATGCACAACAAGCCAGGCGCGTCATCAAGGCCGCCGCCTCCGATGCGTCCGCGTCATGCGCCGCGTGCGCCTCTCGAGTCGCTTCCTGCTCCCGTGATGGACGACGCCGGCGCGTCGGCGTCGGGGTCGAGCGACGGCAGCTATCCGGCCGTCGGAAGCACCGGCAGCGCGCTCGCGCAGCTCGACAAACGCAGCAGCGGCGCAGGCATCGGTGTTTGGATCGCGGCCGTCGCGCTCGTCATCGCCGCCGTCTCGGGCATCGCGTTCTTCGCGGTGAACAGGTCCGCGGCAGACTCTTCGCGCAATGTCACATCGGCGCAGCCACCGATGACATCCGTCACAGCGCCCGCGCCGCCGCCCGCGCCGACCAACCTCGTCGCCGAGCCT
Source organism: Labilithrix sp. (assembly GCA_044227045.1). Classification (GTDB taxonomy): domain Bacteria; phylum Myxococcota_A; class Polyangia; order Polyangiales; family Polyangiaceae; genus Labilithrix. Next base: position 18,144 of record JBGAFW010000111.1, read on the forward strand.
CCGATCAACACGAGCGGCGCGATGAAAGACGCGACCAAAGACGCGTCATCGTTGGTGTCTGACACGGATGCGGAGAAGAAGACGGCGTCGATCACGTCGTCCAACGCGAACGCAGCTCAGCCGCGCACGACTCGTGCAGCACGGTCGGTCGTCTCCGCGTCACGTTCGACGCCGGCGAACAACACGAACCCCACCACCAACACGACCCCCAATCCCACGCCGCGAGAACCCGCTCCCTCCACGCCGGCTGCACCTACAGCCACTCCCGACCCGTTCAGCACGCCTGAATAGACGGGAAAATCGCGGCAAATGACCCGCGATCGGCGCCGAGCGGTCACTCAGCCTTTCGCAAGCTAAGCTAGGTACGTAGGCTTGGTAGGCTCGCACCCGCGCGACAAAGTCTTGTCTTCTGAAGCATCCCCCCTCGCACGCCTGTTCGTAAGTAAGTAACCAAGGCCCCCGACGATGGCTCGAATCGAAGAAGCAACTCTCTTCCGACCTGATCACAAGCTTCAATACCCCGGCACCTCGCGCAGCGGCGGCGGTGGTGGGAACCGCGGCGGCGGTGGAGGAGGAGGCGGAGGCGGCGACGATGATGACGGACCGAACATCGCGATTCGGGAACGCGTCGCCGAAGCCGCTCGCTCCGCGAAGCGCCGCAAGGGTCTCTCCTTCGTCGTCGTCATGATCAGCGGCGCCCTCACGGTGCTCGGCGCCATCTTCGCGCCTCGCAACTACGAGGTCGAAGCGCGTGTGCTCGTGCAGCGCACCGGCGTCATCATGGGTGGGCAGCAGCAGCAGCTCTCTCCCGAAGAGATGCACAACATCGCGAAGGAATACGAAGAGCAGGTCATGGCGCACGACAACGTGATCGCCATGGTGCGCCAGAAGAACCTGGTCTCGCGATGGGATGACATGCGCCAGCCGCACCGTCGACTGATCGACAAGATCAACCGCAAGCTCGGTAAGGCGCCGCCGACGGACGACGAGAAGTTCGACGCGCTCGTCGGCAACATCCAGCACCGTTTGAAGGTGTGGGTCGACGCGACCACGGTGACGATCCGACTCGAGTGGTCCGAGCCAGAGGCTGCGCGTGACATCGTCGACGCGGCCGTCAAAAACTTCCTCGAAGCGCGCTTCCAATCGGAGGTCGGTGTCATCCCCGAGCGCCTCAAGATCCTCGAAGGCGGCGTCACGCAGGCGCACAAGGACCTCGAGACGGCCGCGCAGGAGCTCGTTCGCCAGCAAAAGCTCGCGAACCCGCGCGAGCGCGTGAACATCGTCATCCCGACGCTGCCGCAAGGCGTGCAGGATCGTCCGCAGCTGAACGAGAACGTCGATCCGGCGCTGAAGCAACGGCTCGACTCCGTTCGCCAGCAGATCGCCGTCCTTCAAGAGGCGAAGACACGGCGCGAGGCGGAGCTGCAGCAAGAGCTCATCGCGAAACGTCAAACGCTCGCAGAAGGTCACCCCGAGGTCATCGCGCTGAAGCAAACGCTCGACGCGACCCGCGCAGACTCCCCGCAGCTCGCGAAGCTACGTGCGGAAGAACGCGAGATCATGGGTGAGATCTCGGCGAAGGCGAAGGCTGCGCAAGACAACGCGCCGAAGCCAACCCCGCGTGCTGCGCCGGCCGCCCCGAAAGAAGCGGCTCCCGAGGCGCCGATGGCCGGGGCGACGAAGAGCGTGCAGGATGCACAGGTTCAGTTCGACGCGGTCACCAAGAAGTACACCGACCTGGTCAACCAGCTCGACGCCGCTCGGATCGAGATGAAGACGGCCGAGGCGGCCTTCAAGAATCGCTACAAGGTCGTCCACCCCGCCGAGGTCCCGGCCGGTCCGAAGCGCCCCGTCGGCCTCATCGCCATTGCGATCGGCGTGCTCTCCACCATCGCCGCGGTCCTCGCCGTAGCTGCGCTCGCCGATCGCTTCTCGGGGATCTTCTTCGAGCCGCGAGACGTGCGCGATCGCCTCGGCCTGCCGGTCTTCGCGACGTTCTCCTAGATTCCGCCTGAACGAGATGGGCGGTCTATCTCGACGACTCCCCAAACGCCCACGAAGAGCGACGCACGCACGCACCTGCTGCGTGCGTCGACTCGCTTTTGCGCCGCCAAGCGCGATCGCGGGCGACGCCGTGCCGTGAACCCGATCTTGTGACCTCGACCCCAGCACGGATATACGTAGACCCTCTCCATCCCACTTCCCATCCGCCGCTTTTCGAGACGAGACGAATCAGAGAATGCTCCCGTTCACCGCTGTCATGCCGATGGACGTTGGGCAGCAGGCCTCGGTGCAGCTGCACTTGGAGGAGCGGTATCGATCGGGAAGTGACATCAAGTCGGCCGAGACGGAGCTCGATCCGATCCTCAAGTACGACTTCATCTGGCGGGGCGGCCAGAACCATTTCGTCGCGCTCTACTCGCCGCGCTTCATCTACACATCGAGCTTCGATCGGCGCTTTCCCGATCCGAACCTGATCAACCCCGAGACACTCAACACCACCGACCCCAACAAGACGCCGTTCTCGGCGCTCCACAACGGCGGCGTGGGCTTCGAGATGGTGCGTCCGCGGTGGCGCCTGTCGCTCTATCAATTCGCCGCGTACGGCGAGATCTCGACGCAGTCGCTGCTCATTCAAGCGCCGTGGGAAGGCGCAGGTCCGCCGGCCGACCCGAACCCGATCATCCCGGCCACGATCGCCGCGCGCTTCACGCTCCTCTTCGTGCAGACGCAGGCCTTCGCGCCGATCAAGCTCTCGCAGCGAACGGCGCTCATCCCTGGCGCGACGTACAACGCGTTCGGCGGCGCGGATCGCGATTCACGCGGCGTCATCGCGCTCTCGCAAGGCCCAGGCGCGAGCCTCGCGCTCGAGCACGCCGCCACGCGCGACGATCGACTCATCAGCACGATCGGCGGCGGCCAGGTCTCGACGACGTTTCAGGACAACCGCGAAGGCGTCGTCATTCTCCGCTCGGAGGCGACGCAGCTCTGGCGCCACTGGTGGACGGGGCACTTCTACCACGAGCTCACCGGCGGAGGATCGATCGGCGGCGACTCGATCAACGGCTACACGATCTACTCCCTCGCGTCGGCCGCGATCTTCTACGACTCGTGGACGCAGATTCGTCTCGCGCCAGGCGCGGCCCCCTTCGGAGGACCGCCCGGACGTGGCGCCCATTGGGAGACGGGCCTCATCGCCAAGGTGGCGCCGTGGATCGACCTCTTCTCGGGCGATCTCGAGCAGCGCTTCGTCGTCTCCGCGGCGACGAACTACACGATCGATCGCACCACCCTCCGCGGCGCGATCTCGCAGGCGCGCGTCATCAACACGCCGCGCTCGGTCGCGCAGTACCAGATCGTCCTCGGTGAGGTTGGCGTTCGCTACCGCATTCTTCCGACGCTCTACACCGATGCAGGCCTTCGCTTCGGCTTCCAGGACTTCAACAACGCCGTTCGTTTCAACGAGCTCACGCAGATGACGATCTACGGCGGCGTCACGTACGCGCCGCTCGGCGCCCGTTTCTGAGCTCGTTTTGGTCTCGTCTCGAGACCGTGAAGCGAACGACCGCCGTTAGCCGGCGGCCGCTTCGGCCTGGATCTTCTTTCGGTCCTTGATCATGCGGAGGACGTCCTTGATGTCGCGCGGGCGAAGCACGCCGATCGCGACGGCGAGGACGGCGTAGATCGCACCGTCGATGAGCAGTCGCACGGGGCCGAGCGAGACGAGGAGGACGTGCGCCGCGACGACCGCGCCGCAAATACCGAGGGATTTCGTGATCGCGAGGACGCTTCGATGGTCGACCGCGCGCTTCCCGAGGAACGAGAAGAACACGATCGCGATCACGAGCTCGCGTGCCGAGAGCGCCATCGCGACGCCCATGCCGGTGCTTCCTGGAATGCCGAGCCCCTTCGCCCACGGGACGATGAGCAGGATGAAGAGGGGAAGCAGCGCAAGGCCGGCGAACGAGATGATCGTGATCGTCCACGATCGGTCGAGGATCATCAGCGCGATCCAGAGCAGCACGTTCGCGTAGGCGAGCACGAACGTCGGCGCGAGCCAGCTGAGGCTCATCGCCGCGGGGAGGAACTTCTCCTTCAACGCGACGCCGATCACGAGCTCCGACGAGAGGGCCAGCATGAGCGTGAGCGGGATCGAGACGATGCTCACGCCTTCGAGGCCGCGCCGCAGAATGCGAAAGAAATCCTCTTCGCTGCGATGCTTCGCGCGGCTCATCATCGGGACGAGGACGCCCGAGAGGACAGGGGACATCAGCGCCGAGAGACGCGCGATCTCGCGTGCCGCGCTGTACCAGCCCACCTCTTGCGATCCTTCGGGGACGAGCTCGCGCATCACGACGACGTCAATCGTCGAGCCGAGCGTGACGGCCGCATTCGCGATGAAGAAGGGGAACGAGATGCGAAGCACCTTCTTCGTCGCCTCGAGGTCGAAGCGCACGCGAAGGTCGACGGCGTCCTTCGTCGCCCAGTAGAGAAAGCCGGCCTTCATCGCCTCCGAGACGAGCATCGGCAGCGGCAACACCCAGAACGGCGCGCCCATCGTGACCGCCGCGAACGTCCCTCCGCCCCAGAGGATCTTCGCGACGACGTTCACGACCGCGAGCCCGCCGACGCGCGAGGCGGCCTGCAGCGTCTGCTGGAACGTCTGGTTCATCACGACGAAGATCTGCGTGACGCCGAAGAGCGCCGCCGCGAGCTGCTCTTCGGGGAGCTTGTGCCCTAGGTTGAACCAGCCGTAGAGAAAGAGCGGGACGATCGCGAGCGTGCGTAGGAGGACGACGCCGCCGAAGAAGTCGCTCGCGTGCTTCGGCCGAACGGCGACCTCACGCGAGATATAGGTATCGATGCCGAAGCCCACGAACACAGCGAGCGTCGCGGCGTACTCGAAGCCGTACTTGTAATAGCCCCAGAAGAGCGGCCCAAGGTACTTCGGGAGCTTGAACGTGATGATGAGCGCGACGCCCCACGTGAGCAGCAGCGAGGTCGCGAGCTTGACGCCGTTGCGCAGCGCGGTGGCGCCCTCGCCGTGGTGCGGTTGCTGCGCGGGCTCTTGCTGCGGCGGCTCTGCGCGATCGCCGCTCGCGTCGGTTTTTGCGTCGGATGCGATCGTCACGGGGGTCGAGGCGGCTGGGCCGTCGTAAGGCATGGCCTGCCGCAGGCAAATACTAGGCGAACCACGCGGACAAACCCGGCGTGATTAAGGAGTCGCTCACCACGCCGTCGGCAGCGTACGATGGTGTCCGTGCAGCTGCTTCCCGGTTCACAGATCGGGGTGTACGTACTCGAGTCGCTACTGGGGTCGGGAGCTTTTGGGGTCGTCTGGCTGGCGCATCGGTCAGACACGGGAGAGCGGGTCGCGATAAAGGTGCTTCATCCCGAAGCCGCCGTTTCGCGAGAGAGCGTCGAGCGCTTTCGTCGTGAGGCCTGGGCGCTCTCGCAGCTGACGAGCGCTCACATCGCGCGGATGCACGAGTTGATCACCGGCACGCCGTTTCAAATGGCGCTGGTGATGGAATACATCGAGGGTGAACTACTCTCGGATGTGTTCAAGCGCGCCCGCTTCTCCGTCGAGGACGCCCTCGGTCTCGGTATCGGCATCCTCAGCGGCGTGGCAGAAATGCAATCGATGGGCATCATTCACCGGGACATCAAACCGGAGAACGTCATCCTCCGACCCAACGAGAGTGGGTGGCATGCTGTCATCTTCGACTTCAATCTTTCGCGCATGAAGGACGCGAAGGGGAAGACGAGCAGCCTCACGTCGATGCACGCGGCCATCGGAACGGTGCCGTATATGTCGCCCGAGCAGCTGCTCGACGCACGTCGCGTGACCGAAGCCTCGGACGTCTACTCCGTTGGAACCATTCTTTATCGCGCCGTCTCGGGCGTCCTTCCGTTCGACACGCGAGAGAGCCTTCGCGAGAAGCTTCAACAGGAGGCAAAGCCCCTGGTCACCGGTCGTACCGATCCGGTGGGACGAGGCTTCGAGAACGTAGTCAACAAGTCGCTGCGACGTCGCCCCGCGGACCGGTACGCGAAGGCGCAATTCATGCTCGACGATCTCACGAAGCTTGCTTCGGAGATCAGGTGAGATGGCAGACGGAACTTCTTTTGAGCCTCATCAGAGCAAAAAGGCACGAGTGACGGACAGCGGGGCGCACGCCAAGGAAGCCAGGGCTGCAGCGGAGGGAGGCGTCGCGAACCAGGCGCCCTACCGCAGCGCCATCCCCGCGCCCCGTCCCGATGCGTCGAGCACTCGGATGCGTTTGTGGATCGCGATGGCGGCCGTCGCCTTCTACGCGATCTTCATCTTCCGAACGAGCTTCTCGATCGCCGGCACGCGCTACTTCGTCCTCTTCGAAGACGCGATGATCTCGATGCGCTACGCGCGTCACCTCGCCGACGGCCACGGGCTCGTGTGGAACATCGGCGAGCCGCCGATCGAAGGCTTCACGAACCTGCTCTGGGTTCTTTGGATGAGCGTCGCGCACAAGCTGGGGCTCTCCGAGTCGAAGATCTCTCTCTTCATCATGCTCTCTGGCGTCGCGATCCTCCTCGCGACCGGTCTCGTCACCTCCAAGATCGCGCGCAAGATCGCGCAGTCGAACCAGGAGCCCGCGTCGCAGTCGTTGGCTTCGTGGGTGCCCGTCTGCGTCCTCGCGGCCACGCTCTTCGATTACCCGCTCGTCTTCTGGACGCTCCGCGGCATGGAGGTCGGCGCGCTCACGCTGATCGTCTACACCCTCCTCTGGCTCGCGCTCGAGAACGCTCGGTCGTCCCGGTCGGCCTCATCACGCTCTACGGATTCCTCACGTGCTCGCGCCGCTGGCTCTTCGCGGCGATCATCGGCACGTTCGCCGGCGGCGCGGTCGGTGGCCAGACGTTGTTCCGCAAGGCGTACTTCCACGAGTCGCTGCCGAACACGTACTTCTTGAAGCTCTACAAGATCTCGGCGCTCGCGCGCATCAAGCGCGGCGCGTTCGTCGCGCTCGAGGTCCTCACGATGCACCTCGCGGTGCCGCTCGCGATCGTGATCGCCAGCGTCCCGCCGCTGCGTGCGTCGATCGATTGGGTGAAGAAGATCCTCGCGACCATCTTCGGGAAGACGGAGGCTCGGGAGACGAGCCGCCAGTCGCGTCGCCTCGTTCTCCTCGGCACGATCTTCTTCGCGCAGGTCGGCTACGCGACGTACGTCGGCGGCGACGCGTGGGAGTGGATGCTCTACGCGAACCGCTACATGTGCGTCGGCATGCCGGCGTTGATCGTGCTCGTCGCGGTGCTCGTGCAGCGCGTGCTCGAGGCGACGACCGCCGAGCGCGTCGTGTTCGCGAAGCGCGCTTCGTACGCGCTCATCGGCGCGGGCCTCGTGCTCGTAGGCCTCAACGTGTTCGCGAAGAAGTTCCCCGAAGAGGGCATCGCGGCGACGATCGTCTTCAGCAAGACGCCGATGGCGGTCGGAGGCGCGTTCGTCGTCGGCGGCCTTCTCCTTCGTCTGAAGGACGCGCGCGAAGGGATCGTGGAGGGCTTCGCGTGGCTCCGCTCACGTTTCGGAAGCCAGCGCACGATCGCGAAGACCGCCGTCCTGCTCGCGGCGATCCTTTGGCTTCCGTCGCATCTCCTTCCGCTCGGACGCTGGGCGGCGCAGAACGCGGCGCAATACCAGGACGAGGCGCGCTACACGCGGCTCGGACTGCTGATCCAGGCCAATACGCAGCCCGATTTCCGGATCGCTGTCGCCGCTGCCGGCGCCACGCCATACTTCGCGCAGCGCCCCACCGAAGACCTCCTCGGCAAGAACGATCGCCACGTCGCGAAGCTCGCGCCGCGCGGCGTCTTCTCGCCAGGCCACGACAAGTGGGACTACAGCTACAGCCTCGGCGAGCGTGGCTCGCAGCTCGTGGTCGAAGCGGTCGACGTGAACGACGCCGACGAGGCCTACATGAAGAGCCTTGGCTTCGAGACGCTGCCGAACGGCATGCGCCTCCGCCAAGACGCGCAGGTGCTTCGTCGCGACTTGATCGGTGAGGAGATGGTCGACGGCGCCACGCTGGCGAGCGCGCTCTCCGCGGTCGGCTTCACGCTTCCGCCGGCCCTCGGCGTGATGGACTTCGTGATCGTGATCGCGTTTGGCCTCGTCGCCTTCGGCGCGGTACGAAAGATCGCGAAGGACAGCGAGTCGTTCAAGGAGCTCTCGCCCGAGCTGCCGGCCGAGCGCGACGAGCTCGACGACGATCAAAAGAGAGCCCTCACCGGCGCCGACACGCACGCGATCCCGACGCTCGACGGCATGCGCGGCCTCGCGGTGCTCCTCGTCTTGATGTTCCACTTCGCGTGGACGTTCCCTGGCGACGATCCCGCGCTCGCGACCTCGTTCGTCGACAAAGTCGCGGTGCAGCTCCATGCGTTCATGTGGTCGGGATGGATGGGCGTCGATCTCTTCTTCGTCCTCTCCGGCTACCTCATCACGCGCGGCCTCGTGACCGACTCGAAGAAGCCGCTCTCGACGCGCATGAAGATGTTCTGGATGCGCCGCGTGCTCCGCATCTTCCCGCTCTACTATGCGGTCGTCATCGTCGGCACGGTCGTCACGCTGGCGTTCGGCGCGCAGTGGATCCCTGGGCTTCCGTACTGGCTCTACATGCAGAACTACGTCCTCGCGTTCGATCACGAGGTCATGCGCTGGACCGCGCACTTCTGGTCGCTCGCGATCGAAGAGCAGTTCTACTTCGTCTGGCCGATCGTCGCGCTCACGGTGCCGCGTCGAAAGCTCATTCCGACCATCCTCATCCTGATCCTCATCACGGTGGGGCTCCGCGCCGGTCTCACGTTCAAGGGCGCCAACATCGGCCTCTTCCAGCAGTGGTTTGCCGACCAACCTGGCGGTGTTGAAGGCGGCATCGCGAAGTTCGTGTACCGCGCGACCTTCACCCGCGCCGACGGTCTGTTGCTCGGCGCGTTCGTCGCGGTCACACAGCGCGAGGTTCGCCATCCGGTGGCGCAGGTGTGGCGTCGCCTCCGTAAGCCGATCTTCGTCGGCACGGCGCTCGCGCTCCTCGGCCTCTACGCCTGGGCGACCGGCCTCAACGACTACGACCGCCGTGTCATCGGCGTCGGCTACGTCATGCTCGCGCTCCTCTTCGCCTCCGGCGTGTCGCTGTGCGCCGACCACGTCATCGGCGAGCGCGCGCGGCGGTTCCTCTCCTGGGGCCCGCTCGTCTCGTGCGGGAAGGTGAGCTACGGCATGTACATCTTCCACTGGCCGCTTGTCGTCCTCGGCGTCCCGTACTTGATGAAGTGGCAGGAGGGGCAACCCACCGCGGTTCAGATGGCGATCTCGGGCGCCTTCGTCGTTTCGGGCATCGCCTTCATCTGGGTCGTGGCATCGCTGAGCTTCCGCTTCTTCGAGTCACCTTTCCTGAAGTTGAAGAGCAGGTTTCACGGCTAAGATTGACCCTGACTTAGATGGCTGGCGTCTTACTTCTCGGCGCGGATTACTACGGCACACTCGCGGCTGCGCGCGCCTACGGCAAAGCGGGCGTGAAGGTCACGATGGCGGACGAGAACCGCCAGGCGCGCGCCCTCTATTCGCGCCACGTGAGCGAGAAGCTGACGCATCCGTCGCTCGACAACCCGAACGCGCTCATCGACTGGCTGTGCGAGTGGGGCTCGAAGAACCCCGGCACGCTGCTCTACCCGCCGAACGATCACCTCGCCTGGCTCTTTGCGCTCGAGCGCGAGCGGCTGGGCAAGTCGTTCGACATGTACTCGCCCAGCGAGGAGACGGTCATCACGCTGCTCGACAAGAAGCGGCTTCACGAGGCGTGCGCTGGCGTCGACATCGAGGTGCCCGAGACGCAAGCGCTCGGTGATCTCAACATCGAGTCGACCACGGCGAAGTCGTTGCGCTTCCCGGTGCTCCTCAAGCCCCGCACCCAGGTGTTCCTCAAGAGCGGGATCAAGGGCTTCATCGCGAGCGATCACATCGAGCTGAAGACGGAGCTCGCACGCTTCGAGCAGCTCGTGGCGTTCGATGACGTGCTCACGAACAAGCACCCCGACATCAGCGAGCCGATGATCCAGGAGTACCTGAGCGCGGCAGAGACCGCGATCTTCAGCGTCTCGGGCTTCGTCGGTCGCGATGGAGAGATCGTCGCACGCGGCGCGATGAAGGTGCTCCAGCGCCCGCGTAAGGTGGGGATCGGCCTTTGCTTCGAAGGTCGCCCGGTCGACGACGAGCTGGTGAGGAAGCTGTCTCGGCTCTGCACCGCCGTCGGCTACTTTGGCGCGTTCGAGTCGGAGTTCATCGTGTACGGCAAGCGCCGTCTGCTCATCGACTTCAACCCGCGCTTTTACAGCCAAATGGGCTTCGACATCGCGCGTGGTCTGCCCTTACCCATGCTCGTCTTGCACTCGGCGCAGAGCGAAAAGGCGCGCGTCGACGACGAGATGAAGCGGGCTCGCGCGTGGCAGGCGCGCGGCGACGAAGTCTACTGCCACAAGACGATGCTCGATCTCGTCCTCGGCTTGCAGGGCCTGTCCGGGCAGATGACGCACGACGAGGTCCGTCGCTGGCGAGATTGGTACGCGAAGCACAAGGACACCGCGACCGACGCTGTCCGTGATCCAGACGATAAAATGCCTGCGATCATCGACGCGGGCCAGTGGATGCGTCACTTCGCGCGGCATCCGCGGAGCTTCGTTCGAAGCTTCGTTCTGAACCGATAGCGCGATACGCTGCTTTACCTAGCTGGCCCTGTCGACAGACGACGCATAACGATCGAGACGAACGTTGGACATCCGCCCTGGAGTCGCTTTCGGACGCTACACCATCGACGCCGAGCTCGGTCGCGGTGGAATGGGGCTCGTCATGCTCGCGACCGACGGCGTGCTTCAT
>JBGAFW010000112.1:0-28730 GCA_044227045.1 Labilithrix sp.
TTCTGCGGCGACGGCAACGTCGACTTCCCCTTCGAGCAATGTGACCGCGGCGCCCAAAACACGAACAGCGGCGCCTACAACTCGTGCACGCAAGACTGCAAGCTAGGCCCGCGCTGCGGCGACGGCGTCGTCCAGCAAGCCGGCGGCGAGCAATGCGACGACGGCAACCGCAACAACGGCGACGGCTGCTCCGCCGCCTGCCAAAACGAAGGCGGCATCCCCAAGTAGTCGCCTTGCTCGTGAGGTCGATCGTTGACAAGATCGACCTCGACCTCATGAGCCTCACTCGGCGATCGCCGGTCATGCCGATCGTTCGGTTCGGCGCCTCACTCGCGCTCGTCGCGTGCGGGGGCTCGTCTGTCCCCGAGGTCATGGACGCAGCGGTGGACGCAGCGCCCGACGCGCGCACGTGCCGTTCCTCGCGACTCCCTATTGCAAGAACCCCGACGGCACGTATCCGCCGGTGCGGGGTGAGGCGGACGAGTCGAAGCTTGGAAAAAGGTGCACCGAGACGCGGGACTGCATCCTTGGGGAGATTTGTGCCAGCTACGAGGTGGCCGTGCCGACGATCGTTGGTGGCCGGTGCATCGACAAGACATCCGTGTGCGAAGTGCTTCGTTGTCCGAGCGGGTCGATGTGCGCCCGCGAGCTCTCCGGTCCTCCGTCGCCCGTGCGCTGCACGACGCCGCCCATCGACCCCTGCTGCCCACCCTGAATGGACACTGTCGAATGGACACTGTCGAAAAGGTGACGCTTCGAGACGCCGCGCCAGTGTAGCTTCGCGCTCGTGGCGGCGAAGAAGACGACGAACGGGCAGAAGGATCAGCCGGCGCTTCGGGGCTTTCGGCTCGTGGGGACGCTTGGCTCGACGGCGCTGAAGCACAACGGAGCGATCCGCGGCGTGGCGTACGCGCCCGACGGCGCGTACATCGCGAGCTCGGGCGATGGGCGCGAGCTCCATCTCTGGGACACCCAGACAGGCGCGTCGCTCGGCTCGATCGAAGGCAGCGATCGCGGCACCTATTCGCTCTGTCTCTCGGCCGATGGAGCGCTCGCGTTCGTCGGCGGGTCGGAGCTTCAGGTCTTCGACGTCGCGAAGAAGAAGCGCGCCTTCACGCTTCCGGTCAACAAGCCGCTCATCGTCGCGATCGCGACGTCGCCGAGCGGCGTCGTCTTGTATGGCGACGACCGGAAGCCTCGTCGCTTCGACATCGCGTCGAAGAAGGAGCTCGAGCCGCTCAAGGGACACTCGAGCCGGGTCGACGCGTGCGCGCTCAATGCCGACGGCTCGTTGGCGCTCACCGGCGGTGGCGATCGAAAGATCAAGCTTCATACGGTCACCAAAAACAAGAAGAAGCCCGAGGTGATCGCGACGCTCGAGGGCTACGCGAAGTCGTGCGGCTTCGCTCCAGACGGAAAGACGGCGTGGTCGGTGGGCTGGGACCACGCGCATGTCTTCGATGTGTCGGAGGGGTCCAAGACGTTTGGCAAGGTCGTGTGGTCGCCGAGCCCGAAGATCACGGGCAGCGTGCGTCGCGGCGCGATGTCGCCCGACGGCAAGCTCTTCGCGATCGCCTACGAGGAAGAGGTCCTCGTCTTTGCCCCCGCGACGTCGAACAAACCCTTCAAGCGCCTCGCGATCGCCGAGGTCGACGTGCTCGCGTTCGACCACGAGAGCAAGCGGCTCGTGTGCGGCAGCGACGGGCATGGCCTCGGCGAAGGGTGCGGGCTCGAGGTCTTCGATGTCGACGCGGAGAAGCGCGTGCTCCCCGCGGGTGACGGCCACTCCGGCGGCGTGACGGGCCTCGCCGCCCCTGCGAAGAGACCCAACGTCCTCGTCTCGGTAGGCGTCGACAAGAAGGTGATCCTTTGGGACCTCGAGTCGAGCCAGGCGGTCGAGCAGCTCGGACCTCTCAGCGAGCAGGGATGCGCCGTCGACGTCACCGCCGACGCAAAGACGATCGTGACGACCGCCACGGACGGACGCAGCCTCATCTGGGACGTATCGACGACCTCGTCACGCCCCCTTCCGACGGAGCTCGAAGGCCGTGGGGCCGTCGCTATCACGTTATCGGCCGACGGAAAGAAGGTCGCCTGGGCGCCTTACTTACCTGGCAAAGCGGTGGTGTACGATCTCACTGGCCGTTACGACACCGAGCCATTGCCTCCTCCTCGAATCACCAAGAAGGCAAAAGGCAGCAAGAAGAAGGCGGCAAAGGCCGAGCCCAAGCGGCGACCTGGATTCGACACTCCGTTGACGCTCGACGGTCATCAAGCGCAAATGTGCGCGGTCGACTTTGCGCCGGAAGGCAAATACGTCTTCACGGCGTCGGCCGACGAGCGGGTCATCGCATGGCATTTGCCCAAAGGCGATATCGCCTTTTCCTTGCCATGCTCGGGCTTCGTCAATGCGATAGCCGCGACGGGCAGCCACCTCGTTACGGGCACCACGAACGGCGAGCTCGCCGTCTTCGATCACACCACGGGCAAGCGTGAGCGCGTCCTCCGCAGCTCTGGCAACGAGATACATCGCTTGGCCGCGGTGACGAGCTCGCACGTCGCGCTCGTTCGAGCCGGCGATGACGAAAGCCAAGACACCTCGGTCATCGAGCTCTGGAACGTCGAGTCGAAGGCCACCAAGCCAGAAGCGACCTGCGATCTCGGCCCCCTGAACGACAGCGCGCCAAGCCTCACCGCGTCACCCGACGGAGCCCGCCTCTACATCGGCACGAACAAGGGGATGATCTTCGTGCTCGAACGAACGTAGAGGCGAGGCGACGAGCGCGGGAAAGGTGAACGCAGGCCTCAAGGCCCAGCCGGTGCAGCTTTCTGACAGTAAACCGCGCCGGGGTCGACGAGGTCTCGTCGCTGGGCCTCGAATCGCTCCGCGTGGAGCACCCATCGTAGAGACCGCACCGAAACTGGAGAGCGCTGCAGAAACTCGCGAACGCTCACCCCTCCGCTGGGGCCATTTGATCCTCTTCGCGAGTCTTCTCGCGCGAAGGTCGAGAAAGGCTTTCGGCATGCCGACGAATTCTTCCGGCCGACGCGCGCTCGACTCTGGCGTTGCTGGCACGCCGATCGGGGCTCGCGAAGCGGGCATGCCAAGACACGGCCCAGCGCTTAAAAATCCAAACGGTTGGGAATCCGGGTCAACAAGGTGTCGACGCGGCGACGTAAGGGCGCCGAGATTCACCTTCGTCAACCAGGGTGCTCGGCGAAGTGCTCAACCGACGTGGTCTTGTACGGATGGTCGCGAGATTCACCTTGGTCAACCAGGGTGCTCGGCGTCAACCAGGGTGTCGACTGGCGCCGCAAGGTCGCGAAATTCACCTTGGTCAAGGACCGACAAAGACGTCACTCGCACTGGCTCAAGAGGCTCGTACCGTGAACCTATGACAAGGAACCGTCGGAGTGCACGGTGCCGATCGGCAACACACAGTCAGCAGACACCGTCTTGGACTTGAAGCTGTCCGTGCAATTCACAAAGCTCCCACCACCCACCGAGAGTGAGAGCCCTGACGTCGCTTCTCTGACACAAGGGGGGAGGCTGAATGGGGCCAGCCGACATGCTCCATCGCAGCAGTTGGAATGCGGCCGGCTCTGCCTTGTTGTGGCAAAGGCCGCCTCGTCCGCTGCCAGGCCAGCACGCCGAGGTCGTACCTGACGATGAGATCACACCGCTCGTCGTTGCCGGCGCCCGTTGTCTTATCGCTTGTCCGTTGCTCACCCTGCTCAACAAGGCTTTGGCGGAGCACGCATGGCGAATGCGACGGCCGCTATGCCTTTGATGGGGAGAAAGAAAGAGCGCAATGCCTGCCGATTTCTCTGGACGAAATTTGTCGTGCTCGAGGGCCGTCGCTGACGAGTTGGCGGAAAAGCGCGCAACGGTACGACCACTTTGGCGTCCAAGACGCTTCTCGGTCAATTCCACCAAAAATCGAGATCAGACAGCGGAAAACACCTTAGCGGGGCGCTGAGGAGGACGAAATTTCACATGATAGAGAGGTCGTATGCATCTGCCCTCGCTCTCGAATGAGGCCCTTCACATTGGCCTTCAATCCACTTGTGCGGATCAACGCAGGGGTATGGCGGAGATACTCCGTTATCTCATCGAGGTGGATCGACGATCGCTCTATGCGACGATGGGCTATCGGTCGCTCTTTGCCTATTGCCTCAAAGCGCTCAAGATGAGCGAGAACGAGGCGGGGCCACGCGTCGCGGTCGCAAGGCTCGCGAAGGAGTACTCGTGGGTCCTCGAGGCGCTCGCCGAGGGTGACATCCATCTCACGGGCCTCTTCAGGCTCAGCGCGCATATGCAGCCATCGAATTGCCTGGACCTGCTTGGAGAGGCGCGCGGAAAGACCGTCAAAGAGATCGACGACCTGCTGGCCAACCATTTCCCGAAGCCCGATGTGCCAGAGGTCCTGCGTGCGCTCCCTGTCCGCGCGCCGGTGTCGACGCCGCCAGTCTCTGCCGAGCCTCCGAAGAAGTCCTCCGCCGCGGAGCGCACGATCCTCATGTTCGACGTGCAGGTTTGGGGTTCGTCGTCTGAAAGCACGCCTGCGTCGTCGACCTCCTCCGCTGCGCACGCGACGCCCGCCGCATCTGCCGTCGCCGCGCCCGCGATGCACGTTGGGTCCGCTCCCCATGCGTCGGTGGAGTCCGCGCCGGCCTTGCAACCCACGCCGTCCACGCCGTCCACGTGGTCCATGCCGTCCATGCCGTCGACGTCGTCCGCGCTGTCCTCGCAGCCGACGCAATCTCAAGCCTCACCAAGCGAGAGATCGACGGGAACGCGTCGCGAACGACCCGAGAAGCTGACGCCGCTCTCGAAGAACCGGCATGCGCTGCAGCTGACGATCAGCACGGACATTCGCCGGAAGCTCGAACGCGCTCGCGACCTGATGAGTCATCGCAATCGCCATGGCAGCTTCGAGTCGATCGTCGGAGCAGCGTTGAGCGCCCTCCTCGAAAAGCTGGAGCGCGAACGCCTGGGGAAGACGAAGCGCCCGCGCAGACCGCAAACGGCGTCCTCATCGTCGTCATCCGCCTCGCCGACCGCATCGGCGTCGTCATCGTCGCCCGTCGCATCTGGGTTGTCGGCCTCGTCGACATCCGCCGCGAAGGACGCCTCGACGGTCGCATCGTCGAACGTCCCGCCCCAACGAGACTCGCGAATGCCACCGCCGTCGAGATCGACCACCGAGAACAAGCGCCGTTCGAGCGCCCTGCCACGCGCCGTGCGGCGCGAGGTCTTCGCGCGTGATGGTGAGCAATGCTCCTTCGTAAGCGAGGCAGGCGTCCGATGCGATGCGCGGTCGTTCTTGGAGATCGACCACGTTCATCCGAAGGCGCTCGGCGGTGAGGACACGACGACCAATACGCGGATCCTCTGCGCGACCCACAACCGCCTCGCCGCCGAACGGGTCTTCGGTCGCGATTGCATTCACCGGAAGATTCGCGAGTCGCGCGCAGCGCGCCGCCACAAGCAGGCTCGAAGAGAATGAGACCGTGCACAGTGCGCCGACTTGATGGGACCACCCTCTCAACAAGCATCCCCGTGTTCCACCACAGCACATCATATGTCGGCGCAACGATCGCGCCTGGGTCGTCGAATGCACTGTAGTGATCTGAACGAATTCGTCAGAGCGCCAGCCCGAAGACCATCGCAGACTCGGCAACTGCACATCGAGCGGAGCGCTTGGCTCTGACTGCGTCTGCAGGGTGAGCCCTTTTCAACAAGGCAATCCTGAACTGTCCCCGACTGCCGGCTGCGGCGCGACGTATCGCCGGCGAGCAGCGATGGGACCGCCCTTCTCAACAAGGCATCCCCGTGTTCCACCAAGCACATCGCATGTCGGCGCAGCGGTCGCGCCTGGGTCGTCGAATGCACCGTAGTGGTCTGAACGAATTCGTCAGAGCGCCAGCCCGAAGACCATCGCAGACTCGGCATGACTGCGTCTGCATGGTGAGCCCTTTTCAACAAGGCAATCCTGAACTGTCCCCGACTGCCGGCTGCGGCGCGACGTGTCGCCGGCGAGCAGCCTGCCGCAATCGGAGCGAAGCCGCTCACGTTCGTCGAAGTCGTTGCACCACCGCGCCGCGAATCGCTCGAGGTCGTAGTCACACGCGGACGTACCGAATGCAGCGTAGTGGTCTGAATGAATGGGTTAAAGCGTTAGCCCGAAGGCGATCGCACAAGATGCGATCACGCCGAGCATCGAACCACCCTTTTCAACAAGGCATCCTGGCGCTCCGCGGGATCTCCGACGAAGCGTCCCTAATCCAGAAAGGGTAACTGAGCTTTAGAGAGATGGAATTCAAAGAGCGATCTCAAGTCTCAGGATGTGGCCTTGTGGCAATAGACAGAGCTTGGGTCCGAGAGGTTATTGCGGCAGTCCATTCCGGCAGGGCAAGTGACCACACTACACGGATGCCCGTCGAAACAGCGATATCCCACATTCGGATAGTGGCTGCACGCCTCGTTCTTCTTGCAGTTCGAGGACGATGTGCATTCCTTGCCAAGCTTCGAGACATCGACCTCCCCATAGATCACCGGTGAGCCATCAAGAAGATCAGGTACCGGATCACCAATCGTGCATCTGATGATGCGTCGGTGATCGCGCCGTCCGGCGTGGGGGTTGGTGGTGTTGTTGACGCATGACAGCCGACAAGGATAACGGCAAGCGCAAGGCGCTGGCCTCCACTCACCAGAATGCAATGCAAAGTCCTACCCACTGACCACCTCATCGAAACTCCGTTGCTCGGTCCCTAATCCGTAACCACATGTTCCAATCCAAGTTCCGCCAACCAGGCGACCTCTGCATCGGAGAGTGTGTCGGAGCTCGGCGCCATGGAGCGTCGGGTGGGGAGTGCATCGATAGCGTCGAAGTCGACGGCGCGAGGGACCACTTTGTGAACGATCCACTGGTGCCCGCCTTCGACGATGATTGCGCCGTCCGTGGGCGTTACGTTTGACGTGAATGTGGCCTTCGCGGTGATTGTTGTTGCTTCGTCCGCTCGACCTGCGTCACGGCAACCGATGCGAGCAGAATCGGAAGCAGAGTCGGAATTGGCCAGCGTCGCATTCGCCCCTCGCAACAACGAGCCTAGCGCGCATTTGTCGCCGAGCTATTGAATTTGCTTTTTTCGGGGGATATCGAGCGACAACCAATTACACGGGGTTCTGAGGCGTTATGAGGCGTCGCTTGATCGTGCTGAGCTGACGCGGTCTCTTGCGTGAGGACGCGCTCGACTGGTTCGCTCACGAACGACCACTTTGGTCTGGCATCGCGCTCAGCGGAAGAGCGCCAGTGATTTCAGCGCGACTTGGGCGACTCCCCAACCGAGTGGGATCGCGACGGCGAGCCAATAGGCGGCGAGGCGGACGATCGGGAGCGAGGTCGCTGCTGGCGCGGTGGGCGCGGTGCTCGATCGCGCGGGCGTGAAGGCGCTGGAGGCGGCGCGGATGCGCGCGTTGCAGAGGAAGCCGATCGCGAGGAGCGCGGCGAGGCCGTACATCGTCTTCGAGTACGCGTCGGACTTGGCGACGCCATGCGCGACTTGAACCTCGCGCGCGTAGGTCACGATCGATGGTCCGACGAGCGCCGCCATCGACCATGCGGTGAGGAGCCTTCCGTGGATGGCGCCGACCTGCTTCGTGCCGAAGAGGTCGCGCAGGTACGCCGGCACCGTCGCGAAGCCGCCGCCGTACATGCTCAAGATGAGGCAGGCGCACGCGACGAAGAGCGCGGTGCCGACGCCGGCGGGCATCGTCTTCGTCGTCGGGAGAAAGGCGTACAAGAGGAGGCCGAGGCCGAGGTACACGGCGTACGTTCGTTTGCGGCCGAGGCGGTCCGACGCGGACGACCAGACGAAGCGGCCGGCGAGGTTGAACAAGCTGAGGAGGCCGACGAAGCCGGCCGCGGCTTCGGGCGTCTTCGTGAACATCTCCTGCATCATCGGCGAGGCTTGTCCGAGGATCCCGATGCCGGCGGCGACGTTCGTGAAGAGCACGCCCCAGACGAGCCAAAACGAAGGCGTTCGGATGGCCTCGCTCGCGGTGAGCCCCTCCGCCGACGTCGAGGCTGAGCCCGAGGAGGCGTCTGTCGCGAGGGACGCGGCGACCGGCGGGACGCGCACGAGGACCGCCCCGAAGAGCATCAGCACGAAGTAGATCGCGCCCATCGCGGTGAACGTCTCGGCGACGCCGGTGGACGTGGGCGACGAGAACGTCTTCATCAGCGTGACGGCGAGCGGCGATCCGATCATCGCGCCTCCGCCGAAGCCCATGATCGCCATTCCGGTCGCCATGCCGGGTCGATCGGGGAACCACTTGATCAGCGTCGAGACGGGCGAGATGTAGCCGAGGCCGAGGCCGATGCCGCCGAGCACGCCGTAGCCTGCATAGAGGAGAGGAAGGAGATGGATCTTCACGGCGAGCGCCGACACGAAGAAGCCACTCGCGAAGAAGGTCGCCGACGCGACCATCGTCTTTCGCGGGCCTACGCGCTCCACCCACGTCCCAAACAGCGCCGCCGAGGCGCCGAGGAAGAAGAACGCGATGTTGAACATCCAGATCGTCGCCGAGAGCGACCAATCGCCGGGGGCGCTTCGATCGACTCCGACGATCTTCGTGAGCGGGAGGTTGAACACGCTCAGCGAGTACGCCTGACCGATCGACATGTGGACGGCGAGCGCGGCGGGTGGAACGAGCCACCGGTGATAGCCGGGTGGCGCCACGGTGCGGCGACGCTCGAGCCACGAAGGCGACGACGACGACGACGATACGCTTACGGATGCCCCCTCATCGGCCATGACGATGCTTGGGCTTACTCGAAATGGGCCGGGACGACATCTCGAGATGTCCGGCCTCGGTCAGGAGGACTGCGCCGCGCTACGAGAGCCCGAATCAGGCGTCATCAGGCGACGGTCATCAGGCGACGGTCATCAGGCGACGTTCATCTGCGACGGGCGCTCGTGGCGGACCGGCATCGGCTCGCGGAGCTTGCACTCGCGCATCGCGGCGGCGATCGCGAAGCCGCTGAGCGTGAGGCGCATGCGCTTGGCGTCGACGTGTCCTTCTTGGTGCAAGCTCGTCACGGCGTGGCGAACATCCTCACGGCGGACGCCGATGTCACAAGCGAGCTCGTCGAGGCGGATGCTGCGGCCGTGCGACTGGGCGCGCGCGAGGTGGCGGAGGACGTGGGCGGCGACGCTGCGAAGGTTTGAAGTGCTCATGGGAAGATCTCTCTCTGTTCGAGGGTGAGTGGTGAGTGATGTTTCGGGATCAGAAGATCAGAGACACGCTGTGCACTCGAAGACGGCCGGTCAACCACCCCAACCAGGTGAAGTGAAAACGCGTGTACTCCACAAACATGTAGAGTGCAATCCATGGACCGAAGTGGATGTGTGCTTTTTCTCGATAATCGGTGAGGTCACTTTGATAAGTCGCGTTGCGTGTATGATGCATAGATGGCGCAATGATCCAGCGGACCGTTGTCCTCTTGAGCAATCGACGCAGAAAATTTGACACGCGTCGCGAGGCGCCAAGCGGCCGCGAAGGGCTGGCTAGGTCGAGCGCGCGGCGGTTTTCTCGAGGTCGGCTAGCGCTTTCGCCGACCCAAAAAGTCCACTAGAACAGGGCCCATGTACGGCTCCGCAAAGGACATCTACGCCCAGGCTTTGAACGAGATCCGCGACGCAGGCCTCTACAAAGAGGAGCGGATCATCACCACGCCGCAGTCCGCACGAATTGCGGTGGGGCAGGGAGAGTCGAGGCGTGAAGTCCTCAACTTTTGCGCGAACAACTACCTCGGGCTGTCGTCGCATCCGAAGGTCATCGAGGCGGCGCACAAGGCGATCGACTCCCACGGCTTCGGCATGAGCTCGGTCCGCTTCATCTGCGGGACGCAGGACATCCACAAGGAGCTCGAGGCGAAGGTCAGCTCCTTCTTCGGCACCGAGGACACGATCCTCTACTCCTCGTGCTTCGACGCGAACGGCGGCCTCTTCGAGACGCTGCTCGGAGAAGAAGACGCGATCATCTCGGACGCGCTGAACCACGCCTCGATCATCGACGGCATTCGCCTCTGCAAGGCAGAGCGCCATCGCTATCCGAACGGCGACATGAAGGCGCTCGAGGAGGCGCTCGAGAAGACGCAGGGCAAACGCCTTCGCATGATCGCGACCGACGGCGTGTTCTCGATGGACGGCTACCTCGCCAAGCTCGACCGCATCTGCGACCTCGCCGACAAATACAAGGCGATGGTCATGGTCGACGACTCGCACGCGAGCGGGTTCATCGGCAAGACGGGGCGCGGCACCCCCGAGCACTTCGGCGTGCAGAGCCGCATCGACGTGATGACCTCCACGCTCGGCAAGGCGCTCGGCGGCGCGGCGGGCGGATTCACGACGGGCAAGAAGGAGATCGTCTCGCTCCTTCGCCAGCGCTCGCGTCCCTATCTCTTCTCGAACTCGATCGCGCCGGCGATCGCCGGGGCGTCGATCGCCGTCCTCGATCTCCTCGCGAGCACGACGGAGCTCCGCGATCGCTTGATGGCGAACGCGAAGCGCTTCCGCGACGGGATGATGAAGTCGGGCTTCACGGTGAAGGAAGGCGAGACGCCGATCGTGCCTGTCATGCTCGGCGATGCGCGCCTGGCCGGCGAGCTCGCGAAAGGGCTCCTCGAAGAGGGCATCTACGTCATCGGCTTCTCTTTTCCCGTCGTCCCGAAGGGCGAAGCGCGCATTCGCGTCCAGCTCTCGGCGCAGCACACCGACGCCCAGGTCGATCAAGCGATCCTGGCGTTCGGCACCGTCGGAAAACGCATCGGCGTCCTGAAGTCCTGACGCGCGCGCGGCGTCCCTATATGCTCCCTCTTCGACACGAGGACGAGGCACGAGAGGAAGGGGAGCGCCATGGGACTCAATGCGTACGAGACGACGAACACCTTTCTGAAGCGCGCGTTCGAGGCGCTGAAGATCGACGCGCAGTACGAGAAGCTCCTCATCACGCCCCGTCGTGAGGTCCGCGTCGAGCTGCCGATGCGGATGGACAACGGCACGCTCGGTCACTTCATCGGCTACCGCGTCCAGCATGACGACTCACGCGGGCCCTACAAAGGCGGCCTTCGCTATCACCCCGAGGTGGACATCGACGAGGTGCGATCCCTCGCGAGCCTCATGACGTGGAAGACGGCCGTCATCGACGTCCCGTTCGGCGGCGCGAAGGGCGGCATCCAGGTCGACCCTACGAAGCTGACCGACGGGGAGCTCGAGCGCCTCACGCGAAAGTTCGTCGATCAGATCCACGACTTCATCGGCGAGCGCACCGACATCCCTGCGCCCGACGTCAACACGAACGCGCGGGTGATGGGCTGGTTCTTCGACCAGTACACGCTCCATCACGGCTTCTCGCCGGGCGTCGTCACGGGCAAGCCCGTCAACCTCCACGGCTCGCTCGGTCGCGACGCCGCGACGGGACGCGGCTGCCTCTTCGCGATCCGTGAGGTCCTCGCCGCGGACGGCAAGAAGGTGCAAAATACACGCTTCGCGGTGCAAGGCTTCGGCAACGTCGGGAGCTGGTTCGCGCGGCTCACGCACGAGCAAGGCGGAAAGATCGTCGCCGCGAGCGACGTGAAGGGCGGCGTGTGGAACGGCGACGGCCTCGACATCCCGAAGCTCGTTACACATGCGAAAACGACGGGCAGCGTCGTCGGCTTCGAGGGCGCCAAGCCGATCACGAACGAGGAGCTGCTCAACGTCGACTGCGATGTGCTCGTGCCTGCGGCGCTTGGTCACGTGATCGACGCGAAGGTCGCGGGCGGTGTCAAAGCCAAGTACGTCGTCGAGGCGGCCAACGGGCCCTGCACGCTCGAAGGCTCCGACGCGCTCGACGCGCGCGGCATCGTCTGTTTGCCCGATATCTGGGCGAACGCGGGCGGCGTCACCGTCAGCTACTTCGAGTGGGTCCAGAACCTCCAGCAGCATCGCTGGACGGAAAGCAAGGTCAACGAAGAGCTCGAGCGTCACATGGTGGCGGCGCATACGGAGCTACGCGCGATGATGTCGCGGCTGAAAAGCTCGATGCGCACAGCGGCGTTTGCGCTCGCGGTCGAGCGCGTAAAGGCCGCCACGGACCTCCGCGGCCTCGGCTGAGACGCCTTGGCTGGGATGCCCTATCGACGTTAGGCTTGGAGGAGAATGGTGGCGTCCGCGCCCAGTCTCCCGAACGTCGGGGACACGATTGCCGGCAAGTACAAGCTCGTCCGCCTCATCGCGGAAGGCGGAATGGGCGTCGTGTACGAGGGCGTCCACAAGCGTCTCGACCAGCGCGTCGCGCTGAAGTTCCTCTACCCGCACTACACGACGAACGAAGAGATCTGCACGCGCTTCGATCTCGAGGGGCGCATCGCGTCGCGCCTTCAAGGCCTGAACGTCGCGCGCGTCTATGACATCGACGCGCTCCCGAACGGCGTCCTCTACATGGTGATGGAGCTGCTCTCGGGACACGATCTCGAGACCGAGCTCCAGAGCAAAGGCCAGCTCCAGGTCGCGGACGTGACCGACATCATCACGCAAGCCGCGATCGGAATGCGCGAGGCGCATGCGCTCGGCGTGGTGCATCGCGATCTCAAGCCCGCGAACATCTTCCTCACGCCGATCCCCGACAGCACGCGCTACGTCGCGAAGGTCCTCGACTTCGGCATCTCGCGCATGGTGACGGGCGAGGCGAAGCGCGTCACCGCCGATCTCTCGCTGCTCGGCACGGCGCTCTACATGTCACCCGAGCAGGCGAAGTCGTCGGCCGACGTCGACGCGCGATCCGACATCTGGTCGCTCGGCATCATCATGTACGAGCTGCTCACCGGCCAGCCGCCATTCGAAGGTCAGATCACCGACATCCTCGTGCAGGTCGCGACCGCGCCCATTCGAAGCCCGCGTATCGCGCGGCCCGACATCCCCGAAGGCCTCGAGCGCGTCATCCTGCGCGCGCTCGAGCGCGATCTGCGAAAGCGCTTCCAGACGATGGACGAGCTCATCGTCGCGCTTCAACCGTACGCGCCGCAGGAGAGCATCGAGCTCCTCGCGCAGCGAATGCCGCGCGCGGTCGACCCGACCACGCTCATCGACGAGAAGCCGTCGACCAAGAAGCGAAGCGTGGCGATCGGCGCCGGTCTCCTCGTGGCAGGCCTCGTCGGCACCTTGCTCATCGGCCTCAGCCTGAACGCGCGCGCCAAAGCGCAGGCGCCGATCGAGGCGCAGTTCGAGCCGCTCCCTTCGCCGGTCGTCCCGATGTCCGCGGCGATGACCCCGACGAGCGCCACGAGCGCCGTGGCCGATCCGGGACCGACGATCGAGATCGTCGATGCCCCGCGACCCGCGACCTCGCACGGCGCTTCACCGCGCACGACGAAGAAGACGAAGACGACCTCCGAGCCATCCACGAGCCCACGCAGGCTCTAACGCGAGTGGCAGCACAGGTTGCGCTGGATTTGACGATACACACGCAGCGCCTCGGCCCCATCCGGACAGCCGTCCCTCGGCCCGCACGATCCTCGCTACGCAGATCCACGATCACCTCGCAGAGGCTTCACGCATCGCGATGAGACCCAAGCACACGAGCGCGGGGATCACCTTGCGATCGGCCGGCCGCTGCACCTCCCACACGAGCGTCGCGGCGCTCACCGCCCACGCCGCCGGCCCGAGCGCCGCGGTCACGATCGGCGCCCGAGAGACGATCGCGCGCATCGTCGCGCGTGCGATCTCGCGACCGAGGATCGCCGCCGTCATCTGACTGGCGATCGCCTCCGCGACGCGAACGAGCGCAGCCGTCCCGATCGCGGCGTGGAGCGCGGGCAAGGCGGCCGCTTGCACGACGCGCGGCGCGCTCGGCACCGCGCCCGTCGTCCGCGCGATGCCTTGGGCGACGAGGCGCTGCTGCTCTTCGGGCGGCAGCTTCGCGAGCGTTCGATCGACGAACGCGGTCGTGAGCGCCGCGAGCCGGCCCGTGATCGTCCCGGCGGCGGGCACGGGCCTCGTCCCGAGGCGTCTTCCTGCACGTGTGATCGCGGCATGAAGGTCGGGCGTCGCCGTGCGCCCAACGAGCCGCTTCGCGTTCCACGCGAGCTCGCCCGTCGCGTCTCGAAGGAACGCGCTCACCATCACCTCTTCGAGGTGTGCGCGCGTGGCAGGGTCGCTCGACGTACGCGCGACGGACCACGCGTCGGCGAGGCGCGCAGGCCGCGGCCACCGATCGAGGATCGCGACGAGGCGCTCGAGATCCACGAAGTCCGCGCACGCGAGCAGCTTTCGGAGCTCTGTCTCTGCGTCTTCGTGGGCGTGAAAGGCGACGGTGATCGCGCGAGGACCGGCGTTGTCGTTCGTCATGCCTCGAAGCTAGCCGCGAAGGCCCGATGCGGCCCGGACACGATCCCGGACACGCACGCGGCGCGCTACTTCTTCACGAAGCCGATGTAGTTGCCGCGGGCATAGCCGAGAAACGAGCTCCAGCTCCACGTCTTCAAGTAGCCCGTCGCGAGCGCCGCCGAGACGCCGTCGTTCCGCGTGCCGTCGCTGAAGTGAACGGCGCCGCCCTTCAGCCCGAAGATCGTGACGTAGTGACCTCCCCACTGGCTCGTGTTGGCGATCACGGGTGAGCCGCTCGCGATGTAACCGGCGACGGCGCTCGAGCCGTGAAATACGACGGCCTTCCACGGGACGTTGCGATAGGTCAGGTAGCGGTTCACCGCCGCGGCGACCGTCGCGATCCCAGGTCGGCTCTTCATCCCGGCGTAGCCATAGATCATCACCTCGATGTCACGCGCGATCGCCGCGCTCCCGATCCCGCGAAGCTTCGCGGCGGCGACGGCGCTCGCGTGCGAGCCGCAGCTCCCCGAGGTGGTCGTCAAGTTGATCTGCGCGAACCCCACGACCGACGTCAGCGGATTCGGAGACGCCGCTGCGAGGCCCGGCGGTCCGCCCGCCTCGGGGACGTCGCTGGCGCTCGTCTCGACATCCGCGCTTGGATCTTCGAAGGACGCCGGCGCGCCTTCGGGCGACGGGCTCTCGTGATCGAGCGCGCCGGACGGATCGCCTTCGCCGCCCGTGTCGCTCTCGTCGCTCGCGCGTTCGTCGGTGCTGCTCTCGCCGGCGGCGATCGACTCGCTCGTGGTGGTCGCGGCCGGTGCGGTGCAGCCGTAAACGACGGCGGAGAGAAGCGCGAACGTGGCGAGCATGGGGAGGCGGTTCCGAAGCATGGTGAATGGTCCTTTCGCGTGGTCGGTGTCGGAGGTTCTCTTCATCATCGGCGCGCTCATGGCGCGTCGATCGCGCTCGTCACTTGCGAGGCGCTCGGTTGATCGCGTCCGTCGGAGCCCGTGCCAGGGTTGGCCGCGCCCGACGTGTACCGAAAGAGGCTGAAGCCGCGCGTGCGAGCGGCGCCGCGAGCCTCGTCGCGATCGCCCTTCAGATCGACGGCGGGGATCGGCGTCGCGTCCGTGTCGCTCCGGTAGAGCACCAGCGCCGGCGCGACGACGACCGCGCGCGCGCGCGCCTCACCTTGCTCGATCGCGATCTCGCGCCGGATGTTCGACGCCACCGTCGAGATCCACGCGCGGTTCTCGGGATAAAACCCGTAGCGGTAGGTCTCGGGCACGAGGAGGTCGCATCGCTTGCCGAGCTCGCCGAAGTCTTGCCCGTAGGCGGTCGCGTTGGGTGACGTGATCGGGCCGGTCGCCGTCGTCTGGATCGGCGTGCTCGCTGCCTCGGGATGCGGCGCGAAGCCGAGCTTGATCGACCGACCCGCGCGACGCGAAGCGCCGTCGACCTTGACCTTGATCGCGTCGACCGCGCCCATGAGGCCGCGGACGCGATCGGCCGTCGTGCCGCCGTACGAGGCGCTCGGCCACTGAAACGAGTCGTCGAGCATGACGCCATCCGGCGCCTCGTTGATCGCGCCGCGCGCCGGGTCGACGGCACGCGACACGACGTCGGCGAGGTGCACGCGATACGCCTCGTTCGTCGGGTCCACCCAATGGCCCACGAGGTAACGCCAGTCTGGTCGTGCATGGCTCGTGTCGTTGAAGCCCACGACCCACGCCCAGACGCGCAGGGATGTCGGGTGCGCCGCGCGTCGCTCGCGAAGGACGGACGCGAGGACGTCGTACTTCGCGTCTCCGCTCACGCCTTTGACGAGCACGAAGACGTCGCTGAAGCCATGCGCGGCGAGCCACGACACGAACGTCCTCTCGTGACCGCGGACGCTGCTTCCCCAGACCCAGATCCCCTTCTTCGAGAGCGGCGGAGCGGCAGCGTTCGCGGCCAAGCCATTCACGCTCGACGGGCTTCCTTCGGCGCCCTCGTCTCCAGAAGCGACATCGCTCGGCGGCGTCGCGAGCGCCGCCTCGTCGCCGCGCTCGGCGGCCTCGGTGGTCTCCGCGCTGCACCCCACGAGCGTCGCGGCGATGGCGAGGCCGTACGTGAGGAGCTGCGTGAGGCGATCGCGAGAGAGAAGAGGGAGGCGCGTCGTGGTCATGCTCGTGACGAGCGAGACTGCAACGCACGTTCCCCTTCACCACGAGCCTCGCGCGCACCACGCGTCGCGCACTTGGTCGGCGCTCGAACACCAGGGCGGAAGAAATGCACCCGCACCGTCGCCCGCTGTCCCGTGACACCAAGACAGCGTCACGGGACACCTGAAAAACAAGGTTGTTCTGCATGAGAAGCGGCGGTTGGGGCCGAGTGCGTTATCCTTTGTCGTGGCGGATGGTGGATAGCTAGCGGCTGCCGGAAGCGATGCTGACGAAGACGGAGACGATGCCGTGGATGACTCGCGATCGCGACGACGCGGCGTCACGTGAAGCGCCCGGGCTCGTGCTTCTTCATGCGCCAAGCCGCGAAGAGCTCGCGGCCGCATGGGTGATCACGAACGAGGCGCTCGTGATCGGCCGATCGCCGCCCGCGCAAGGCCTTCGCATCAACGATCGCGCGGTCTCGTCGCTCCACGCGCGCATCTACAGGCAAGGCGACGTCTGGACGATCAAGGATCTCGGGAGCCGAAACGGGACGCTCGTCAACGGCAGGCTGGTTCGCGACGCCGCGGCGCTCTCCGACCTCGACGAGATCCGCGTCGGGGAGGCGATCTTCAAATTCGTGACGACGAACGCCGCCGAGTATCCGCGCTTCGGCGTCGCGCAAGCAGAAGACTCCGAGATCATCGGCGGCTACCAGATGCAGGTCGTGCGCCGTCAGGTCGAGGCGATCGCGAAGACGGACCTCTCCGTCATCGTGCGCGGCGAGACAGGCAGCGGCAAGGAGCTCATCGCGCGCGCGGTCCACTCGGCGAGCGGACGGCGCGGGCCTCTCGTCGCGCTCAACTGCGCGGCGATCCCGCAGAACCTGATCGAGAGCGAGCTCTTCGGCTGGAAGCGCGGCGCGTTCACCGGCGCTGACCGTGACAAGACCGGGCTCGTCCGGGCCGCCGACGGCGGGACCCTGCTCCTCGACGAGATTGGGGACATGCCACGCGAGAGCCAGGCTAAGCTGCTGCGTGTCCTCGAGACCCACGAGGTGCTTCCGCTCGGCGCGACGAGCACGGAGCCGATCAACGTCCGCTTCGTCTGCGCGACGCATCGCGATCTCGACGCGCTCGTGAACGAGGGGCAATTTCGCGGCGATCTCTTCGCGCGGCTCAACGGCGCCACCATCCGCGTGCCGCCGCTACGGCAGAGGAAGGAGGATCTCTTCGCGCTGCTTCGCCACTTCCTTCGCCGTGCTGCGTCGTCCGCCAAGGTGCCGGAGATCACGACCTCCTTCATGGCCGGCGTGTGTCACTACGACTGGCCGTACAACGTCCGCGAGCTCGAGGCCGCCGCCCGCCGCGCCCTCGTCCTCGCGAAGGACAACGTGCTCACCGAGGCCGAGCTCACCGACGCCATTCGCGAGAGGATGCGCGGCTACGGCGCGACGCCGTTGTCCTCGCCCGTCTCTGCGCTCGACGCCGAGGCGCCAGCGTCGGAGTCACGAGGCGCGGCTCCGGCGCCGAGCGCCGACGAGCTCCGCGCGATCCTGCACCGCCACAAAGGAAATGTCGCGGCGGTCGCCCGCGAGCTCGGTCGCGATCGAACCCAGATCCACCGGTGGATGCGCTATGCCGGCATCGATCCTCAGACCTTTCGTGAGTGAGTGACGCACGATGGACGATCGAGCGAGCGTCGCGTCCATCGAGGATCAAGAGCGGCGCGTCATCGGCCGCTACGTCCTCTTCGGCGAGATCGCGTCCGGAGGAATGGCGACGGTCCATTTCGGCCGCCTCGTCGGTCCGATCGGGTTCACGCGCACCGTCGCGATCAAGTGCCTGCATGCTCACTTCGCTCGCGACTCGGAGCTCTCGTCGATGTTCGTCGACGAGGCTCGCCTCGCCGCGCGCATACGGCATCCGAACGTGGTGCCCACGAGCGACGTCGTCTCTCACGAGGACCACCTCTACATCGTGATGGACTACGTCGAAGGAGAGTCGCTCGGCGCGCTGATGCGCCAGCTCCAAGAACGTCGAGAGAGCGTGCCGCCACGTATCGCGGCGGCGATCCTCGTCGGAGCCCTTCATGGGCTTCATGCGGCGCACGACGCGACGAGCGAGCGAGGCGAGCCGCTCGAGATCGTCCATCGTGATGTCTCGCCGCAGAACATCCTCGTCGGTGTGGATGGCGTCCCGCGCGTGCTCGACTTTGGCGTCGCGAAGGCGGCGTGGCGGCTGCAGACCACGCAGGATGGCCAGATCAAAGGCAAATTCGCGTACATGGCGCCCGAGCAAGTGCGGCAGGAGCCCGTCGATCGGCGGCTCGATATCTATGCCGCGGGGATCGTCCTCTGGGAGGCGCTCACGGGGCAGCGGCTCTTCAAGAGCCAAGATCCGACCGTGATCTTGGAGCAGGTGATGAACGCCGACGTGCCTCCACCGAGCCGCGTGGTGCGCGCGCCCGAGACGCCGATCCACGCCGCGCTCGATCGCGTCGTCTTGAAGGCGATCTCGCGCTCGGCGTCGGATCGCTACGCGACCGCGCGCGAGATGGCGACGGCGATCGAAGAGGCGGTCCCGCTCGCGTCGCAGACGGAGGTGGGCGCCTGGGTTCGAGCCAACGCAGGCGATGTCCTCGTCGTGCGCGCGAGGCGCGTCGCCGCGATCGAGCGTATCTCGATGGTGGACATCGAAGACGTCGTCGCGCGTCCGCCTGCATCGTCGCCGCCGCCTCGCGACCTCTCGCTCACGGACGCGACGACGGTCGTCGTGCCGCGAAGCGCCGAGCCGCCGCGCCTTCCTTCGCCGGCGCCTCCGAAGAGGCGAGTCCCCGTCGCGCTCGGCGTCGCCGTCACCTTGGGGATGGCGCTGGCGATCGTCGTCGGAAGGCAAGCCGCGCCCGCGAGCCACGCGATCGCGACCGAGTCGACCAGCACGCCGCAGGCAAGCGCGAGCGAGCCGCCGCCGACGATCGAGATCGTCGACCAAGCGCCGGCCGCGATCGCGCCGCCCATCTCGACGCTGGCTTCGACGGCTGCGCCGCCGCCGCCTTCACGCAAACCACGCCGCGCGCCGCCCGCGGCGTCGCCGTCACGCAATTGCGATCCGCCGTTCTATGTCGACGCACGTGGTATCCGGCGACCGAAAATGGAATGCTTGTGAGCGGGCTGCGCGCTCGTCATGACGGAACCAACGACGGCGAGGACCATTGGGGCGTGCGAGACGCCCTTGCGCGCGGCGAAGCGAGCGCTCGTCGCGGTCGTCGCGTTGATCGCCGGGGTGTCGGCGCCGGGCGCCGCGAGCGCACAGGACAAGAGCGCGTGCGTGGCGGCCTATGAAAAAGCGCAGATCGAGCGGCAACAGGGCCACCTCAAGTCTTCACGCGAGCAAGCGAGCCTGTGCTCGCGCGCGACCTGTCCGGCCGTCTTGCAGCGCGATTGCGTCGGGTGGCTCCGCGAGATCGACGCCGCCCTCCCGAGCGTCGTGATCGAGGCGGTCGCGCCCGACGGACGCGAGACGCTCGACGTGCACGTCACGTGCGACGGAGTCATGCTCGCCGATCGCCTCGACGGGCGAGCCATCCCGATGGATCCAGGCGAGCACAGCTGCCGCTTCGATCTCGCCGATGCGAAGAAGACCTCGGCGACCGAGAAGGTCGTCCTTCACGAGGGTGACCAGCGGAAGCGGTGGCGCGTGACCTTTCCGCCGGCGCGGACCACGGTGCCGCCACCACCGTCCACGTCGCACGACGAGCGCGGCGTTCGCATTCCTGCGGTGGCGTGGATCCTTGGCGGGATCGGCCTCGTCGTCGCCGGCGCCGGGACGGTCCTCGAGCTCCGCGGCTTCTCGAAGAAGGACGAGCTGGATCGCTGCCGTCCGGACTGCACGCAGGGATTGCTCGACGAAGCCCGCGCCTCCTTCATCCTCGGCGACATCTCGCTCGCGATCGGCGTGCTCGCGTTCGGAGGCGCGGTGCTCCTCACGTACATGAGCAGCACGGGCGGCCGTGAGGGAGCCGCCGCGCGAGCGTCCTCGCCGCGCGTCTTCGTCGGAGCTGGCCGCGTCGGGCTCGGAGGATCATTTTGAAGCGTCGCCTCACGCTGCCCGCGGTCCTCATCGTCGCGATCGCGCCGGTGTTCGCGATGACGATCGGAAGCGCTGGGTGCGCGTTCCTCGTCGAGCTCGATGACGGGTACGTCGCCGGGCATGGCGACGCGTCTTCGAACGCCGACGCGGGCCCGCGCGCCGACGCGCCGGCGACCAACGACGCGCAGGCGGCGGACGGCGGAGACGGCGGAGACGGCGCGTCGCCCCCGCTGTTTCAGGACGACTTCGACGACTCGACGCTCCCGCAGTGGATCCTCGCAGGCTCGCCCATTCCGCGCGTCGCGGGCTCGGTCTTCGGGCACGCGACCGTCTTCGACAACGCGGGCGACCCGAACTTCGCGTCGGGCGCGGTGTCGCGACAGGGCATCACGTGCTCGGCGAACGACGGCTGCACGATCGCCGCCGATGTCTACGTAGACTTCTCGAGCCTCGATGGCTGCTGGGCCACCGCGACGATCGCGTTCCTCGACGCGCTCGTCACCGATCCAGGCACGTTCCAGGAGACGAGCCTTCCGGACAACGCCGATGGGTCGGTGCTCGGCATGTCGATCAACGCCGTCGGTGATGCGTGCACTGGGCATCCGCAGGTCGCGCGGCGGCACGCGTGGTTTGGGATGGGCTACCGCGCGGCAGACGGCTCGGAGGAGAGCCCGGCGCAGTTCTCGATCGTGGCCGATGACTACGTCAACAAGTGGGTGCACCTCGAGGTTCGGCTGCGAGGCGGCGGCGCCGCGCCACTCTTCGTCGCCGACGGCAAAACGATCTACGCCGGAAAGAAAGCGCCGAGCGCGTCGCTCTTCACGCCGCACAATCTCGCGCTCGGATCGCGATCATCGGGCAGCGCCGGCAAGGCGTACCACGACTCGGTGCGCGTCTTCACGGGCGCCAACTAACCATCTTACCCGCCAGGAAGACGTACCATCCCGGTCCTGCAGCCTCAGTTGCAGCTCATCACCTTGACGGACTGAACGACGTGCGACGCGAAGCCGTTGCCGGTGGACGCCGAGATCCCGAAGTAGCCCGTCTTCGGTAGCGTGACGTCGGAGCGCGATCCCTTCAGACCGTTGCTGAGCGCGCCGCTCAGCGATCCCGTCTGAACGATGACCTCGAGGCTGGTCGCGTTGATGACGGTCCCGCCGAAGACGCCGTTGTTCGTCCCGCACACGCCGCTGACCGAGCTCATCACGAGCAGCTTCTGGTTGCTCTCTTTGCTCTCGGCGGCGACGGCTGCGCCGCTGAGGGTGGACGAGCAAATGCCGAAATTGAGGCGCGGATCTCCGAGCTGCGGCGCCTTGGCGGTGCTCACCCATGCGACGGCGATCCCGTCGCCCGACGTCACGTTGTCGGCGTCGATCGTGAAGTCGACGATGGCGCGGAGGCGTCCTGTGAACGTGAGCGGCGCCTTCCACCAGATCGCGCCAGCGCTGTCCGTGCTGCCGCCCTTCGGGACGAGCACGGCGCTTCCGACGCTCGTCCCAAACGAGGCCACGCCGAGGGTCGTCCAGCTTCCCAGCGGGTTGTTGGTGAAGGAGTCGTCGATCAGGATCTGACAGATGCCTCCGTCTCCTGTCGTGAACACGGGCCCGTCGGCGTCGACGAGCGCGTCGGACGCGCCGTCGACCACGCCGCCGCTCGACGACGACGAAGAAGACGATGAGGAAGAAGAAGAGGAGGAGGACGAGCTCGTCGAAGAAGCGCCATCCGGGGCGTCGTCCGCCGCCGGCGGCGATCCGACGACGCTGACGCCGCAGGCGGCGATCGCGGAGCCAAGCGCGCACCCGGTCGCGAGGGAAAGAGCATATCGGCGTATCGGCACGGATCGACGAAGCGTCACCTCTGCGAAGATCTCCTCCTCGTCAACGTAGCCGAGGATCGCCGGGAAGGTCGCGCGGAGTTTGCAGCGGACGCCGCGCACGACCAGGTCGCGCGTGTGACCAGGACGACCGGCACAGTCCTGCGCCTCGTCGCGTACGTCAACCGCGGCGGACGAGCTCGTCGAGGATGGCGTCCGACTGGCGCTTCGCCCAGGTGGCGAAGTCTTGCATGTAGTCTGCAACTTGTTTGAAGCGCTTCAAGACGGTGTCGCGATCGCCCATCGCCACGGCGCGCGCGAAGTGACCTGCCTCTTGCTCGAAGATGTGCGAGAGGCGCGTCGCGTCGGGGTTGCCGGTGAGGATGTCGGCGTACAGCTCGGCGCGCTGTGAGAACATGCGGCCGACCATCGCGAGCTCGGTGCGGTAGATCGGGCTCGCGAACTGGAGGCTGCGGCCGAGGTCGGCCTTCAGGCGCTCGAGCACCGATCC
Organism: Labilithrix sp.; assembly: GCA_044227045.1. Classification (GTDB taxonomy): domain Bacteria; phylum Myxococcota_A; class Polyangia; order Polyangiales; family Polyangiaceae; genus Labilithrix. Next base: position 22,933 of record JBGAFW010000112.1, read on the forward strand.
GAGCACCATCGTCTTCTCGTGGATGAGCACCTGGATGAGCGCCATCTGCTGATCGTGCTCTTCGGCGGACGCCTCGATCGTCTCGGCGCCGAAGCCCTCGTAGAGCTTCTTCACGCGCTGGAAGCTCGCGTCGCCGCGGCCTTTGCAGAGGACCACCTTCTGGCGATCGAAGTCGACTCCGTGCGGGCCGAACATCGGGTGGGTGCCGACGACGTCGACCGTCTCGGGCGTGCTCTCGAGCATCGCCTGGAGCGGCGGCCGCTTGATCGACGTGATGTCCATGAGGCATGCGCCGGGGCGGACGTGCGGGCCGATCTTCTTCGCGATGTCGACGGTGACGTCGATCGGAACGGCGAGCACGACGAGATCGTTCGACGCCGCGACCTCTTCGTTCGGGCGTCCGCCCTCGAGGCCCGTCGTCTCGACCTCGTAGCCGCCTTGCTTGAAGACGCGGCTGACGAACGCGCCCATGCCGGCGGTGCCGCCGATGACTCCGATCGTGAACTTCTCGGCGCGCGTCTGGAGGAAGCGACGCTGATCGAGGCGTGACGCGGCGAAGAGCGCGGCGAAGACATCGCGAACGACTTCCTCCGCGAGACCGGCTTCGTTTGCCTTCGCGAGCAGGACGTCGAGGAGCGCGCCTTCGCGCTCGCGATCGAACGAGGGCAGGCCCTTCAGCGCCTTGTACTGCGCGACCTCGCGGATGACCGACGCGCGCTCGGCGAGGAGGCGCACGAGCTCGGTGTCTTTCTCGGCGAGCTCCGTGCGGAGGGTGGCCAGATCACGAAGACCGGCGGCGCCTTCACGGGCTTCGGGGGATGCGTGCTTCGCGGAGTCGTCGGACATTTCGGCGGGTACTCTAGCGCTCCCGCTCGGGATTTCTGGGTGATTTCCGAAGGCCCCGCTCTGTGCTCTTCTTTTGTCATCATGAGCCAAATGGGCGGACCCGGCATGCCTGGAGGACCTGGAGGACCTGGAGGACCTGGAGGACCTGGGCCGCAGACGGCCTCGTGTGCGAATTGCGGCGCGCCGGACTCGGGCGAGCTCGTCATCTGCCGTTTCTGCAAGCAAGCGGTCTCCGCCGAGGCGATGCGCACGGCGATTCCGTGTCCCAACCCGCAGTGCCGCACGCAGTGCCGGTGGGGCAAGCAGAAGTGCGTGCAGTGCCAGGCGTGGCTCGTCGTGAGCTGCATCTTCTGCGGCGCCATCTCCCCGCACAACATCTCGAACTGCATGCGATGCAACGAGGCGTTCGCCGGCGCGGCGCAGCGCAAGATGCAGATGCAGCAGCAGCAGCAACACCAGCAAAACATGCAGTCTGCAAATGTCTGGGGAGGCGTCGCGGCGTCGTTTCTCGGCGCGGCGGCGGGCTCTGCGGTCTCGCACTCGTGGGGACACTCGTACAACAGCTGCTCGTCGTACGACTCGTGCTCGTCGTCGGTCGACTCGGTCGACACGTTCGACGTCAGCGGCGTCTCGGACGACTCGAGCTTCGACTTCGGAGACTTCGGCGACTTCGGTGACTAGCGCCCGCGGTGGAGGAAGAAGAGCTCCGGCGAGGATCGTGAGATGAGCGCGCTCGACGTCCGCATCTTCTTGTTCCTCCACGACACGTTCTCCGGGGCGTGGCTCGCGCCCGCGGCGGTGCTCAGCGCGATCGGCGGCGGATGGGGCTCGCTCTTCGCGTTGCCGTTGTTCTGGTCGATGCGCACGCGCCGCATGGCGAAGGCGCTCGCGATCGTGCTCGTGTCGACCGCCACGCTCGTCTTCGTGCTGAAGCAGCTCATCGGGCGTGCGCGACCGTGCAACTGCCTCACCGACATTCACGCGCGGATCTTCGCGGCCCCGAATGACTTCTCGTTCCCGAGCGGCCATGCGTCGGGGAGCTTCTCGTTCTGCGTCTTCTTCGCGATCATCCTCGTGAAGACCGCGCCCAAGGACGGACCTCGGCACGTGCGTGTCCTTCGCTACGTGAGCGCGGCGCTCCTCGTCCTCCTCGCGACCGCCGTGGGGCTCTCGCGGATCTCGCTCGGCGTTCACTTCCCTGGGGATGTCCTCGCCGGCGCGATCGTCGGCTCCACGATCGCGTCGCTCGGCGCGAGCTTTTACCTTCGATCCGAGGGCAAGCCTGCGGCCGAGCTCACGTCGTAGGCGCGCCAAATCGCCGCTTTTCCCGCCGATTTGTTGCTGTGCTTGCGCTCCAAAGCCGTCTCGGGCCAAACTACGCGACGCGATCCTCATGACGTCTTCTGGGCGGAGCTTCCTGCGCGCGATCTTGGCCGCGGCGACCTTCACGGTCGTCTGGCTCATCGTGACGCCTGCCTCCGCGACGATGACGCCTTCGAGGGCGGCTCCGGTGTGTGACCCGCGTGGCGCGATCATGTTCGCGCCGCCCCCGCAGATTCAGGACACCGAGACCTCGCTCGACATCCCGCCCGACTGCTTCGACATCAACCCGCTCGAGACCCGCAACTTCGTGCCGGGTCGCGGGAACGCGCAGCTCGACTTCTCTTCTTCCCAAGAGCCGACCGCGCCGCCTGCGCTCGCGGTTCTTGCCTACGAGTTCGTGGAGCGTCTGCCGGTGGCAGACATCGTGTTGGCGCGGCCACCTCCGGGTGTCCGCTCGTCCCTCGATCGTCCTCCGCGGATCTGACGCGCAGTTCCTAGCGTGGGAACGCGCCACGGCCGCCTCGTCGCGTCTTGATCGGAGGTCAGGGACCACGTGTCTCCTGACGTCTCGACGAAGTCATGCGACACGAGCGCATCGCTCACACAGTTTTCCGTGATCGCGATCCCACGCGATGAACCGCGCTTTCGAGCTCGGGTTCTCGCGATGTCGTTCGTGCTCGTTGCGACGGTCACACACGACAAGCGATAGTTGTATGTTGCATATAAATAAGAGAGTAAACCATGGCCAATAGAGAACAACGAAGCCACGCGGCTGATGTTCGGCCCCCGCCGGATGCGGGAGGAATGAGCACGGGCGTAGCGATCATTGGATTCATTCTGTGCTTCCTCGCAGGTGGCGCAGTCATGTGGGGCTACGACAGCCACCGCATGAAGACCGCCGGCGGCATCACCGCCGACGGCAGCGGTCCCGGCGGCCCGACCTGGGCCGATCGCGACTCGCCGATTCCGGTCACGAGCGACGACCCCGTTTGGGGAAAGCGCGACGCTCCGGTCACGGTCGTCATCTTCTCGGACTTCCAGTGCCCGTTCTGCTCGCGCGTCGAGCCGACGCTCGATCAGGTGAAGTCGACCTACGGACCCGACAAGGTTCGTCTCGTCTGGAAGAACCAGCCGCTCCCGTTCCACGACAAGGCGAAGCCCGCCGCCGAAGCCGCGCAGACGGTCTTCTTGCTGAAGGGCAGCGACGCGTTCTGGAAGTTCCACGACACGGCGTTCAAGAACCAGAAGGATCTGTCGCCTGAGTCGTACGAGAAGTGGGCCGTCGCCGCTGGCGTCGACGCCGCGAAGTTCAAGGCCGAGCTCGCGACCAAGAAGGCCGCGAAGAAGGTCGACGAAGATCAGGCGCTCGCCAACAAGGTCGGCGCGAACGGAACGCCCGCGTTCCGCATCAACGGCGCAGAGCTCTCCGGCGCGCAGCCCTTCGACAAGTTCAAGGAGCTGATCGACAAGGAGCTCGGCAAGGCGCAGGCGAAGATCGCCTCGGGTACCCCGAAGGACAAGATCTACGTCGAGATGTCGAAGGAGAACTTCAAGGCTGCTCCGCAGAAGAAGGACGACGACGACGGCGAAGAGAAGGAAGACACGAAGACCGTGTGGAAGGTGCCGGTCGGCAACTCCCCGATCCTCGGCAAGAAGGACGCGCCCGTCACGATCATCGAGTTCTCCGACTTCCAGTGCCCCTACTGCAAGCGCGTCGAAGACACGCTCAAGAAGGTCAAGGAGACCTACGGCGACAAGGTTCGTCTCGTGTGGAAGCACGAGCCGCTTCCGTTCCACCCGCGCGCCGAGCCGGCCGCGGAGGTCACCCTCGAGGCGCGCGCTCAGAAGGGCGACAAGGGCTTCTGGGATGCGCACGACAAGATGTTCGAGATTCAGCCGAAGCTCGAAGACGCAGACCTCGAGAAGGCCGCCGGTGAGCTCCAGCTCAACGTCGACAAGGTCAAGGCTGCGATCAAGGACAAGAAGTACAAGAAGGAGATCGACGCGGACGCCGAGCTCGGCGACGACGTTCAGGCCTCCGGTACGCCGCACTTCTTCGTCAACGGACGCCGCCTCGTCGGCGCGCAGCCGTTCGAGAAGTTCCAGAAGATCATCGACGAGGAAGTCAAAAAGTTCGAGGACCAAAAAGGAAAGGTCGCTGCGAAGGACTACTACGACTTCCTCATGAAGGACGCGAAGGGCGCGCCGGAGCCCGAGAAGAAGCAAGCTCCGCCCGTCCCCGCAGGTGCCCCGTGGAAGGGCAAGTCGGACGCGAAGGTCGTCATCCAGGAGTGGAGCGACTTCCAGTGCCCGTTCTGCGGTCGTGTCGAAGGCACCGTCGCCGAGGTCATGAAGAACTACGGTGACAAGGTGAAGTTCGTGTGGCGCGACAAGCCCCTCCCGATGCACCCCGACGCTCCTCTCGCCGGCGAAGCCGCGCGCGAGGCACTCAAGCAGAAGGGCCCGGACGGCTTCTGGAAGATGCACGACAAGATGATGGCGAATCAGCAGAAGCTGAAGCGCGAGGATCTCGAGGGCTACGCCAAGGAAGTTGGTCTCGACGAGAACAAGTTCAAGGCGGCGCTCGACAGCCACGTGCACAAGGCCGCGATGGACGTCGACGACAAGGCTGGTACCGACATCGGCATCAGCGGAACCCCCGCGTTCATCATCAACGGCTACTACATCAGCGGCGCGCAGCCGTATCAGAAGTTCAAGAAGCTGATCGATCGCGCGCTCGCCGAGGCGAAGTAATCGTCCACGCGAACACGCGATGACGCCTTAGCGCGATAGCGCGTGACACGAAGAGGCCCTTGCCACAGCGATGTGGCGAGGGCCTTTTTCTTGGGCGCTCTTCGCGGTCAGCCGCCGCCGAGATACTTGCTGCTCGTGCGCTCGGCGTGGGGCGTCTGGCTCAATTGGAGCAAGAGGTCGCGGACCGTCTTGAGGTCGACGGGCTTTTCGAGGTGGGGCTGCCCCACCGCCTCGAGGAAGGTCTGCGCTCGTCCACTGAAGGCTCCGCCGGTGAGGAACACAGTGCGCCGCGCGAGCTCGGGATCGTCACGCTCGAGCAGCTCGTGGAGCTCGATGCCGGAGAGCTCCGGCATCATCAGATCGCAGAGCATCGCGTCGAACGTTCCGCCCGCGCGCACGAGATCCAGCGCCTCGCGACCGTTTCGCGCGGCTGCGACCTCGAAGTCGCGTGCGAGGACACGCGTGAGCGAACGGAGCACGAGCGGATCGTCGTCGACGACGAGCACGCGACGCTGCTGCGATGCGCCCTCGGTCTGCGCCGCGAGCGGATCGGCCGCGAGCTCCGCCTCGAGCGTGGGCAGGATGACGCGGACGATCGTTCCGCCACCCTCGCGGGGACGAATCGTGATCTCGCCGCCGTGCGCCGTGATCGTCGCGAGCGCGATCGAGAGGCCCATTCCAGGACGGCGAGGCTTCGTGGTGTAGAACGGCTCGAACACCTTGCCGGCGTTGGCCGCGGGGATGCCCGAGCCCGTGTCGGAGATCTCGATGATGATCGCCGAGCGCTCTTGCTGGCGCGTGGTCACGAGGATCTCGTTCTTCTCGACGTCGCCTTCGGGCATCGCGTGCGCGGCGTTGACGAGCAGGTTCAAGAA
>JBGAFW010000113.1:0-28822 GCA_044227045.1 Labilithrix sp.
TCTTCGAGAACGAGGATGCGCGCATCCAGCTCGCGTCGCTCGACGCGCCGATGCCGTGGTTCTTCCGCGACGCGGAGGCCGACGAGCTCGTGTTCGTGCATGCCGGCGCAGGTCGCGTCGAGACGGACTTCGGGCCGCTCGCGTACGAGAAGGGCGACTACATCCTCTTGCCGCGCGGGACGGTGCATCGCTTCGCGCCGACCTCGGCCTCGCGCTTTCTCATCCTGACGACGACGGCGCCGCTCGGATTGCCGGACAAGGGCATCCTCGGCCAGCACGCGCTGTTCGATCCTGCTGTCGTGCGCGTGCCGACGCCGGGCGAGGCGACCTCGCTGTCGCCGACCGCCGACGGCGAGTACGAGCTTCGCATCCTCCGCGCCGGTGAGGTCACGCGCGTCTTCTACGAGGCGTCGCCGATCGACACGGTGGGCTGGAAAGGGACGCTCGCGCCGATGTCGATCAACGTGCGCGACATCCGGCCGATCACGAGCGAGCGTTACCACTTGCCGCCGCCTGCGCACGCGACCTTCGTCGCGGCGGGCGTCGTCGTGTGCACGTTCCTCCCGCGGCCGCTCGAAAACGGCGACCCGACCGCGCTGAAGGTGCCGTTCTTCCACGCGAACGTCGACTACGACGAGGTGCTCTTCTACCACGCAGGGGAGTTCTTCAGCCGCACCGGCATCGCGCCCGGGATGATCACGCTGCATCCGCAGGGCATTCATCACGGACCACAGCCCGGCGCACAAGAGCGCGCGGCGAAGGCGACGCGCACCGAAGAGGTCGCCGTCATGATCGACACACGAAGGCCGCTGCGCGCGTCTGCGGCGGCACGCATGATCGAGGATCAGGACTATTGGAAGAGCTGGCGAGGTGGGCGATGACGACGTTGCGAGTGACCGAGAGCGCGATGAAGAGCGGTGACGGGACGACGACGACGACCCAAAGCACGAAGCACGCGAGCGCGCAGAACCCGCTCGGCCTCGACGGGATCTCGTTCGTCGAGTTCGCGAGCAGCGATCCGGCGGCGCTTCACCGTCTCTTCCTCGACTTCGGCTTCTCCCGCGTCGCGCGGCATGTCACGCGCGCGATCGATCTCTACGTCCAGAACGACATCACGTTCCTCTTGAACCACGACGCGTCGTCCTTCGGCGGCGGCTTCTCGCGGATGCACGGGCCGTCGATCTGCTCGATGGGCTGGAACGTCGCGGACGTCGCGCACGCCGAGGCGGAGGCGAGCCGGCGCGGCGCGACGATGACGACCGGCGACCTCGAGCGTCATGGCACGAAGGTCCCCGCGGTGCTCGGCGTCGGCGGCAGCCTCGTCTACCTCGTCGAGAAGCCGCTCCGGAATTGGGAAGAAGCCGGCTTCGTCGCGCTCGAGAAGCCAGACCTCGTCCCGCAGAAGGGCTTCCTGGCGATCGATCACCTGACGAACAACGTCGTCAAAGGCACGATGAAGCAGACCGCGGAGCTCTACGAGCGCGTGTTCGGCTTCACCGAGGTTCGCTACTTCGACATTCGCGGAGCAAAGACCGGCCTCACGTCGTTCGCGCTGCGGTCGCCGTGCGGGAAGTTCTGCATCCCGATCAACGAGGCGGACGAGGCGAAGAGCCAGATCAACGAGTTCATCGACGAGTACCGCGGGCCGGGCGTGCAGCACCTCGCGTTCCTCACCGACGACATCCTGCGCTCGCTCGCGGCGCTCGAGGGGACGAAGCTCGACTTCCTCGACATCGAAGACGACTACTACGCGTCGATCTTCGAGCGCGTCCCGAACGTCCGCGAAGACCGCGCCGAGATCCAGCGGCGCAACGTGCTCGTCGACGGCGACGAGACGGGCTACCTCCTCCAGATCTTTACGAAGCCGCTCTGCGGGCCGATCTTCATCGAGCTCATTCAGCGGCGCAATCACCTCTCGTTCGGCGAGGGGAACTTCGGCGCGCTCTTCCGCTCGATCGAGCGTGACCAAGCGCGCCGCGGCGTCCTCTAGAGCGGGACGCACAGCGGTCACAGCTGCCGGAACGGCCCACCAGTGAACAACGTCGAGCGGCTCGCTCAGTGCTTGGCGTTCGCGCCGGGGACCGAGCTGCTGCGTGAGCCGTCGCTCGCGAAGTCGTACGGCGTGGGGTCTTCGAGCGGCGGCAGGGCGCTCTTCTGAACGAGGAGCGTCCGCACCGCCCAGACGTCGCGGAAGATGCGGTACTGGAGCGCCGTCTGGTCGAGGTATTCGACGCCCGCGGAGCCGCCGGTGCCGGTGCGCCGTCCGATGACGCGCTCGACCATGCGCGCGTGGCGCTGGCGAAACATGACGAACGCTTGCTCGAAGGCGACGAGCGCGTCGATGACGGCACGCGGCCACGCGAGGAGCGGGAGCTCGCGGTAGCTCTCGATGAAGACGAGCGCAGCGCGGATGCGTGACACGCGGAAGCGCGCGGCCTCCGGCACCTCGTTCGCGAGGAGGAACGCTCGCGCGCCGTCGATCTCGCGCTGGTAGCGATCCTCGAGGCGCTTGGCGTCGGCTTCGTTCGTGAGCGTCTCGATCGCGAGCGAGAGGCCCACCTTCGCGCTCGCGGCGTGCGAGGCGCAGTACGCGTCGATGAACGCGTGGACGCGCGGCTCGTCGTCGGGGCTGTCGGGCACCGAGCCTTGGATCGGCGTGCGGTACAGCCAGTCGTTGATCGCGTCGAGCAGCGTGGGCTTGTCGGCGAGGCGAGTCGAGACGCGCTTCGAGGCGGGCGACGGTGAGCCGTCCGGGTTCTCGAGCATGCGCATGTAGCTCTTCTCTTGCCCGAGCGGGATGCGCACGCCCTCGTCGAGGCCGGTCAGGATCTCGATCTCGCGCAGCTGCGCCGACTGAAAGCCGCTCGCGGGATAGAGCTTGTCGCGGAAGGAGAGGTAATCGCGGGTGGTCATCGTCTCCATCACGTCGAAGTGATCGGCGGCGTGACGCATGAGCAGGCTCATTCGATCGATCCCGCGTACGGCGGCGGCGAGCGACTGCTCGGGGACAGGTGCCTTGCGGAACAGGTCACGCGCCTGGCTCAGCTCTCGGAGGACGAGCATCATCCAGAGCTCTTCGATCTGGTGAATGGTGATGAACATCACCTCGTCGTTCGAGAGATCCGCGGAGCTCTTCTCGAGGCCGGCCTGGAGCGAGAGCAGCTCCTCGACCTTGATGTAGTCCCAATATTTCGTCGGTGTGCGTTTCATGCGGAGCCCGAACCTTAGCGCGCTCGACGTCAGTACGTCTCGCTGTGGAAGCGACCCGCGCGACGCAGCTCTTGGAGACGCGCCGTCCAGTCGATTCCGTGGTCCTTGCATACCGCGGACAGGGCCTCGTGCACCCCTGTTTCCATCTTCTTGTGACCGCAAACGTAGACAAACGAGTCGTCGCCGCCCAAAAGGCGTGCGACATCGCTTCCGCGTCTACGGATTCGGTCCTGCACGTATTCCTTGGGGTGGCCCGAGACCCGAGAAAACGCGAGCTCGACGTCGATGAGCTCCCGCGGCAGCTTCTTCAGCGGCCCGAAGTACGGTAGCTCCTCCGGGCTTCGCGCGCCGAAGAAGAGGAGGATCTCGCCGCCCTCGCCGAGCCCGAGCCGGCGGCGGCGTCGCTCTGTCATCGCGCGCATCGGGGCCGATCCCGTGCCGGTGCAGATCATGAGGAGCTTCGCGCCCGGGTGGTTCGGCATGAGGAAGCTCGAGCCGTAGGGACCGACCACATCGACCTCGTCGCCGCGCTCGAGGTCACAGAGGTAGTTCGACGCGACGCCGCGGATGGCGCGGCCCTCTTGGTCGACCGTGACGCGCTTCACGGTGAGCGACAGGTTGTTGTGCTTCGGCCGCTCGCCGTCGCGTGGGCTCGCGACCGAGTAGAGGCGAACGTGATGAGGACGCCCGCTCTCATCGACGCCGGGAGGGACGACGCCGATCGACTGCCCTTCGAGCACCGGGAAGGCGAGCTTGCCGAAATCGAGGATGACGTGACGGATGTCGCTGCCGGCGGTCTCCTCGGTGAGGCGATAGACGCCGGCGACGGTCGCGCGCGCGGGGCGCTCCCGCGTGTAGATCCCGATGTACGGATGCGCTGCCGACCACGGCGGCGGCACGATCGCCGCTGGCGCCTCATTTCGTTCGGGCTGACCGGAGGCCGCGGCGATGAGCAAGCGCACCTCTTCGGGCACCTCGCGTTCGCTTTGTGTGGCGACGGCGTCCGCGGGCAGGGAGTCCCAGAGGAGCTGCTCGGCGATCGGGTAAGGCTGCTCGACCTGGCGCCAGCTGTCGATCGCGCCGGTGGGGCAGGGAGGAATGCAGTCGCCGCAGGCGTCGCAGGTGTCGAAGTCGATGACGTAGTTGCGCTTGTCGTGCGTGATCGCGCCGACCTTGCAGTGCTCCTCGCACGTGTTGCACCGGATGCAGACCTCGGGATCGATCAGGTGCTGGCGAACGAGCGTCGTCGTCGTCGTCGTCATGGAGCGATGATCAGCCGAAGCGGACGTACTCGAACGACGTGGGCTTGTTGTCGATGCCTCGCGCAGGCGGCGCGATGTAGCTCGCGAACTTCCCCGGCTCGCGCACGGGACCCATCAGCGACCGAACGAAGAGGTGATCTTCGTCGGAGGGCAGCCATGCGTTCTTCTGCGCGTTCCACGCGGCCTCGGAGAGGACCTCGCCGCGCGGCGACACGTGCGCCTTCGCGAACGTGCCGATCTTGCGGTTGAACGCCTTGTGCGCGAGGTGCAGCCTCTGCTTCACGCCGGCGCGCTCGAGGATCTTGTTCCAGCGGTCGACGCCGGCTTGGCAGTCCGCGATGTAGTCGTCACGGAGGCGCTCGTTCAGCGTCATCAGCGCGTTGCCCCGCTCCTCGACGAGGCGGCCATCACCGATGGCGAGGACCGGGTAGTCGAGCTTGTCGAGCTGGTGATCGTCGTTGATCTTCTCTTCTTCGAAGCGACCCTTGAGGCACGACGTGAAGAACGTCGACGCGTTCGAAGAGACCTCGGATCCGTAGAGGTCGAGCGTCACGCTGAAGTGGAAGTTGAGGTAGCGCTGGATCGTCTCGATGTCGATCGCGCCATGCTTTCGCACCTGATCGGGCGCCTCGACGTTGTGCTCCTTCATCACCTCGGCGGTGCGCTGGAGGATGCGTCCGATCCCGCTCTCTCCGACGAAGAGGTGATGGGCCTCTTCGGTGAGCATGAAGCGCGTCGAGCGCGCGAGCGGATCGAAGCCGCTCTCGGCGAGCGCGGCGAGCTGGTATTTGCCGTCGCGATCGGTGAGGAACGTGAACATGAAGAAGGAGAGCCAGTCGGGCGTCTTCTCGTTGAAGGCGCCGAGGATGCGCGGCTTGTCGCTGTCGCCCGATCGACGTGCGAGCAGCTCATCGGCCTCTTCGCGTCCGTCGCGCCCGAAGTACGCGTGAAGCAGGTACACCATCGCCCAGAGGTGACGGCCCTCTTCGACGTTCACTTGATAGAGGTTGCGTAGATCGTAGAGCGAAGGCGCCGTCATCCCGAGGTGCTTCTGCTGCTCGACGCTGGCCGGCTCGGTGTCGCCTTGGGTGACGATGATGCGACGGAGCATGCTGCGATACTCACCAGGCACCTCGTTCCAGACGGGGTCACCTTTGTGATGACCGAACGCGATCTTTCGATCGGCCACCGGCGGCGCCAAGAAGATGCCCCAGCGGTAGTCGGGCATCTTCACGTAGTCGAAGTGCGCCCATCCTTTCGGATCCACGCTCACGGCCGTGCGCAGGTAAACGTCCCACGTCGTGCTCTCGATCGGCCCCGTCTCTTTCCACCACTCGAGATACTTCGGCTGCCACTGCTCGAGGGCGCGTTGAAGCTGCCGGTCATGCGCGAGGTCGACGTTGTTCGGGATCTTCGAGGTGTAGTCGATCGACATTCTCGCGCGCGTAAGCAACGCGCGTGCGCGGCGCCAAATCGGTCCATTTTAAACGTTGATGTTTTCATGGCCGGGCGCACAAAGTGCCTGGATTTCAGGCCCCGCGCTCGAGCTCGCCCCGCGGCCATGGAGAGAATATGTGGCTAGCCACACACCCAAACCACCCCGAAAAAATGCGCGGGCGGCGCACCGTTCGCGCGGCCCACGCAAAGCATTCGCGTCCGCTCAGCGGAGCCACATCGCGATCGTCGAGCTTGGCTTCGCGTGGCCGCCACCTGCAGGAGCGAACGCGCCGACGGCAGGGACGCCCGCGGGCGTCGGGTCGCCGAGCGCCATCGTGAGCGCGGCGTGGTCGCCGGCGAAGAAGGGCTTTCGCCAGCGCATCTCGAGCGCGCGGGCGAGGTGCGTCGAGGACGACGGCGAAGACGACACCAGTCGCCGCACGACGGCCTCTTCGAAGAGGCGAGGGTAGACGAGCGAGTTGACGTGCTGGTTCGAGTCGGTGTGCATCATGCCGAAGACGTGATCGCCGGCCGGCTCGAGCGCAGAGCTCGCGATGAGGTCGCCTGCGTCTTCGAAGGCGTGCTCGTCTTCGGGGATCGCGGGCAGGCCTGGTGCGTCGAGGCGCGTGACCTTGCGCTCCGCTGGCGGCGCGAACGGCTTCGTGATGACGTGCTCGGCGTAGATCCGCGCGACCCGCACCTTGGGCGCGTCGGGAGGTGGGGCGTCACCGAGCGTCGAGGCGATCGGCGCACGCGCCTCGAGCCACATGTCGAGGAAGAGGCGGTCGCCGTTCGACTCGCGCGCCAGCCGCCAGGTGCCGTCGCACTCGAGCGGGACGTGCACCGAGAACGGGCCGTCTTCTCCGCGAATGACGAGTCGGCGAAGGATCGGCAGGATGCCCTCCCTCTTGAACGTGTCCATCGTCTCGGCGTTGTAGAGCTTTCGCCAGACGGCGCCGAGGCCGGGCATCACGGTCGCGAGCTGCACGCGTCCGTCTTGGCTGATGTCTTCGTAGCGCGGGCGGAGCGTGGCGGTGGCCGACGACTCGAAGCCTCGCGCGGGCGGAGGCTCGGGGATCTCACACAGTGGCCATGTCGTCATCGAGCGTAGAAGCCTACCGCAGCGTGGCTCACGATGGATCCTTCCTCCGGATCGACCGTCTGCTCGTAGTGCCGCACCTCGCCCTGCGCGCTCCCGTCGATCGCGCGAAGCAGGGAGTACATTGGGGCGAGGCCGCACACGCGACGCGTGTCGAGATCGTTCGAGACGTGCTCCCAGAAAGCCTCGGCGTCGACCTGGGCGGCGCGCGCGAGCGAGTCGCGATCGGTGGCGTCGAGCTTGGCGCGCTCCTTGTCGTCGAACGGACGCGGATCGCCGAAGCGAGGGCCGACGTGCGCGAGATCGGCGCCAGCGATGACGATCGCGCGCTTCTTGTCGATGACGCCTCGAAGCGCGTCGACGAACCGATGGATCGTCTTCGACGTCGACGGCGACTTGCCCGACTGTTGGTGCTCGCCGAGCCCCGCGAGGATCGGAATGATGCGTGCTCGCTTCGCGCGCGCTCCGTTCTGCGCGCCGTTGGCCGATGCCTGCGACAGCATGTGGCGCAAGAACACCGCTTGGAACTCGAGCGAGTGCTCGCGTTTGTGGTTGAACTGATCGGCGTACGGATCGAAGTCGCACGCGGTCGCGATCTCGTCGATCGCGTCGAAGTCGGCCTCCATCGGACCGAGCGGCGTCGCGAACGCCTTGCGGCAGAGCGCGAAGGGCTCACGCATCGGGGCGTGCGAGGTGCCGAGCAAGATGAACGTGTCGGCGTCGTCGGGGAGGGAAGCGGCGAGCGCGCCGTAGGCTTCGCCGTAGCATCGCGCTCCGCGCCACGGATCGATGTGAGGCGCGACGAGGCCGACGAGCCGGCCGCTTGGTTTGCTGGAGCCGTTCGATCCGTTCTTCGCGCTCTTCTTCTTCGCGCTCAGCGACGGACGCGCGCCGAGGCAGTCGTCCTCGATGTACTTTGCGAGCTGGACGGGGTCGCCGTGGTACGCGCCGCCGGCGTGGGACGCCTCGCGTACGGCGCTCGAGGCAAACTCACGCTCGATGCGCGCGCGCTCGCGCCGGTAGGGCGCGCCGTCGACGAAGAGCGCCTCCTCGAGCTCCGTCGCGAGCTGCACGACGACGTCGACGGGGATCCGCTCGCCGAGCTCCTTCGAGGCGAGGCGCGCGATCTCTTCGCACGTCTGGCCGCCGGTGAAGCGCCCGACGATCGGGACCATCTCGATCGGAATCACCGCGTGCGAGGACGTCACGCCTTGGGTGTCGCGCAGCATCAGCGCTCTGCCGAGGCGGCGATCTTGGACGACGATGGTCTCGATGGGGCGAAGACGCGGTCGCGATGAAGCCGAAGCCACGTGGAAAGTTTAACGTATCTTCGGCGGCGCCGGGCTATGAACCGCGCTCCGGTCGAGCCAACCCACGCCCATCCACGCCCCTTCGGTGTGCGTGGTGGCCACCCACGACCTTTCATGCCGCGACGCACGAGCAGCTCAGCAATGGATCCGCATGCCGCAGCATGCTTGGCGGAGCTGCGTGCACTCTACAAGAAGATCGACGCGCATTTCGCGGGATGGACGTGCGACGCGAGCACGGACTGCTGCCGCTTCGGCGTCACCGGTCGCGAGCCTTACCCGACCGCGATCGAGCTCGCGGAGCTCGAGCGCGCCATCGCGGCGCGTGGAGGTCTGCCGAAGCGTCGATCTCTCGCGCTCGCGAACGAGCGACGCTGCACCTTGCTCGGCGACGACGGCCGCTGCCTCGTCTACGCGTCGCGGCCCTTCGGCTGCCGCACCTTCTTCTGCGAGCGAGGCCGCGGTCCGGTCGGCGAGCGCATCGACGACGCGGACGACGACCTCGTCAAAGAGACGTCGCGTGACATCGCCGCGCTGTCGTCACGCTACGCGCCGTCCGATCCCGGCGCGCGGCCGCTCTCGCGCGCGATGAAGGACTGGGAGAAGAAGCGTTAGAGTCACCATCGGCCGTCGATCATGAACGGCGTGCTCGGCATCGGGATCGCCGAGAGCGCCTGGCCGCTCGCCTGAGGCGCGGCGGTGTCCGAGCCACCACGCGGGCTGTGGAACAAGAGCGGGATGCCGGCGCCGAGCAGGCTGCCAAGGACAGCGCCGACCATCACGTCGCTGAAGTAATGCTTGTCGGCGGCGATGCGGAGGTAGCCGACGCCGAACGCGCTGAGAAGACCGACGCCGAGGACGAGCGGCGCGAGGCGATACCCTCGCATGAGGGCGACGGTGCCGCTCGAGGAGGCGGTCGCGAAGGCGAGGTTCGTGTGGCCCGAGTAAAAGGAGAGGTTGTCGTCCGACGGGCTCTCCGTGAGCGCGCGCACGCCGTCGGGGGCGCGCGGCAGGTAATGCACGAAGGGACGCTCCCGCGCGAACGCGAATTTCACGAGCTGGTTGACGTCGGCTGCGATGACCGTGGCCTCCGTCATCACGACGGCGTCGACGGGGAAGCCGCTGAGCGCGTGGTCGTTCGCGGCGGCGCCGGCGGTCATGCCGAGCGCGCCGAGCGGGAGGAGGACGAAGCCGAGCACCGAGCTCGCCGCGCCGGCGGCGTTCGTGTTCTCCCATTTCAACCTTCGGCGGAGCGTTCCGTCGACGGAGTTCAGCGTGTCGGACCCGTCGGGCAACCGATAACACCAACGGCATTTGTCCGGCACGAGGTTCGCTTTGAGCAGCTCCGAGGCGATCAGCCAGATGCTCGCAGACGACGTCACGGCAATATCGACGCGTGGATCCCACGCGAGCCTTCGCACCGGCGGTGCGGCGGCGTCGTCCGCTTTCGCCACGCTCTCGGACGTCATGAGCAAGCCTGTCATGGTCACAGCGGCAGACAGGGCTCGCAAAAGCACACGACGAGGACGCACGCGGGTGCAGTATAGAGCACCCTCTCGCATGAGAAGAACGCAGCGCCTCGACCTCGCGATCGCACCCGCGTCGAGCAGGCGACCGTCAAGAGCGGCAACGTTCTGCATCCCGACGGTGATCCTGATCGCGTCGGTGGCGGGCGAGGGCCGTGCAGCCGCCCAAGATCGCGGGTATGCGCAAAATCGCCTCGACCCCGCCGAGGTCGGCAGCGACTGGTTCACGACCGAGTCGCTCGATTTTCGTGGCTCGCTTCGACCCTTCGCCGGCGTGCTCGGAGACTGGTCGTATGCGCCGCTCGTGCGAGACGGCACGAAGATCATCGAGGACAGCGTCACGACCCACGTGCGCGGGGCGGTGAACCTCGCCGATCGCGTTCGTGTCGCATTGAGCCTTCCGATCGCGCTGTACCAACACGGCGACGACTGGTCGCATGGAGCCGAGCGCGCCTACGCGCCGGAGACAACGGCGGTCTCCGACGTGCATCTCAGCAGTGACGTGAGGGTGTTCGGTGCATTTGGTGACGTCGTTCGAGGTGCTGCCGGCGTGGCGGTGAGCCTTCCGACGGGTTCGCGCGAGGCGTACACCAGCGACGGCACGTTTCGCTTCGCGCCGCGTGTGCTCCTCGCCGGCGACATCCGATCGTTCACGTGGGCCGGCAAGCTTGGCTTCGCGTTTCGCCCGCGCGACGACGTCTTCGCCGGTCGTACCCTCGGAAGCGATCTCACGTTCGCGGTGTCGGCCGGGATCCGCGTCAACGATCGCGTCGTGTTCGGTCCCGAGCTTCATGGCGCCGTCACCGCCACCGGCGCCTCGTCCTTCACGGAGCGCGCCACCGCGATCGAGATCTTGCTCGGTGGCCGCGTGCGCCTCGGCAACCACTTTCAAGCAGGCTCGTCGCTCGGCAGTCACGTCACCGCAGGTGACGGAGGCTCCGCGCTTCGCGTGCTCGGCGTGTTCGAGTACGCGCCTGACGTGTGCGTGGACAAAGACGGCGACGGCATCTGCGCCTACGAAGACGCGTGCCCCGAGGTCGACGGCGCGCGCTCGCTCGATCCGAAGACGAACGGCTGCCCGATCGACAGCGACGGCGATCACATCCCGGATCGCGCCGACAAGTGCCCCGACCTCAAGGGCGAGCGCACGATCGATCCGCTCACGGTCGGATGTCCCGACCGCGATCACGATGGCGTCGCCGACCCGCGCGACGCATGTCCCGACGTACCTGGCCTCACCAACGTCGAGCCGAGCAAGAATGGCTGCCCGAAGCCGAGCGAGGAAGAGCCGGCGAACGAGTCCCCGCCCGTGGTCGAGGAGCCACCACCGGAGCCGTGAGCGCCGCGCAGCACGGATCCGCTCGGGCGACGACGCGCCCGCCGGTGGACGAGACGAGTCGCGACGACCCGACGCTGAGCCCGACCTGGCGCACGGCGTCGCGCGCGATCATCGCCGGCACGATCGCGTCGACGGCGCTGATCGCGCAGCAGGTCGCGGGCAAGGCGATCCGTGACGCGCTCTTTCTCTCCACGTACCAGACGAAGCACTTGCCTCATGCGATGGCCGCGGCCTCCGTCGTGTCGCTCATCACCGCGGTGACGTTCCCGTCGATCACGAGCCGCTTCTCGCCACGGCGGCTGATGCCCCTCTTGTTCGGCGCGAGCGGCGTGGGGTTCGTCCTCGAATGGCTTCTCGTCTCGATGACGCGTCATGCCGGCGCCCTCGCGGTGTACCTGCACACCACCGTCGTCGGGCCGATCCTGATCACGACGTTCTGGTCCCTCATCAACGAGCGCTTCGACCCTCACTCCGCGAAGAAGGCGATCGCGCCGGTGACGGGCGGCGGCACCGTCGGCGGCGTCGTCGGTGGTCTCCTCGCATGGCGCATCTCGACGATGATGAGCGCGCCCGCGTCGATCCTCATGCTCGCCGGTCTCAGCGCGGTCTGCGCGATCAGCGTCTCGGCGATCCCGCCGCGCCGTGACTCGATCCCGCCGCCGGCGCCGCTCGGTGCAGGGTCGGGCCTCGAAGAGCCCGAGACCGCAGAGACGCGCGCGCGGACGACGCCGCTCTCCGCCGTCGGGCTCCTCCGCACGGTTCCCTTCTTGCGAAACCTCGCGTTGCTCGTCGGCCTGGGCGCGGTCATCTCGTCGCTCCTCGACTACTCGCTCGGCGTCCAGGCGGTCGCCCACTACGGCAAGGGAGGCAACCTCCTCTCCTTCTTCTCGGTCTTTGGCCTCATCGTCGCGGTGTTCTCGCTCTTCATCCAGGTCGCGTTTGGTCGCATCGCGATCGAGAAGCTCGCCCTCGCGGTGCACCTCGCGATCTTGCCGGGCGTGGTCCTCCTCGGCGGCGCGTTTGGCATCGCGGTGCCTGGGCTCGCGAGCGCGTCGGTCCTGCGCGGCGCGGAGATGGTGCATCGCAATACGCTCTTCCGCTCGGCGTACGAGCTGCTCTACACGCCCATCTCGGAGCGGCAGAAGCGCGCGACGAAGGTCATCATCGACGTCGGGTTCGATCGCGCCGGCACCGTGATCGGGAGCTTGATCACGATGGTGGTCATCTACTTCATCGCGCCCGACTCGAAGACGGTCCTCGGGCTCGTCGTCTTCTTCGCGCTCGCCGCGCTCCCGATCGTCCGGAAGCTTCACGCGGGCTACGTGCAGGCGCTCGAGGAGAGGCTGCGAGAAGGCGTCGCCGCGCACGCGACGGACGCCGCGCCCGCGTCGGTGGACCCCGCCGATGACCGCGCGCGCGATCGGCTCATTCACCACGCCGATGCGCTCCGCGCGCAGGCGACGACCACCGCCGAGCAGCTCTCGGTCGTGCCGAACGCGAAGACGACCGACGAGGTAGCGCTCGAGAACGCAAAGGAGATCGTCGCGGTCAGCGAGGCGCTTCTCTCGAACGACGTCGCGCGGGCCCGTCGCGCGCTCGCGAAGCTCGACGAGTCGACGAAGCTCGCCGCCGGCCCAGCGATCTTGCTGCTCGGACACAAGACGCTCCATCACGAGGCAAAGCAAGCCCTCCAGCGCATCGCCGGATCGATCACCGGCCAGCTGATCGACATCCTGCTCGACGCGGACACCGACGTCGTCGTTCGGAGGCGTCTTCCTTCGGTGCTCGCCGCGGCTCCGAGCCAGCGCGCGGCCGACGGCCTCCTGATGGTCCTCTCCGATGCGCGCTTCGAGGTCCGTTATGTCGCTGCCCGGACGCTCGCGCGGATCGCGGTCGAGACCGAAGAGCCCGAGCCCAAGCTCACGATCCCACCCGCGCGCATCGAGCAGATCGTGATCGAGGAGGCCGCGCGGCAGCAGAAGGTGGTCGCGACGGTGGACGAAGAGACGCTGAGCGAGCAGGCGCTCGCCCCGCTCGACATCGTCATTCAAGATCGCGTGACGCGCGGGATCGAGCACCTCTTCACGCTGCTCTCGATGCTGATCGATCGACAGGCGCTGCGGCTCTGCTTCCGTGCGTTGCACCAGGAAGACGTGCGCTATCGCGGCGCGGCGCTCGAGTACTTGAGCGTGACCTTGCCCACCCACGTGCGCGACGCGGTGTGGCCGCTGCTCGGAGAAGCGGGCCCGCTGCCCACGCCGCGCTCTGCGTCCGACGTGCTCGACGACCTCACGCGCGCGATCCGCCTCGAGCACCACGAGGGCGAGCCGAACGATCGTGTCCCGCCGAGCGCGCTGTCCTAGCTCGATCAGAAGAGCGCGAGCCCGACGCCGGCGCCGCCTTCGAAGATCTGCGGGAAGGGGACGAGCGTGCCGAGCGCGGTCTGCACCGTCGTCTGCACCTGCGCGCCGCTACCGAATCCGTAGTGAAGCCACGCGGGCAAGAGGTATCCGTTGAAGAGGCCCACCGCGGTGCCGAGGAGCACGTCGGAGGTCCAGTGGCGGTCGGCCATGATGCGCGTGAGGCCCGTGGTCGTCGCCGCCGCGAGCATCACGCCGCACACGACCGCGTCGGGGACGCCTCCGCCGTAGAGAGGGAGGTGTTGATGATGCACGCACGTGAGCCCGGCCATCGTGAACGCGGCGGCGGCGTGTCCGCTGTAGAAGCTCTGGTTGTCGGCCGAATCGCCGCACGTGCTGAAGCCCGTCTTCGTCGGACCCACGCCTCCTTCGGGGCAGTCGTCGGTGTACGGACGCGCGCGACCGACGAGGTGCTGCGCGCCGAGGCTGATGACGCCCGAGAGGCCGAGCGACTGCATGTTGATGAGCGTCATCTGGAGGGCGACGTCGGCGTTCTGATGAACGCCGAGCGCGACGAGGTAGTTGTCGACGACGTATGGGGCGAGCACCATGCCTTTGTAGAGGTAGTCGCTCACGTTCGCGGCGGCCTCTTGGCCGTGCGCGGTGTCGAGCTTCAAGAACGAGCGCGCAGGCTTGTCGAAGAGGATCGGCCCCTTCCATCGCGCGGTCTTTTGGTACGGCGATTGGTGGATGAGGATCGACCCGACGGTGAGGAGCGCGATGTCGATCACCTCGATCAGGCGCACGCGCGGCCAGCGCTCGTTCCACTGCACGGTCGGCTCTTGATCGGCGTGCGCGGAGGACGACGCCAGCGCGGTCGCCGTCATCGTCGCGACGACGAGGAGCATCTTGAAGCGTCGCTGGAGGATCGCGCGCGGGATCATCGCTCGACCCCCGCAAGGAAGAAGCCTCGGCTCGCGCCGAGATCGTAGAGGTGGACGCGCAGAGGCTCTTTGGCCGCGCCGCTGGCGATCTCGACGACGAGATACGACGGCGCGGACGCGCTGGTGGTCGTATGCGTGAGCGGGACGCAGAGGCGGCCGTCGTCTCCAACGACCACGTTGGCGATCGCGCGTCGATCGAGGCGGTCGCCCGTGTGGATCGTCGCTCCGTAGCGAAAGGACGCCGGCGAAAACACGTGGGCACGCCGCGCGAGATCGACGCCGCAGAGCGAGCTGCCGTTGACCTCGAGGTCCGCGATCGGCGAGAGGATCGCGAAGTAGCGCCTCAAGATCGCCTGCTGGCGCTCGATCAACGTGCGCGTGAGGTAGGCGGTGTGCTCGGGACGCGTGAAGTCACCGGTCTTCACCAAGCGCTCGACGTGATTTGGCGTGAAGCGCGAAAGGATGCGCGCCATCCACGCGGCGTCGCGCTCGCTCATCCGCGAGAACGCGGGGTTCTGGTAGCCAGGCTTCCACGCCTCGGGGTCGAAGCGGGCGCTGTCGAAGTAGCCGAAGATGGAACCTTCTGGAGGATTGTGCCGTGGGTCGTCCCAAGGGCGCCGGTGGACGCCGACGGTCGCGAAGTCGTAGGCGATCGAGCCGACGTCGAAGTAGTAGGTGTGATTGAGCCGCCGCGAGATCTCGTCCCACGTCCATTCGCTGCCGAAGCAGTCGTTCAGATCCATGATCCAGTGCCGGATGTGGCCGGGCGACGCGTCGGGATCCTTGGCGTTGCCGTTGATCCACGTCGTCATCGAGTTCTGCTCGCGCGCGTCGAAGTGGCCGAGCCACGCGGCGAGCACGCGCTGGCCGCGGAGCTCACGACGATCTTCGTGCGCGACGACGTCGTTGGGGTCGTCCTTGCGAACGCCTTCGTAGCGGAACGGGCCAAGCGGCTTGCCAGTGAGCCATCGCGACGCGACGAAGCGATAGCGGTCACCACGTCGCGACGCCGCGCTCAAGATGCGGTCGAGGTTCGAGGCCCCGAACGCGCGCGCGACGCCCGAGTTGTCACGGAAGTCGAGCCCCGGCTCGAGCGCGAGGAGCGAGCGACGCACGTAGACGACCGACTCGCAGCTCGTCCAGTAACCAGCGGCGTGGTAGATGCGCGTCGCGATCGCCGAGGCGCCCGTCGCGCGCTCGGGCTGCTCCTCCGGATCGGCCTTCAAGAGGTAACGGCGTGTTTTGTCGTGGTCGATTTCGATCCCAAAGCCGGGGTTCGCGCCGTTGTCTTTGCCGTGATCGATCCGCCACGATCCGTCCGCGGCGTCGTCCGGGCGAAGATCATCTCCCTCGCCGTCGCAAGGCCCGACCGCGACCGCGTCGAGCGACATCGGCGTGCGCCCGTCTCCGATGCGGTTCTGGAACCAGCTCGAGTCGGGCACCTCATCGAGCGCGTTGACGTTGATCGACTCCGACCCAAACTCGACCGCGAGGAACCGCGAGACAGGACGAAACGCCATCGCATCGGCGCCGTCCCAGACGAACGGCGAGACGTATTCGATCGGCGTGCACACCGCGTGGTGCGGCTTGCCCTGCGGATCGGGACGGCACGCGACGCGGTAGGGGCGTTCGTCCGCGTCGACCGTCATCGGATCGCGAAGAGGGAAGCGGCGGACGTGCTCGCCGCTCCACGCGGCGCCGCACCCGAAGGTGGTCGACGCGAGCGCGATCGCGAGCAGGAAGGTCGTGCGGTTACAGCCCACGGGTCGCTCCCAGCGCGATGCGCACGGAGGTGATCCGTGTGCCCATGTCGAACGTCTCGGTGCCGAAGCCGGTGAGCAGCTCGAACGCGTTGTCGTGCGTCGTCGTGGTGCGTAGGCCGATCGCCGACGAGAGGCGAAGCTTGCCCGCGTCGAAGCCGCGCAAGCCCTCGCCGAAGACGTTGCCCGCCGAGATCTCGATCTCGCCGTCGAGAAAGGCCCAGACCGGCCACTGGTACGCGAGCGTCGCGACCGCGGCGCTTCGATCGATGAGCCTCCCCGGCAAGAAGCCGCGCATCCAGCCGTTGCCACCGAGCGTGACGAGCTCGGTGAACGGGATCGCCGACGGGCCGCCTTGGAGCGGATCGGAGAAGAGGGTGGAGACCGACAGCGTGACGACGCGAAACGTGTGCGTCAGGTCGAGCGAGCCCGAAGCGGTCAAGCCGTAGTTGACCCAGGAGGCGCCCGGCCGTCGCGAGACGTCGAACGAGGGCTGTCCCTCGAGCGCGAGACGAACGCCCGAGAGCGACTCGGACGGCGTGCTCGTGGTGCGCGACGGCGTATGCCGCGTGAGCGTCGCTGTCTCGTTGTTGCCGCGTGTGTCGAGCGCGAGCTCGAGGCGATCGTAGACGGTCGTGTACCCTCCGTCGGCGAGACGCGGCGGCTCACGCACCTCGCCGTCGTCCACGCGATCGCGAACGCGGTAGCTTCCGCAGCACGTGCCCTCCTCGAAACTCGTGAGCTTCACGCCGGCGGTGGTCGATGCACGGAGCGCATGCGTGAAGAGACGCAGATCGTAGACAGGACCGGCGTCGAAGACGTTCGCGAGGTAGCGCCCCTTCGCGCTCGTGCGCGAGTCGGGCCCGAGACCGAAGAAGAGGTTGTCGTTGCGACGCGAGAACGCCACGCGGAGGCCAGCGGTCGACTCGGCGCTCACATCGTAGCGATCGACGATCGACGCGTGCAGGCGATCGAGGCCCCACGTCCCGAAGTGGGCGCGCACGTGATGGCCTTTCGCGTGGTCCCACCAAAAGTAGACGCCCACGCTCGGCTCGAGGCCCACGTCCCATCCGATCACCGGCGCCAGCCCATACGGCTTCTCGGCGTGGTCCTCCGACGCGAACAGCGAGAGCACCTTCTGCGTCGTCTTGTCGTGTTCGAGCGCGGAGAGGATCGCGCCGATCGGGCGGCGCACGAGAAATTCGCTTACGAGGTAGAGCGGCGCCAGCGCGATGCGTGGGACCCAAAGGAGATCGCGGTCGAGCGTGGACGGCTCGGGGCCGCGGCCGTCGTAGTCGGGGACCGGCCGCTTCTCGGGGAGGCTCTCGGCAGGCGGCGCGGCGTCTTGGATCGGCGGGCTCTGCGGCTCCGCGGCCTCGGACGTCGCTCCCGACAGGCTCGCCGACGCAAACGCGAGCGCCATGAGCGCGGCGCGCGCGTCCCCGACGTGAAAGCGGGACGGCTTGGGAACGGAGAAAGCTCGTGGCATTTTTGCGCGAAGGGTTGTTTTGCCCCTCGAAAAGCGAGTGATGGTCGGGATTTCGGCGGGCCTTTCCCCGCAAAAGCGAACCGCGTGCCCCCAAAGCCGAGCTCGCGTCGTGTGCGCGAAGCTCCGGTCTCCCGACCGATCCGCGTCGCCCGTGATGACGTCCGGTGGCTGCGGCGTTAAGGAGGACGCCGGACGCCGAAATCGCCCATAATCCGGCCGAAACAAGGTTCTTGGTCCCCCGAGCTCCCTTTTTCCCGACCCCCGACCCCGAGATGACATGTCGCTCGTGAGCAGGCTCCTTCGACGAACGAAGCTCGCGCTTCGTGGGGCGGCGGTCTCTCCGCCGTTCGTCGGGGTCCTCTACTTGATCGGCCTCGTCGCCTACTCGGGCACGCGCGCGGGCGTCGACGCGGACGTCGGTGACGTTCGGCGCGCGGAGGCGGTCGAGACGTTCATCACGAAGCGGTTTCCGGCCGAGCTCGTGCGGATGAAGGTCGGCGTCGTCGCGACCGCGATCGCGCTGGGCCTCCTGATCGGGCTCGTCGCCGAGGCGCTCGTTCGTCTTCGCGGCGCGCCTCTGCAGCGTCGCTCCGCGTGGGTCGACCTGCTTCACGCGCTCGGTCTCGTCGCGGTCCTCCACGCGCTGCTCGTCCTTCGCGCGATGGCCGACACGCCGCAGCTCTACGCCGCGGACTGGTATGCGCAGGGCGGGCTCGCGCGTACGGTGCAGCTCTTCGCGACCGACTGGCTCGGCAAAGGCGGCATCTGGCTGCTCGCGATCGGGCTCGCGATCGCCTACGTGCGTCCGCGGCGCATCGCGTACCTGATCACGCGCGCGCTCGTCGTCGTGCGCTTCCCCTGGAAGCTCGCCGCCGCCGAGGCTGCGCGCCGAAGCGCCGCGCCCCTCGCGATGCTGGTCCTCGCCGCGGTCGCCTTCGGGGAAGGGACCGAGCCGATCGTGACGACCGCGCATGCCGCGCCGCCCTCTGCGTCTGCGCCCGGGACCGCGTTCGCGCTCGGCAACGACACGAAGCCGCTCAGCTTCCTCATCCTCGCCGCCGACTCGCTTCGCGCCGACCGCCTCGACCCGAAGATCGCGCCGAACCTGAGCGCGCTCGCGCGTCGAGGCACGCGCTTCGATCGCGCGTACGTGTCGGTGCCGCGCACGTTTCCTTCGTGGGTCACGATCCTCACCGGGCGCCACAATCACCATCACGGCGTGCGGTCGATGTTCCCGACTTGGGAAGAGCGCGCGAAGGACTTCGACGCGCTGCCGCAGCGCTTCGCGCAGGCGGGCTATTCGACGGTGGTGGTCAGCGACTACGCGGGCGACATCTTCTCGCGCATCGATCTCGGCTTTCAGAAGATCGACACCCCGTCGTTCGATTTTCGGCAGGTGATTCGCCAGAAGGTGCTCGAGCGCGAGACGCCACTCCTGCCGGTGCTCCATTCGCACGTCGGTCGAAAGCTGTTTCCCGTCATGCGCGAGCTCAGCGCGGCGGCCGATCCGATGCTGCTCGCCGATGACGTCGACGCCGCGCTTCGCTCGGTGAAGGACAAGCCGTTCTTCATGACGGTGTTCTTCTCGACCGCGCACTTTCCGTACGCCGCGCCGGCGCCGTACTACAAGAAGTACACGAGCGCGTCGTACCGAGGTCGCTACAAGTATCACAAGCCGCTTGGCCTAGGCCGCGCGTCCGAGATGCCGCCCGACGCAGACGATGTCCGGCAAATTCAGGCGCTCTACGACGGCGCGGTCACGGGCATCGACGACGGCGTCGGACGCATCCTTCGCACGCTCGACAAGCTCGATATGACCGAGCACACCGTCATCCTCATCACCGCAGACCACGGCGAGACGTTGTTCGACAACGATCACGGACAAGGTCATGGTGATCACCTCTTCGGCGACGAAGGCACGCACGTGCCGTTGGTCATCTACGACCCGCGCACCGCGAAGAAGAAGGGCGCGCCGGCCGAAGGCCACCGCGTCGCGAGCATCGTCCGCGACGTCGACATCGCGCCCACCCTCTACGCCCTCGCGAACGTCGCGCCGCCTGGCGATCTCGACGGTCGCTCCGTGGCAGGCGCCATTCGTGGCGAGCCGATCGATCCGCGGTTCGCGTATGCCGAGACGGAGCTCTGGTTCACCGAAGACATCCCTGCGCTCGCGCCGGAGCTTCGGATGCCGTATCCGGGCGTGATGGGGCTCACCGAGCTCGACTCGCGTCACAACGCCGAGGTCGTGCTCCGTAAGGAGATGCTCCCGCAGACCTTGATGGCGCGCCACCGCATGGTGCGCGACGAGCGCTTCAAGCTGCTCTACATCCCGACGCGCGTCGGCGTGCGGTACATGCTGTTCGACACGCAGCAAGATCCGGCGGAGACGAAGGACCTCGCGGCCGCGCTGCCGAACGAGGTCGCGCGCCTCCGCGCCGAGCTCTGGTCGTGGATGCTGAAGGATCCGAACATGGAGCAGAAGGACGGCTACCTCGTGCCTCGAGAAGGAGGCGCGGCGCTCGCGCGTGGCGCAGCGGCAAGCCCGCCGGCGAGCAGTGGAGGAGCCAAGCAGCCATGATGATCCACGTGCTCGGCGCTCGCGTTCGTCTGCTCGCGGTCGTGCCGCGTCTCTTCGCGTTCCTGCTCGCCGTCGCCGCCGGGATCGTCGCGTGGCGCGTCGGTGGAGGCGCCGAGCCTGCGCCGAGCCCACCGCATGCGGCGCGCGCCGATGTGTCGTCGCCCGCGGACGCGAGCGCGCCTCGATCTTCGAGCGCGGACAAGGCGACCCCATTGGCCGCGGACGGCGCGACCTACGAGGTGAAGGCGCGCCTCGTCGAGCTCGCGAAGGACGCGCGCTTCGAGATGCCTCGCGCCGACTCGGCGAAGGGCATCATCAAGGCCCATTGGCGACAGCTAAAGCCCCCCTTCTTCCCGGTCACCGGCGACGCCGCGCGCTTCGTCACGAACATCGCGCTGCGGACGAGCGCCTCCGAGACGCAGTGGGCGATGCCCGTCGGCAAAGAAGGAAAGGCGTGGGCTCCGGACGCGCGCATCTGGAACATGAACGAAGGCAGCTTCGACGAGCGCGAGGCGCTGATCTCGCCTTCGCCCGGGACGATCTCGTTTCGCCTGAACGTGCCGCCGGGCGCTCGCTTCACGTTCGCAGAGGGCACGATCAACGCGACCGACGACGCGTCGCTGTTCCTCGTCTCGGTGATGGACTCGAAGGGCACGCTCCACGAAGCCTACCGTCATGTGCTCGAGCCGAGCGGCGCGCGCAAATGGACCGAAGCGACGTGTGACCTCTCTGCCTACGCAGGGCAAGACGTCGAGCTACGCCTCACGACCGAGATCACGAAGGCGACCGAGTCGAGCGAGGAGCGTGAACGAAACACGAAGACCCCGCGATCGCGTCACGGCGGCGCGGAGCCCGCCGCGAGCGCGTACAGCGGACCAGGCAACGGCCGCCCCACCGTCGACGCCGGCGTCGTTCGCGAGGACGTGCTCGCGACGCCGAGCTCGCCGGTCGCGCTCTGGGGCAACCCGACGATCCTCGGGCGCACCAGCGCGACGCGCGTCCCGTACAACGTGCTCTGGATCGTCATCGACGCGCTAAGGCCTGACGTCATCACGAGCTTTCATGACGACGCGGAGGACGCCGCGAAGCAGGCCGCGCCGATGCCGCCGCTCGAGGCGCTCTTGCCCAAGGTGCCGGGCATCACGCCGGAGATCGACGATCTCGCGAAGCGCGGCGCGCGCTATTCGCATGCCTATTCGGCCGGATCGTGGACGCGGCCAGGCACGCTCGCGATGCTCTCGGGCGCGCGGTCGAGCGAGCTCGGGATCGACACGACGGAGTGGATGCTGCCGCCGTCGCACGTGAACCGCTTCTACACGTCCGATCCGCCGCTCCTCTCGCTCGCGATGCGACGGCAGAACGTGACGACGCGCGCGTTCGTGAACAATTACTTCATGGTGGGCTATGCGCCGGTGGGCCTCGAGATGGGCTTCGAGCGCGTCGACGATCATCGCTACCGCACGCGCGACACGCTCGAGATCACGCAAGACGCGACGCAGTGGATCAAAGAGAACAAGGACACGCGCTTCTTCGCGTTCGTGAACTACAACTCGCCGCACGAGCCCTACGAGCCGCCCGCGAAGCACCTCGAGAAGGTCCCGAAGCCGCCGGCAGGTCCGAAGGACAACATCGCGCGCCTCTACATGGCCGAGGCCGCGAAGGACGACGAGGCGATCGGCGTCCTGATGAAGACGCTCGACGAGACAGGCCTTCGCGACCACACGATCGTGGTCGTCACCGCCGATCACGGCGAGACGATGTCGTCTGCCCATGCGGGGACGAGCGGGCTCGACAAGATGCCCATCCGCTACCACCACGCCGTCAGCAACTTCGAAGAGACCACCCGCGTCCCGATCGTCATCGTCGCGCCTTCGCAATTCCGGCCGAACACCGACGTGAAGACACGCGTACGCAGCATCGACATCGCGCCGACGATCCTCGAGCTCCAAGGGCTCGAGGCGCATCCGCGCATGACGGGCAAGTCGTTGGTCAGCCTGACGAAGGGGCAAGCCGAGACGGAAGAGCGCGTGGTCGTCTCCGAGGGACGCGGCTCGAAGGCGATCATGCACGGCCGCTGGCGCCTCCTCATGCGCGAAGGCGCCGCCCGCATCGTCGTCCAAGGAGACAAGACGCGCGAGACGGACCTCGAGCTCTACGATCTCGTCGACGATCCCGGCGAGCGCCGCGACCTCGCCGCGAAGAAGCCCGACATCGTCGCCGAGATGAAGGCCCGGCTCGAGGCCGCCCTCAAAGGAGCCCCCGTCGTCGCGCCTCGCGCCGCCGCCATCGCCGTCGCCTCCGCGCCGCCGTCACCAACGCCGCCCGCGTCACCGGCGGCGTCGAGCGACAAGCCGCCGGTGCTGCACCTTCGGTTCGTCGGCGGCGCGCAGTCGCGTCGCGTCTCGGGCGCGATCACGCTGGGCGACGCGAAGACGCCAGCGAAGACCTACGACGTCCAGCCGGTCGACCTCGGACGCGAAGCCTTCAAGGTGGACTCGGCGGCGAACCGCGTCGACGTCGCGCTTCGTACGTCGCCGACCACCCCGGTCGGGTTCGACGTCGTGATCGATCCACCGGGCGCGCCGATCGGCTGGGAGCTCTGGCTCGACGACAAGCCATGGCCCGAGGAGGGCATCTTCGGCGGACCGTTCGGCCTCCTCTCGCCCGCGCTCCGCAAAGGGATCGTCTCCGACGAAGCCCGCATCAACGCGCAAGCCACGTTCCTCCCGACGATCGACTCCCGCCGCGACATCGGCCTCTTCGTCGCGCGCGAAAGGCGAGGCGACCCAGGCGAAGCCCACGAGACCTCCGATGAAGGCGCAGAAGAAATGGCACGCCTCCTTCGCGAGTGGGGCTACGCCCGCGGCGGCCCCTCGCCGAAGTAGCTCCTCTGCCGGCGGACGATCAAACGCAGAGGCGGTCGTCGGCGACGTACCAGTTGATCATCCACTGGCCGTTGTAGATCTTCGCGATCGCCATCGTTTGGGAGTCGTAGATGCCGAGCCACTGCTCTTCGCCGTTGATCATGATGTCGGCGGCGTCATACGGGCCGTATTTGCCTGCGGAGATGAGGCCGATTTGGCCGGCGTAGGTGTCGACCGTGCCGGCGTAGCGGTAGTCGTTCACGCCCGAGAAGGAGTAGTTGTTCGTCGAGCCGCGGAGGTACCAGCACTTGTGCGACGTCAGCGTCGTCCACATCCGCGTCGCGATCTCCGTGGCCTTCGTCTGATCAGGCTCCGGGACGTACTGCGTGTTCGCGTTGATCGCGGCGTCCTGCTGGGGGTTCGCCGCAGCCCCCGTGGTGCCGTTCGCGCCGTTCGCGGTCCCGTTGTTCGTCCCGTCCCCAGTGCCGTTGCCGTTGCCGTTGCCGTTTTGGCCGGAACCGGCTTGCGTCGTCGAGTCGGTGCCAGTCGTTGCGTTCGTGCAGCCGACCGCGCCCATACCCATCATCACCACCCCAAGAACCGCCACCCCGAATGTCTTCATGTTGCCGTCGTTCTCCTTTGAAAGCGTAACGCTCGATTTGTGGAGATGTGACGCGGATCCCTCGCTGGAGGGATCGCCCAAACGGGTGACGCGTGGGTGACGTCCGGCCGGATGGCTCCAGCACCATGAAAAGGCAGTGAAATCACGGGCCAAAAGAGGACCCGCGTCCATCAGCGCCTTCTATCCGCGACTTGAGGGTTCCTCCTCTATTAAGGAGTGCTCGCCTTGGTTCGGAATACCGGTTGAGTGAATGCGAGCGCGGTGTCGCCGTCGCGGCGGGCGCGGACGCGGACGTAGGGGCCGTCGTCGGGTCCCAAGGTGACCTCGATCTTCGTGCCGCGGGCTTCGCGGATCACCTTGGACTTTGCGATGACCTCGAAGATGACCGGGCCCGCGCTCTCGATCACGAAGGCGCCCTTGTCGCGGTCGACGTCGTACCGGGTGAAGACAATGCCGGTCGAGGCGTAAAAGTCGCCGCGCGCGACCGCTTCGCGGATTTGGCTGGTGGTCTTCTCGGCGCGGACCATCACGTAGCCGCGATCGCCGTCAAACGGACGTTCGCCGCGCGCCCGCATCTCGCTCGCGTCGAGGTAGTGGTGGGCGTCGTCCGTCGCGGTGCCGAACACGTGCGCGCCGCGTGTGAGCGCCGCGTCCCAGAGCGCCTCGGTGCTGGGGTGGGTCGCGTCGCCGTCGTTCTCGCTGTCCCATGCCTCGTTTCGGATCTCGAGGAGTAGCGGGATGCCTTGCGACGCCAGGTCGACCACGGTGGGCTCGTCGGCTCCGCTGAAGAGGAGGTTTGGATGATTGAGCTGCGCGATCGCGCCGAGCGTGGTCACGCGCGTGAGCTCTTGGCGGTACACGTCGCGGCGAAAGTCGCTCTTCGGGTCGATCGGCTCGAGCGGCTCGACGGGACCGTCTTGGCCCGTGGAGACGAAGAGCGCGTTCGTGTGCAGCGTGCATCCGCGGCCATGTGGCGGGGGAGGGGGATTGCACGTTCGAAGGTTGCGGGTGAGCTCCGCGCCGGGGATCGTGATGAGCTTCGTGTCGGGCGTGTCGCTGATGAAGTTGTGATCGGTGAAGACCACGAAGTCGAAGCCGTGCGCTTCGTACCAGCGATGCACGTCGATCGCGCTCGTCGCGCTGTCCTGGCTTCCCGACGAATGCGCGTGGAGCTGGCCCTTCAAGAATCCTGGCGGCGCCGTCACGCTCGGAGCCCGCTCCTTCGGCGTCGCAGACGTCGCCGTCATGCTCGACGCGGTGGGGCTTTGGTCGTGGACGAGCGGCTTCTCCGCACACGAGCTGCAGCTCGCGGCGCCAAAGAGCGCGGATGTTGCGGCGCAGAGCAGGATGGACGATCGAGCCACAGCGAGATGATACGCTTGCTCGATGGGGATCAGGAGCGCGCACATGAAAGCGCCTACGCCGTCGTTTGGGCTCGCGTCCATCGCGCTCGTGGGCCTCGGCCTTCTGGCAGGATGCTCGGACAGCAGCGAAGACCCGTCATCATCCTCCGGAGGCAAGCCGCCTGCGGACGCGGCGGACAACACGCTCCCCGAAGGGCTGACGCTTCCCGTCGTCCCGTGCCGTTACGTCGTGCCGAAGAGCGCCGAAGGGACGGCGTTCTTCTGCGGTGATCTCAGCGTCCCCGAGAACCGCCGCAAGGACGGCAGCAGATCGATCAAGCTCCACGTGATCGTCTTCAAGGGGAAGAAGGCGGGCTTCCCGACGATCTTCCTCGAAGGTGGACCGGGTGGCTCCGCCGAAGAGAGCGCGATGGGGGTCGCGATCCAAGACCCGTCGTTCATGGCGCGAAATCAGAAATTCCTCGACGAGGGCGATCTCGTGTTCTTCGATCAACGTGGCGTGGGCCGCTCGGTGCCTCGCCTCACGTGCGTGCCCGAGTCGAAGAGCACGAGCGACCCCGATCCCGCGGCGACGTGCTTTGCGCGGCATCAGAAGGCGGGCGTCGACTTCGCGGGCTACGACTCGGCGAGCAGCGCCGATGATGTTCATGATCTCCGCATCGCGCTTGGCGTGAAGAAGGCGAACGTTCACGGCATCTCCTACGGCTCCCGGCTGGGCCTCGAGGTGCTTCGTCGTCATCCGGACGACGTCCACGCGGCGATCGTGGACGGCGTCCTGCCGCCGCAGACGAAGGTGTTCACCGACACGATGCCGAACTTCGACGCGACCATCACGAAGATCTTCGCGGCCTGCGCGGCAGACGCGAAGTGCAACGCGGCGTATCCGAACCTCGACGCCTCGTTCAGCCAGCTCAAGACGAAGCTCGACGCGACGCCGTTTGGGTCGCTCGACTGGAACGAGCTCGTCGCCACGGTGTTCGACACGCTCTACTCGCCCGCGGCGGCCGGTCAGCTCCCGTACTTCATCCATACGCTGCTCGAGCAAACCGAGGCCGAGTTCAACGCGGACCAGAGCGCGAAGTCGGCGAAGAGCGCCAAAGAAGAGAAGGCGCGCACGGATGCGCTGAAGGCGACGCCGCTCGGCAAAGAGGTGTACGACCGCCTCGAGAAGGGCGGGGAAGGCGCGCTTCACGCCGAGATCGCGTCGGACCTCGCGTTTGGAATGTACGCGGCCGTGAGCTGCGCGGACTCGGGACAATACGAGTCACGAGACGAAGCGCTCGCGGCGCTCAGCCAAGTGAGGCCCGAGCTTCGTGCGTACGGTGAGGCGGAGGCACGGAGCGCGTTCGCAGGATGCCGCACGCTTCCGTCGATCGCGCCAAAGGCCGACGACGTCGTCACGCCGATCGCGTCGCCGGTGCCCACGCTCGTCATCGGCGGAGAGGTCGATCCGATCACGCCGTCGAAGAACGCCGAGCTCGCGCAGTCGACGCTGTCGGCGGGCCAGCTCGTGATCATCAAAGGCGGCGCGCACGGGCAAAACGACGCATGCGGGACGGAGATGAAGGCTCAGTTTGCCCTCCTCGCCAAGCCGGTCGACGCCGCGTGCGCGAACGCGCTAAAGCTCGACTTCTACTACGAGGGCCAAGGATTCGCGGGCCCGGGCGGCGTCTCTGGAAAGTCTTTCCACAGCGCATCCCCAGCCTTTGCGCGGCAGACGAACGGAAAGACGCGGACACAGGTCACCCCGTCTCGTTCGTTCGCCACGCCCTTCGATTGGGCACGCCGGCGCTGAAAAAGCGGGCTAGGCTGCGCCCGAGAACCATGGCGAGCACCATCCACGGCCGACCGCTGCTCGTCGATGAGACGAGCTCGCAGCACGTCGCGGAGCACATCCTCGGCACGGACGTCGCGACGTTCGTCTCGGCCGACGCGGCGTTCGAGGTCGCTCCGGCGATCGTGAGCCTGCTCGAGCCCGAGGCACGTGCAAGATACACGGAGCACTTCACCAAGGCGTCGCTCGAAGAGCACGCGAGCGTCGCGGCGTTCGCGCGGACGATCTGCGAGCTGATGGCGCTCGGCGCGCCGTCGTCGCTCCTCAAGAAGACGCAGGCGGCGCTCGCCGACGAGATCGCGCACGCCGAAGCGTGCTTCGCATGGCTCGCGGCGCTCGAAGGCAAAGCCCGCAGCGCCGGCCCGCTCGAAGCCGCCGTCGCGCCGCTTCGATCGGGGCCCGAGCTCGCGGCGAATCTGCTTCGCGATGTCTTCGTCGGCGGTTGCCTCGGTCAGACGCTCGCGGCTTGCCGCGCGGCCGAGCATGCGATGGCGGCGGACGCGCCGCAGAGCCTTCGTCTCTTCTTCGACCAGGTGGCGAACGACGAAGCCCGTCACGCCGCGCTCGCGTTCGAGACCGTGCGCTTTCTCCTCAGCCTCGACGTGAGGACGGACAAAGAAGACATGCCGCTTCATCGCATCGTGAAGCTCGAGATCGCGCGGTTCCGCCGGCGGGCGACGCCAAGCGATCGCGCTTCGCTCGAGCCGCTCTTCGACGTCCTGCTCCGCGAGTCGAGCTAAGCCCGGGTTACGGCTGCGGCGGCACGAGCAGCGGCGTCGTCGGCGTCGGGGCCGCGGCGCTGTCGGCGAGCGGCGTGTTTCCGACGCCGAGGCCGAGATCGGCGAGGTGCGTGAGGTCGGTCGCGTCGACGATCGCGCGGATCTGCTTCTCGTCGGCGGGCGTCATCGGATCGCTGAGGAGGTACATGAAGATGTACGCCGCGTCCTTGTTCGCGAACGTGCACGACCACACGCGCGCGTGCTGCCCGGTCTTGAAGGCGATCGACCCGTTGACGACCGCGCCGCGCTCGCCGAGGCAGGTGTCTTCTCGCCGGCTCGTCTCCTCGTACTTGCCGTCGGCCTTCGGGATGTTCACGAGCGCCTCGCCATGCATGCGCTGCTGGAGCGCCCACGGATCGCGTAGCCCTTCGCTCGTCTTTCCTTCGAGAGAGAGCGCGCCGATCACGATCGCGCGCGTGTGCGCCTTGTTCTCGAGGACCACGCCGCCCATCGAGAGCGGAAGGACCGCCGTGCGTGCCGTGAGCTCTTCGGGCGGGAAGTGCGCGACGAAGAACCCGTTGGGAGCGCGGTACGTGCCCTCGAGCTTCTTCACGACGGCGGCCTTGTCGTCACGCCGGGCGAGCATGAAGATGCCGAGCACGAGGAGCGTGACGATCGCGAGGCCGATGAGGATGAACTTGCCGATCGGCGGCGCGTTGAGCGGTGATGACGCCGCGATCTCGGCCGCCGACTTTGCCTCGCGCATCGGCCACACGCTCGGCGCGATCTCCTGGCCCTCCACCCGGAGGATGCAGACGGCCCGCTTCGGATCGAACGTCACCACCGCCTCGATCGGAGGGCGCTCGGAGTCGCCGGCGGACCGCTCGGGCTGCACCGCGACGACGTGGCCGTCGGGTCCTTTCTCTCCCCGCGCCGCCTTCGAGAGGATGCGCGCCCCTTGCGAAACGGTCTCCGTTCCCGCGGCGGAATCGATGACGGCCTCGACCGCCGCTCCATTCGAGAGCCGCCATTGCCACCGAAACTGCTTACCAGGGCTCATTTTCGAGGGACTTTTGGCGCGAGCCGGCCCTCCTCGGTTTTTTCGAGG
>JBGAFW010000114.1:0-28694 GCA_044227045.1 Labilithrix sp.
GCCTTCGCGCAGCGAGCGCACGTACGCCGAGTGAAGGAACCGCATCGCGCGCGAGTGAATCGCGTGGTGTTGGGGGTGGTCCTCGGGCACGTTCTCGTTCTCGAGGATGCGCTTCGCAGCCTCTGCCGCCTTGTCGGGCGACAGGAAGGCGTCCACCGAGAGGCGCGCGAGGATCGCGTGAAGGATCGTTCCCTGCGTGCGGGCGTCGAGCTCGCGCGGATCGCGAAGAAGCGCCGCGAGGCCGTGACCTGGCGGTCCGGCGGCCCCGTCGCCTTCGTCCGGGTCCACGTCGGTGTCGAAGCGAGGCTCGATCGTCGCGAACAAGTCGCCGGTGGCCTTCTCGCTCGAGAACACGCGCTCCGCACGCGTCTGCCGATGCTCAGGCAGGCCAAGGAGATAGATGAGCTCGAAGCGGCGCGCGCAGTGCGCGAAGTCGGCGAGCGCCGTCGGCGCGATCGGGAGGTTTTGCCAGATCGGGAGATGGCGGTGCTCGGCTTCAGGCGCTCCCGCCGAAGGCGCGGAGGTCTCCTCGCCTTCGGCCACCTCGGCGGCGGTGATCGTGTAGAGACGCTGCGCCTCTTCGCGTCGCGTCATCGGCGGCACGTCCACGTCTTCGATCTTGAGGACCATCGACGTGAGCTGATCGAGCACCCCGATCGTCCGCTCGCCCGGGTCCACCGGCGTGTCGCGCGATCGGCCGCCGACGAGGAACATCCAGTCGGCGGCGCGCGTTACCGCGACATAGGCAAGGCGTTGCCGCTCTGCACGCTCACGCCGGCGCGTGTTGTTGTACGCGCGCGTGTACGACGGCGGCTCGAGCACGAAGCCCGACTCATCCGCGATGCGCACCGAGAGCACGTTCTTCTTATCGCCGGCGCCGAGCGCCACGCGCGCCACGCCTTTGTCGCTGCGCGGGAGCGCGGCGCCGATCTCGGGGACGAACACGATCGGAAAGTCGAGGCCCTTGCTCGCGTGCACGGTGAGGAGGCGCACGGCGTCGTCGGCGTCGCTGAACGTGGCCGCCTCCGACTCGCCCACCTCTTGCTCCTTCGCATCGTCGAGCCACTTGCGAAAGGCGCGGGCGTCCGGATGGCGATCGGCCATCGAGAGCAGCTTTTGCACGTTCGCGACGCGTTGCTCGCCGCGTGGCATCGCGAGGAGCACCTGCTCGAAGCCCGTCATCGAGACCGCCTCGCGAAGGATGGCGCCAGCGCCGAGGCGCGCCGCACAACGACCGAGCGCGTCGACCAGCGAAGCGATCGCGTCGAGCGCGGGACGGTCTTCGGGTCGGATGAGGCTCGGCGTGGGCGGCGACGACCACGCCGAGGGCGGGACGAGCCCTCTTCCAGGCTCGACGAGGCCGAGCAGCGTCTCGTCGTGCACCGACGCCCATGGTCCGCGCAGCACCTCGAGCATCGAGAGGCGATCGTTCGGGTCGAGCACCACCGAGAGCATCGCGGCCAGATCGCTGATCTCTCGTGCGCGGAAGAAGCTCTTGCCCGAGACCACGTACGGGATGTTCGACTGCGCGAGCGCGAACGCCACGGCGTCGAGCATGCCGTTCGTCGTCGCGAGCACGGCCATCTCGCGATACTCCGGCTGGCGCATCGGCCGGCCGTTGCCTTTGTCTTTGCCCATCTCGATCGGCATTTTCCGAAGGAGGGCGATGCGCTCGGCGATGACGAGCGCCTCTTCGAGGCGTGTCGAGGTCGCGCCCTTCGGACGAACGCGGAGCCATGTCGTCGCGATGGCCGGAAGCGTCGATGGGTCCACCGGCGGCGATGGAGGCACCGACAGCGATCGCGCGAGCAGCGAGGAGAGCGGCGTCTCTTCTTCGGGCGGCAGCACGAACTCGGGCTCCATGCTCTCCGGTGGAAGGATGAGATCTTCGGTCGCCGGCACGTACTCGATCTCGAAGAGCTCGGGCGGTGGGTCGCCGGGAACGAAGCGCTTCGCGCTGAACGCGTTCGCGAACCGAAGGATCGAGCCCACGCTCCGGCGGTTGTGCCGGAGCGCGTGGAAGTCGGCGATCGGGTCCTTTGGCTCCCAGGTCACGCCGGCGGGGATGCCGAGCGCCTCGCGCGCCGGCACGCCCGCGAGGCCCACCGCGAG
This sequence comes from Labilithrix sp., assembly GCA_044227045.1. Taxonomy (GTDB): domain Bacteria; phylum Myxococcota_A; class Polyangia; order Polyangiales; family Polyangiaceae; genus Labilithrix. Next base: position 2,113 of record JBGAFW010000114.1, read on the forward strand.
CTCGGCGAAGACGCCCACGTCGGCGCCGCGGAAGCCGTAGATCGACTGCTTGCGATCGCCGACGACGAGGAGGCCGCTCGGGCGCATCGCCGACAACGGCGGGATGATGCCCGACTTCGACCGCGCGTCCGGCCGCGCCCAGAGGAGCTGCAAGAGATCGCGCTGCACGCGAGACGTGTCCTGAAACTCGTCGACGAGGAGCGCGTCGATGCCGGCGCCGATCTCGTCGGCCACGTCAGGTCGATCGCGAAGGAGCTCGCGCGCGCCGCGGAGGATCTCGCCGAAGCCAAGCATCGCGCGGACGCGGCCCACGCGCTCGATCTCCATCTCTGCTTCGCCGAGCACGTCACGCACGAGCGTCGCGTATTGGGTGAACGCGTGCCGAGAACGCCACGCGCGCGCGAGCCGGCGGCCCTTCTCTTCGTTCGGCATCCCGAGCAGATCGTTTCGAAACACGAAGAACGCTTCGACCTCGGGCGGCTTGTTCCCCGAGGCGCGGAGCGCTGTGAAGGCGGCAGCTGTGCGCTCCACGCGCTCGGCGTCGGCTTCGCGGTTGCCCCATGCCGTCACCAGATCTTGCGCGACCGATCCATACCGAGGGTACGCCGCGAGCCTCTTCGCATGCGCTACGAGCTCGAGCATCTCGGCCTCGATCACACGCGCGTCGGACGTGTCGATGTCGAGGTCCCGGGCCGATCGGCCATCTTCTTCGAGGTTCGCGAGCACCCGCCTCAGCGAGCCCACGAGGCGATCGATGCTCCCCGCCGACTCCGCGAGCGCACGGAGCGCGTTCTGGCTGTCGTCGAGTCGCCTCTCGAGCGCATGCGCGATCGCATCTTCGACGCGCGCGCGGGTCTCGGCCTCCGTCGCGAGCTCGAAGCCAGGACCGAGACCGAGCTCCACGGCATAGCGCTGCACGATCCCCGTCGCGAAGCTGTGGAGCGTACCAAAGCGCGCCTGCGGAAGTCTCGCGAGCGCCTTCTTCGCGCGCTTCGAAAGATCAGCGTCGGTCGCGGCGCGATGCGTGACGCCAGCGCCGCCGGCGCGATCGATCGCTTCACGGAGGCTGCTCGCGTACACCGACGACGCCGGGTCGAGCACCAGCTTCTCGATCTCGCTCGACACGCGGGCGCGGATCTCCGCGGCGGCCTTGCGGCTGAAGGTGGTCGCGACGATGCGCGCCGGCTCGACCACGCCGCCCGCTCGCCCGCCGAGCAACATATGGACGATGACGCCGACGAGCGCATGCGTCTTGCCGGTGCCTGCGCTCGCAGCGAGCACGAGGTTTCGCGGCATCGCATACAGCGTCGCCTGGTCGACGCCGCTCATGGCGCAGGGTCCTTCGCGTACGCGGGCGTCTGGTCGTCGGCGTCGTCCATCGGCGCCATCGCGAAGCGTGGCTTCCGGCAACCACCGCTCGCGCTGCAGTACGCGCACTCCGACTCGCGCGCGGGGAACGGCGCGAAATGACCGTCGCGCGCAGAAGAGGCGATGTCGAGCACGCGTCGCTCGATCTCGGACGGAACGAACGCCGAGGGTCGACGTGCGAGGTTCGCGACGCGCTCCTCCGGGTTGTTTGCGCGCGCCGACGGAGGCGTCAGCCGCTCGGTCGCGAGGTCGCGCGGCTGCATCGGAAGGTACACGCCGGTGGTCGGCACACCGAGCGCCTGCGCCGCGACGACGGCGTAGACGGGGATCTGAAGCGCGGTGACGCCGAGCGCGCCCGCCGACGAGTCTCGGGCGGTGCTCTTGCTCCGCTTGTAATCGACCACGCGCGCGGCGAGCTTGTCGTGTCTTCGGTCGACCCGGTCGATCGATCCGCGAAGCCAGAGCTCGTCGCGATCGGCGACCTCGTCGTGATCCTCGGAGGCGTCGAGCTGCACGCGGAAGGGCTCCCACGGCCGGTGCACGCCGAAGCCCTGCTCGGCGAAGGCGAAATCCCATGTCTCGTCGGCGATCGCGCGCGCGAGCACGGCGCGCACGGACTCGCGAATGCGAAGGCGCACGATCGCGCGGAGCGCCGCGTGGCCGCCCGACGTCTGGGCGAGCACCACCTCCGCAGCCGCGAGGCCCTTTGCCATGATCGCCTCGGCGTCACGCGGGCGCTTCGGCCACTCGGCGCGCGCAGCGACGAACGCGGCGGCGAGCGCGTTGTGACCGAGGTTTCCCTCTTCGCGTGCGTCGGGCAGCTCCTGCTGCTCCTCACCTTCACGCGCCGCGAGCACCACGTGCGCATACCCCTTGAAGGGACACTGCGCGAAGCGCTCCACCGACGTCACCGCGAGGGCATGCTCGCGGCGGTCCCCCGTCTCACGCGCGACGATCGCGCGGATCGTCGCGCTCGGCTCGAGCGTGCCCACGATCGCCGAGAGCGGCCGCTCCGGATCGAGGAAGAACCCTTCACGCGCGCGTTCGCGCTGGGTGCGCCGCGCGATCTCCTTCGCGGAGCGCAGCGGCGATGTCCCGGCGCTCGCGAACGCATGGACGTCAGCCGGGACCGCCTCGAGCCTCTTCGAGCCCGCACGCTCGAGCATCGAGACGATGCGCGAAGGGCGCGCGGGCGCCTCGCTCCCGTCGTCGGCCGTCGTCATGAAGACGATCTGTCGCGACTCGGCCGCTGTCATCGCGAGCGCGGCGAGATCGCGCGCGCTCAGCTCGGCGCCTCGCGTGATCGCGACGCCTTCGCGCGAAGCAGACTTCGCGACGGCGCCCTCGAGCGTCTCGGACACCAGCGTGATCGGCTCGAGATCACGCGGCAGCGTGCCGTCGTTCGCGTCGAGCACGATCAAGAGATCGAGCTCGTCTCCTCCCACGTCGGCGAGGCGCGCGAGGCGGACGGCGCCGGCCCGGCTCGCGCTCGGCACGCGGCTCGAGGCGTCGAGCAGGTCGGCGAGCTCGAGGCGAAACACCTCGGCGTCGACGGCCATGTCCTTGAGGAGGCTCTTCGCTTCGGCGCTGCGCCGCGAGGTCGCTTCGTAGGTGGAGAGGATGTCCTCGAGCGTCTCCCACGCGCGAACGTCGCGCGCGATCGCGAGGCGCTCCGCGCGATCGATGCCCGTCGGCGCGTCGTCGCTACGAAACGTCGAGAGCGCGCCTTGCCCCACCCGCGAGGAGAACCCCAGCTCCACGAAGAGCGTCCGTGCGGCGCGCGCGTGCTCGTGCCGCGTCTTCGCCTCCGACGCCCGCGTGAAGATGTCGACGATGTGCTCGGCGGCTCGCTTCAGCTCGCGTTCGGCGGTCTCCTCGTCGTCATCACCTTGGGAACCGGTGCCCGTCTGCTTGCGCCGCGGCGGGTGGTAGCGATGTTCGAGGATCGTCGCGAGGAGGCGCTCGCTCGGCGTGTTGCCGGCCGCTGTCGCGCGCTGCTCGAGGCGCGCGGCGATCGTCGCGAGCATCGCGTCGTCGACGCCCGGAAGATCGAGGTAGCCGCAGCGAAGCACACGCGCCACGTCCATGCGCGATCGCGACTCGGCGGCGCTCAGCGCATGAAGCGCGGCGGCGATGACCGGCACCGTGGTGGGCGGCGGCCCGAGCGCGTCGTGGAACACCACGCCTTCGTCCCACAGCGCGCGGCGCAGCGGACGGAGCGTGTTCTCGTTCCTCGTGGCGTACGCGATGACGACGCGCTCGACCCTCGCCTCTCTCGCGGTGAGCGCGGCGACGACCGTGCGCGCGCACGTCTTTGCCTGCTCACGCGCGTCTTTCACGTAAGCGAGGCGCACGCGTCCGGTCACCGACGACGTCGTCGCAGGCGTCGCGGCGAGGTCGCCGAGCACGGCGTCGATGAGCTCCGTCTCCGGCGCGGCGTCGAGATGGCGCGCGACGATGTCGGCGATGATCTCGAGCGGGTCCTGATCGCGTGCGCTCGAGAGGCGCTTGTCGAACGCAGGGAGCACGACACGCGCATGACCGCCGGCACGTTCGAGCATCTCGTCGAGCGCGCGCCACCACGCGAGGTCGAGCGGATCCCACGAGAGCAGCCATCGCGCACGAAGCGACCTCGCGCCGAGGATGCTCGTGATCGCGGCGGGGCTCGACTCGCGAATGGCCGCCGCCAGCGACGACCCCAGGAGCCTCCCGTCACGCGCGCCCGCCGCCTGCGCTCTCTCGCTCGAAGTCGAAGTCTCGCTTCGCGCCAGGGCTTCGTCGAGGGCGCGCATCGCGGCGGCGAGCGTTCGGGCGCGTGCGGCGAAGACGCCGTGGCCGCGCACGCGCTCGAGGTGCGTCTCGGTCACGCCGCGAAGGCGAAGGCCGCCGATCGCTTCGTCGATCGCGCGCACGGCGCGGACCCACGAGGCGCCGCCTCGGCCGCGAAGCGTCGCGAGGAGCGGGTCGGTCTCGTCGGCCGACACGCCGTCGCTCCCCTTCTTCGGAAGCGACGTGCCGCCGAAGCCGAAGAGGCTGAGCTGACCTGCGCCTCCGGCGCCGCCGACCCGTCCGGCGGCGGGGGCGCCGCTCGATCGCGCGCGTGCTTCTTCGAGCGCCATCGCGAGCGTGAGGTGACACTCGCGCGGGTCGACGAAGCGTACGTTCGGCAGCAGCGCCGTCGCGAGACGTGCGCGGAGCGATGCTCGCGTCTCGGCGCGCCGTCCTTCGTGCGCAAGCCGCTCGATGTGTCGCTCGGTCGGAACGACGATCAGCTCTTCTTGCGGGTCACGGCTCTTCACCTGACGAACCGGAGCGGAATCGCTAGCGCGTCGTCGAAGGACTTGCGCTCGTAGAGGTAACCATACGCTGCCACGCTCGAGAGGACGCGCTTGATGTAGTTGCGCGTCTCTTCCCACGGCACGTTCTCGACGAACAAATCGAGCTCGTCGCTCGAGCGGCTCGCCATCCAGCGACCGATCGCGCCGGAGCCGCCGTTGTACGCGCCGATCGCGAGCGCGTTGTGTCCGTGTTGCGAGCGAAGCGCTGCGAGGAGCTTCGTCCCAAGCTCGATCGAGACCTCGGGACGCTTGAGCGAAGCTTCGTCGCTGCCGTAAGGCGTGCCCATCGCGACGCCTTTGGCGGTCGGGACGATGAGCTGCATGAGGCCGAACGCGTTGGCCGGGCTCTTGACGTCGGCGATGAAGCTCGACTCTTCACGCATCACGCCCCACGCGATCGCTTGCGGGAGCGAGTACTTCTCGCCTGCCTTCGCGACGAGCGGCTCGAACGCGCGTGGGTAGGCGGTCTCCCACGGGAGACGCCACTTGCCCTCGGGGTAATGCTCGAGATGATCGCTGAGCTTGCCGCGCGAGAAGGCGTGGCCGAGCTCGAAGAGGCCGGCTTGGTTGTAGAGCGCACCGACCGTCCACATCACCTCGGGGTCTGCGCCATCGGTGGTCGCTCCGGCCGAGGTGAACTCACGTCGTGCGCCGTCGACGTCGCCGACGTCGAGCAGCTTCACCGCGCGTCGAAACGAAGGCTGGTCGATCTCGGCATGCGCGCGTGAAGGGAACGCGCCCTCGTGATCGCGAGCGATCGCAGCGTCGAGCACCTTGCGCGCCTTGGCCGGATCGATGAGCGCGAGCCTGCCGTACGACAGCAACATGTAGAACGAGAGCGGATGCTTCTCGACGACGTGCTCCCAGCGCGTGCGTGCTCCCTCGGCGTCGCCCGTCACGGCTGCGGCGCGTGCGCGGAAGTATTCCGCGCGCCCTGCCGTCGCCCAATGACGATCGTCGGGCGTGATCTCGAGGATGCGATCGAGCACGGGCTTGGCCGCCTCCCAGTCTTCGGCGTGCCCCTTCTGCATCTTGGCGAGCGCGACGCGAAAGAGCGCCTCGGTGCGCATGTCGCCCGCCGGGTAAGCTTCGGGCAGCGTGCGGAGCATCTGCTCGGAGCGGTCTTCACGTCCCTCGTCGCTCCCTTGCGCGATCAGCAGCGCCGCGCGGAAGCGTGCGTCGTCGGCGAGGCGATGCGACGGAAAGAGCGTCTCGACCTTGTTGAACCACTCGATCGCGAGCTTCGGGTCTTTGCCGGTGCGCGCCTTCGCGCCGGCATAGAGCGCCGTCACGAGGTCCGCGTCCTTCTCGCATGCGGTGACCGCGTCGCCCCACGTGTCCGTCTTCGGTGTCTTCTTCGCCGCCGCGTTCGCGCGGGTCAGCGCCGCCTTGCACGTCGCGCCGTTCGGCGGCGCGCGGAGGACCGCGCTCGCGAGATCGAACGCGCGCGTCGGCTCGTTTTGATCGAGCCATGCCTGCGCCTGGCGCGCTCGCTCGCTGTCGGAGAGCGCATCGGTGACGGTGGGGTCTTTGCCGCGAAGAAGCGCCACCGCGCGGAGACGCGCCTGCGTCGCCCCGGAGGAGTCGGCGAGCTTCGGAGCTTCGACGATCACGCGCGTCGCGTCGTCGTAGGCCTCACGCGCATGCGCGTCGGCGGGACCATCGACCCCGTCGAGGATGGCGTTCGCGATCCGAACGGACGTGTCGACCCAACGCGACCCATGCGGGTTCGCCGCGAGCCATGCGCGCCAGAGCGGCAGCGCGCCCGCGCGGTCGTTCTTCGCCGCGAGCGACTCCGCGATCACCATCTTCGCGTCGTCGGCGAGCACGGCCTGATCGGCCGGCACGAGGCGAGCGCGCGCGATCGCGTCGTCGGCTCGACCGAGGCGCGCGAGTGTCTGGGCGGAGTGAAGACGCGCGTGCCCCGAGAGCGGACATGCCGCGTTCTCTGCCTTCTCGTAGGCGGCGAGCGCTTCGGCCGACGCCGTGCCCGCGAGGGTGTAGAGGCGGCCTTCGAGGTAGTCCCACGCGCACGCGTCCGCCGGCGTGATGTCCGGGGTGTGCGCGTCGTGCACGGCCTTCGCCGCTGCGGCGTAGTCCTTCGCGCGCTCTGCGGTGCGCGCGGCGGCGAGCCTCGGATCATCGAGCAGAACGTGCACGCTCGGAAGCGACATCGCCCCCTTCGCGTTCGCGGTCTTGGCCTCGGCCGAGGCGGGAGGCGTCGCGGCGGGCGGGCTGGAGCTCGATCCGCTCCGGCAACCCGCGTCGGAGCAAGCGGCCATCGCGAGCAAGAGGAACGTGAGGCTCGGAGAAGCGTTGCGCAGCATGGTCTTCACGGCTTCTTCTTTCCTCCCCGAAAGGCTTCTTCGGCCGCTTCCTCTTCCGCGGCGAGCGCCCGTTTCTTCACGCGGTCCTCGAAGCGAGCCTCGTCTTTGCGAACGACGTCGCGATCGGCCATCGTCTCGGCGAGGTGCGCACGCGCGCTCGCTTCGTCGGCCTGCGCCTCGGTGGCCTTGCCGTCGAGCACGTCGGCCGATCGCTCGAGCTGGTGGATCTCCGCGCGCGCGGCGTACTCCCACGCCTCGCCGCGCGCGAGGTCGACCGCACGCAGCTCGCCACGAAGCAGCCGCTCGGCCTCCTCCGCCTTCACGCGCGCGGCACGTGCCTCCGCTTCTTCTTGGGCACGCCGCGCGTCGTCACGGGCGCGCTCGGCCTCTTCGCGCGCGCGGATCGCATCTCCGAGCTCGGCCGTTCGTTCGTCGACGTTGCGCTCACGATGTTCGAGCAGGGGCTTGAGCGGGTACTTCGGGCTCGGCATGACGAAAACGTGGCTCATTTCGCGCAGGGTAACTTGCGAGTTTTCGACGCTCTCTTTCGAGAAAATCCTCTCGCGAAGCTTACATCGAACGCGCGGAAGGACGCGCGACATTCCGCGAGAAAAGAAGCCCTGATCCACCTCCTTCGAACGCGTACCCGTCACCCGACGCGCCGGCCGCGTTCCCTCGGTTCCTCGACGTGCGCGCAAAAACGCCAGCGGTCTTCGCGTCGGTCTTTTATCTTGGTGGAGAGACCGCACGACCGAGGACGCAGGACGACGAGATGCGCGTTGGGATCGAAGACCCGCAAGGACCCCGAGTATGGAGGATGGCGCCCTACGCGCTGCCCTTCCTCATGCTCCTGTTTGCGATCTTCGGGCCGCTGACCGAGGTGCCGGCCACGCTGGTCGGCGTCGCGTCGGTCGCGATCTTCAACATGATCGGGCTCTTTGCGCAGCGCCAGCGAAAGCCTCGCAACGCCGATCTGACGTGCGGTCCCGGCTACGTCGACATCAAGAAGGCTGGCACGCGCAACCAACGAATCTTCGCGAAGGACATCATCGGCGCGACCACCGCGCGAACGGAGACCGGGCTGCTGCTGACGCTTCAACATCAGAAGCGAGATCAACCGATCACGGTCGAGATGAGCGGCGACGCGGACGCCGACCAGGTTCGGCATGCGCTCGGAATCGGCCACGGCGGCTTCGGCACGATCTCGTGGCGAACGCTCACCGACGGCACGAAGCGCGCGGCCTACATCGGGCGTCTGCTCGCGGCCGCGCTCGCGCTCCTCACGGTCGCGCTCACGATCTTCGTGTCCCACGAGGCAGGGCTCATCACGGGCATCCTCCTCGGTCAGTTTGGCGCGATCGGCGCCATCCTCGGCCTCGTCGGGCTGCTCGGCAAGCCGCCGGAGGCGTCGGTCGTGATGGCCGCGGAGGGCCTCCGCTTGAAGACACCGCGCGGCTGGTTCGCCTTGCCGTACGACTCGGTCAACAGCATCGACGATCACAAGCGCGGCCTCATCTTCTCGGTTCCGCAGCCGTACTTCAGCGTCGCGGTCGAGCGCGTGAGCCCAGTGATGGGCGGCCCCTCCGAGCACGATCGCAAGACGCTCATCGCGCAGGTCATGGCCGCCGCGCTTCGCGCACGAGGCATGGGCCCGCAGAAGAACGACGTCACCGGCCGCGTCGACGTCCTCCGGCGCAAAGGAGAGACGCCGCGCGATTGGCTCGTGCGTCTCGACATGCAAGGCCAGATGCTGTCGTCGTCGGGCACGGGTTACCGCGGCAACACGCTCGACGAGTCGGATCTCTGGGCCATCCTCGAAGATCCCGAGGCCGAGGCAGACCTCCGTGCCGCGGCGGCGCGCGTCCTCCGCCATTCGAATCAACCGAACACACGCGTCCGCATCGACGCCGCGGTCGCCGCCGTGCGCGACGAGTCCACGAACCGTCGCCTCCGCATCGCGATCCAGGACGACGTCGACTCGGCGAGCCAAGAGCTCGCGTACCTCGACGCGTCCGAGCCGCGGCCGCCGGCGCAAAACGCGTTCGCGCGACCTCCGATGCAGAGCCGCTGAGCCCGATGGTTGCTGAGCCCAGCAACACTAAGTCTTGTCACGAACGTCCGCGTGAGCGTGTCAGCAGCCGCAGTCGAAGTCGGGCACCGCGATCTTCGCGGGCGCTTCGAGCTTGTCGCCCTTCGATCGCAGGATGCCCTCGCGTTCGAGGAGATCGATCTTGCCATCACCGTCGACGTCACCCGCCGAGACCGGCGCGATCTCGTCGGTCGACGCGTCGCGGAGCGGCCGGAGCGTGCTGCCCTTCTTCTCCCACACGGCGCTGATCGATCCCCCGAACGATCCGCAGCCGGCGCCGGCGTGAATCGAGATCGAGACGACCATGCCGAGCGTCTCGTGCTCGAAGGTGAGCGCGGTCACGTTCGGATCGAAGTCCTCCCATTTCGGCGGATCTTTCGGCTCTTTCTCGCTCACGTAGCGCGCCTGCGTCTCCGTGTAGGCCTTTGTCTTGCGAAGCTCGGCGAGCATGAGCGCCTTCGTCTCCGCGCTCGCGGGCTTGCCGGAGGCCATCGGGGTCTTGCTCGCTCCCGCGGCGATCACACGTCCCCAGATCGCGTCCGTGCAATCGCCGCTGTCGGTCTTCACATCGGCGACGACGAGACGGCCAGACTCCTGCGAGCCCGACTCCCGGCCGCTCAAGTCCCACGCTTCTTGCGCGACGATCTCGGGCGCGGGCTTCGGCTCGCCCGCGAAGTCGCCGGTCCCGTTCCAGCGATTGACCGTCCCGAAATGCGGGACGACGCGACCGACGACCGAGAGGCCGGACACGGTCCCCTGGCAGCTCACGCCTGCCTTGCCGAAGAGCTCCACCTTCTTGCCCTTCCACGCGCTGAGCTCGGCGGGCAGACCGGTCGCGTCACGTCGCGTGGTCATCGGCTGCTTCGAGACGACCTTCGGCGCGCCGATCGCCCAGTCGTCCTTCGCGTCACGCGCGATCACGAGCTCGGTAGTGGGCGCCGCGATCACGAACGCGAGCTTGTCTTCGGGTAGCGTCGCGCCCGGGGCGATCGTCTTCGACGCGAGCATCTCCTCGCGGGCGATCTTCAGCTTGCTGCTCTCGCGGATGAGCACCATGCGCTTTGGCCCTTCGTCACGATACGAATCCGACGACCATGTCTGGACGAAGCGGACCTCCGCGCCGTCGTGCGAAGGCGAGATCGTGATCTCCTTCACCGACACGGTGGTCTTCTGCTTGAACATCCGCGCGCGCTCTTTCATCCAGCGTGCGCGATCGAGCTTCGCGACTTGCTCGCCCGAGCGACGAATGCCTTCGAAGCGCGGCGCGTAGAGCTCCTCGTACTTCGCGAAGGCCGCCGCGTTCTGCGCGCTCACCCAGGACTCGACGAGCGTGCGCGCCTCCGCCTCGACGCTTGCCGTGCTCGCGCTCGCGCCCGATGCCGCGCCCGCGTCGTGTGCGGTGCCCGCATCACCAGTCGACGCAGGGGTCGAGGGCTTGCATCCGGAGGCGACGTGGACGAGGAGAAGAAGCGAACCGGAGACGAGCGAGCGGGAAGGCGCGAAAGAAAGCATGGCGTTCCCTACATCAACGCTCGGTCTCAGGCACCCCATTCCTGGAGCGACTTCACACGAACGCGCGTATCGCCGTGCGCGGACTCGATCGCATCGCACGCCGCCAGGGCGGCCGGGATCGTCGTGAAGTAAGGAATATTCATGAGCAACGTCTGACGGCGAAGCGAGTAGCTGTCCTTCACCTCGCGCGCGCCCATCGTCGTGTTGACGACCATCGCGATCGTGCCGCTTCGGATCGCGTCGACGACGTGAGGAGATCCCTCGAGGACCTTGTTGACGGTAGAGACCGGAATGCGCGCGCGCTGGAGCGCTGCCGCGGTGCCCTTCGTCGCGACGATCTCGTAGCCCGCCGCGCGGAGCCGGCGCCCGATGATGCACGCGACGGGCTTGTCGTCATCGCGGACGCTGATGAACACGCTCTTCTTCGTCGCGCCTTTCGCGTTCACCTCGGTCGAGGGACGGACATCGAGCCCCGCCGCGAGCATGCTCTTGTAGAAGGCACGCGCGAACGTGTCGCTGATGCCCATGACCTCGCCAGTCGAGCGCATCTCCGGGCCGAGGATCGTGTCGACGCCGGGGAATTTCGTGAACGGGAACACGCTCTGCTTCACCGCGACGTGGCGCGGGACCTCGATGTCGGTGATCGCGAGATCGTCGAGCGTGCGACCCGCCATCACCTTCGCGGCGATCTTGGCGAGCGGCCGGCCGGTCGCCTTCGAGACGAACGGCACGGTGCGCGACGCGCGCGGGTTCACTTCGAGGATGTAGACGTCGCCGCCCTTCACCGCGAACTGAACGTTCATGAGACCGACGACGCCGAGCTCGAGGGCGAGCATGCGCGTCTGCTCTTCGATGCTGAGCACGAGCTCTGGTGAGAGCGAGTGCGGCGGGAGCACGCTCGACGAGTCGCCGGAGTGAACGCCGGCCTCCTCGATGTGCTGCATCACGCCGCCGATGACAGCGCGCTTTCCATCGGCGACGCAGTCGACGTCGACCTCGATCGCGTCCTTCAAGAACTCGTCGACGAGGATCGTCTGCGTTCCGGCGTCGCGTGCCGCCTCCACCGCGAGGTGGATGTAGCTCTCGAGCTCGGCGCGCGAGTACGCGATCATCATCGCGCGGCCGCCGAGGACGTAGCTCGGGCGAACGAGGACCGGATAGCCAATCTGGTCGGCGATCGCGAAGGCCTCTTCGGTGCCCGTCGCGATCCCGCTTCGCGGGCGACGGAGCGCGAGCTTCGTGAGGAGCTGATCGAAGCGACCGCGATCTTCCGCGCGATCGATCGCGTCGGCGGTGGTCCCGAGCAGCTTGACGCCCGCCTTCTCGAGCGGCACCGCGAGCTTGAGCGGCGTCTGCCCGCCGAACTGCACGATGACGCCTTCGGGCTTGGTCTCGTCGCAGATCTCGAGGACGTCTTCGAGCGTGAGCGGCTCGAAGAAGAGGCGATCGGACGTGTCGTAGTCGGTCGACACCGTCTCGGGGTTGCAGTTGACCATCACGGTCTCGTAACCGAGCTCCCGCAGCGCTTGCACGGCGTGCACGCAGCAGTAGTCGAACTCGATCCCCTGGCCGATGCGGTTTGGACCGCCGCCCAAGATGACGACGCGCTTCTTGTCGGTCTTGTCCCGCGCCTCGCCTTCCGTCTCGTACGTGGAGTAGAGGTACGGCGTGTGCGCGACGAACTCGGCGGCGCACGTGTCGACGCGCGCGTAGACCGGCGTGATGCCTTCCTTCTTCCGGAAGGCGCGGATCTCGTCCGCGGTCTTGCCGGCGAGCTTTCCGATCTGCGCGTCGGAGAAGCCGAGGCGCTTGTACTGGCGGACCTGCGCCGGGCCGAGCTCGCCCTTCTTGATGTGCTCCTCGGCGCTGACGATGCGCTCGAGCTGCGCGAGGAACCACGGATCGATCTTCGTGAGGTCGTGGACCTCCTTCGCGGAGATGCCCGCACGAAGCGCGTCGACCAGGTAAAAGAGCCGGTCGGCGGTCGGGATCGGGATGACCTTGCGAAGCGCGTTGACCAAGTCCTCTTGGTTCGGCGGAGGCAGCGTCTTCGGAGCCTCGATCTCCGCCGCTTCCATCGCGAGATCGCGCTGCTTCTTCGGCATCGCGAGCACGCGGTAGTCCACGCGTCCAACGAGCGACACGAGGCCATCGCGCGCGGTCTCGAGCGAGCGCGCCGCCTTCTGCAGCGACTCGCAGAACGTACGGCCGATGCTCATGACCTCGCCGACGCTCTTCATCTGGGTGCCGAGCGTGGTGTCGGCGCCGGGGAATTTCTCGAAGGCGAAGCGCGGCCACTTCACGACGACGTAGTCGATCACCGGCTCGAACGCGGCGCTCGTGCCCGTGATGTCGTTCTTGAGCTCGTCGAGCGTGTAGCCGACGGCGAGCTTCGCGGCGATCTTCGCGATCGGGTAGCCGGTGGCCTTCGACGCGAGCGCGCTCGAACGCGACACGCGCGGGTTCATCTCGATGACGTGGAACTTGCCGTTCTCGGGGTTGACCGAGAACTGGACGTTCGCGCCGCCCGTCTCGACGCCGATCTCCGTCATGACGGCGCGCGCGGCGTCACGAAGACGCTGGTATTCTTTGTCGGTGAGCGTCATCGACGGCGCGACGGTGATCGAGTCACCGGTGTGCACGCCCATCGGATCGAGGTTCTCGATCGAGCACACGACGATGAAGTTGTCGGCGCGGTCACGCATGACCTCGAGCTCGAACTCCTTCCAGCCGAGCACGCTCTCTTCGATGAGCACCTCGCGCGTAGGCGACTGCGCCAGCGCCCACGCGACCTTCGTCTCGAACTCGCTCTCGTCCTTCGCGATGCCGCCGCCGGAGCCGCCCATGGTGAACGACGGACGAAGAATCGCCGGGAACCCCGTGTCTTTGACGATCGCCCACGCCTCTTCGACCGAATGCGCGACGCCTGCGCGCGGACAGGTGAGGCCGATCTTCTCCATCGCCGCCTTGAAGAGCGAGCGATCCTCCGCCTTGGCGATCGACTCCGGGCGCGCGCCGAGCATCTCGACGTTGTGCTTCTTCAAGACGCCACGCTCTTCGAGCGCGAGCGCGAGGTTCAGCGCGGTCTGGCCGCCGAGCGTGGGCAGGATCGCCGAGGGCAGCTCACGCTCGACGATCGCCTCGAGCGTGCGGACCTCGAGCGGCTCCACGTACGTCCGAGCGGCGAGCTCGGGATCGGTCATGATCGTCGCGGGGTTCGAGTTGACGAGGACGACGTCGTAGCCCTCTTCGCGCAGCGCCTTGGCGCCTTGCGTGCCGGAATAATCGAACTCACATGCCTGACCGATGACGATCGGCCCGGCACCGATGATGAGGATCTTCCGGAGGTCTTCGCGGCGAGGCATTTTCCCTGTTCGGGACGCTGCTGTAGCAGGCTCGCGAACGTGTGGAAAGGGTGAGCCTCGCGAAGCGCCTCAGAGCCCGGAGATCACCTTCTCGAACTGGTTGGCGATCTGCTCGTGCCCGTCTGGGGTCGGGTGAATGCACGTGGCGTCGAACCAGAGCGCCGCGTTCGGGCCGCGGTAGCACTGAAGCGTGGCGTCCTTGCGCTTGTAGCCGTGCCCGCAGAAGTGCTCGAGCAGGAACATCATGTCGGTCTTCGTGTCGACCGCGACCTTCATGAAGCCTTCTTCGAAGTGCACCACCGCGGCCTTTCCCTCGGGCCACGCGCCGTCCATGCCGGCGAGGGAGGCGGTCGGGCAGCTCGACAGATCGCCGGACGTGTCGGTGTACTCGTAGACGTTCGAGTACACGACGAACGACCCGCTCGGGAAGTGCGCAGGCGATTTCAGCCAATCGATCGCAGCGCGAAGCTTCAGGAGCGTCTCGTCCGCCTTTGCCATCGCGGCAGCGCTCGTGAGCTTGTCCTTCGCCCACGCGTGGATGTCGTTGCCGCCGTTCGTCATGACGACGAGCGTGCGCTTGGGCTCGACGCCGCCCGGAAAGCACGCGTCGATCTGTTTGTCGCCTTCGAGCAGATCGTCGACGCGGGCGCCCCACTTCGCGCAGCTCGAGAACACGACGTTCGCGCCAAACTTCGTCTTCAGCTTGTCCTCGAGCCGCATCCGATAGAAATCGTTCGGCAGGGTCGGCGGCGTCCCCACCGTCACGGAGTCGCCGAGGAAGACGACCTTCTCGACGTTCGTGATCGTCTGGTGATGCGTCCCGGCGCAGCTCGGCGCGATCGTCGGCTTGAGCTTGTCGTAGTCCGGACCAGGCACCGCGCCCGTGAGGGTCTTGAAGCACTCCGAGGCGGTCAGCGGAGGAGGCGCGGTCGTGACGGGCGGTGTTGTCCCGGACGGCGGTGGCGGAGGTGAGGATGACGGCGCGGGCGACGTCGGCGTCGACGCTCCGCCGCTGCTCACGCCATCGCTCGCGCCCGTGCCGACGCCCGAAGGATCGCTCGCGGGCGGCTCGGTCGCGACCGGCTCGGTCGATCCGCAGGCGACCGCGGCTGCACCCATGATCGCGATGAGGCCGATCGTCCTCGCGCCCCTACCCCCTCGACCGAATCCCTTGCGGCTCATGTCCCGCATGAGACGCCGGCTCGGCGGGGCTCACAATGAAAACATGACCGTACCAGCGGTCCGTGACGCAAAGGAGACCACGCGGAGAGCTCGGAAAAGCCGAGGGATCGTGGCCCTCACATCCACGGACATCCTCACTCGTCGGCGACGGGATCCGGCGGATGAAGCCCGCGACCTGGACGCTGGCGTCCATGCGACTTCTTGATCGCAGGCTCGGGCGAGGCGCCGAGACGCTGGAGCATCTTCTTCGCGTCAGGGCTGTCGGGGTGATTGGCGAGCCACTCTTCGAGGACGGCGCGCGCTTCGCGACGACGACCGCTCGCGTCGAGCGCACCTGCGAGGAAGAGACGGGGCTCGACCGACGGATCGTGGAGCGCCCACGCCTCGGCCGCGCGTCGCGCCTCGCGTGTCTCGCCTGCTTGGATCGCAGCCATCGCCCATGCACGAAGCGCCTTCGGATCGGTCGTCTTCTCTTTTGCGACGGCGCGCGCATCGGAGAGACGCGCCTTCGACTCGGGATCGTGCTTCGCCGACGCGCGCACGAGGAGTCCTTCACGCGACGACTTCACCTTCGCGTTCGCGCTCGGCTCGTCCGCGTTCGTCTTGTCGTCCGCGTTCGACGCTTGAGCGGACGGGCTTGCTTGCTCCGCCGGCCGCGTGACGACGGCGGCCTCGACCGCGGCGGCTTGCGGAGGTGCCTGCTCGGCGACCTCGGCGGGGCGCGCGGGCGCGGGCTGCGCGGGCGCGGCTTCTCGCGCCGTCATCTCACGCGCGGGCGGCGCGTCCTTCGCGACGGGCGCGGCGGCGGCCGGCGCGCTCTCGGCGACGACGGGCTGCGCGGGAGACGGCGACGCCGGCGCCGCGGGGAGCGACTCGACGGGGACGACCGCGATCTGCGCAGGCCTTCGCAGCACGAAGTCCTTGAGGCCCTGGGCGTGATCTTTGAGGCCCGCGACCGCGATGAGGCCGAGCGAGCCGAGGATCGCGATCGAGACGAGGCGCTTCGCGCGCGAACGGCGGCGATCGGGCGCGACCAAGGCGTCTTCGAGCGCTTCGCGCATCGCGTGCGCGCTCGCGTAGCGATCCTCTTTCGACTTCGCGAGCGCCTTCATGATGACGCTCTCGATGTCGGGCGGAAGCATCGCCTCGGGGGCGCGCGTCCTCGGACGCTCCGGCGTCTCGCGAAGCTGCTTGCCCATCACGACGACGGGGGATCCTTCGAACGGACGCGAGCCCGTCATGAGCTCGTAGAGCAAGCAGCCGAGCGCGTAGAGATCGCAACGCGCGTCGACGGGCTCACCCGCGACTTGCTCGGGCGCCATGTACTCGGGCGTGCCGAACACAGCGAAGCCCTTCTGGCGCTTCTCCGTATCCATCGTGTCGGCGAGCGCCATCGCGACGCCGAAGTCGAGGAGCTTCAGCTCTCCGCTCGTCGTGAGGAACAAGTTCTGCGGCTTCAGATCACGATGAACCAGCCCGGCGTCGTGCGCGGCTTCGAGCGCGCGCGCGACTTGGATCGCGAGGCGCGTCGCGTCACGCCACGGGATCGGCTTGTCGGCGATGTGCACGTCGAGCGTCTTGCCGTCGAGCAGCTCCATCGCGAGGAACACGCGGCCGTCGAACGATTTGCCGAAGTCATGGAGACGAACGAGGTTCGGGTGCGAGAGCGACGCGATCGCACGTGCCTCGCGGCGGAATCGCTCGACCGCGTCATGGGCGGCGGCATGCGCGGCAGAGAGCACCTTCACGGCGTACTTGCGACCAAGCTCGATGTGCTCGGCCTCGAACACCTCGCCGCTCGCGCCTTCGCCGATCTTCTTGATGAGGCGGTACGACGTGCCCGCGAGGATCGACGGGTCCGAGCTGATCGTCGCGGCGGCGAGCTGGAGAGAGCGCTCCGACGGCGGCGTCTCCGGCGTCTCGCGCTTCAACGCGCGCGCTTGCTTGAGGAGCTTCGCGAACTCCGCGCGGAGGCGCGCCGGCTCGTGCGGCCACAGCGTCTTCATCAACGACGCGACGCGGCCGCGCACGCTGCGCTCGCCGGCCTTGCCGACCGGCGCTTGCGCGAGGACGCGCGCGAGATCGGACGACGCGGTCGACGCGCTGGCGTAGCGATCGTCGGGGTCATTCGCGCAGAGCTTCTTGATGATCTCGTCGAGCTCTTTGGGAATGCCGCGCGTCTGCGAGAGCAGCGGGATGTCGAACTTGGCGGCGGCGACCTCTTCGAGATGCTTCTGCGCGTCGCCCGAGAGCAAGCGCTTTCCTGCGCAGAGCTCCCAGAGCATGACGCCCATCGCGTACACGTCGATGCGTCCATCGCCCACTTGCTGGCGCGCGACTTCGGGCGCGACGTAGCCGGGCTTCGCGAAGACGACGCCCGCGACGGTGTGGCACCGGCGGTTGTGACCGCGCGCGGTGCCGAAGTCGATGAGCTTCACCTCGCCGGCGTAGCCCACCATCACGTTCTGCGGAGACAGATCGCGATGGACGATCCCGAGCGGCGTCCCGTCGGCGCCTGCGCGCTCGTGAACGTGCGCGAGCGCTTGTCCCATTTCGATCGTGAGCGCCACCGCCTCGGGCCATCCGATGCGCGCGCCCACCTGGACGGCGCGATGGCGAACGTCGGCGAGCGATCGCCCTTCGACGTACTCGACCACCGTATACGGCTCGCCGTTCTCGTCCGTCGAGGCCTCGAGGATCTGCGCGACGCCAGGATGATTGAGCTGCGATTGAACGCGAGCCTCATCGAGGAAGCGCGCGAGGAACGATCCATCGTGAATGTGATCGCGTCGAACCGTCTTCACGACGATCGGGCGCTCCGCACCTTCGATACCGGTGGTCGCTGCGAGATACACGTCACCCATTCCACCGCGTGCGAGCAGCTTGAGGAGGAGGAGACGACCAAACACTCGGGGAAGAGGGATGCTCACGATGGCCGACGACATTCCTGCCGATCCCGCCGACTCGGAGGCCTGCTTCGCTGCAGCACCGCTGCTGCCTGCCTTCTCGGCAAGGGCTGCTTCGCTCATGAGACTGGCATATGAAGCTCTGGCTCTTCGGGCCAACTTTCAGCCGAAGGATCGCCGCAAATCTCTATTCTCGAGGGCATGAAGACGAACGCTCTCCCATCCATCCTTACGTGCACCTTCACACTCGCTCTGGTCGCGGCGGCGGCATGCGGTCCGGGCGAAGGTCCGAAAGATCCGAGCGGTCCGCCAGGGTCATCGGGCGCAGGGCAGCCGCACGCCTGCACGGAAGAAGCGAAGGTATGCCCAGACGGATCGAGCGTCAGCCGCGCAGGCCCGAGCTGCGAGTTCGCCCCGTGTCCGTCGACGACGCCTCCGTCGCCGCCCGCGAAGGGCTGCACGCGTGAGGCGAAGGTATGCCCGGACGGCTCGAGCGTTGGTCGCACGGGCCCGAACTGCGAGTTCGCGCCCTGCCCTCCGCCGAAGTGAGCCCTCAGTTGGGCGCGCAGGTGCCGGGCGCGTTCTTCGCGATCACGGCGAGCTTGGTGCGCGCGTCCGCGCCGATCTTCTCTTTCGCGAAGCGTCGCTCGCAGGCCTCGTACGCCAGCTTCGCGTTCACGCAGTCGTGCATCGCCATGTAGGCGTCACCCATCTCGAGGAGCGTCTTGTCGAGCACGTTCGAGCGCGGGAACAACTTGAGCAACCGATTGAAGTTCCCGAGCGCGGAGCTCGGCCGACCATCCATCAGGTCGGCGTCGCCGGCGAAGTAGAGCGCTTCGTCGGCCTTGTCGTCGGTGGGGTATCGGTTGACGTATTCCGGCGCGAGCGCACGCACCGTCGCCCACTCCTTCTTGCCGTGGGCCTCTTCGAGCTGCTTGTAGTGCGCCGTCTTGTCTTGCGGGACGGCGACAGGCGGAGGCGCAGGCGTCTGCGGCGTCTGCTGCGCGCGCTTCAAGTCGTCGAGGCGTGCGTAGATCTCGGTGCGTGAAGCGTTCACCTCGCGCTTCAGCTCTTCGATCCCGTGCTGCGTCTCGTCGACGCGACCCGCGAGATCGTTGAGCCTCGCCTTCGAGCTCATGAGATCGGTCGAGGAGTCGGCGTTCGCGCGGAGGGCGTTGTCGAGCCGCTGGCGCGTCGCCTCGAGATCCGCGCGAATCGCGGCGCTGTCGGCGCGTGCCTGGCCCGCCTGCTTCTCCGCCTCGGCGGTGCGCGCCGAGAGCGCGTCGTAGTCCTTCTGCATCACGAGACATCCGGTCCCCGTGGTGCTCACCATCCCGATCGTCGCGATCAAGGCCGACCGGCGCGCAAGCAGAACCACACGGCGAGGCAGGGCGCGGAGGAGGGTGAACCGGTGACCGGAGGCGCAACGCATGCTTCGCGGTTAGCGAAAGGTGCCAAAAAGGTCCAAAAAAAGGCCGGCGGCCACGCCGGCCCAACGGCCTGCCGTGGCGATTTGCAAGACCCAAGCACGCCAAACGGAGGGCGAACGCAGCCGGCGAAACACCATTCCTTCACCGCACGAACGTCGCATTCACGCGAGTTTCACGCGCGTTCTCTTGCCAACCCGGGACTTGTCGCTTACGGAAGAACCTGCGCGGTGTGCCGCGCGCTTGAATGACGACCGCGACAGCCCCCGTAGATGTCGATCTGAGACTGATCTCGGGCCCTCCGTACCGAACGATCCTGCGGCTCGCGTTGCCCACGGTCGTGGCCATGCTCTCGCAGAGCGTCGTCAACGAGATCGACGTCTTCTTCTTCTCGAAGCTGCCCCATCCGGAGGACTCGAACGCGCAAGCCGCGCTCCTGCCCTCCCTGCTCACCGTGTGGCTCTTCGGCGGCTCGCTCTCCGCGATCAGCGTCGGCACGCAGGCGCTCACCGCGCGCCGCTTCGCCGAGCGACGCTACGACGACGCAGGCGCCGTGCTCACGAACGCGGCGTTCTTCTGCATCCTCGCCGGCCTCATCTTCAGCCTCATCGGCGGCTTCACGATCAACGGGCTCCTAGCGCTGATCCTGAAGGTGCCCGAGGCGCACGACATCGCCTACTCGTACTCGAAGTGGCGTCTGCTCGGCATCATCTCGATGGCGATGACGATGGCCGTGAAGGCCTTCTTCGACGGCATCGGCAAGACATGGGTGCACCTCATCTCTGCGCTCGTGATGAACTTCTTCAACGTGCTCTTTTGCTGGATGTTCATCTTCGGCAACCTCGGAGCACCGCGCATGGGCGCACCCGGCGCCGGCTTCGCCGCCTTCGTCGCGACGTGGATCGGCCTCGGCATCATGCTGTTCTATGCCGCGCGCGAACGACATCGCTTCACGTTCATCCGCTGGTCGAACCTCTCGCGCAAGCTCACGTGGGACATCTTGAAGCTCTCGATCCCCGCCGCCGCCGCGACAGTGGCGATGATGGTGGGCTTTGGTCTCTTCGCTCAAGTCGCAGGCAAGCTCGACGCGATGGAGTCCGTCGGCGCAGCCGCCGGCCAGCGTGAAGCCGTCAACGGCGCCGCGACGACGGACATCGTCGCCCTCCTCAAGCTCACCTTCACCGCGTGCATCGCGTTCGGCACCGCCACCGCGACGCTCGTCGCGCAGGCGCTCGCCGCCAAGCGCCCAGCCGACGCCGACCGCTTTGGTTGGGCGAGCGTGCGCCTCGGCCTCGTGCTCTTCGGCGTCGTGGGCCTCTTCGAAGGCATCCTCTTCACGCCGCAGATCGTCCACTTCATCTCCCATTCGGACGCCGTCCGCGCCGCCGCGATGACGCCGATGCGCATGATGGGAACGATCACGCCGATCATCGCGGTCGCGATGATCCTGAGCGAGGCGCTCTTCGGCGCCGGCAACACGAAGTTCGTCGCCGCCGCGCAGTTCTGCCTCGTCTTCCTCTTGCTCGTCCCGATGGCCCGCATCCTCGGCGTCGAAGCCCACCTCGGGCTCAGCGGGATGTGGTTCGCCGCGATGAGCTACGCCATCGGCGCCGCGATCGTGATGACGCTGAAGTTCCGCGGCGGCACCTGGAAGAAGATCCAGCTGTAGCGCTCCTTGCGGCAGAGGCTGGCGGTGGTCCGAGTCACTCGCGGGACTGCGAGGCTGGCGGTCGAGTCTTCGAGCGACCCGGCCGTCTCCGCGCACACACGCGTGTGAACGCGCGCGGAGACCAAAGATTCAAGTCACGCGGACTCCCAATTCCCCATTCACTCGATCGCAGGGACGGCCGCGTTCGGAATAGGCGTCGGCGTGGCCGGCTGGTTCGGCTGGCAGACCATCCTGTAGCCAGAGACGAGCGGCGAGCTCCAGCTCCCGAGCTTGTCCGTCGCGCAGTAGTTCACGCAAGCGTTCCACCAGCCACATTGCTTCTGGCTGTCACCTCCGCAGGAGTCTTGCTCCTTTCGACACTCGCCCACGCACTTGGTGAACGTCGTCTCGGCGCTGTCCCAAGGCGCGTAGGTGTGATCGTTGATGGCGACCGCGGTCGACTTCGAGCATCCAGGGACGCTCCCGATGAAGTTCGGCGCCACCCACGCTTCGTAGCTCTCCTGCGCGGCATACACGCTGTTGACCGCGAGGTCGCAGAGCCCGCGAATCGCCTCCGCGCACGAGAGGAGGAGCCCGGCGTACGTCACCTTGCTGACCTTATCGACGGGCAACGTGCGTTGATCGAACTTGAAGATGACGTTCATGACCTTCATCGTGAAAGACTGCGCGCCTTTCTCTCCGTACGATTTAACGAGGCTCGCCCAGAGCTGCGGCGCGACGCGCTGGAGCGCGTAAGGATCCGTGGTGAGATCGAGATAACCGTACTGCGCGAGCGCGACGATGAACCCCCAGACCATGGTGACGTTGCTCGGGTTGTCTTTGTACGTCTCGAGCAAGCTGGTGAGCGCCAACGAGCAGGCGATCGCCGCACCCGGGCTCGCGATGGAGCAGAGCGCGGTCGCCGCGCACTTGAACGCGCCGACCTGGCGATTCCACAGGTAGGCGGAGTCGTTGACGTCGCTGTTGCCACACCAGTCTCCCTTGCTCGCGCCTTGAAGGAGATTCTGCGGCTCGATCGTCCCGTCGGCGTTGATCGGGATCGTGTTGACGGGCTCGATCGTTTGGTCCGCCGCTTCGGTACCACAGCCCGTCGCGATGGGAAGCAGCGAGGCAGCCACGAGCGCTGAGAAGACGATCCGTTTACGCATGATGAGACATCTCCGATCGAGGGAACGATGAGTGACGTGGTGGAGTGAAGGCGAAGCCAACACTGCGACACGCATGCCACGCCCTCGCCGAGCTCGACCGACAACCATCAGCAAGCGAAAACCCCGTAAATCTCAGGCCCAGCGCCACGCACGGGCCTCTGCAGGCGTCCCCGCCTGGCCACGATCAAGGCAGATCGTCCACCTGTTGAACAACCCGTTGGCGATCGCCTGCGCCGCTGCCCACCCACGCTCAATATCGCCTGCGCCGCTGCCCACCCACGCTCAATCGTAAGGATTGCCGGGGATCGTGTAGAGCATCGCGCTCTCCGGGAACGTGCCGTACGGCGCGCAGAGCCTCCGGAACCGACACGCCATCGCCCAGAGCCGCTCGAAGTGCATCCGCCGGTCGTCTTCGGTCGGAAGCGACAGCCCGAACGCAAGATGCATCGCCCTCTCACCAAAGACGACACGCATCGCCCGCTTGAACGCCTTGCGCCCCATGCGTGTAAATTCCAAGTATCTCCGGCGCCGATCGGATGGCCGCACGACCTGCCGAAGGAACCCAAGCTCCTCGAGCCGCTCGGCCATCGCCGAAATCGTCGACGCGTGAAGCCCAAGCCGCTCGCGCAGATCTCTCTGCGTGCTCACTTTTGACAGCGACATCGCGTAAAGAAAATCAAATCGCGCCGGTGTCATCTTCAGAACGTACTGAAGGAGCTTGAAGCGTATTCGGAGAGGACCGTCCTGCGAGGCGGTCGCGTCGTCACGAAAGACCATCCGCCCATACGCGACCATGGAGAGGTGACAGCGCTTGTGTTGGAACGACCAGGGACTCATGCCGCCACACCGAGCACGTCGGGTGCCAACCACGCCCCTTTTCCGGTCATCGATTAAGTGTTCGGCATGCCGAACAAAACGACGATGACGTTTGAGCCCCGAGGTCGTGACCATATGGCCGGGCCAGGCCCCGACCTGGCCCGGGGCCAGATCGGGCCAGGGTCGACTCCCTTTTCAACAAGGCGCCTCCGACGTGAATGAGAGGTCTTCAAAGTGTTCGGCATGCCGAACAGTGGCTCTTCAAGGCTCAGCGGGACGTGCAGGCGCGAGGTTGACTCCCTTTTCAACAAGGCGGTCGACGATGCGCCTTCCCTTGAATGGCGATTGGCGGCGCGGGTCGGCGAGGTGTTCGGCATGCCGAACAGTTCTTCAAGGGCGGCGGGATGGGCCGTCGGCGACGCCTCGCTGCTACTCGACGGCCACCGCGACGGCGTTCGGGATCGGGAGCGGCGCGAGCTGCGCCGGCTGGTTCGGCTGGCAGACCATCTTGTAGCCGGAGACGAGCGGCGAATTCAGCGTGCCGAGCTTGTCCGACGCGCAGTAGTTCACGCAGGCGTTCCACCAGTAACACTTCTTCTGGTTGTCTCCTCCGCAGGAGTCTTGTTCATTTCGACACTCGGCCACACACTTGTTGAAGGTCGTCTCCGCGCTGTCCCAGAACACGTACGTGTGGTCGGTGACGGCCACCGCTGTCGATTTCGAGCAGCCAGGGACGCTTCCCTTGAAGTCCGGAGCGACCCACGCTTCGTAGCTCTCCTGCACCGCATAGACGGTGTTCACCGCGAGGTCGCACAGTCCGCGGATGGCCTCTGCGCACGAGAGCAGGAGCCCAGCGTACGTGAGCTTGCTCACCTCGCCGACAGGGAGCGTGCGTTGATCGAACTTGAAGAGCGCGTTCAGCACCTTCGTGGAGAAGGCGCGGGCGCCGCCCTCGCCGTACGACTTGACGAGGCTCGCCCAGAGCTGAGGGTTGATGCGCTGGATCGCGTAAGGGTCCGAGACGAGATCGAGATACCCGTACTGCGCGAGCGCGGTGATGAATCCCCAGAGGATGGTGATCCCGTTCGGATCGTCCTTCATCGTCTCGAGCAGCGTCGTGAGCGCCGTCGAGCAGGCGATCGCCGCACCGGGGCTCGCGATCCCGCAGAGCGCCGAGGCCGCGCACTTGAAGGCGCCGATCTGACGATTCCAGAGGTAGTCGGAGTCGCCGACGTTGCTGTTGCCACACCAATCTCCCTTGCTCGCGCCGACGAGGAGATCTTGCGGCTCGATTTTGCCATCGGTGTTGACCGGAATGGTTTTCACGGGCTCGATCGCCTGATCCGCCGCTTCGACACCGCAGCCGGAGACGATGGGGATGAGCGAAGTAGCCGCGAGCGCTGAGAAGACGATCCGTTTACGCATGATGAGACATCTCCGATGGATGAACGATGGTGGGAACGACGCTCGCGAACAAACGTCCGATGGGACGTCGTCGCCGCGCGCGTCGCAGCGAGCACTGCGACGCGCATGCCGCGGATCCACCACGCTCTCCCCACGTTCCCACCACGCTGACAAAGCGCGCACAGAACGCTCGCGCCTCACACTTCGTGGACGCTCATCCCTCGTGCTCTCACGCCAAGCAACGCAACCAACCTGCCCGCAAACGAGACAGTTCGTTCACCCGTTGAACGAACTGTTGGCGATCCTCCCCGACGTGCGCGGTACAAAACAAAAACTCGGCGCTTGATCGAGGACGGATCAGTACTCACCCAGGTCGTCGCTGCATCGCATGTTGAACGAATGACCATGGCCGGGCCAAAGGCCGTTGCTACGGTGAGACCCTGCGTATCTGAAGGGGGAATCGATGCGTCGTGTCTACGGTCTTTTGTTGTCGTTGGTTGCGTGCGTCACCGTCGCGTGCGGGAGCGAATCCTCTGGTGCGACCAGCGAGCAAACGAGCTCGATTCAGGGAGCGATCACCGTCTCGGACTGGCCGGACCTGCCGGTCTGCACCTTTCTGAGCCGCGGAGCGGTCTACTTTGTCCGCGCGAGAAGTGCCCTCGTCTACTGCGAAGGAGCCGGCACCTACAAGACGCTGAACTTCACGGGCGGAAAAGACGGCACGAATGGCAAGGACGGCGTCAGCTACGTCGTCACGACCGGACCTGCCTCGCCGGCGGAGTGCCCGACGGGTGGTGTTTCGATCAAGGTCGGGCCCTCCGCAAACGGCGTGACGATCGACACGGTCACGTCGAGCGCCATCGTCTGCAATGGAGCGAAGGGCGACAAGGGCGATCCCGGTGCGGCCGGCAAAGATGGTCAGGCCGGCAAGGATGGAGCGCAGGGCCCTCAAGGGCCTCAAGGTCCCGCTGGGACGAACGGGAACAGTGGCGGCACGTCGCTGATCCGTCAGTCGCCTGAGCCCGCTGGCGCGCACTGCGCGAACGGAGGGACACGGATCGACACGGGCGTGGACGACGACGCGGACGGCGTGCTCGACGACGCTGAGATCGACCAGACGACGTACGTCTGCAACGCCGGCGGCGGCGGACCTGTCACGGGCGCGAACCTCGCAGGCGCCAATCTCTC
The DNA here is from genome assembly GCA_044227045.1 of Labilithrix sp. GTDB lineage: Bacteria > Myxococcota_A > Polyangia > Polyangiales > Polyangiaceae > Labilithrix. The sequence continues at coordinate 27,852 of JBGAFW010000114.1, forward strand.
TGGCAAGAGCTTGGTCCTTGCGAACCTCGCCTACGCGAACCTCACCGGCGCGAACCTTACCAACGCGGACCTCACGTACGCGAACCTCACCGACGCGAACCTCACCGACGCGAACCTCGCCGGCGCGAACCTCACGAAAGCGGAGCTCACGGGCGCGAACCTCACACGCATTAAATCCGGCGGCATCGTGGGTATCGCGGGACTTCCCACGTTGCCTGCTCGATGGCAACTCGTGAGCGGCTACCTCGTCGGGCCTCAAGCGAACCTCTCAGGCGCGAACCTCTTCCAGACAGACCTCTCCGGTGCGAACCTCTCCGGCGCGAACCTCTCCAGCGCGAACCTTACTTTCGCGAACCTCTCCGCCGTGGATCTCAGTTACGCGAAGCTCATCGACGCGAACCTCTCCGGCGCGAACCTCGCGGGCGCGAACCTCTCCGCCGCGGACCTGACCCGCGCCGCGTCGGGCGGTATCGTGGGACTCGCTACGTTACCTGCTGGATGGCAGCTCGTGAGCGGCTACCTCGTGGGGCCTCAAGCCAACCTCTCCGGCGCGAACCTTACTTTCGCGAACCTCTCCGGCATGAACCTCTCCGGCGCGAACTTCTCCGGCGCGGATCTCAGTTACGCGGACCTCACTGGCGCGAACCTCATAAGGGCGAAGCTTATTGGCGCAAACCTCATCGGCGCGCTTACCTCGGGGGCGACGATTTGCCCAGCGGGTAACCCAGGACCGTGTTGGTAGTCCAAGGCCCCAGCGCGGGCCGGCCACGCCAGCGTGGGTTGGCCACGCCAGCGCGGGTTGGCCACGCCAGCGTGGGTCGGCCACGCCAGCGCGGGTTGGCC
>JBGAFW010000115.1:0-27743 GCA_044227045.1 Labilithrix sp.
TGGTTTCGGGCGCAGAGCGCCCGACACGCGAACGAACCTGGGGCGTGCATTTTGCGAGCTTGCGAGCAAAATGGTTTCGGGCGCAGAGCGCCCGACACGCGAACGAACCTGGGGCGTGCATTTTGCGAGCTTGCGAGCAAAATGGTTTCGGGCGCAGAGCGCCCGACACGCGAAAACCTGGGTGCTCGAGCGATCAAAAACCTCAGCCGTGCCGTTCTCAGTCGCCGCGCGATCGGAGGAGCACCGAGAGATTGTTCGCAGGCATCTCCACGACTTCCGCGAGATCGAAGCCGCGCTTGGCCGCCTCGGCGAGGACGTCGTCGAGATCCCGGACGCCCCATCGAGGGTTTCGCGACCGCAGGCTCTCGTCGAAGGCCTCGTTGCTGGGCGCCGTGTGAACGCCGCCCCGCTTGTAGGGACCATAGAGGTAGAGGATGCCCTTCGAAGGCCGAAGGAGCTGCGACGCGCCGTCGAGCAACCCAAGGCACGCTTGCCACGGCGAGATGTGGATCATGTTGATGTTCATGATCACGTCGGGCGGCTCGCGCCGGCGCTCGTCCGACCACGACGGCGCCATGACGTCGATCAAGATGGCCGGCCGCACGACGCCCTTGACCTCGCTCGGAGACGCGTCGCGATACGCGTCGACGCTCGCGCGCGCCTCGGCGTCGAAGTCGCTTGGCTGCCATGACGCGACCCTTAGCCGAGGAGCCAGAAAGACCGCATGCTCGCCGGTGCCGCTGGCGATCTCGAGCACGCGATCGTCCTTCTTCACGTAGCGCGACAGCACGGCGAGGATCGGCTCGCGGTTGCGTGCTGTCGCAGGCGCGACGCGCCGTCGTGGGTCTCGCGACGCGTCGTTCGCGTCGTGGGCGAAGGGAAATGCTCGCGGCTCAGGCATCGATGCCGCTTTTATACGCCGTCAGCTCTTACGCTGGGAGCGAATCGTGAGCTTGATGACGACGTCGTCGCGGATCAGGTCGTCCGGCTTTCCGGCGTAGACGAGGCCGAAGTCTTTGCGGTTGATCGCGAACTCGGCGTCGACGTCCACGCCGCTTCCCGTCGCGCGGATGTTGGCGGGGAACGTGATGCTCTTGGTGACGCCGTGAAGCGTGAGGTTGCCGGTCACGGTGTGGGACGCGCCCTTGTCGCCGCCCTTCTTCACCTCGGTGGACGCGAAGGTCGCCTTCGGGAACTTGGCGACGTCGAAGAAGTCCGCCGACTTCAGGTGGCCAATGAGCTTGTCGCTGTCGGTCGTGAGCGAGCTCGTCTCGATGTCGACGTTCACGGTGCTCTTCTCGGGCGCGTTGTCGACGAGCGACACGTAACCGCTGAACGCGGTGAAGGCACCGTCGTGCTTGCCGGTCACCTTCGAGCCGGTCCACTGGATCTTCGAGGTGGCGGGCTCGATCTCGTACCGAACGCTTCCGGCGGCCGCGGCGCCTTTGCCGTCCGTGCCGACGCTGGCGGCGTTGGGCGTCGCTTCGGTGGTGATGGCCTTCGTCTTGTTCTTCGCGGGATCGTCGCAGCCCGCGATCGCGATCATGGTGAGGATCGAGACGAGGCCGACGATTCGGGTCGAGGACGGAGAGAACATGGGCGTGTGGCTCCTTTGGGACTCCCAGCACGGGGAGTCGACGTGGGCGAAGAGTCGCGTTGCTGTGCCCACAGAGATGCCACTCACGGCCCTGTTTGTTTCAAGGCATCTCGGCAACGCATTGTTCCGTCACGACAACAATCGCCGTAAATGCGACGCGATTGTACTAGTTGTCGGTGCTTCGATCGCGCTTCGCGCGGCCTTTGAGGAGGTCGTCGAGCTTCTTGTCGATCTCCGGCGGCAGCTTGTCGTTGTCGTGGGACTCGACGACCTTGAGGTACGAGGCGCTCGCGGCGACGCGCTTGGCGCGCTCGCGTTTCGCGGCATCGCGCTTCTGGTCCTCTTGGCGGAGGCCGTGCTCGATGCGCGCGCGCTTCCAGCGCGCCATGAGCTTTCCTCGGTAGATGAACGCCAGCATCGAGCCCTCGGCGACGAGCTCGGGCATGTAACGCTCCCAGCCGGAGTAGATCGACATCACGACCGTCGCGATCACGGTGAACCACGCGACGATGGCGCCGCGGACGGGGATGATGAAGTAGATGCGGATCACGCGATCGGGAAAGGAGAGACCCCACGCGATCGTCATTGCGGCGGCGAGCGACCAGCCTCCGACGTACGGCTGGTCGAGCAGGTTGCGATCGACGAGCGCGATGAGGCACGTCCCGATCGCCGCGACGATCGCGATCCCGGCGTAGAGCATCGCGAAGCGACGTGAGCCGTAGATCTCGATGAGGTCGCGCCCGAACCAATAGAGGAACAGGCACTGAAAGAGCAGGCTCAGCGGGCTCAGCTCCACGAACGCGTACGTGAGCAGGCGCCACACCTGGCCATGCCAGACCTCGCGGGGTCGCATGACGATGAGATCGAAGACCGATCCGGTGTGGCGGTCGGTGAAGACCACCAAGAGCGAGGTGACGACCGTGATCGCGATGAAGAGACCGACCACCTTCGGCACGCGATTGCCGAACGAGAGCTGGTTCGGCAGGCGTGGCCCGCCGCCCATTCCGCCGCCCCAGCCACCTCCGCCTCGCGATCGCAACGGTGTTGTCACGCGTGGAACCTAGCGCGCGGCGCCGTCGGAAGCGAGCGTTCGAATCGGCGACCCACCCCTCCCGTGGAGCACGCCTTAGCGAGCCGGGTCGGGCGGGACATCGGAGGGCGGCGTCGCCACCGGCAGGTCGGGGGTGACCGGACTCTCTTCGCGCGAATCCTCTCGTGAGGGTGGAGCGGCGACGGGCAGGGGAGGCGGAGGTGGCTCGTGCGCGGGTGGTCGCGCCGGCGCATCACCTCCGAGCAAGATGGGGATCGGGAGCTTGATCATGCCGCCGACCTCGCCGTACGTGCCTTCTTGCGGCGAGTCGAAGATGTGACCGACGCGCGCATACGCGTGCACGAAGGCGAACGAGAGCAGGAAGCGCCCGCACACGCCGTGATGGAGACCGTCGAGGTTCGAGATCACCCAGCCGCCGTCGAGGCCGAAGATCCAGGCGCCCACCTCCGGGCCGACCGTGAAGCGCGTCGTCTTGCTTCCGAGGTCGCGCGTGACGTCTGCGTAGCCGCCGACCCAGACCACCTTCTCTTTGTGGAGACCGACGAAGCTCGCTTCTCCGCTGATGTATCCGCCAGCGGGCAGGCTCTTCGGGTTGATCGCGTAGCCGGCGCCGCCGCCGATCGGGAGGAAGAACGTGAAGTCGCGCGCCTCCGCGTGGTCTTCTGCCCCGACGAGGAGCGCGGCGATCGTGAGCACGCACGAGACGGTACCGGCGAGGGACCTTGGCACGTGCCGATGAGAGCACGCCTCGTGGCGAGGATTCGATGCTAAACACTGTTCATTCAAGATGACGAGACTTGGCGCCGAGCCCAACACCGACAACGCGAGCAACGTCCTCGAGCTTACAGTCGACGATTTCGAGGCGACGGCGCGCGCTCGCCTGTCGGCGATGGCCTACGACTACTACCGTTCGGGCGCCGATGACGAGCACACGCTCCGGCGTAACCGCGCGGCGTTCGAGCATTTCGAGCTCTGGTACCGCACGCTCGTCGACGTCGCGTCGCCGCGCACGGCGACCACCGTCCTCGGGTCGGACGTGGCGTTCCCGATCCTCATCGCGCCGACCGCCTACCACCTCCTCGCGCACCACGAGGGCGAGCGTGCCACCGCGCGGGCGGCTGCGCGTGTCGGATCTTTGTATTGTGCATCTACCTTGGCGACCACGTCGCTCGAAGACGTCGCAGACGCGAGCCGTGAGGTCTCGGCCACGGCGCCGAAGTGGTTTCAGCTCTACGTGCACAAGGACCGCGACTTCACGGCGGCGATGATCGCCCGTGCGAAAGCGGCGGGATACCAAGCGATCGCGGTGACGGTCGACACTCCCGTGCTCGGCCGCCGGTGCGCCGACGTGCGAAATGGATTTGGTCTTCCGCCGACGATGGTGATGGCGAACCTGATCGAGGCGCTGCCGCCCGACCTTCGCAAGGGCGCTGGATCGGAGCTCGCGCGCTTCGTCGCGTCACGGCACGACGCCGCGTTCGTATGGAAAGACCTGGTGACGATCGCCGATCTCGCAACGCCATTGCCTGTCGTCGTGAAGGGCATCGCGCGCTCCGACGACGCCGAGCGCGCGCTCGACCACGGCGCCAAGGCGATCTGGATCTCGAATCACGGCGGACGCCAGCTCGATCTCGCGCCCGCGACGATCGACGTGCTCGCGGAGGTCGCGCCTCGCCTCGCCAAGAAGTCCGCCACCGCCGAGATCTACGTCGATGGAGGCATTCGCTCGGGGACGCACGCGCTCGTCGCGCTCGGGCTCGGCGCGCGCGCCGTCTTCGTCGGGAGGCCCATCCTCTGGGGCTTGGCCACAGCAGGCGAAGAAGGCGTCGTCCGCGTGCTCAGTCTTCTTCGCGACGAGCTCACGCGCGCGATGCAGCTCGCGGGGTGTCCCGATCTCGAGAGCACGCGCGACGATCTCGTCCGGTCCCGCCGCACATGAGGCAAGGTCGTCCTACGAGCTGAGCGGCGATGGCTTCGACGGGGTGGAGGGCGAGCCGGTCTTGGCTTCTTCGAGGAGCTTCTCCGCGGTCAGCTTGTCGAGGCCGAGCTCGATCGCCACGTCGCGGAACATGCTCTCTTCTTCCGGCGCCAGGCCGTCGGCGTAGGCGACGATGAGCGCGCCGCGAAGAGCCTTCATGCGACGCGACTCCGGCAGCCGCTCGACGAGCGTACGCACGTAGCGATCGGGGCCGAGCTCGCTGATCTTCGTGAGCTCCGACTCCAAGATCCCCGCGAGCGCCATCACGGAGAAGTCGTCGCCGAGCAGCGCGCCGAGACGCGACGACAGCGCCCCGATCTCGCGCTCGGACACGTCGCCATCGGCGGCGGCCAGGAGCACGCAGAGGCCAATCTCTGCTCGCTGTGCCGGATCTTCCCCTTGCGAAGCTTTCATCGTCGGTCGGTGTGTAAGGCGATCAATGTAGCGAAAGGCGAAGAATTTTCCAGCGCCGGTCTGCCGGTGAGAGGCCTATTCACGAGGGGAAACTCGAACGCGTCGAGTCGGGACACATCCCCGATCACTCTTTGCGCATCACGACGCCGCGCGCGGTCTCGGCGAACTGGAAATCCGGCAGGTCTTGGATCGCGGCGTTGAGCTGCCAATCGCCGGAGAAGAGGATGACGGGCCGGCCGCGCACGTCGACGACGACGAGGCCCGGACGCGCGCGCGCGAGCGCTTGGAGATCGACCTCGCCTCCGTCTTTGCGCGTGATCCATCGCGCGTGCATCACGTTGATGCCTTCGTAGCGAATGTCGACCTCGTACTCCGCCTTGAGGCGATGCTTGACGACCTCGAGCTGCAGCTGGCCGACGCCGCCGAGGATGATGTCGCCCATGCGTGCGTCCGGCGGGCGATAGAGCTGAATGGTGCCCTCTTGCGCGAGCTGCTCGATGCCCTTTTGAAGCTGCTTTCGCCGGAGCGGATCGGCCATGACGAGGCGCGCGAAGTGCTCCGGCGCGAAGCTTGGGATCTCTTCGAACGTGAAGTCGGGGCCGTCGGTGACGGTGTCGCCGATCTCGAAGACGCCCGGGTCGTAGACGCCGAGGACGTCACCCGCGAACGCTTCATCGACGACGCTTCGCTCTTGCGCGACGAACTGCGTCGGGTTGGCGAGACGAATCTCGCGCTTGGTGCGGACGTGGCGCACCTTCATACCGCGCTCGAAGCGGCCCGAGCACACGCGAACGAAGGCGACGCGATCGCGGTGCGCGCGATCCATGTTCGACTGGATCTTGAAGACGAACCCCGCGAAGTGGCCGTCGGTCGCGGCGAGCTCACCGGCGCTCGTGAGGCGCGGCGGCGGAGCGGGCATCAAGTTGCAGAACGTCTCGAGGAACGCCTCGAGGCCGAAGTTGTTGATGGCGCTGCCGAAGAACATCGGCGAGACCTCGCCGCGCTCGAAGCGCTCCTTGTCGAACGCATCGCCGGCCATCTCGAGCAGCTCGGCCTCGTCGCGGAGCTGCTTGTAGCCCTCGGCGCCGAGCTCCTTCTCGAGGAGCGGATCGTCGAGGCCGGTGGTCTTCACCGGCGGCTTCTCCGCGCCGTGGGCTGCGCTCGACGACGCGTCGGTGGCGTCGAAGAGGTACACGCGATGCTCGATGCGGTGGTAGACGCCGCGGAACGTGCCGCCGCGGAAGATCGGCCACGTGATCGGGAACACGCCGATGCCGAGCACGTTCTCGACTTCGCCGATCAGCTCGAAGGCGTCGCGACCGGGGCGATCCATCTTGTTGACGAACGTGAAGATCGGGATCGCGCGCTGCTTGCACACGCGAAAGAGCTTCTTCGTCTGCGCTTCGACGCCCTTCGCGCAGTCGAGCAACATGACCGCGCCGTCGACGGCGTGAAGCGTGCGGTAGGTGTCCTCGCTGAAGTCGGCGTGGCCCGGCGTATCGAGCAGGTTCATCTGCCAGCCGCGATACGGGAACTGCAGCACGCTCGTGGTGATGGAGATGCCGCGTTCACGCTCCATCTCCATCCAGTCGCTGACCGCCGAGGCGCGCCCGCGCTTCGCTTTGACCGCGCCTGCGAGCTGGATGACTCCTCCGTAGAGAAGGAGCTTCTCCGTGAGCGTCGTCTTGCCAGCGTCCGGGTGCGAGATGATCGCGAACGTCTTGCGCCGCTTCACCTCGAGAACGCGCTTGGCCTCGACCGGGTCATGAGGCGTTGTCGTCGTCGTCACGTGGAGGTCTTCTCTTTAGCGCTACCGGAAGCCGCATCGGAAGCGGAATCTCCGGTCTCCTGGGCCGGATCGCTCTTCGGCTCCTTCGGCGCGAGGGACGAGCCGCGCTGCTTCGGGTCGGTGCGGCGGGCGAGGACCCGCGGATCGCGTGTGGTCCCGAGCGATTGGCGGCAAATCTGGCAGCGGTAGACGATGTGATCGGGCTTCGGCGTGACCCCGAACATGCTGAGCAGAATCCAGCCCCAGAGCGTGTATTCCGGCTCCTCCACGACCATGTCGTGGCTTCGCGTATGACCGCATCGACAGGTCCGCTGGCGCCGTTCCTCCATCGTGGATCGTTCCCATATAGGCTTCCGGTGAGGAGGGGGCAAAGGCTCTTCCAAAGAAAAGCGCAGCGCGACTATTCTGCGCCGAACACCATGAACCGCCCGACCAAACAGAGCCGCGTCCTCGTCAAGAGCCTCCTCTTGCTTACCGCTTTGACGTCGCTCGCCGCGATCGTGAGCGGCTGCGAGGACGATAAGAAGAAGGAGCTCCTCGCCAAGACGCAGGCCAGCGCCTCGGCGAGCGGTATGTCGAAGGAGCTCGCGGCGGCGCTTGCGAGCGTCGCCGCGTCGTCGTCGGCGTCGGCCGCGGCGGTGGCCAAGCAATCGGTGAAGCGCGATTGCCCATCGGGCCCGGACATCACGATCGACGATCCCGAGATCGAGTCGGAGATTCGCACCAAGTTGAAGAAGCCGAAGGACACGAACCCGACGCTCAAGGTCAGCGATCTGCCGGCGGTCACGTCGATCCGCATCAACCAGCGAAAGACGCCTCTCACCGAGGTCGATCCGTGCGTCTTCCCGAAGCTCGTCGGCCTGAAGTTCCTCTACCTGCCGCGCGGCACGTACAGCGACCTCTCTCCGCTCGCGGGCCTCACCAAGATGGAGGGCCTCTTCTTCCCCGACAGCCAGGTCGAAGATCTGAAGCCGCTCGAGAAGATGCTGCTCCTCGATCAGCTCGGGCTCGCGCACACGCCCGTGCGTGACATCACCGTCATCGGCACCCTCGTGAACCTCACCGAGCTCACGCTCGACGACACGCAGATCACCGACATCGCGCCGCTCGCGAAGCTCACCAAGCTCGAGAAGCTCTCCTTGAAGAACACCGCGATCAAGGACGTCTCGCCGCTCAAGGATTTGAAGAAGCTGAAGACGCTGAACCTCGCAGGCACCGCGGTGAACAACCTCGACGTGCTCGATCCGCTCAAGGGTCGCGGGCTCAAGATTCAGACGAACTAGTCGACGAGGCCATGCGCACGATCATCATCGGCGCAGGTTCGGCAGGCGCGATCATCGCCGCGCGCCTGTCGGAAGACTCACGTCATGACGTCGTGCTCCTCGAGGCGGGGCCCGACTACCCCGACGCGGCCGAAGATCCGAGCACGCTCCCGGACGACCTCCGGAACGGCAAGCGCAACGCGATGCACAGCCACGACTGGAAGCTGTCGTACCGCGCGACCGAGCATCGGCTCTTCAGCTCGCTGAACATGCATTTCCCGCGCGGGCGCGTCGTCGGCGGATCGTCGGCGGTGAACACGTGCATCGCCCTCCGCGGTCAGCCCTTCGACTACGACGAATGGGTCGCGCTCGGCCTGCCGGAGTGGTCGTGGAAGAATTGCCTGCCAGCGTTCAAGCGGCTCGAGAACGATCTCGATTTCGGCGGCGACGACGCCATCCACGGACGCGAAGGCCCGATCCCGATCCGGCGCCATCGGCCGAGCGAGCTCGTGACGTGGCAGGCGGCGTTCCTCGAGGCGTGCGACGAGCTTGGCTTTCCGAAGTGCGACGACTCGAACGATCCGGCGAAGACCGGCGCGGGCCCGCACGCGATGAACAAGTCGATCGAGGGGCAGCGCATGAGCGCCGCGCGCTGCTATCTCACGCGGTCCGTTCGCGCGCGGCCGAACCTGCAGATCATCGCCAACGCGCTCGTTCGCCGCGTGCGCTTTCGCGGGAAGCGCGTGCGCGGCGTCGAGGTCGAGCGCTTCGGCGCCGTGCGCGAGCACATGGCCGACCGCGTCGTCATCGCCGGCGGAGCGATCGCCACGCCCGGCATCCTCGTGCGTAGCGGTATCGGCGCCGAAGAAGACGTGCGCCGGATCGGCGTCGAGCTCGTGCATGCCTCGCCAGGTGTCGGCGCGCGGCTGCTCGATCATCCCGGCCTCGCGATCTTCTTCTGGCCGACGCAGAGCGGGCTCGCGAAGATCACCGATCCGCTCGTGCAGACGGTCTGCCGGTACACGTCGAAGGACAGCGACTGCCCCGACGACATGCAGCTCCAGCCCGGATCATGGGTGCCGCTTCCGCGGTTGCCGGTGCCGGCGGTCACGATCGCGTGCTGCGTCGGCAAGCCGGTCGCGCATGGTCGCGTTCGGTACATGTCTTCGCACGCCGAGGCGCGTCCGGTCATCGAGACGAGGTTCTTGGCCGATGAGGCCGATCGCGCGCGCGCACGTGAGGCGCTCCGGTGGGTGGGTCGCTTGTCCCAGACGAAGGCGATCTCGGCGTTGGCGAAGCCCGTGTATCCTGCACGTAAACCCTTCGACGCGAACGGCGAGTTCAACGGTCCGCTCGAGCAGATCTGCGGCTCGGGCTATCACCCGTGCGGGACCGCGCCGATGGGCCCCGAGTCGGACCCTCTCGCCGTCACGGACGGTCGCGGCCGCGTCTACGGGGTCGACGGTCTGTTCGTCGCCGACGCCAGCTTGATGCCGACCATCCCCACATCGAACACCAATGTGCCGACGTTGATGATCGGGGAGATGATGTCGAAATTCCTCCTATAAACGAGGAGTTGCACGTCCGGCGAGAGCTCCGAAGCGCAGGCGAAAATTCTTTGTCACCAGCCGTGAGCGCTTTGCGTTGGCCCTTCGAAAGGGGTTCTCACGACAATGACGCTCAGCTCGATTCTCCACCATGCCTTCTCTTCTGGATCTCCGTACCGCATGAACAGCGCACCGAGCGCGACCGAGGAGGAGAGCCACGGCAGCGGCGCGGAGCTCGTCACGCGTGATGGTCGGTCACTGCCGCTCCTGTCTGCGGTCCTCCGCGCAGACGCAGGCGGTGGCCTCGCGCGCCTCGTGCTCGAGCAGACGTTCGAGAACAAACACGACGAGACCCTCCACGTCGTCTACAAGATGCCGCTGCCCGCCGACGGCGCGGTGAGCGGCTACGAGTTCACGATCGGTCAGCGCGTCGTCAAGGGAAAGGTCGAGCCGAAGCAGCGCGCGCGCGAGCAGTTCGAGCAAGCGATCGCCGAAGGTCGCACCGCGGCGATCCTCGATCAGGAGCGCGCCGACATCTTCACGCAGGAGATCGGCAACATCCCGCCAGGCGAGACGATCATCGCGCGCATCACCGTCGACCAGCGCTTGGCCTGGCTTCCGGAAGGGGAGTGGGAGCTTCGCTTCCCCACCGTGATCGGTCCGCGTTACATCGGCACCACCGACACCGCCGAAGACGCGCGCGCGGTCGGCGTCCAGGTCGCGAGCTCGGCCGCGATCCAGGCGCGCATCCACCTCGAGGTGGCCGTGCACGACGAGATCGTCCACGACAAGGCGCGCGGCCGGGTCACGTCGCCCTCGCACTCGCTCACGCAGCTCGACAAGAGCGTCGAGCGCCCGCGTGAGTCGCGTGTGCTCCTCTCGGCGCTCGACGGCGCGCGTCTCGATCGCGACATCGTCCTTCGCTGGCCGGTGGCGAAGCCCGACGTTGGCATCTCGCTCGACGTCGCCCGCCCGATCTCGACCCAGGCCACGGCGCACCTTGCTTACGGCCTCGTCACGATCGTGCCGCCGCATCCATCCGCGCGGGTCGCCGCGCTTCCGCGCGATCTCATCGTGCTCATCGACACGAGCGGCTCGATGGGCGGCGCGCCGCTCGATCAAGCAAAGAAGATCGTCTCGCTGCTCGTCGACTCGCTCGGCGGAGAAGACCGCCTCGAGCTCATCGAGTTCTCCTCGCGTCCACGCGCGTGGCGCAAATCCCCCGTCAACGCGACGCCGGACATGAAGAAGAACGCGATCGGTTGGGTGCGAGGCCTCTCCGCGGGCGGCGCGACCGAGATGTACTCCGCGATCGTGGAGGCGCTCTCGGCGCTCCGTCCGGGCGCGCAGCGGCAGGTGGTGCTCGTCACCGACGGCTACATCGGCGGTGAGCAGAAGATCGTGGAGCTGCTCCATGAGCGGCTTCCGCTCGATTGCCGCATGCACGTCGTAGGCGTCGGCTCGGCGGTGAACCGCGCGCTCGCGACGTCGCTCTCCCGCGCTGGCCGTGGCGCTGAGGTGCTCGCGTCGCTCGACGAAGACGCCGAGCTCGCCGCGAAGCGCCTGCTCGACCGCACGAACCGTCCGGTGCTCACGAACGTCACGATCGAGGGCGACGCGGTGATCGAGGTCGCGCCGGAGCATGTCCCGGACGTCTTCGCCGGCGCGCCCGTCGTCCTTGGCGTGAAGCTCTCTTCGGACGGCGGCACGCTCTCCGTGCGTGGTCAGCTCGCGAACGGCGGCACGTGGCAGCAGCAGCTTCGCGTGCCCGTGATGAAGCAAGGCGAGGGCAACCAGGCGATCCCCGCGCTCTTTGCGCGCGAGCACGTGGCCGATCTCGAGATGCGGTGGACGATTGGGCGCGAGACCGAGATGATCAACCGCACGATCGAGCGTGTCGGTACGACGTTCCAGATCGCGACGCGCATGACCTCGTGGGTGGCGATCGATCACGTGGTCTCCGTCGACCCTTCGAGCGGATCGCGTCGCGTCGTGCAGCCGCACGAGCTGCCGTACGGCACGTCGATGGAGAGCTTCGGCCTCGCGGGAGGCGGGCTCGAACAAGGCGAGGTCGACATGTCGCTCGTGCGGTCGCCGGCGCCTTTCCCAGCCTCGGCCATGAGCCCGGCGCAGTTCGCGTTCGGAGCGCCTCCGCTCGGGGGCGCGCCGCCGCCTCCTCCGATGGCGACGGCGAGGCCCGCGATGGGCGCGCCCGAAGGGAAGGTGCGCGAAGAGTCGATGGACCGCTTCGCGAAGAAGGCCGAGGCTGCGCCGGCGCGGGCGCCGTCGCCGACGGTCGGCGGTGGTTACGGGGGCGCGCCTCCACCTGCGCAAGGTCCGATGATGCTCGGCACGTCAATGGAGCCTCAGCAGCAGGGCGCGCTCGGCGCTCCGAAGAAGACGCGGACGAGCCTGCGCCTCTTGATCGTGCTCTTCTTCCTCCTCCTCATCCTCGGCGTGATCGCGTACTTCCTCTTCCGTTGACCGAGCTGACCATGAACCTCGACGTCCATCTCCCTGCGATCGTGCTGCGTGACACGCACGCGTTCGGTCAATGGATGGCCGGTGCCGAGGGAGCGATCCGCGAAAGCCTTCGCTCCTTCGCCCGGGTGGTGGACGTCGAGGCCATCCTCCAAGAGGCGCTCCTGCGGGTGTGGCAGGTGGCGCCGCGCTTCGTCCCCGACGGAGGAGATAACGGTCTTCTGAGGCTCGGCGTGCGCATCGCGCGAAACCTGGCGATCAGCGAGACCCGTCGCCAAAAGAAGACGCGGCGGGCGCCCGAAGACGAGATCGAGCGAGCGTTGATGGAGACGGCCGGTGACGCGAGCGACGTCGAGGCCGCCGCGCAGGTGCCCGATCCGTTCCTGCGCGCCGTGCTCGCGAAGTGCTTCGAGCTTCTCCCCGAGAAGCCTCGAAGCGTCCTCACCGCGCGGCTCTCGAGCCGTGGCGGCGCGGAAGATCTCGAGCTCGCGACGACGCTCGGCATGCGGCTCAACACGTTCCTGCAGAACTTCGGTCGCGCACGAAAGCTCCTCGGCGAATGCCTCCGCAAGAACGGCGTTCAGGGCTTCGAAGGGCTCGTCACATGAGCATGGGGACGGGCGACGCGGGGCAAGGCAACGGCGGCCCCGACGACAACAACCTCCTCGTCGAAGAGGTCGCTGGCGCATGGCGACCGCGGCCACGCGACGAGATCCGCTACCACCCCGTCTGGCACGATCTCGGCGCAGACGAGCGCGTGCGGGCCTACGAGCGAGCGCGTGACCTCCGCAAGGTCGAGGCCGCGCTCGACCCCGAAGGTCTCTCCACGACCGCACGCGCGGTGCTCGCGCGCATCCAGTCAGGGGGAGGCTGAAGGCGCGGGCGTGCCGCCTGGGAGGCGCTTGGCCTCGTCGAGCACTTCGTCCGCGTGCACGCCCGGATCGACCGAGGGCCACACGTGTGCGATCTTGCCGTCACGATCGACGAGGAACGTGACGCGGTCGTAGCCCCAGAGGTTCTTCTTCACGCCATACGCCGTTCCGATCGCGCCGTTGTCGTCCGAGGCGAGCGGAAAGGGGATGTTCTGCTCGTGAATGAACTCTTTGTGGCTCTGCTCCGAGTTGCTCGAGACGCCGATGATCCCGACGTTCGACGCCTCGTAGCGCTTCCACGCATCGCGGAACGCGCACGCCTCTTTCGTGCATCCCGGCGTGCCATCGGCGGGGTAGAAATAGACGACGACGGGACGGCCACGCAGGCTCGACAAGCGAACCTCGTGCTGCGCGTTGTCTTTGCCGGCGAGATCCGGCGCGGGCGCACCCACCGGAAGGAGCCCGGAGCCGCCGTCGGGGCGCTGCACCTTCCCGCAGCCCGCGATCGTCACCAAAGAAACGAGCACCAAGGCCCGCTTGAACGTGTCACCGCCGTGAAGGGAGATCGTCATGGTCTTTCGGTTCGTGCTCGCCACGTCGTGCGTTTGTTCTTCTCATAGCAGATGACCACCAAACCGCCGCCACCATGTACTCTCGCGCCGTGAGGCTAGAGCTCATCGTCGTCGCGCTGAGCTTGATGACAGGTTGCCGCGACGCCACGACCGCAAAGACGATCGATGCGGGCTCTGCGCCGCGTCCCGCGTCCTCGTTGTCCGCTTCGCCCGCGCCGTCCGCGGCTGCCACGCCATCCGCCGCGGACGCGGGCGGGGCCGCGCAGACGAGAGAGGCGGAGGATCGCGCGTGCCTCGCCGCGCACTACGACGTCCCGGCCGACGTGCCCTACGACGACGGCAAGAAGAAGACGACGGCCGAGCGCATCGACAGCCCCGACCTCGACGATGTGTTTGCCGTTCCGTATCCAACGCCCGGTACAGCCATTACGCCCGTCACCGACGAAGAGATCGATCCGGGACGCATTCGCGTCGAGTCGATGTTCCGCGCGACCTACGGGATGACCGCGCGCGACGTCGAGGCCGCGCTCGTCAACGTCAAGATCGCCGGTCATACCGTGAGATTTCACCGGCGCGGCGCCGCCGATGCCTTACGGCGCGTCGCGAAGCGCATCGACGCGCTGCTCGCCGCGGACCCTTCGCTCGGGCGATTCTTCAAGGAGCTCGGCGGCACCTTCAACCCACGCAACATCGCAGGCACGACGCATGCGAGCGCGCATTCGTGGGGCGTCGCGATCGACATCGACACGTCTCTCTCGGACTACTGGCGGCATGCGGGACCGAACGCGAAGGTTGTCTGGCGCAATCGCATCCCGCAGTCGATCGTCGACGCGTTCGAGGCGGAGGCGTTCGTGTGGGGTGGTCGCTGGTACCACTACGACACGATGCACTTCGAATATCGCCCCGAGCTGTTCGACGCGCGCTGCCGCCGTCCCTGATCGGGCCGGCGGCACCATCGGCACCTGGATCAGCGCTCGATCAGCGCTGCTGCTTCAGCATCGTGACCGGGACGCGCATCGTCGTGACGTTGCCGTTGCCCGTGAACGTCGCGTTGCCGATCGCCTTCTGCATGCAGCCGGTGACGGCCTGGGAGAGGCCTTCGTTCGACTCGACCGACGTGGACTGCACCTCGCCGTTCGGTCCAATCTTCACCGCGAGCACGGCCTTGCCGCTCATCGTCGGATCGATGTTGAGGCCGTCTTGGTAACACTTGCGGAAGCGAGGACGCAGCTTCGCGATGACGCTGTCGGCGTCGGAGATGACGCCGTTCATCTTCGGCGGCGCGGTGTCGACCGAGATCGTCGGGCCGGCAGGGCCATTGTCGGTGCCGGCTTTGTCGGTCGACGTGTTCTTCGTGTTGTCCGCGAGCACGCCCGGCAAGCCGCTCGACTTGCGCGCGACGACCGGGCCGCCAGGGCCCATCTTGAGCTCGCCTGGATCATGGGCGACGCCGACGTTTCGCTTGGCGACCTCGCTCATGTCGACGGTGGGGATGTTGTCGCGCGCGAGGGCGTCGCGCACCGAAGACCCGTTGGCCTTCACCGTCAGGTGATCGATCTCGAGCTGCTCGGCTTGCGCGACGAGCTTCGCTGCGTCGCGATCGCTGACCGATGAATTCGACGTGCTCGTGCTCGAGCTGCGATGGGTGGACTTCGTGGGCGCGGCCGTCGACTTGCTGGTGTCGTTCGTCGCCGTCTTGGTCGGCGTCTGCGTGACGTTCGTGTCGTCCGCTGGCGTCGTGTCCGGAAGTGTCTGCGGTACGGGCTTCGGGAGTCGCGCCAGATCGTCGATCAGACCCGAGACGGCGTAGTCGGTGGTCACCACCGGATCCATCCAGTCCGAGTACATCGCGCCGGCGATCCCGAAGTGGAGGAGAAAGCTGAACGCGACGATGATCGTGAGCGACCAGTCGAGCGGCAGGCTGTTCTTCACGCTGAGGGGAAGCTGCGGCCGCGGTGAGGCCGGCGGCTTGACGACGAGCTGGAACAGAAACGTGGTCTCGCCGATGACGATCTTTCCACGCGCGTCCTCCGCGAGCGGCACGCGGTATGCGCCGTTCGCGACGTGCGCGATCGATCGCAGATCGCTCAGGGATGCGATGCCCGTCGGGCCGGTCACGCGACCTGTCATCGCCTCCGTGAAGCGCAAGAAATAGCGATCTCCGACGCGCTCGAGCAGCTCGAAGGACGCCGGGAGCGCGTTCGACGAGCCATTCTTCACCACGATCCGCGCGTGCTCGGAGGTCCCGATCGTCACGCTCGACGCGTCACGGATCAGATGCTCGTCGAGGATCCGACCGCCTTGGACGATCGCGATGCGAGGAATGCGCGGACCGCTCGCGACGGCGAGTGTGCGCATCACCGAGGTCATCTGACCCATCGGCGCACGGGTGGTCACGCGGGCATCTTCGGTGGCCTGCAACAGCGGGAGTCGCGGCGGAGTGTTCATGGTGTCTCGGCCTGACAGGGCCGTTCGCGGAAAGTTCCGAGGGAATGGATCGACCACGCGCAACAGGGACTGCCGCGTGGTGATCCCTTGCTTTTTTCGAGGGATGCGCCGGTCGGGATGTTGCTGACACCCAAACGAGTGACGGGTTGGATGACAAGCGCCCGCCTTCGAGGTTCCCGCGCTCGGAAGCCCCGGATCCGCATGGGGGTGGAAGCCTCCGATCGATGTGACTATGCTCCGCGACCGCCAGCCATGCCGCTCGATCCCGAATTCGTCGCTGACTGTCCGTACGGCCCTGGCGGGATCCTCCTCGACGAGATCGTGAAGGTGGATCGCGACGCGAGCCTCATCGTCGCGCGTATGCCGACGCATAGCGATCTGCCGCTCACGCGCGAGCAACGAAACCACCCCACGCTTCACCCAGCGCATGTCTCGGGCGGCTTGATGGTGCACATGACCGGCATGGTCGGCTTCGCGCACGCCTACTACGTGCTCGATCTCCGTCACGCCGACGGCTGGATCGGCTATGGCGCGCGCATCAACTCCGCGCGTTTTCACTCGCTCGCATCACCGGGCGAGCCGATCCTGATCGAATGCAAGGCGACGCAGGTGCGTCGAGGATCCGTCAACGTGCTCGCGCGCTACGCGTTCCGCTTCCACCAAGGGAGCACCCTCGTCTACGAAGGCGATCAGACGGCGCTCTGGCTCGACGCGACGAAGAAGCCGTCCACGCCGCCGACGATCCCGCCGCCGTCGACGTGACCGTCACTGCGCGGGCGTATACGTGACCGTCAACGTGTAGCTGCAGTCGAACCACGCATCGACGAGGAGATAGACCTCCGCGCCGCTCTGCGGGACCGTGCGCTTGCAGCGTTCGTTCGGCCCGTCGTAGTCGGAGGAACAGTCGTTCAACTTGACGGTGGGCGGAGCGTTGAAGCGCAAGAAGAGATCGTCGTCGCCCGAACCCGTCGTCTTCGCGTCGAAGATGGTGCCTCCGAGCGCGTTGAAGGGGCCGTAGTTGGCCTGCTCGCCTTCCTTGAGCGTCTTCGTGAACGTCACCGTGACGGGCACGGGACCACCGCTCGCGTCCGGTGTTGGCGGACCGCCGGTGCTGCTACCGGTGCCGCCGTCCATGACGTTGCCGCCGTCCGCGATCGGCTCTTCGTCGACGGGCGGCGCGGCGTCCGATGGATTGTGGGGAGCGCCGCCGGTCGAAGACGTCGACGAGCTCGACGACGAAGACCCGGACGTCGTGCCCGCTTCGTTCTTCGCCGGCTTCGTCGTGATCGGATCGCTCGCTTGCTCTTCGTTGATCTGAAGAGACGCAGCTCCGCTGAGCACCGTGCAACCGGTGAGAACGAAAGGCGCTGCGAGGCGCGCGAAGCGCAAAGACCCCACGATCGAATCGTACGCCACCTCCGATGAGCTCGCTACGTGTGCAGAGGTGCGCAGGTGATGCGCGCTCACGCAAGACGTTCAGATCGCGAGCTCGCGGCTCAGTGAACAGCGAGCCCGAGAAAGTACGGCCAGAGCAGAAGCGCGAGGACAGCCTTCCACCACACGAGCTCGGCGTACGCGATGGTGAAGAGCCAACCCGCAAACCAAAGGGTCCCGGCGAGTTGCGAGTGCACCTGAAGCGTCGACTTCGCCTGCTTCGTCGCGCTGGACGAGTCCTTCTCTACGACGACATTCACTTGAGGAAGGGTGAGCTGCTCGGTGGTCATAGTGCTGACCAGAGAGCAACAGCTGGACCAAACGTGTGCGACGCTCAGAGACGAATCAAGGCAGCTTGAAGTCGGCGTAGATCGACGCGTGGTCGCTCCCCGCGAAGCCCGCCGACCCGCTCGCGCTTCCGTCACGAATCACCGTCGCGCTCTTCGGGACGTAGTTCGTGGCGCGCGCTGCGGTCGTGAAGATGTGATCGATCGCTTCTTTCTTTCCCGCGAACGTGTACGTCCCCTGCGCGTCGGTCGGGATGTCCTTCGCCACACGCACGAGCGCGGCGTCCTTCTCCATCGCGTCGATCGGCGGCGAGCCTGGCGAGTCGTTGAGGTCACCGCCAAGAAGCACGAGCGCTCCCGTGTTGGCGTTGCCGACGTCGACCATGATCTGATGCGTCGCGACCGCCTCCGCGAGGCGGCGAGCGGGATCGTCGGTGGCCTTTGACCGAAAGTGCGCCGCGAAGACGATGACGGAGCTCGTCCCGATCGTGAGGTGCACCTCGGGCAGCTCGCGGGTGAAGGAGGTCTTCTGCCCATCCGCCGTCGTGAGCGGCGTCTCCTTCTTGTGCGTCACCACCTTTTCGAGCTTGCCGCGCGCGAGCACGCCGACGTCGACGCTCCCCGAGGTGCCGGTCTCTGCGAGGTGCGCGACCGGATACTCGTAACCAAGCCCTTTGAGCTCCTTTTGAAGAGCGTCGAGGCATGCCTGGTTCTCGACCTCCGCGAGCGTGATGACGTCCGCCTCGACGCGCGCGAGCCCTTGCGCGATCTGGGTGGTGCGCGCGGCGAAGGCTTCCGGCGACTGAACCTCCTCGAAGCCATTGGCGGTGCAATCGCCCGAGTCGCACGTGGCGTCGAAATAGCGACGCACGTTGAACTGCTGGATGCGCAGCATGCCTTCTTTGTGCGGCTCGAGCGGATCACCCCAGCCCGACGCGCTCGCTCCGTCGCCACCCGAGGAGGACGCGCCGCCGTCACCCGTCGGTGTCGTGGGCAGCGGCTTTGGCGTCGTCTGGTCATCGCAAGCCGCGGCGCCAAGCGCGACGACGACGAGGATGGAGGATGGGACGACGACGACTTTCCTAACGAAAGACAAAGACCAAGACATCCCTCCAACGTTAGAGGGTTGTCTCATCGCGGGGAAGAGCTCTCGCGCGCGGAAGGCGAGCCTATTCGGGGCACGCCGGATCGTGCGTGACGCGGATGTCGTCGACCGAGAGCGAGCCGATGCCACAGTTGCTCCCAGCGCTCACCGTGAAGTCGACGATCGACGTGAAGCCTGCGCGGCGCGGTTCGAGGCATTTCATCGTGCGCGTCCACGTCGTCGTGGGGGTAAGTGCTCCGCCTGGACCCGTGTAGGTCATCGCGTTCGCGGTCGACGCTTTGTAGAACGCTTCGACCGCAGGGCCGCCGCTGCCGGGGGCGGGAGGGGGAACGGTCACCCAGGTGCGCATGCTCGAGGACTTCGAGCACACGAGCTGGATGACGTTCGCGTAGCCGGCGCCTGCGTGCGCGTTCGCGGCGCTCTTCGAGACGCCGACCGCGCCGCCGTTCTCGTTGCGGATGTAGTATCGCAAGGCGTCGGCGCGCTCGAACCCGCCGTCGACGACAGGCGCTGGATCCTCGCACGTGGCGTCCGTCTCGACCTTCACGTCGTCGAGCACGAACTCGTAGTCGTCGGGATCGCCGCACGCGCCGTCGGCAGGCAGATCGTCTTCGAGCGCGAACGCGAGGGAAGGCGCGGTGCCTTTCAGCCAGTCGGGCAGGCAGAGCGAGATCTTGTCGTAGACCGCGCTCCCTTGGATGGTCCCGATTTGGTAGAGCCCCGCATACACACGCATGCGGCGGTTCAGCGTGCCTTTCACCGTGAAGGTGAGCGCCGGCTTTTGATCCTTCGCACGTACCGAGAACGCGCCGGTGAGCCGCGCCGCGTCGCAGCGCTTCACGTTGTGAAGGCGGCCTCCGCGCGAGCTCTTGTCACCCACGCCCGCGGCGACCTCCGCGCCGGTGCCGCTCACGGTCCAGCCGCCGTTTGCCTCGAAGTCGCTGTTCACGACCTGGCCAGGCGCGGGGCAGTCGCTCGCGGGGGCGATGTCGACGTAGTCGAGCGTCGTCGACTTCGCGGTGGTCGTGCACACCGTCGGGAACATCGAGAGCGCGATCGTGCCGCCATACGCGCCGTCACCGAGGCACACGCGCGCAGGCGGTGGCGTCTCGCCGAAGATGAGACCGAACGGCTCGATCCCTCGTCCGGACAGCGCGAGGGAGATCGGGCGCGTGCACGGGATGTTGATCTGCGTGAAGATCGAGATCGTGCATTGCGCCTTGGCGTAGAGCGTGAGCGCGAGCGGCTCGGCGGTCTCGTACGAAGGCATCACGATCGATTGCGCGACGCTCGCCGACGCACATGTGGCCGTTTGCAGCTCGGCGATGCCGGGGTCTTTGTTCCCGGTCAGCATGTCGTTGATCTTCACGCCGCCCGCGAGCGCCCACGCGCCGAGCGGCTGATTTTGAAACGACGGATCTTTGATCACGCCGCTCCACACGCAGTCCTTGTCCTTCTGCGAATAGCCCACGACGCACTTGCACGACGGGCTGCCCGCAGAGTCGTCGCACGTCGAGTGCGCGGCGCACTTCGTGTCGGCGCACGTCTTCGCGGCGCATGGGGCGCCGATCGCGCAGTCGGTGCAGGTGGCGCCGGTGAAGCCGCTGTCGCACGAGCAGGTCGCCGCGCCGTTCGCCTCGACGCATCGGCCATGGGCTCCGCACGCCGGCGCGGTAGGGAGCGTGCACGCTGGCGTCGCATCGGGAGGAAGCGGCACCGCCTCGTCGGTCCCGCCCGAGAGACCGTCGAGCGCCGAGCATCCCTCGCCGGCCACGAGGGCTGCCAGCGCAAACGACAGCGCGAACGCGACGCCATGGCGTCGCGAGCGAGCAGGCTTGCGCGGCAAGATCACGTTCACGCTACGAACGGATCGTAGCGCAATCCGAGAGGCGTGCGAAAACCTCGCTAAAACCGGGCGCCGAGGGAGAGCGCGCCGGTCGCCCCGACGAAGCCGCGAAGCACGTCTTCTTCGCGCAGAAAGCTGATCGCGCCGGTCACGCCGAGGTCGGCGAACCACGCCCGCGTCAGCGCGAGCCTCCCGCCAGCGGTGACCTCGGGTCCGAAGACGAACGCGCTCTTGTTCTGTTCGGTCGCGTTCGGGCGGGACGCAGCGGCGTTCGTGGGGGTGAGCGTCTGGAACACGACGCCGGCTCGGCCGCCTGCGCCTGCGCGGAACGTGAAGCGCGATCCGATCGGGATACGAAGCTCGAACGCGGCGCGACCATGGGCGGCCTTGAGATCTTCGTCTTTCTCCGCGAGCGACCGATCGGAGAGCTCGGCGCCGGCGCCGAGCGTCAACGCGACGAGCCGCCAGTTGTATGCATACTGCACGCGAGGGCCTTGGACGAAGCCGTTGCGTGCGCTCGCGCCGATGTCGTATCCGGCGGAGAGCTCGTGAGGCCCAGGCTTGCTCGGCGGCGCGGGGGTCGGGGCGACGTCGGGAGACGCGCTCTCGTCGCCCTTCTTCGCGAGCGCCTCGAGGGAGCTCGCGGCGAAGTCGCGATCCTCGAGGTTGCGCTGCTCGCCTTCTGCGATCGCGATCGTCGCGACGCCGCCGGCGCCGCCAAGGCGACGTTGCACGACGTAGCGGCCGGGCGGCAAGCGCAGCGTGAGCGTGCGATCGGGGGAGCCCCAGAGCTCGGAGAGCACGCTCTTTGCGCCTGCGGAGTAGACGAGGAAATGCGTGTCGCGCGCCTTCGGGAGCGCGAGGGTGGCCATGCGCGCGGCGGTTTGGGTGAGGACGACCGGCGCGGCCTCGCGCAGCGTGACGACCGCTTCGGGCTTCTGCATCACGCCGCTGCTCTTCGACGAGCGGATGAGCGTCTGCGAATGCGCGAAGGCAAAGCTCTCGTCGAGCGTGACGCGTGCGTCGTTGT
Organism: Labilithrix sp.; assembly: GCA_044227045.1. Lineage (GTDB taxonomy): Bacteria > Myxococcota_A > Polyangia > Polyangiales > Polyangiaceae > Labilithrix. The sequence goes on from JBGAFW010000115.1 coordinate 21,714, forward strand.
TGGCGTCGGCCGCGCCGCGGAGCCCGCTCAGCCATGCGTGCGTGAAGATGGCGCCTTGGAGCTCGTCGGACTCTTGCGCGGCCTCACCGTCGCTCGACGCATGAAGCCACACTTGCCCGCTCGCTTGCGGGATGAGGGTCGCCGAGATAGCGAACGGCTCGTCCGACGAGAAGCCCTTGTCTCGCGTCGCGCGGCACGCGTCGGTGACCGCGATGCGAAGACCTGCGGGGACGTCGGCGAGCTTCGCGGAGAGCTCCGAGATGAGGATGCGATCCGAGCCGAGATGGATCGCTTCGCGATCGCCGTGACCGCTGAAATAGAAGACGAGCGTGACCTCGTCGGCGCGATGGCGTACGGCCTCGGCCTTCGCTTTCTCGATCGCGGCGAAGAGGTCGGCGCGCGTGGGCTCGGTCAAGTAGAAGGCGTGCTCGCTCTTCACGCCGCCGAGCGACGTCATGACGTCACGCACGCGCTTCGCGTCGTTGTCGGCGAACTTCAGCGGACGTTCGGCCGGGAGGCCTTGCTTGCTTCCGGCGCTCACGAGGAGACGGACCGGCTCGGCGAGCGCCTCGCTCTCGAGACAACCGAGCCCGAGGGCGAAGCCGAGGATCGCGGCGCCAAGCTTCTTCATCTTCATGGCGACCCCGCCTCCCATTCGACGCGAACCGCCTTGAGCAAGCCGTCACCTTCGCGGCGATCGTCAACCGCCATCTGCACGTGCTTCGACTCGCGCACGCGGCTCACGGCTTCGGGCGAGCCAACGACGATCGTGCCTCGCATTGGAGTGGAGTCGACGCGAGCGGACCGCTCGGAGAAGTGCGTGCCTGGCTGGCGCACCTGTGCAGGCATCAGCTCGACCCAGCTTCCATCGTCGCCCATCACGGCGGCGAGTATGGCCTGGTCTCGGTCGAGTGCAACCTCGACGCGCAGCCTATCGCCGGGTCGAACCGGGACAGGGCCAGTGAATCGCGCCTGGTCGCCATTTCGGTCGCGAATGACCGCGATCTGAATTCCGCCCTTGAAGGACGTCTCGGGGTTGCGCACCGGCTCGCTCGTGGCCGGCGCCGTCGTGCTGGCGGTGGCCATCACAGTGCCGGGCGTCGTCGGGAAGGAGTCTTTGGTGGAAGGGGAACGAAGCAAGAACACGAGGGCCGCGGCGGCCGCGAGCGGCACGACCAGCGTGCTCGCCGTCCGCCACCAGACGCGCCTAGCCTTCTCGCGCGCGGGCGCCGAGGTCTCCGCGGAGCCAGCGCGCGAATCGAGCTTCGCGACGAGGTCCTTCGCGGCCTCCTTCGACGGGCTCGCCACCTCGAGCGTCGCGCGCGTTCGCGCCACGTACGAGGCGCAGGCTTCGCACGACGAGAGATGCTCGCTGACGTTCGCGGAGGCTTCACCCAACGCGAACGCTTCGAGCGCGAGCCCGCTCGGATGGCGCGTCGCGGGCGGCGAGGAGGACGGCGTCGTGTTCATGAGAGCTCGGCCTCCTCTCCTCGTTCTCGTTGGTCCTTGTCTTCGCTCGCCTGCGCGCTGAGCCCGAGCTCGTGACGGATGCGCTGCGCTCGCTTGTTCACGGTGACACGCGAGACGCCGAGCTCGGCAGCTGCTTCGCTTTGGCTCATTCCGTCGAGGAACAACATGATCGCCAATGTTTGGGATTCTTCGTCGAGACGATTGAGGGACTGTAGCGCGGCGAGACGCTCGTCTTGATCGATGCTCGGAGCCGCGCCGAGTGGATCGAGCGCGCCAAGGGCGTCGCTCGTAAGCAGGGCATCGCGGACGCGCTTGCCGCGCCGTAACAGGTCGAGACACGTCCGATCTGCGGCGCGGCAAAGCCAGCGATAAGGTGACTCGGCTTCTCGAAAGGACTCTCCACGGTGAAGCAAGACGGCGAGGAGCTCTTGGAGCGCATCTTCGCCATGCGTGCGATCACGCATGAGAAGGCGACAGCGCCTTTCGAGGAGCGCTCCATAGCGGTGATACACGTCGCTCACCTCATCCGCGGAAAGACCACGACTCACCATTCTCCAAGTTTGTTCGCGTGTCGGGCGCTACGCGCCCGAAACCAAACGATCTCAGATGCCTGAATCGATGCCCGGCGCGCCTGCGTCGTCCGCGCTCGAGTCCCATCCGGTGCCGGCGTCGGTCGAACCGCTGACGACGTCGCATGGCCAGTTCTGCGGAACCGGGCTTGCCCACGGGTCGAGCGAGCCGCCGCTGATCTTCGCGCACGGGTACACCGAGGTCGAGTAGCCGCTCACGCAGAGGCCCGTCGGCGGAGGTGGCTGCGCGGGGCACTCGCCCCAGCCGCCGTCGTACGTCCAGCTGTAGCCGTCCGGCGAGCAGTGAAGGTTGGGATCGCCCTTCGGCGGGTAATTGCCGTACGCGCCTGCGTCGGTGCCGGTCGGGAGCGCGCCCCCAGTGCCACCACCATAGTCGGTCGTGGGCGCGACCGCCTCGTCGACGTTGCTGCAGAGGGCGCTCGGGAGCTTCGTCGTCGACGAGAGCTTGAGCTCGACGACATTGAGCGGGAGCCAGCGGCCTTCGTTCCAGGCGAGGTTGTAGCCGGCGGTCGGGAGAATGCCCGAGCGATCGCGGAGCTTCTCGTAGTCGAGCGCGCCGCCGTCTTTCAGGTACGCGAGCATCAGCTCCTTGTTGCCGCCGATGATCTGATCGGGTGACGAGGCGTAGGCGCCCTCGAGATCGAGCTTGTTGTTGCCGTTGCTGTCGACGTAGACGATGAAGCCTGCGACGGCGACGCGGAGCGGCTGCGTGATCGAACCGCTCACCTGATCCTTCGGGTGAATGTTCGCGTGCGCGAAGTCGAACGAAGGCAGCGCCCCCGAGGCTCCCGAGGAAGAAGACGAAGACGCAGACGGGCCCGCGCTTGCATCGGCCGAGGCGCTCCCGCCGCTGCTCGACGAAGGCTCCGAGCTGGAAGAGGAGGGCGGAGCCGAGCCGCCGCTGAGCGCTTCGTACGACGAGCTCTCGGCGAGCGCGAAGAGGTTATCCGCGGGGACGGTGAGGTTCATCGTGAACTGACCGCCGACCACGGCGACGTCGTTGCTCACGACCCAACGCGGCGTGGGCGTGCTCGACGGCGACGAAGGAGAGGAAGGCGACGACGCGCTGTTGCCGCTCACCGTCGGGATCCTCCACACGAGCGCGACGTGCGCGTTCGCGGGGACGGCGGTGCCGGTGAGCGCGCCCGAGACGGTCGCGACAGGCTCGTTCGCCGAGCTCTTGTTGGGATCCGAGATCCCACCGCAAGCGACGACGGAGCTGACGCCTGCCGCGGCGAGGACGCCGAGAAGAGCGGGGATACGAAAGCGAAGTAGGAAAGAGCGTTTCATCGTGCGAGGTCTCCCATCCAAAAAGTCGCGCGGCGGGCGCCCGACTCGTTCATCGGTCTTGCCAGCTAGACGCAGGGAGGCGGGTGAGGTGTAAAGCACGGCTCGCGCTTTTTTCCAGCGCGTGGGTCAAAAGACCTAAAACGCCATGATGTCAGCGACTTCGCTGCGTCTCCGAAGAGCGCCCAAGGCGTCTCTTGAGCGTGATCACGAGCAGGATGACGCCGATCCCTACTGTTAAGGAGGAGGGACTGTGCCCATCGAGATGGCTCTTGGCCCCGACGCGGCTCACGGTGCAGTCGTCGTCGTCCGGCTTCTCTTCGAGCTTTGGCTGCGCGCCGGCGCGTTCGAAGGCGCGCAGCACGACGTCCTTGAACGGAGCGATCCGCGTCCCGAGGTTGTCCGCCTCGTTGCACGTGCTCGCCGGATGGTTGATGTCGAAGTCCGCGCCGTTGCCGCCGCGTGAGACCACCGCGACGACCGCCTTCGTTTGCTCCGCGAAGATCGGGCCGCCGCTGTCACCGAGACAGATCGACTCGCCGAAGAGGATCTCCGTCTTCGTCAGCGTCGGAAAGCCATCGTTCGGCCCGACGCGCTTCACGACGACGCCGCCGCGCTGCTGGCGCTTCGAAGGCTCGATCTCGCTCGACGAGATTCCCCAACCCACCGTGAGCATGCTCTCGCCGACGCCGACGTCGCCGTCGAGGCGGATCGGCGAGATCGGGACGTTGGTGATCGCGTCCTTCAGCACGACGAGCGCGATGTCGTGGTTGCACAAGTTGCCCGAGGCGTCGTCGATGATCTCGAGCGCGCCCGACGCAGGCTTCCACGTGTTCGGATCGAGGTTCGGGCGATCTTTGCCCGTGAACACGAACATGTCCTTCACGTCATGGTTGCCGCGGATCTCGCCGCCCGACTGCGGCGTGCCATCGGCGAGGCACGCGACGCTCTCGTTCGCGTGCGCGACGCAGTGACGTGCGGTGACGATGAGACGCGGCGCGATCAGCGTCGCGGTGCAGATGCCGAGCGGAATGTTGGGCTCGGGCTTCACCGACACGAGCATGACGACCGAGTCCTGCGACTCGTCCGAAGGTGTGCCGCCGAGGACCTTGGGCGTGACCTTGGCGCCAGGCGTCGGGTTGGTCGTTTCCGCGATGCCCTGGTCACGCTCCGCGCAGCCGGCGCCGCTCATGACGAGCGGCAGGAACAAGAGAGCGAGTCGCGCTACAGGGTCGCGGCGAGGCATCGGACCACGCATCTGCCTTGAGCGTAGCGCGGTTCCCGCGCCCGGCAGCGGCGATTCGAGCGGGTCTCGAGGCCAACCGAGGCGTATCGGCCTCACCACGTACAGCGCCGTTCTTCGCAATACGTCGCGCACTGAATACGCGGAAGCCTCCCGCGTCTACCGGTGCGCACGAGGCTCGAGCGCTTGTGGTGAGGATGTTTAGCGCGGGCTATCCCGTCTCCTCTTTGCGGCGCTCGACTCGACACCCCTCACGCCTTACCAGGGCGCGACTTTTCTTTGTCCTCTTCCTTGGAGACTTCTCATGCGCCGCTCCTTCTCGACCGTGGCCTCCTCGCTCTTCTTCTTCGTCTTCTCGGGTGCCCTCGCGCAAGGGCTCGGTTGCTCGAGCGGAGACGCAGATCCCGCCGCAGCTCCGGCAAACCCCTCCCAATCGACCGACCCGAATCAAACGGGCGGAGACACGCCTGCTGCCGAGACACCCATCCGATCGCATCCGGTCTGCGCGACGATCGAGACCGGACCCAAGTTCGGTCAGGGCTGCTCGGGCTCCGGGAGCGGTGACGTGCTCTGCGAGGTGAACGACCCGCAATGCGGGACGGATCGTTGTGTGTATGATTCACGTAATCCGGGCACCTTCGCGTTCTACTGCGGGGCGAAGTGCACGGTGGGTGGCGACAGTCGTTGCCCCGCCGGATACGAGTGCGTCGCGCCGAGCGAGTCGTGCGCGAGCACCGGCACGACCGGCCTCTGCGCGCAGCGCGCGGGCTTCGGCTGCGACCCGAAGGTGAAGGTCGAGGCAAGCGGACGATTCTTCGAAGGGCCGAAGGGCGAGCTCTACCACCTCGAGTCGACCTCGGGCTCCGGCTCCACCCAAAAAACAACGCTCAAGGTGAAGCAAGGCAGCACCTTCAAGATCGTGGCGACGTTCGACGGCGATCCGTCGATCCGTTCTCTCGTTCGCAGCGGCGAGAGCGTCCTCCTCATAACGGGCTCCGCCGAGGTGCTGATCAAAGACGGCCAAGCGACCGCGCAGAAGCGTGACGCCGCCTCGCTCTCGAACAGCTACGGCATGATCTACGGCGTCGCGAAGGACGGCGCGATCGTCTCCTTGAGCCTCTCCGGATCGAGCGAAGGGTTCGCCGCGCTCTCGCGGCGTGGTGACGACGGAGCGTGGACGGAGGTCGGGCCCACGCGCCAGCGCGTCTCCAAGGTCGCGGCGCTCGGAGCTGGCTTCCTCGCGATCTGCCAGAAGACACTCTGTGGCAGCGCGGATGGCGAGACGTTTGCTCCGATCGCGAACCTGCCCGCCGGCGTGAGCTTCGAAGAGGAGACGCGAAACGGCACGAAGACCCAACCGACGTTCGCGGCGGTCGGCGCCTCGGTGGAGGACTTCTATCTCACGACGCAAGGCAAGCTCTTTCATCAGCGAAAGGGCAC
>JBGAFW010000116.1:0-27413 GCA_044227045.1 Labilithrix sp.
CGGCGCATCGACGCGCTCGATCCGACCACGCTCGGGATCGCCGCGTCGTCGATCGCGATCTCGGTGCGAAGGCGCTTCACCTCGTCGGCGAGGCCCTTGTGACGGATCGCGCGCGTGGCGGCGACGGTGAGGAGCTTCGGATCGACGGGCTTGGTGATGAAATCGTACGCGCCGACGCGCATCGCGCCGATGGCGGTCTCGAGGCTTCCCTGCCCGGTGATGACGACGACAGGGACGTTCGGACGCGTCCCGAGGACACGCTCGCAGAGCTCGAGGCCACCCATCTCGGGCATGCTGAGGTCCGTGATGACGAGATCGAAGTCGACGGCGCCGACGAGCTCGAGGGCGGCCTCGGCCGAGGTTGACGTCGTGACCTCGAAGCCATCGCGCTCGAGGCTCATCTTGAGGAGGTCACATGTCTCTTGCTCGTCGTCGACCGCGAGGATGCGCCGTCGCGCAGGCTCGGGCGACGCGGTGGACGAGCGCTCCTCTGGGCGCGGCTCGTCGGGTGATGTCGCGTCCGTAGGCGCGCCCGTGTTCTTCGTTGCGTCCGGGCTCGCGGTCTCGCCGACGTGGTCAGGCGTCGCGCCGTTGCTGTTGGCGTCCAAGGTCATGGCGAGCTGCGGATTGCAGATTGCGTGCCTTGGTGACGCATCCACGAAATGCCACGAAAGAAGCGCGACGATGACAAAAAGGACAACGCGACGCGCGTCACAGATCGACCGAGATGTCCTCTTTTGTCACGCTGGTCGAGCTCGCCTTCAAGGCGAAGGGTCTTGCCGCGAGAGCGCGGAGACGACGCCCGCGAGCACCGACGGCGCGGTGGGGCCGAGGCTTCGCATCGCGTAGACGAACGCCGCGTTCACGATCCCGAACGTGATGAACGTCTTTCGATGCGCCGCGAGCTGCGCGAGGGCGATCGTCGCGTGGTCGCTCGCGCCAAAGCGCTTGCCGCGGGCCTCTTCGAGGGTGCGCACGTCGAGCTCCGACTGACGCCGGAGGACATCATCGACGACGAAGATGATGCGCCGGTAATCGCGAGCGCGGAGCTTGCGCTCTTCGTGCGCCCACACTCCATCGCCCAGTGATCCTTGAGCACGCGAACGAAGACAGGCTCGAGGCTCTCATCGCCGCGAACGCACGCGAGGTAGTGCTGCTGCGTGACGAGCTTCAGATGGAGAGCGAGGATGAGCAGCGAGAGCGGCGCGGCGTCGACGAGGATCTCATCGAGGTCGGCGGGGCGCGGCGCGAGCATCGGCGGGACGGAGAACGTCGCCGCGAAGATCCGCTCGAACCCGCGAAAGAGCTCGTTGTGATCGAACGAGTGAAGATGAAGGAGAGGCCCGAGCGTCTCCTTCGCATCCTCGTCCCGTGACGCGTGCACGCGGGCGGCGTCCGAGAGCGAGGTCTCGAGCATGTCGAAGACGTGCAGGTAGCTGCCGGCGCGGATCTGGTTGAGGGCGCGGAGATCGTCCTCGTCGTCGAGCGGCGTCCCTTGCAGCGACGAGAGCCCAGCCAGCGCCTCGGGGAGGAACGGTCGCGTCAGATCGAGCGATGTTGGGGGCTCATGCATGGGCTGCATGGGGGATCTCGGTTGCATAGGACGAGCCATTTCCGAGCCGCTCTTTCTCTGCCTGGAGGAGTCTCTTCACCGAGAGACACCACGAATCTAAGGGGTTCGCACGCGTCGTGCTCGCTTCCTGCGTGAGAAGCCCCAACCCGAGGAGCACAAAGAGGCACATTCGCCTACCTAATCGACACGCCTGTGACGGGTGCGTGGCAAGGAATTCGTCGATGAGAACGCGCACATGAGCGAAGAGGGCGCTAACCTAAGGGTGCGTGTCGGGTTCTCCTTCCCTCCCGCCGGGCGGGCTCGTCGAGGGATCTACCCTCGCCGGTAAGTACCGCGTTCATCGCCAGCTCGGGGCTGGCGGAATGTGCATCGTTTACGAAGCGGAGCACGTTCACCTCAAGCAAGCGGTCGCCCTTAAGCTGCTGAAGCCGGAGCTCGCGAAGGACGCAACGGCCGTCGCACGCTTTGCGCAGGAGGCGCAAGCGGCCGCGAAGCTGCGAAGCCCGAACGTCGCGCGCGTGTACGACGTCGACAAGCTGCCGGATGGACAGCCCTACATCACGATGGAGCTGCTCGTCGGGCACGATCTCGGCACCGAGCTGCAGCGCCGCTACGCGCTCCCGATGGAGCTGGCGGTCGACTACGTGATGCAGGCGGCCAGCGGGATCGCCGAGGCGCACGCGCTCGGCATCGTTCACCGCGATCTCAAGCCAGAGAACCTCTTTCTCACCGATCTCGGACAGATGACCGAGCGCCGGCTGCTCAAGATCCTCGACTTCGGCATCGCGAAGAACGTCACCGAGACCTCGCGTAAGCTGACCGCGCCAGACGCCGTGTTCGGAACCGTCGATTACATGTCGCCCGAGCAGATCCGCTCCGCCGCGACGGTCGATCATCGAACCGATCTTTGGTCGCTCGGCGTCATCCTCTTCGAGCTCCTTACCGGACGGACGCCGTACACGGGGGACGCACGCTCCGTCATCGCGCAAATCGTGAGCGATCCGGTCGTCCCGCCGTCGCGCTTCGTCCCGACGCTCCCGCCCGGGCTCGTCGCGGTGGCGATGAAGGCGCTCGCGAAAGATCCCTCCCAGCGCTTCCAGTCCGCCGAGGAGCTCCGCGCGGCGCTCGCGCCCTTCGTCGCGGACATCGAGCCGATCGCCGACGTGCTCTCACGCATCCCAACGCAGAGCATGCCGCGGCGTAACCTCGACGCCTCACAGCCCTCGATGAGCGGCTCGCTTCGCGGCGATGCACGCACGAACCTCTCCTTCGAGACGGGCTCGCCGAAGGGCCTCTTCGCCAAGCGTGCGGTGACGCTTCCGCTCCTCGTGGGAGGATTCGCCGCGCTGCTCGGCCTCACGATCTGGAAGGGCAATCCCTTCCGCGCACGCGAGCGACCGCCTACGACGATCGAGGCCATCCAGCCGCCGGTCGATCCGAACCAGCCGCCGGCGCAGCCCATCTCACCGACGCCTCCGGCGGCGACGACCGCATCCATCCTCGGCGCATCGACGCCGATCGATCCCATCCCTGGCGCGGGTGCCGCGCAAGGTGTGTCGGCGGCGGCGTCGATGACCGCGGCCACCACGCACGCCGCAGCGAAGACCTCGCGCCCGCCGAAGCCGCCACCTCCGTCGCATCCTTCGACAGCGCCGCCTCCGCCGCCTCCTCCTGCTCCGCCTGCGCCCACGCCCACGACGACAGCGACCGCGCTCCCCAAGCACATCTGAAGCGTCGCGCCGATCCGATGGGGGCTTCCCCCCCAAACCCCGATCGGGCTCCGTGCTTCGAGAGGGATACGCTAGGATCTCCTCGGTCGAGCGTTCCACGTGCTCTTTCGCTTCTGGTCTTTCGCCTTCGTCCTCTTGTCGGTGTTCGTCTTCTCCTTTGCGGGAGTCGTCGGGACGACATCGCTTGCGTGGGCCGCGCCCGACGCGAGCGGAAAGGTCTCGAAGGCCGACAAGCAAGAAGCCGCGCGCCTCAAGAAAGAGGCGGACGTGCTGATGGATCAAGATCGCTACGTCGACGCGCTCGCCCTCTACGCACGCGCGTACGAGCTCACGAGCGATGCCGCCCTTCTCTACAACCAAGGTCGCGCGCTCGAGGCGATGGGCGAATACCCGGAGGCGCTCGACAAGCTCGAACGGTTCGATCGGGATGCCTCGCCTGCCCTTCGCGCGAAGGTGCCGGGGCTCCATGATCTCATCGTCGATCTCCGCGGACGCATCGCGACGCTCGTCGTGACGACGAACGCCACAGGCGCGCGGCTGCTCATTCGAGAGAAGGCCGCCGGTACGATCCAGAAAGAGATTCGCGTTCGAACGCGCTCGGGCACCGCGATGATCGAGGTCGCCGCCGAGGGATACGTGACCTTCAAGAAGGAGGTCGACCTCACCCCCGGCGCGGTCGTGAAGGTCGACGCGCAGCTCTCGGCGAAGAAGACCGACGCGCTCATCATCGTGCGCAGCCGTCCGAGCGCATCCCTCTCACTCGATGGAAAAGCGATCGGTCGATCGCCGCTCGAATACCACTTGAACCCGGGACAGCACACGCTCGTCGCGGAGGCGGAGGGCTACGAGTCGGAGAAGGTCCCGATGACGCTCGCGCTCGGCGATCGACGTGAGCTCGACATCGAGCTGCGCAAGCCGCCGGGGCTCTTGACGAGGTGGTGGTTCTGGACGGCGGTGGGTGTCGTCGTGGCCGGGAGCGTCGCGACGTACTTCATCGTGAACACCGAGCGCTCGGCCACGCCAGGCACGTTCGGCAACTCGCCGACCGTCCCAGGCCCCTGATTCAGGGTCCGCCGTCGACCCAGTTCACGCACTCGGCCGCCGGGCTTGGCGGCGTGCATGCCCCGGCCGGACCACACGCGGCCGCGTCGAGCCCGCACGTGCGCGTGCACGTGCTGACGCCCGCCCCGGCGGTGCAGTGGACGTTGTCGCACGTCACTGTCGCGGTCTGACAGTCGACCTTGTTGACCTTGCCGCCGTCGAGGAAGACGCCGTTGCAGGTCGCGCCGTTCGTCACGCCGTCCTTGCACGTCACCGAGCACTCTTGGCCCGCCGAGCACGCGATGTTGACGCAGTGAGGATTGTCTCCGCCGTTGCGGCAATCGAACGCGCACGCACCAGGGTTGTTGCAGCTCGTGCCGGTGCACTTGCCTGCGGTGTCGCAGATGATCGAGCACTTCGTGAGGCCTTGACCGCATACCGACTTGTTCGTGCAGTCGACGGCGTTGCAGTCGACGGTGCACTCGTTGCCGTTCGTGCAGTTGCCCTTGCACGTCGCGCAGGCGTCGAAGCCCGCGTCTTGCGGCGGCTGGTTCGTGTCGGGCTCGGCGTCCTTGCCGGGCTCGACGTTGGTGTCGTTCGACGCGTCCGGTATGGGCTTCGTCCCGCCGTCTTCCTGGATTTGCGCGCGAGGGATGCACGCGCCCGTGCTCGGCTCGCACTCGTAGCCGGTCGGACAATTCTTTCCGAGGCACTTCGTGCTCATGATGATCGTGACGGGCACGGTCTGGTTCGGCACGAACTTCACGATGCGGCGCGCGACGATGCAGTCCTTGTAGTCGGGCCCTTGGCATTTGTCGGCGGGCACCCCCACGCCCGACACGACGCGGATGCCGACCTCGGCGTCTTTCGATCCGCTCGGCGTGATCGTGAGGAGGCCGATCTGATCTCCTGGCGGCGTATCGCATCCGGGGCCTTCGAAGACCTCGAGATCCGCGTCGTCGACGTTGTCCGGGGTGGTGACGGCGATGCCGGTGCTTCGGATGAATTGATTCTTGGTGTCGCTGTCGTTGCACAGCGATTTCTCTGCGCGCACGTCGACGATGATCTGTGTCGGGGCCGCGCAGCTCTCGGCGCTGAGCACCGCGCTCACGCCGGACAGAACGGCGAGCACGGCTCCCACGCGAATGCGTCGCGAAGACTTCCTCACACTTCGAACTATAGCGCTCTACCGCACATAGACCACGCTCGTGCGAACGACTCCCGATGCCCGCGCATGGTTCACGCGTGCATCACGTGCGTAGAAATCCCCCCAATACTCGGGCCCCCTGGGCCTGTGAGGGCTGCGAGAGTCAACCGATCGGACTCGGTTTCACGCGTGAATCCTGAGATCGCTCGAAGGAAAGACAAGGTTTCCACCAGAGCTCGCTGCCCAGTCTATCCTCCCGTCTCGAGATGAGCACGGGCGGGCTACCCCATGTCGGGGAGATCCTTCGCGACAAGTACGAGCTCGTTCGAACGCTCGGAGAAGGCGGCATGGCCGTCGTGTTCGAAGGCCGTCATGTCCACAGCGGACAACGCGTCGCGATCAAGGTGCTCGTGCCGGAGCTCTGTCGCGACGCCGAGATCGTCGCTCGCTTCGATCGTGAGGCGCGTGCGGTCGGTCGCCTGCGCACGCGCCACGTCGCGCACGTGATCGAGGTCGCGAAGACCGAGGGCGGGCTCCCGTTCATCGTCATGGACTTCCTCGACGGGCGCGACCTCGCGTCGGAGCTCGAGGCACGCAAGGCGCTGCCAATCGAAGAGGCGGTCGATTACATCCTCCAGACGTGCGCGGCGATGGACGAGGCGCACCGATCGGGCGTCGTTCATCGCGACCTCAAGCCGGCGAATCTCTTTCTCACGGTCGAGAGCGATCAACGCATCGTGAAGGTGCTCGACTTCGGGATCTCGAAGCTGGTCGGTGAGTCGTCGAAGCTCACCGGCGCGGGCGCCGTGATGGGGACGGTCGTGTACATGTCTCCCGAGCAAGTGCGCTCGTCGACCGACGTCGATCAGCGCGCCGACGTGTGGTCGCTCGGGGTCATCTTGTTCGAGCTCCTCGCGGGCCGTGCTCCGTTCGAAGGCCCTGGTCATCGCATCGCGGTGGCGATCGTCTCGCAAGATGCGCCCGACATTCGAACGATCGCGCCGCAGGCGAACGTCCCCGACGAGCTCGCGAAGACGATCGCGCGCATGCTCGCGCGCGAACGCGAGGCGCGCTGGGGGAGCATCCACGAGGCCGCGCTCGCGCTCGTGCCGTTTGCCTCGCCGAACAGCGTGGGCGCGCGGATCGTCCCGACGCTCGGTCGTGATCTTCCGCCGCGAGGCCGCGCCGCGACGGCAGGCAAGACGATGCCGCTTCAGAAGCGCACCGTCCCGATGGGATTCCGTCCCGGTAATCAGGGCCTCGTCGCGCCGCCCGGCGCCGCTGCCGCGATGGCCAGCATGGCCGATGCGCCGGTGTCGATGGCGCCGGCTCCACGTCGCGCGAGCGCGGCGACCGTCAAGATCGAAGGCCGAACGCGATCGGGCGCGGCGCTCGCGACGCTCGGAGGTGCCGTCCTCGGCCTCGTCGCCGCGGCGCTCGTCGTCTACGTCGCGTTCCGGATCATGCAGGGTCCTGCGCCGCGAACCGAGTCGTCACCGTCGCCTCCGGCGATCACCTCGGCGTCGGCATCGCCTTCGTCGTCGCCTTCCACGTCCGTGCCGGCATCGCTCTCGTCTTCCTCGACCCACGACGCGCCTTCGTCCGAGCCCGCGCCGCCGCCGACCTTCGCGCCGGCGACGTCGGCGAAGAAGCCCGATGGCCCGGCGAGCGTGCGCCCTCCGTCACCGGCGCCCGCGACGTCGACGTCAAACCCGACGCACCTCTGACGGCACAAGCCTCTCGAGCCGAATCGCGTCACGGAGATCGCGCGCAGCGAAAGCCGATCGTGGGAAGGGTCGCGTCGAGCGAGACCGCGTGCGCACCTGCGGCGGAGACGTCCGCAGCGTCGGCGTCCGCGAAGCTGCCTCCGCGGACGAGGCTGCTTCCCGTCGTCGGGTCCTCGACCCATTCGGCGACGTTGCCCGAGAGATCGAAGACGCCTTCACTCGATTGACCCGCCACGTACGAGCCGCGCGGCGCTGTCGTCACGAAGCCATCGCTCGCGCCGAACATGCTCGTCGGGCCGGCACCCGCCGCGACGCACTCTGCTCCGCATGCGTTGAGGAGCTCGGCGGACGGGAGCGCGTCACCCCATGGATACCGCCGCGACGCGTTCCCGCTCACCGCCGCGGTGTGCTCGTCATTTCGAACGAGCCGTTTGCTTCGCCACGCGCAGTACGCGGCGGCTTGATCGTGCGTCACGCAGTTGATCGGATGGTCTGCGACCGCGATCGCGTCGAGCGCGTTGCAGCGTGCGTCCGCGTCGGAGCGAGGCTTCGCGCAGGCGCCCGCGCTCACGCAGGACGCGTAGTCGGCGACCGAGACTTCGCGGACGTCAATCCAGAACGGGCCGACGACGAGGGGCTGGGGCGAAGGCGCAGCACCGCTGCTCGTGCTCGAGCTGGAGCTCGACGTGTCACCGCCGTCGCCGCTGCTGCTGCTGCTGCTGCTGCTGCTACTACTGCTGCCGCTGCTGTCGCCGCCTCCACCGTCTTTCGGAGGCTTCGGAGGCTTCGGGTCTTTCGGGTCCTTCTCTCCTGGGCCTTTGCCTTTGCCGTTGTTCGCAGGCTCGGCGGTGCTCGTGAGGATCGTCGTACGCGGGACGAGCACCATGTCCTCGCTGACCCCGGAGGCGACACCGCTGGGCCCTGTGCTGTCTGTGTTGATGAAGGTCGGAGCGTCGAGGCACGCGAAGAGGAGCAGCGAGCTGGCCGCGCCCGCGATCATGCCGAGAGTGCGAGGAGTGCGCGTCATGAAAGCTGAACCCCGAGCGTGCATTTTGCGAGCCTGCGAGCAAAATGGTTTCGGGCGCGCAGCGCCCGACACGCGAACATACCTGACCGTCCACGTTGCGAGCCCGGCGCCGTCTCGGCCGCGATCACCCTTGGTGCAGCTCATGCTTGCTCGAACGGCGTGCGACACTCGAAGGCACTCGCGTCTGCTGCGGCGCTCCTCTTCTCCTGCATGACGTTTGCGCAAGAGGCTGTCGCGGCGGACGCCGAGACGGAGCGCGCGCGTGCGCTCTTCGAGGAGGCCGGCGAGCTCGAACGGCATGGGCAGTGGGGCGCGGCGCAGGAACGGCTGCGTGCTGCGCTGCGGCTGCGCGAGACGCCGCAGCTTTACTATGCGCTCGGTTGGGCGCTCGAGAACGACGACAAGCTCCTCGAGGCAAAGGCGGAGTATGAGACGACGATCCGCGCCGGCCGCGAACGCCCAAATCCTGGCGCAGAAGAGGCCGTTCGCCTCGCGGCCGCGCGTCTCGCCGACCTCGAAAAGAAGATGCCGATCGTGAAGGTGCGGCTCGTCGGCGCGCCTCACGCGCGGGCGACCACGCACGTGATCGTCGATGGTCGCGAGATCAAGCGCGGTGACGACGACGTCGCGATCACGCCGGTGAACCCCGGCTCGCACGTGATTCGCGTCGAGCGAGGAGCCGACGGCGCGATCGAGCAGATGGTCTATGTCGGACGTGGGACCGTGCGGACGATCGACGTGGACGCAGGCGCGGCACCCGAGGCTGCGATCGGGGCGACGCGCGACACCGCGCAAGACCGCCACGCCAAGCCGCTCTCCGTTGCGACAACGAAGACACCGACCGCCCACAAGCCCAACGTCGTGCCGTGGGTGCTTCTGTCGGGTGGCGTCGCGTTGATCGCCGGGAGCACCGCGCTCCTCCTCTCCGCGTCCTCGGACGCCGACAAGCGGGACGAGAATCAATCGAAGTGGTGCGCCGCGACAGCGTGCACCGGTGGCGTGACGGCGACCCGTCCAGAGACGGCCGAGGCCGCGAGCTACCGGCAAGAGGCGTCCGACGCGACGAGCAGCGGCAACACGAAGCAAGCGTTCGGTCTCGCGCTCGGTGGCGTGGGGATCGTCAGCGCGGCGGTCGGAACGATCCTGCTCGTCCGCGGCGAGGACGACCGCGTCGAGGAGCGCCCATCACGCTCCCGATCGGGGTCGCGCGTCCGCGCCAACGCGGCGCCGATCACAGGCGGCGCGTTCGGCACGGTCGGCTTCGCGTTCTGAGCAAGCGCGCTCGGCGTCGCCATCCGCAGAAGAACCAAGGTGCTTCCGGGATGGAGGTACGACCCGCGACGGTGACCCGACCGAAGGGGATCCGAGGCGCTGCACCGCGTATCGTAAAAAAAGCGCGTTCGCGTCGCTGGGCGTCAGAAGCCCGGGCTCGAGATTCCGCCGTGGACGGGGCGGTCGGCGCCGATCACGCGGACGTTCGCGCTGCTCGTGCTTCGCTTGACGGGGATCGGCTTCGCTGGCGCGGGTGGCGGGTTCACCGCGGAAGGCGCCGCGGCGGTGGCGGTCTTCTCCGCCGGCGGCGGTTCGGCTTCGGCGGCGGCGCTCGCGACCGCGATCGCCTTCACGGGCGCGATCGGCGGAGCTGCCACCGGCGCATTGATTTGATGGGGGCTCCCCCAAACCCCGGTCGCCGAGCGCGTCTGCGAGGCCGCCGCGGTGTCGAGACGCGTCATCGCGCAGCGGGGCGTCGACACGAGCGCGAGGAGCCCCAGGCCCGCGGCAAACGCGACGGCGAGCGAGGAGCGAATGCGCTTTCCACGGGCCGTCGTGACGAGCGCGCGCGAGACGGCCGGCGGGACCGTGTCGTCGATCGAAGGAACGTACGCTCGCGGACGAGGAGCCGAAGGCGCCTGGAGCTCGAGGACGAGATCGTCACCGTCGAGCGTCGCGTCCTGCGTGGCCACGCGACGCGAGCCCACGCCGGAGATCGACCGCCACGCGCGAAGCTCGGGCGCCGACCCATGACGTGGCGCCGCGGGCGCCGGATCGGCGAACGGGGTGATCGCCTCGACGAAGGCGTCGACCGACGGGCAGCGCTCGTCCGGGTTCTTCTCGAGCGCATGAAGGAGCGCGAGCGCGAGGCCCTCGGGGATATCGGGACGAAACTCGCGCGGATCGGGGATCGGATCGGCGACGATCGCGGCGATGCATGCCTGCGCGACGTCGTGGTTGAACGGCGGCCTGCCGGTCAGGAGCTCGTAGAGCGTGACGGCGAGTGACCAGATGTCCGAACGCGCGTCGACGTCCTTCGCGCAGCGCACCTGCTCCGGCGACATGTACTGCGGCGTGCCGAGCGGCGCGACGCCGAGCGTGATCGCGGCCTCGCGCTCCGCGCCGTTGCCGCGCGTGGGGACCCGTTTGGCGATGCCGAAGTCGAGCACCTTGATCGAGCCGGAGTCGCAGAGAAGGAGGTTCGACGGCTTGATGTCGCGGTGAATGATCCCGAGATGGTGCGCCTCGGCGATCGCGTCGGACGCCTCGATGATCCAGCGGCAAGCGAGGCCGACGGGCTGCGCGCCGTCCTCTTCGACGACGTGCGCGAGGTCACGTCCGCTGAGGAGCTCCATGACGATGAAGGGCGTGCCGTCGTCGGTCTGATCGATGTCGAAGACGCGAACGGCGTGCGGGCTCGACAACGATCCGGCCGCGCGCGCTTCACGTTCGAAGCGCTTCACGAGCTCGGGGTAGACGCGAAGCTCGTTGCCGAGGACTTTGATCGCGACACGTTGACCCAGGCGCGTATGCCGCGCCTCGAAGACGGTGCCCATTCCACCACGTCCAAGCACACGCTCGACGGTGTACTTGTCCGTAAATGGAGGGTTGTCGTTGGTGTTCGACGTCGCGTCAGCACCAAGGGCACGGGCAGCTGCAGACATTGCGAACGTTCCTTATTCAAGCGACGTTCCGCGACGTAGCTGCCGCAGCGAGGAGCGCACCTGACGAACAATCAAGGCGATGAACGAGGTGCGTGCTCTCGACCTCGAACGCAGCGCGCAGGATCGCCACACGCCTTGCAGTTCGGTCTCAGGTGGTCACTCCGTCTGGCAACGAGAGGTTTCACCTGGGGCTCCGCCCCAAACCCCGCGCATGCGCCGACTTGCGCTGCGCGCAAACGGAACCCCCTTCGCTCGACGACTCGCTCAGGGGCGCATGCTTCTCACTTCACCGGAAGCGTACGTTTGCCTTCCGACGCGGCGCCGGTGAGCGAAGCAAAGAAGTCGTTGCCCTTGTCGTCGACGACGATGAACGCCGGGAAGTCGACGACGTCGATCTTCCACACCGCCTCCATCCCGAGCTCGGGGTACTCGAGGACCTCGACCTTCTTGATGCAGTCCTTCGCGAGCCGCGCGGCCGGTCCGCCGATCGATCCCAGATAGAAGCCACCGTGCTTTTTGCACGCCGCGGTGACCTGCGGCGAGCGGTTGCCCTTCGCGAGCATGACCAAGCTGCCGCCGTTCTCCTGAAAGAGGTCGACGTACGAATCCATCCGACCTGCCGTCGTCGGACCGAACGATCCCGACGCATAGCCCTGCGGGGTCTTGGCCGGCCCTGCGTAGTACACGGCAAAGTCGCGCATGTACGAAGGCAGCCCCTTTCCTTCGTCGAGCCTCTCTTTGATCTTCGCGTGCGCGATGTCGCGCGCGACGATCATCGGCCCGGTCAGCGAGAGCCGTGTCTTGATCGGATACTTTGACAAGAGCGCGCGAACCTCGCTCATCGGCTTCGCGAGGTCGACCTTGACGACGTCGCCGCCGAGGTCCTCGTGCGTCGTATCGGGGAGATACTTCGCGGGGTCCTTCTCGAGCGCCTCGAGGAACACGCCCTCTTTGGTGATCTTGCCGAGCGCTTGGCGGTCCGCCGAGCACGACACCGCGATCGCGACCGGACACGATGCGCCATGACGAGGAAGACGAATGACGCGAACGTCGTGACAGAAATACTTTCCGCCAAACTGCGCGCCGATGCCGGTCTTCTGCGCGAGCTCGAGCACCTTCTGCTCGACCTCGAGGTCACGGAAGCCGCGTCCCAAGTCGCTCCCCGTCGTCGGAAGCGTGTCGAGGTAACGGGCCGACGCGAGCTTCGCGGTCTTCAGCGTGTGCTCCGCCGACGTCCCGCCGATGACGATCGCGAGGTGATATGGAGGACAGGCCGCCGTCCCGAGCCCCTTCAGCTTGCTCTCGACGAACGCGAGCAGGCTCTCGGGGTTGAGGAGCGCCTTCGTCTCCTGGAAGAGGTAGCTTTTGTTCGCCGACCCGCCTCCCTTGGCCATGAAGAGGAGCTTGTACGCGTCGCCGTCGGTCGCGAAGATCTCGATCTGGGCCGGGAGGTTGTTGCCCGTGTTCTTCTCTTTGTACATGTCGAGCGGCGCCATCTGCGAGTAGCGAAGGTTCGACGTCCGGTACGTGTCGAACACGCCACGCGCGATCGCGGCCTCGTCGCCGCCACCGGTGAAGACGTACTGCCCCTTCTTCCCCATGACGATCGCCGTCCCGGTGTCTTGGCACATCGGCAGAACGCCTCCGGCCGCGATGTTCGCGTTCCGCAGGAGGTCGAGCGCGACGAACTTGTCGTTCGAAGAGGCCTCGGGGTCATCGAGGATCTTTCGCAGCTGCGCGAGGTGGCCGGGCCGAAGAAGGTGCGCGATGTCCTTCATCGCTTGCTCGGTGAGCAACGTGAGCGCGCGCGGATCGACGTTGAGGAACGTCTTGCCGTTCGCCTCGAACGTCGAGACGTAGTCGCTCGTCAGCAAACGGTACGGCGTCTCGTCCGCGTGACCTTGACCGTGACCGATGGGAAGCAGCTCTTCGTATTGGAATTCGCTCATGTGCAGCTCTCTTTGCGCCGCGCAGCATAGCGCTTTTTGCGACCGATCGTGGTCGATGCGTGGGTGGCGCGTCGGTTCGCGCGCCGCTCGGCTAGAGGTAGCCGAGCACGAGATCGAGCAGCCGTTGCGGCGCATCGACGTGGACCCAGTGACCGGCGTCTTCGATCACGTCCACGGTGGCGAGCGGGCAGCGGACCGCGTGGTCCCGGTCGCTCTCGTCCACCACCTCGGATTTGCCGCCGACGATGAGGTGCGTCGTCATCTCGCGCGGCGGGTTCTCGATGACGGGCCACAGATCGCGCTGAAAGTAGTCGTCCATCATCGTCCGCACTGCCGGCACGTCGATCCGAAATGCAAACCGCGTGGTGTTGGGGATCGGCCGAACGTTCATCGCGAGCCACATCGCGGTGGGCCGGCTCACTCCTCGCTGCTCGATCCACGCCGTGAACGCGTTGCGATCGGGCAGCTCGGTCGGCAGCTCGGTGAGGAGCTCGACGATGTGCTTCACACCAGACGACCCCCGGTGGTCAGGCCGCGCGCTCGGCGTCGAGTCGATCACGAAGAGGTGCTCGAGCGGCTCGTCTGTCGCCGTCGAGGCGCGCCACTCCATTGGGGTCCTCGTCTCGGACACCACGGGTGTCGTCTTCGGTTCGGACACCACGGGCGTCGTCTTCGGTTCGGACACCACGGGCGTCGTCTTCGGTTCGGACACCACGGGCGTCGTCTTCGGTTCGGACACCACGGGCGTCGTCTTCGGTTCGGACGGCGCCGTCCCGACCATCTCCTCCTCTACCTCCGCCCTTTCTTCCTCTTCTTCCGCGCCCTCCCCCTTCGATCCCGCCGTATTCTTCGACAGGGGGCGGCCGGCGCCGAGCTGACGGGCGAGCTCGATCCCGACCTTGCCGCCGAAGCTGTGCCCGAGGATCGCGCGGACGTTGCCTCGCACCGCGGGCATCGACGCGATCGTCTCGACGATGTCCGTCGCCGCCGCCTCGAGGGTGTGCGGCGGCGCGAATCCAACGAGCGAGTCGCCATGGAGCCGAAGATCGACGAGCAGAGCGCCGATCTCCGGACGCGAAGACGTGACCTGCTTCGCGAACGTTCGCCAGTTCGCGCCGGACCCCAAGATGCCGTGCAAGAAAATCATCCAGCGGTCGGGTGACGCGTCTTTGGCGGTGATTGTGGCGGAGGAAAGGAGCGGCATGGCGAGCGACGAGCAGCGAGCAGCGAACAGCGAGCAGCGAGCAGCGAGCAGCGAGCAGTGAGCAGCGAGCGACGGGCGACGAGCGAGAGGTACGCGGCGGGCTAGAGGGCGCGCGGCGCGTGGTATGCACTAGTCGTCTTTAGGCACTTTTAGCGGGATATCAAAGCGAATCATGCCCCCGCGGTACCCGATGCGATCGAGCGGCCGCTCGGAGAGCTCGGCGGCGAAGAGCGCGAAGGTCGCCTTGAACGGCAAGGATTGCCAATCCTGGTAGCCGATTCCAATGCCAAGCTTTCGCCAGACCGAAATGCCTTGGCGATCGAAGTCGAGCGGAGCAACGTCGCGCGAGACGTGCTTCGCCGGTCCACCGAGAAAGAAGGGCGCCATCACGGCTTCCGCCTCGAGCAAGACATGCTGCGCGAGGATCATACGACCTTCCACGCGAGCGCCCGGACCAAGCCCAGCGTCGAGCGGATACATCTCCGTCCAAGGCACGTTCGGATAAATCTCCGCCCCGCGCGGCGTCGGGTGCATGTGCGCCGTGTGCATCCCGAAGTAGAGCCCAGGCCCAACGAACGCATCGAACGCGACCGTCTTATCGGGATCGGTCTTGAGCTCACGAACGACGGAGATCGGCGTAAGCACCCACGCAGACTCCGCCACAGTGCGCAACGCATCGCTCATCACGCGCTGCTGAATCCACCCGCCACCCGCTTCGTACCACCACCGCGACCCCACCGGCCGCATCTGCAGAAACGAAAAGCTCCCCACCCCCAATCCACATCCACCGCTCGCCCCCACACGCTCACAAGCAGGAAGGTCCACGGGCATCACCCAGTCGGTCCGATACGCCGCCTCCCCAATCCAGTCGAGCTTCCCCTTCGAGGCGATCACGACGGTGAGGCTCTCGAGCCCCAGCATCAACGTCCACGAAAACCCATAGAGGATGCGCGTCGAGTACTGCCCCAACGTCCCCCACGGATAAGGAGCATCCCAGGTGCGGTTCGTCAGCTCGGTGTTGATGTGCAGCGAGATCGACCACGCCCCATCCAAGATTGCCGCCGTCGGCACGCTCCGAACGAGGCTCGCCCCAGCGCGAAACGACTTCCACGCCCCCCGCCCACGCGACGGCTCCCCGTCATCCGCACGCCCCACGCCCGGCACCCCCGCCACTGCCACCACGAGCGCGCCCGCGACCATCCACCTCCGAACCGCCGCGCCCATCTCGTCGGCGCAGCGTAAGGCAAGTCGCCCCCCCCGTCCTGAGTTGGATTTCTGGCCGGAGATTTCCGGCGCGAACTGGCCCGGGCCACCCTTGGGCCTGGCCCGGCCATATGGTCACGACCGCTAAGATGCGGAGATCGCTCACACCGCTTCGCGGATCGAGTTGTGCTGTGGCGGCAGTCGCTCGAAGGAGGTCGTCGTGACTGTCGCACGCCAAGTCGTTCCTGGCCGAACGTATTTCATCAGTCGTCGCTGTACCCAACGGCAAATGCTCTTGCGGCCCAGCGCCGAGGTTGAACAGATCTACCTCTATTGCCTCGCAGAAGCAGCGGAGCGCTTCACGATCACGCTGTACGCGTTCGTCGCGATGAGCAATCACCAACATCTGGAGATCCGTGACAACCTCGGAAATTTCCCCGCCTTCCTTGCGCATCTGAACAAGATGATCGCGAAGACAATGAACGCTCATCTCGGGCGGTGGGAGAACTTCTGGGCGACGGAACAACCGAACGCGGTCTTCTGCGTTGAAGCGGAAGACCGCTTCTCGAAGATGATCTACCTCCTCGCCAATCCCGTCATCGACAACCTCGTGGATCGCGTGTCCGACTGGCCGGGCGCCTCATCCTTCGCGCTTCATGTCTCTGGCCGTCAAACGATCACCGTGAAGCGCCCTCGCGCGTACTTCGGCGCGAATGGAAAGATGCCCAAAGAGATCACGCTCAAGATCGAGCGTCTCGACGGTTTCGAACATCTCACCGACGTGGAGTGGACCGCGAAGGTGAAGGCCGCGCTGGAGGCTGAAGAAGAAAAGGCGCGCGTCCATCGGCGCGTCTCAGGCGTTCGAGTTCTCGGCCGCCGAGCGGTTCTCGAGACTTCTCCTTTCTCCATACCGAAAACCGCCGCACCGCGACGCAATCTCCGCCCACACATCGCGTGCAAGAACGCGGTCCGCCGCGTACTCGAGCTCACGGCGCTCATCAGGTTTCGGGAAAGGCGTCTAGCGTCGCTCGCGCGCCATCTTGCTGGAGATCTGCGTGTTCTTTTCCCTTACGGCACGTATCGTCTGAGAAGGGCGTTCTTCCTCACGGAACCGCAGGTACCCATTCCGTTGGCGGCCTGACCTCCAACAGACCTCGTCGCCGGATGACCGGTTTGGTCGCCAGGCGAATGTCGGCTTCGGCTGTTTACGCGCTGGCGTTCAGTCGTAGATGTCGAGATCGCTATCGTCGTCCTCGAGATAAGGACCACCGATCTCATCCATCGAGAGCTCGTTTCGCGACTCTTCGAGGACGAAGTCTGCGGACGTCACGGAGGCGATGAATTCCTCCGCGGCAGACTCCGCTTCTGCGTGACGAATGAAGGTTCCGCTCGCGGGGTCAGGAAGAAAAGCGTCGCCGGCATCGCGGCGAAAAGAGTGTCGGCGCTTGGCTGCTAAAGGGCTTCCGCGCATTTTCATATCGACCTCCCTTTGATTCGCTGTGGATTGAGTTGTGACGGAATGGATCGCTGAGATCAAGGCTCAGCTCCACGAATGCTGAGGTGCTGTGCGGCCGTTGAGGGCCGACGCGCACATACGCGTTGGCTCTCAAACGCATCAAATGCGTGCTCCCGGCTCCGAACGGCCGCCGTGAAGCACGTACTATCCTGCCCGTTTTCCCGAGGGCCGATCGGTGTCCACGTTCTTCGAGGGTGCTCGAGGAGTGGTGATAACGGTGGATCCGCCGGCCGACCAAAAGAAGCGTAATTGTCGGCGACGAAACCAACTCAGGACGGGGGGTGTATGGTGGGGGGAGGGTGACGGGGAGATGGGTTGGGTCGGCGGGGCGGGCGCTGGGGGTTGCTCTGGTGGCCGGCGTGGTGCTGTCGCTGCCGTCGCTGGTGACGGCGCGTGTGGCGGACGACATCTGGCATCGGGCGATGTTGCTCCACGATCGGCGGTGGCTGCCGGCGGACTCGGGGCCGCTTGCGCTCTACACCTTCATCACGGGGACGCCGGATGAGTATGCGCGGGTCGTGGAGAGCGGGTTTGCGCCGTGGTGGGTCTCTCCATCGTTGAGGCTTTGTTTCTTTCGGCCACTCTCGTCGCTGCTTCTGGCGCTCGATTACAAGCTCTGGCCTGACTCGACCCTCCTCATGCATGTGCACTCGATCGCGTGGTACGCCGCGGTGATCGCGGTCGCGGCGAAGCTCTATCGACGGTTGCTCGGATCGGAGACGTCCGTGGCGCGAACGGCGGCGGGCGTCGCGACGGTCTTCTATGCGATCGACTATGGCCATGGACTTCCGGTGGGGTGGATCGCCAATCGCAACGCTGTGGTCGCGACCGCGTTTGCGTTGCTCGCCCTTCTCCTCCATGACATCAACGCGCGCCCGACCACGACGACGACCACGCGCGGCATGACGCTGTCCAAGCTGCTTCCGTCGGCGGCAGCCACCTCGTTGGCGCTTGCGCTTGCTGCAGGTGAAGGCGCGGTGGCGATCCTCTTCTTCTTCTTCGCCCATGCCTTCTTCCTCGACACACGTTCACGACGCGAGAAAGCACGCGCGCTTGCGCCCGTCCTGCTCGTGGCGATGACGTGGGCCGTTCTCTACAAAGTCGGACGCTACGGCGCGATTGGGTCGGGTGTGTATGCGGACCCGATTCATTCGCCTGCCCAGTATCTCGAGAACCTCGTCCTTCACGCTCCGTTGCTCTTGGGAGCCGAGCTCGGCGCGCTGCCTCCCGACACGTACGTCTTCGTCCCGGCCTTCGCGAAGGCGGTGTTCCTCGTCACGGCTGTGATCGCCGTCGCGTGCGCTGTACGGGTGGTTCGCGCGCTGGTCCGCGACAGCCTCGATGAGCAAATGCGACGCGTCCTTTGGTTCTTCGTCGTGGGTGGGACGCTCTCCGTGCTCCCGGCGGTGTCGACGTTTCCGTCAGCGCGTCTCTTGTTCCTGGCAGGCTTTGGGCTCGTTGGCGTCGTCTCGATCCTTTGCGTCTGCATACGACCGAAGACCTTCTTCGAGCGGGCATACGTGAAATGGCTGTGGATTGGACATGCCATCCTCGCGCCCGCGTTGTTCGTGCTCGGCATCTACCAAATGGTCCTCCTCGACGGCTTCATTCGCCATCTCGCGAAAGGCGTGCCTGCTGACGGCTCGGCGTCGAACAAGCGACTCATCCTCGTCAACGCTCCGGACGCTGCGTTTGCGTACTACTTCGTGATTACGCACCTGGATGAAGGCCGCACGCCCCCCATGCAGATGCTCGTCATGAGCGGAAACGCACGCGACGTCCGCGTGACGCGAACCGCATTTCGATCCTTCAAGGTCCAGTGCGATGCCGGATTCTACCGAGCCGGCACCGAGCTTCTCTTTCGCGACCCGCGACTCCCGATGCCCGTCGGGACGATCGTGCGCCAGCATGATGTCACGATCACGGTCACGCACGTCACGAGCGACGGAACACCGGACGAAGCCACCTTCGACCTGATGACCGATCGCCCGGACCGTACGCTCAACCCCCATCAGACCAACGAGGGCGAGCGCGAGAGCGAGAGCGAGAGTGAGCGGGAGAGGGGTGAGCACGCGGCTGAGCGAGAGCGCGAGAGCGCGGAGGACACCTTGCTCGAGCGCAGGTACGTCTTCCGCCAGTGGGTGGGCAACGCGCTCGTCGACTTTCCGCTTCCGCGCGTCGGTGAGACCGTCGACTTTCACGGGCGACTGCCGAACGTCTTTTCGCGCGACTGATCGATCTTCGGAGGAGATACTGCAGCGAGAGGAACACTTCGTCGTCCTACTCACCCGTGAGCATCGTCACGTGCGCGCGACGATGCAGAACATCCTGCCGTAACGAAGCACATCGGCGCAGCGTGAGGAGCACCTAGCGTCGAGCAGCGCGAGGAGAAAGTCCGACGCCGCGAGCGCCCTGTTCAAACCCGAGCCCAGCGCAAGCGCATTCAGCCCTACGCGCGAAGCGCGACGAGGGCGCGACGAGGGATGGAACGGCGTACAATCGCGGGCACGTTGTTGATGACGCCCGAACAGCTCGAGGCACGCCGGCTCGAGATCGAAGAAGAGCTCGGTGAGCCGATCACCCTCGATGGTCTCACGAAGACGTGGAGCATCTTTCAACGCAAGAAAGGGCATCGGCACTCGACCGACGATCTCCTGACGGGTTGGTATGCCCTCCACTGCTTGGGAATCGCGGGAGCTCGCCCCGACGCTCCATCAGGCGATGCTCCAGTGGGCGATGCGTCATTCGGAGCCGCGCGTTCGGTCGCGCCCCTGGCGACCTCATCGACGCAAGCACTCACACGCCCTTCTCTTCCCCTTGGCACATGCCTCGATCTTGGCACCGGGATTGGAGGGGTCGGTCTCCTCGTCCTCTCGGTCCTCACGAGCACGAAGCTCACGTGCGTCGAGGCGCAGGACGTCAGCTATCGCTTCTTGCTCGAGAACATCCGCGCGAACGGCGTCGGCAGCCGCGTGCGTGCGATCCATGGAGACCTGCGCCATCTCGATCTTGGTGATGAGCGATTTCCGCTCGTCACCGGGAGCCCGCCGTACTTCGACGTGAGCGCCGGCATTGTCCCCGCAGACTCGCAGAAAGCCCACGCGCGGTTCGAGTTGCGCGGCGACGTTCGAGACTACGCACGCGCCGCTCGGCGTTATGTCGCGCGCGACGGCCTCTTCGTCTTCTGCTTCCCCTGGCAACAACGCCAACGCGCGATCGACGCGGCGACGCAGGAGGGCTTCGCGTCCATTGTCGTGCGTGACGTCGTCCCACGCGAAGGATTGACGCCCCTCTTCTCGCTGTACGCCTGCTCCACGCAACCCCTCCACCGAACGTCACCCGCCCCAACGCCGCCGACGACGTGCTTGGAAGAGCCGCCCTTCGTCGTTCGACACGAAGACGGTTCCCACACGGCCGAGATGCTCGCCGTTCGCTCGCTATTTGGCTTTACGACGTCTCTCGAGAAGAAACCCGCTGAGCCCTAGAGCTCTTCGTGAAGGGCGCTCGCCGTCCGTCGGCCGGTGCACGTCGCGCGTTGTCGAGAGGAGCAGCTGGCCGACCTCCGCGAGATCGCGCAGGCGTAGCGGAAGCGCAAGGGAGATCCCGAGCGGGCGAAGATCCATGCGCGCGAGCCACCAGCCGGAGCGGGCAGCCGATCGAGTGTGGCTCGACGTTACGACGGGCGCGGCTCGCCGGGCGCACCGCGCCGACGATGATGTGCCCCTTGGCTTCCTGGTGGATGCCGCGGCGTGCGTCACCGCACCCACGTCGCTGACACCATCGACCAGAGCAAACCGGCTAGAAGAACTTCCCCCTGAACCCCTAAACCCCTGAGCCGAATTCGCTCCTCCGAATTCCGCTCAGACCGCGGCAGACGGTGACGACATCGTAAAGTCGTTCGTGCGCAGCGCAGGGACATGCCAGACGTTGTCATACGCGATCACGCGCGTCGTCGTCCGCGTCATGGCGTCGGCATTCTTCAGGACATTGACCGGTGACTCGTTGTAGCGAAAGTTGGCTACGGGTGAGCTGATCTTGCCGTCTTCGATCAAGAAGACGCCGTCGCGCGTCAAACCGGTAATCATCACCGTTTGGGGCTCGAGCATGCGGTTATACCAAAACCGCGTAACGAGCAGTCCCTTCTTGGTTCCTTTGACGATCTCGTTGACGCTCTCCGCTTTGCCTCCGGACAAGTGAAAGACGGAGTGCCTGCCCGTTGGCGTGAGGTTCTTCTTCTTTGCCCAATAGCGTGACACTTCGAGCTTGGCGACGCGACCGTCCACGATCCAGGGATGATTGGAGAGCGCCATGCCTTCGTGGTCGAACGGGGCGCCCGGCGTGAGCGGATCCGCCGGATCGCTACGTAGCGAGACAAAGTCCGCAAAGAGCTTTTGGCCTACCTTGTTTGCAAAGAACGACCGCCCCTCGTCGGCAGAGCGTTGGCTCATTTGTCCGACGAGGAACATCAGCATCTCGAACACGGCCTGGGGCTCGAGGATGACTGTGTACTTGCCGGGAGGAAGCGGCTTCGCGTTTGCGGATCGCACCGCCTTGTCGATCGCGCTGCTCGCGATCACCTCGTCTTCGATGTCGGCGGCGCGAAAGGCGCCGCGTCCGCCCCAGCCCGAGCCCGTGCCATCCGCCGTGCGCGCCGTCACGGTGTACTCCGAAGACGTCTCGCGATGGCGGGCGATGAGGCCTGCGCTGTTTTGCATGACGTGCTCGTGGATGTCGCGCTCGAAGAAGCCTGCGATCTGCACCTTCGCCTGGTCGCCGTGCTGGATGGCTCGACTGGCGACCGCGGCGCGCTCCTTTGGTCCCATCGACGCGAGCGCATCGTCGAACGCGCTCGGCACCGGCCCATAGGGCTGCTGTTCGAGCAGCGGCATCTTCTCCGGGTCTTCGGGCGAGAGCTTGGCCATCGCGAGCGCACGCAACGCGACGGCGGCGATGCTCTTGTCGTCCGTCTGGTTGATCGACGTCGCCGCGTGGCGCTGGCCGAGCGCGACCGAGATGGCGACGGTCATTTCGTCCGACTCACCGGAGGTGGTGGACTCGTTGCGCGCGAAGCGGACGTTCGCAGCGGCGTGTCGAATGACGTCGATCTGGACTTCAGCCTCGCCCTGCTTGTCTCTTTGCATGACGTCGAGGGCAATACCAAGCGCGCGCGTCGCGAGGACCGCCGGATCTTCGCTGCTCATGTCTTGCCTCGTGCGTTCACGTTGAGGATGTCGATCTTCTTGAAGCGCGCCGGGGCCGTGCCGTGGCTGACCGCGTTCGACTGCCCTGGCTCACCTTTGCCGTCCCAGAGCGTTCCGTGAAGCTCCCAGGCCTTTTGCCCGCCGATCATGTCGCAGGCATTCCAGAAATCGATCGAGTTCGATTGATAGGCCACGTCGCGAAGGGCGCGGCCGACCTTTCCCTTCTTGACCTCGTAGAACATCTGGCCGGAGAACTGGAAGTTGTAGCGCTGATGATCGATGGACCAGGACCCATTGCCGGTTATCAAGACGCCGTCGTCAGTGGCCGAAATGATGTCTTGGAGCGTGGTCTCTTTGGGAGACGCCGCCAGAGACACGTTGGGCATACGCTGAAACGCGACGGAGGCGTGATCCTGCGCATACGAGGTTCCTCGTGACGCCTTTTCGCCAATCCAGGCCGCCTGATCGCGCGTGGTTTGGTAGCCCACGAGGGTCCCCTCTTTGACGAGATCCCATTGCTGGGTAGCGACGCCGTCGTCATCCCATCCGCAGCTCGCGAGGCCGCCCGCTATCGTCTTATCGGCAAACAGATTGACGATGTTCGAGCCGTATTTCAGCTTGCCGAGCTTGTCGAGGGTCGCAAACGAAGTACCGGCGAAATTCGCCTCGAGGCCGAGCACGCGATCGAGCTCCGTCGGATGTCCGACCGACTCGTGAATCGTGAGCCACAAGTTGCTCGGGGCGAGGATGAGATCGCGCTTTCCCGCCGTCACGGAGGGGCTCTTCAGCTTCTTCACTGCGTCCTCGGCGAGCTTCCGCGCTTCGGCCTTGAGCGACGAAGCAGTGACGTACTCGTAGCCCGCTTGCATCGGCGGGACCTCGGAGGCGCGCGACTCGAACTGCCCAGCGTCGACCGCGGTGACCGAAAAGGAAGGCCAAATACGCGTTTGCGTTTGCTCGATGAGCGACCCCTCGCTCGACGCGAAGTATTTGTGCTCGCCGAGGGCTTCGATCGAGCCGTTGGCGAACTTCACGAGCGCGACGTCTTTCACGAGCGGCCAGAGCGAGAGGAGCCACGCCGCTTTGTCCGCGAGCGGCACCTCGAAGGGATCGATATCCATCTTCGTGCGTCACGAGCGCGACGTCTTTCACGAGCGGCCAGAGCGAGAGGAGCCACGCCGCTTTGTCCGCGAGCGGCACCTCGAAGGGATCGATATCCATCTTCGTGCGCCACGTGCCCTTCACGACGGGCGACGGCGCCAGCTCCACCGGGTGCTTGAGCGATGGTCGCGCGGCTTTGGCGATGGCGACGGCCTTCTTTGCGACGTCGTCGGCCGACAGCTCGGTGACGAGCGGGCTCGAGGCGAAGCCCCACGCTCCGTCGGCGATCACGCGCACGCCGATGCCGTAGGTCTCCGAAGAGCCGACCGAGATAACGTGGTCTTCCCGGGTGGCGATGTGCTCGGTGCGGCGGCGCACGATGCGTGCGTCGGCGTACGAAGCTCCTGCCTTCTTCGCGGCGTCGATCGCTCGCGCGAGGACCTCCTCGACTCCACCCGCCGGCTTTGGCTTCGCAGCCGGCGGCGGCGCGATCGGACGGAGGGACGTCTGCTGTTTGCAGGCGGTGGAGGCCGCCGAGCCGATTGCCGCAATGGCAGTACCACCGAGAAAGTCGCGGCGTGTGAAAGGCGAGCTTCTACCCATATTCGCGGATCAAAGTACACCGATGCCGCCCGTGCACGTTGTCAAAAACCGAGGCGTGAACGACGTGCCATGCGTCAATTCGTCAACCTTATTTCGCCGCGGAATACAGGCGGTTTCGCGCACGTCGACGGGGCACCGCATCGACCGAGAAACCAAACCATGACCCCTCGCCTGCTCCGCTCACGCCACGTCCGATTTCGTTGGCTAGCCCTCCTCGCATCGACCGCGACCCTGCCCGCGATCGAGTCCGTCTCGTTCGCAGACGACGCCGCCGCGCAGATCGCAAAGCCCGACCCAACCAAGTCGAAGGAGAAGGAGAAAGACAAAGACACGTCGAAGGAACCTGCCCCATCCAGAGACGCACCCCCGCCGAAGGAACCGGCAGGCTCCGCTCCCGTGACCAAAGACCCCGCCAGCAACCCGCTCGCCGTCTTCGAGCACAAGCCCGCGAAGGCGCCTGACGATCGCGTGTCGCTGCAGATCGAAGACACGGAGCTCGATGGGCTCGTCAAAGTGATCAGCGAGATGACAGGCAAGCGATTCGTCCTCGCGAGCCCGAAGCTCGGCAAGGTGAAGGTGAGCATCGTCGCGCCCGAGAAGGTCACCGTCGCCGCCGCCTACCAGGCCTTCTTGTCGGTGCTCTCGCACAACGGGCTTACGGTCCTCCCGCGCGCGGGCTTCTACAACATCGTCGAGTCGCAAGACATCGCGCGCCAGCTCACGCCGCTCGAGCGCGGGGAGCTCCCGAGCGAAGAGCGTTACGTCACGCGCATCCATCGGCTCGCACATCTCTCGGCCGAAGAGGTCGTCACGAACGTCTTGTCGAAGCTGCAGACGAAGGACGCGAGCATCATCCCCTTCGGCAACGTGCTCATCATCACCGAGACGGCGGCCAACCTGCGTCGCATGCTCGACATCCTCTCGCTCGTCGACCAGGCAGGAGAAGAGGATCGCCTTTGGCTTCGCCCGGTGAAATACCTCCCTGCAGGCCAGGTCGAGAAGCAAATCTCGGAGATGTTGGGGCTCAAAGGCGCGAGCCTCAGCGGCACGAGCGGCGCGACGGGCGGCAAATCCGCCGAGCCGAGCGCGAACGCGATGGCGAGCAGCGCAGGAGGAGGCGCGTCGCTCCACATCGCGCGCATCGTCGCCCTCGAGCGTCCGAACGCCGTGGTCGTCGTCGGGACGCGCGCGTCGTACGACCGCGTCGCCGAGCTGCTCGACGTGATCGACGTCGCGCCGTCGAACGAGCTGAAGGTCCAAGTGATCCTGCTCCAACATGCCGACGCGAAGAAGATCGTCAATCCGATCAACGAAGCGCTCGGCAACGCCGTGACGACGGCCAACGCGGCCGGCCAGCAGGGCGGCGCGCGCGCGAGCGCTCCGGCCACCGCGCTCGAAGCTCAGGTGAAGGTCGCGGCCGACGAGACGACGAACGCGCTCATCGTGACCGCCACGCCGCGTGATTTCCTCGCTGTGCGTGAGGTCATTCGTGCGCTCGACCGGCCCAAACGCCAGGTGTACATCGAGGCGGCCGTGCTCGACATCTCGGCCGAGAGCGGCCTCGACCTCGGCGTCGCGTGGCATGGTGGACACGTGCATGATGCATTCATCGGCCCCGACGGCGCGCAGCAGACGACCTACGGCGGCTGGCGCCCCGGGACATCGGGCGGTGTCCCTTCGGCGACGGATCTCCAAGCGTTCGCGCTCGGCATCCGCGGCCCCGAGATCCCGTTCCTCAAGGACGTCCCGGGCCTCACGAAGATCCCAAGCTTCGGCGCGTTCCTGTCTGCGGTCGCGACCGCGAAGGGCGCCGACATCCTCTCGACGCCGACGATCATGGCGAGCGACAACACGCAGGCCGAGATCAAGGTGCAGCTCCAGACGTCACTCCAACCGAATGCTCCGTCCGTCTCCTTTCTCCCTGGCGCGAGCGGTACGTCGAGCATTCCTGGCTTTCCAGGCGCCACCCCTACATCGAGCAACGTCGCCGGCAACTACAAAGGCATCGGCCCTCACATCAAGATCACGCCTCACCTGAATGACTCGGACGAGGTGCGCCTCGACGTGATCGAGGTGATCAGCGACGTGCAGAGCGCGCCCGGGCCGAGCGACACGTTCGGGACGATCAGCTATCTCGAGCGCACCGCGACGACGACGCTGACCGTCAAGGACGGCCGCACCGTGGTCATCGGCGGGCTCACGCGCAACCGGACGTCGCGCACCGAGTCGAAGGTGCCCATCCTCGGAGACATCCCGCTGCTCGGCGCGCTCTTCCGGCAGCGATCGGATCGGCAAGAGAAGTCGAACCTCGTCCTCGTGCTCACGCCGTACATCGTCCGCGACGAGGTCGACATGATGCGCATCCACCAGCGCAAGATGGATGAGCGCCAGGAGCTCATCGATCACGACGCGCTCTTCAAGACGACGGACTGGAAAGCCCCTCACGATTGGCAGCGAACGCGTGGCCTCCTCGCCGAGATCCGAAACAAGAACCGCGAGGTCGCGATCAAGAAGAAGGAGGCCGATGACGCGCTCGCGCAGGGAGACACCAAGCCGAGCGCGCCTATCCCGTTCGATCTCCCGATCCCACAGGTCGGGGTCGCGGCCTCCGGTGGAAATTCGAGCACCTCCGCAAAGCCAAGCCCGTCCGCTGCGGCACCGGCTCCAGCGCCGACGCCTCCGCTGGCGGGCGCCGCCATCGCGCGGCCGAACATCATCGAACGCTGACGCGCGAGACTGCAGAAGAGCCCCGAAGCGTGCTAGAGGAGAGCCCACCGATGACCGCTCTTCGCACCCTTTATCCCGATGTCGAACCCCACCGCACTGGCCGACTGAGCGTCGGTAGTGGGCACGAGATTTACTGGGAGGAGAGCGGCAACCCCAACGGCAAGCCCGTCGTCTTCTTGCACGGCGGCCCTGGCGGCGGCACGGAGCCAAAGCATCGCCGCTATTTCGATCCGGCCGCCTACCGCATCGTGCTGTTCGATCAGCGCGGGTGTGGTCGCTCGACGCCGTTCGCCTCGCTCGAGAACAACACCACCTGGGATCTCGTCGAGGACATCGAGAAGCTTCGCGTGCATCTCGCGATCGAGCGCTGGCAGGTGTTTGGCGGCTCGTGGGGCAGCACGCTTGCCCTCGCGTACGCCGAGACGCATCCCGATCGCGTGAGCGAGCTCGTGCTTCGCGGCATCTTCCTCCTTCGTAAGGAGGAGATCCGTTGGTTCTACCAAGAAGGAGCGAGCTGGCTCTTCCCTGATGCTTGGCACGATTACCTCGCGCACATCCCGCAAGCGGAGCGCGGAGATCTCTTGCGCGCGTACTACAAGCGGCTCACCTCCGATGATCCGACGGTGCGCAGCGCCGCGGCGAAGGTCTGGAGCGTGTGGGAAGGTCGCACGAGCTGCCTCATCCCGAACGCGGAGCTCATCGCCCGCACCGCTGGCGACGAGTTCTCC
>JBGAFW010000117.1:0-26558 GCA_044227045.1 Labilithrix sp.
TGCAGCACGTCCACTGCGACCCGTGGTCGAAGCACAATCACTCGCGCAACATCACCGGGCGCATCTTCAACTTCCTCGTGTTCAACAACGGCTTCCACACCGTGCACCACGAGAACCCGGGCGCCCACTGGACGACGCTGCCCGCGCTCCACGCGAAGATCGCCCACGAGATCGATCCCGCGCTCAACCGCTGGAGCTTCTGGTGGTGGGTCTTCCGCGGCTACATCATCACCGCGTTCCTGCCCCGTCTCGAGACGAAGCAGATCGGCCGCGCGCCGTTCGACCCGCCCGAGGGTGGTCGCGCCGCGATGCGAAGCAAGGGCCCGATGATCGACTCCGTCGATGCACTCGAAGCCGGCAACAACGCCCAGATGGCCTGACGACGGACGTTCTCGAAGAACGCGGCCGCTGTAGCTCCCGAAGCTACGGCGGCCGTTTCGTTTTGTAGCCGAGGCGGCAACACCAAGCGCGCCGATCGCTGGAAATGCCCGAGATCTGCGCCCTCGTGGTGGAGGCACGCCGGCTGCGTTGGACCTCTTCGGAGGCATCATGAAGCTCGGATCGGCTCTCTTCAGCGGCGCATGCGCGGCGCTGCTCTTCGGACTCGCGACGTCGGCCTGCTCGTCGTCAGGAGACGCGTCCTCGTCGTCCTCTTCGGGGTCGGCCGCGAGCACGGCAGGGCATTGCTACGCAAAGGTCGACGGGTCGGAGTGCGACTGCGTCGCCGCGAACGACGACTCGAACCGCGCGTCGACCGACTGGCGAAAGGTCAGCGGGTGCAGCTCGTCGACGATGTCGAAGTCGCTCTCCTGCTTCGCCGACACGAAGGTCGACGGCACGACCACGACCTGCACCTGCGTGGCGATGGGCTGTGACGAAGGCGATGGGTCGCGTTGTTACTGTGGCCAGGGACATGGCCCGAACAGCACGGCGGCGTCGTGCATGAAGTACGAGTGGTACTGCGCGCGTGACGACAACACCGAATGCTACGGCGGCAACGGGACATTTGGCTCGGCGTGCGGAAACGACGAGCACAACGTCACGAGCTGCGCGAAGGCAACACTCTCGCTCGCCAAGGACGCGATGGCGAGCTGCGATCGCCTTCGCTTCGTCGAGCCGGCGCCGAGCGGTGGTGGAGGTGGCGGTGGGTCGTCCTCGGGCTCGGAGTGCGGCGGCTGCCACTCGGACAGCGACTGCCATGACAAGTGCAAGCGCTGCGACCGAACGACCTGCTCGTGCGTGAGCAAGGCGACGTGCTGACACGCGACGTTCATCTTGTGAGATGTATGATCAGCCCTGACGGCGGCGGCGTGCGGCGAGCACGACGAACGCGAGGCCGAAGGCGGCGAGCGCGCTCGGGGTGGCGTTCGGGGATGCCGTCATCGCACAACCCGACGACTGCACGCTCGAGGCGCCCGATGATCGACGCGCGGACTTCGACGCGGCCGTCCCGTCGTCGCCTTCGTCGCTCGCCGGGGTCGTGGTCTTCGTGCCCGGCGACTTCGAGGGCGCGGTCTCCGGGTCGGGATCGCCCTCGAGGAGCGGCGTCGCGCCCGCGGCCTTGAACGCGGTCGTGATGATGTCCTTGAATGGCTCGAGCGAGGTGTAGACGTCCTCGGTGCCGGTGCCGACGCACGGCTTGTTCGGCTCGGCCTGCGTTCCTTCTTGGCCGCTGTTCACGCGTGAGGCGACGCCGAGCACGGCGTTCGACGTGGCCGAGATCGCCGGGCCGCCGCTGTCACCGAAGCACGCGGCCTCGCCGAACACGAACTCGCCGGGGTTCAGTTGATGGAAGGTCGTCACCTCGGGCGCGATCGCGAGGACCTTCATGTTCGGCTTCTCCATCCGGATCGGATCGAAGCTGTTGTTCTCGTTCATGCCGTAGCCGACGACGTTCACCGTCTCGGCCTTCTTCACCGCTTGCTTCAAGCGAATGTGCGCGAGCGGAGCGTCTTCGATCGGCTTGTCGAGGACGATGAGCGCGATGTCGGGGAAGAGCGAATTCGTCTTGGCGGTGATGACCTGCGCTCCGCGCGCCGCCGGCGCTGCCTTCTGCTCGATCTGACGCGGGCCGTCCTGGCCCGTGTAGATCGCGAAGCGACCGGCGTCGAACGTGCTCGTCATCGTCGGGTTCGCCGGATCGGTCGTGCCGTCGAGATCACCCACGCAGTGACGCGCGGTGAGGAGGAGGTTCTTCGCGACGAGGGAGGAGGAGCAGAGCGCGTCGATCTTGCCGTCGGTCTCGAGGCCAAGCTGCAGGACGAAATCCTGGTTCGACGGTGAGGCGACGCCGCTGATGATCGGCTGGGACTTCTTACCGAGGACCTCGCCGTCGCGTTGCGCTTCGGACGCGCAACCCACGGCAAAGAGCGAGACCACCGCCACGGTCAGAGACGATCCAGCCACCCATCGACGTGCCCTCGACAACACTCCTCCGCCAGCCATCGGCATGTATTCGAGCAACCGACATGCCGGTGGAGGAGCGGCCTCGCGCTGCTGCTTTTACGGGGATTTCTGCGGTCTGCACGGCACGATCATGGGTCTTGATCTGCGGCCGATCCAGGAAAAGTCGGCTTGGAACGTGGATCGCTGGCGACCCGTTCGGCGTCGACTTCTTCTTCGTCGTCTTCTTCCTCTGCGACGGTCGCGTCGCCGAGGAGAAGCGCGACGTCTTCGTCCGTCAGGAGGCTCGTGAGGCGAGCGCCGGCCATGTCGCCTTCGTCGAGGATCGCGCCTGCCAGCTCCCGCTTGTGCTCCTTGAGGAGCAGGAGCTTGTCTTCGATCGTCCCTTCGGCCACAAGGCGAATGACCGTCACCGGTCGCGTCTGCCCGATGCGGTGCGCGCGATCGGTCGCCTGATCCTCCGCGGCGGGGTTCCACCACGGGTCGACGTGAATCACCGTGTCGGCCGCGGTGAGGTTCAAGCCCGAGCCTCCCGCCTTCAGCGAGACGAGGAAGAGCG
This sequence comes from Labilithrix sp., assembly GCA_044227045.1. GTDB lineage: Bacteria > Myxococcota_A > Polyangia > Polyangiales > Polyangiaceae > Labilithrix. Next base: position 2,963 of record JBGAFW010000117.1, read on the forward strand.
GCGCGCTCCCCTTCTGGAACCGCTCGACGACCTCGTCACGATTCGAGGTCGCGCCATCGAGGTACTCGTAAGGCACCTTCGCCTCGTCGAGGTCGGCTCGCCACAACGTGAGCAGCTCGACGAACTGGGAGAAGACGAGCGCGCGGCGCTCTTCGGCGACGAGCTCACGAACGAGCTCGAGGAACGCCGCCCGCTTGGCGCTGTCCTGCGGCGACGCGCTCGGGTCGACGAGCCGTGGGTCGCATGCCATTTGCCGGAGCCGCAAGATCGCCGTGAGCGACGTGAGCTGCGTACGCGCCGCGCCGCGCTTCTCGAGGTTCTTCGCCATCGCCTCGCGCATCGTCAGCGCGAGCGCGTCGTAGAGGCGCTTCTGGCGAAGCCCAAACACGCACGAGCGGTTGATCTCGGTCTTCGCCGGCAAGTCACCGAGGACATCGCGCTTCGTTCGACGAAGGATGAACGGGCGAACGATGTCGCGAAGCTCGGCGGCGACCGCGCCGTCGGGACGATTGGCGATCGGCCGCTCGTAGCGCGCGTCGAACTCCGCCGCCGTGCCGAGCATGCCCGGGTTGACGAACGTCATCAGCGACCAGAGCTCCGAGAGGCGGTTCTCGACCGGCGTGCCCGTGAGCGCGATGCGCGTCTCAGCCTCGAGCTTCCTCGCGCAGCGCGCCACCACCGAGGCGGGGTTCTTGATGTTCTGCGCCTCATCGAGCACGACGCACCGAAAGCGAACGCGCCCGAGCGCCTTCTCGAGATCGCGACGCAAGACGCCGTACGTCGTCACGAGGAGATCGTGGTCTTCGATCTTGGTTCGCCGGCGCGCGTTGCCCGTGTAGGCGGCGACGCGCAGGTCGGGCACGAAGCGCTCGGCTTCGCGGATCCAGTTTCCGACCACCGAGGTCGGGCACACCACGAGCGAAGGTCGCGGCTCGCCGCGAATGGCGGCGAGGAACGTGAGCGTCATCAGCGTCTTGCCGAGCCCCATGTCGTCGGCGAGCAGGCCTCCTGCGCCAAGCTCACGAAGGAGCTCGAGCCACGCCACGCCGACGCGTTGGTATGGACGGAGCGTCGCCTCGAGCCGGCGACCGACGTCCGCGGGCAGCGTCAGCGACGCAGAGGCTCGCTCGGTGCGATCCCGGAGGCGCAGCACGAGCGCCTTCACGTTCGCGTCGACGTCGACATGTATGGGTGAGCCCGGCACGACGCTGTCGGCGAGCTCGATCCAGCGCGCGACACGTCCGAATTGATGCGGCGGCAGTCGCTGCTTCGACTCGAGCCTCGCCTGCCCGATCAGCGTCGCCACCTCGTCGGCGATCTTCGACAGCGAACCGTCCGACAGCTCCAGCCAACGCTTGCCGGAGGCGAGCACCTTGTGCAGGCGCTCGATCTCGACCTTCAAGGCGCCCGCGCGAAACTCGAGCTCGGTGTCGAGCCAGCCTGCGGTCGTCCCGACGCGAAGATCCATCGCGAGCGGCGGACCGATGCGCGCCTTCGCGATCGACTCCGCGACGAAGACCTCGAACCGTGGCGCTGTCGACGCGCGTAGCTCGTCGAGCCCTACCCTCCACAGCTCGACGGCCCGCTCCTCGGCAGCGACGAAGTCACCACGCGGATCACGCGTGAAGCCCGCGTGCTCGAGCATCGCGATCGCCTTGGCCTCGGCCTCGAGGTCGCGCGCGTCCGCGGCGGCCGTTTGGCCCTCGCCGGCGGGCAGCTTGCCAACGCCGTCGTAGATCGCGAAGAGCTCGGCGCGCACGTCGAGGGGCGAGCCGTGAAGACGAAGCTCGAACGACGGCGCGATCATCGGCGGCAGCCCGAACACCTCGGGCTTCGGCAGCGTGATCCCTCGCCCTCGCCCGCGAAGGAGGAGCGCCTTGCCGACGCGCGCCGCAGCCGCGTCGCCTTCGGCGGACGGAGGGAGCGCGAGCGACGGGACGCGCTGCATCCCCATCGCCGCCTCGAGATCGACGCTCGGGTCGATCACGTAGAACGCGCGCGTCTTCGGCACCCAAAGATACGGAAACGGACCCGCGAAGACGAAGGACTCCTCGGCCGTCGCGACGACGGTCTCGGCTTGGTTCGCCTGGTTTGGCGGAGACGGCGAGACCACCCAGCGCACGACGAGCCGGCTCTCTTCGCGATCGACGCGAGGCTTCACCCGCCCCTCCGGAAACCGGACGCGCGCGCCGATCTCGTCTCGCAAGAGATGGATGACGATCGACGCTTGGCCTCGCGTCGCGACGAGCGCGTGACGATTGCCGTGGTACGGAACCATCACGTCGACCATGCGCCGGTGCTTCGGCGTCAGCCTCGAGGCGAGGACGTCGCGCGCCGCGAGCAGCGACCGCCCTTTGCGATGGTAGAGGAGGAGCGCCGAGCGCGGCCCCTCCGCCGTCGTGGTGCTCGGCGTCGTCACCGCCTCGACGTCGATCTCGAAGTCGTCGTTGACTTGCGCCGGCGGGAGCCACGCCTCGAGACGCTCCTCGAGCGTACGCGCCTCGAGCGCGCGCTGGCGTAGCCCGGGGAGCACACCGTTCAGCTCCACGTCGTCGATGGTCTCTGCCGCGGCGAGGCGAAGGCGTAAGTCCTCGCACACCGCGAGATCGATCAAGAGCCACCTCGTGTGCTCGCAGAGCTGCTGGCGCCCGAGCGAGAGCTTGCACACGGCGCAGCTCGCCTCGACGCGATCGGGGTTTGGGGGTGAAGCCCCCATCGGATCGCCACCCTGGATGCGAAGGGCCACCTTGATCGGCGACGAGAGACGCGTGCCGTCGGGCGTCTCCATGACCACGGCCACGACGCGCGATCCATTCGGGCTCTCGCGCTCGAGCGCAGGCGCCTCGACATACACGCGCAGCGTCGCGAGCGCCGCGTCGAGCGCGTTCTTGCCGACGAGCTTCTCGGCCGCCGCGAGATCGAGCGACGCGAGCCACGATCCGGATGGTGATGACGACGGAGCCTCTCGCCTGCTCACGACCGAAGCCTATTACCGATCGCGGCCGGGGATGCCGCCTCGTGGCGGAATTTCGACGATGCGCTTCTTCGACTCGCGGTAACGCTGGCGCATCTCGGCGGCGAGCTCCTTGTCGGTGAGGATCAAGTCCTTCGCCTCTTTGGGATCGCTCTCGAGATCGAACAGCGCGAACCGAGCGTCCTCGCCGAACGCGATGAGCTTCGTCTTCCCATGGATCAGCGCGCGGCGTCGCTCGTTGTAGTCGTCTTCTGGGAGATCGACGATGACGTCGCGCTCGTCGAGCGAGGCGGTGGGCTTGTCGCTGAGCGCGCGCATCTCACCGACGAGGCTCGTGCCTGGAAGCTTCGGGGTGTCCTTCGCGCCAAGCAGCTCGACGATCGTGGGCATGAGGTCGACGTGTCCGCGCGCGACGGAGTCGACCACCCGTGGGGTGAGACCTGGCACGCGGAAGAACATCGGGACATGCACGAGCTCCTCCCAGACCTCGTGCGCGTGCCTCGTCAGCCCGTGCTCGCCGAACGCCTCGCCGTGATCCGCGCTCACGATGATGGCGGTGCGGCTCGCCCACGGCTGTCCTTCGATGAAGTCGAGGAGCTTGCCGATCCAGAGGTCGGTGTAGAACACCTCTTCGTCGTAGAGATCGCGCGCGCGCTTTCCGAAGTGTGGGCTCTCGTCATGCGTCTTGTACTCGTCGTGGGGATCCATGAAGTGAAACCACGCGAAGAAGGGCTTGCCCGCTTGCCCCGCCGCCGCCTTCTCGAGCATCTCGATCGCGATCGGCGTGAGCTTCTGGCTCGTGACGTACGGATCGGTCTGGTAGTCGAACGTGATGTTCGGGACGATCTTCCACTCCTCGAACCCGGTCTCGAAGCCCGACTGCCCCGCGCTGAAATACATGTGCGCGTGCGCGCCGAAGCACGGGATGCCCTCTTTTCCGAGGTGCTTGCAGACGAACTGATCGGGATCGACGTACTTGGTGAAGAAGGATCCCGTGCGCGTGAGCTCCGAGGGATAGCGACCCGTGAGGATGCCGGGGATGCTCTTCGACGTGAACGACGAGGTCGAATACGCACGCGTGTACGCGATCGACTTCTTGTAGAGCTCCGTCAGACGTGGCGCGATCGGCCGCTCGTAGCCCGCCCACGGCATGTCCGCGCGCAGGCTGTCGACGGTGAGGAGGATGACGTTGAACGGACCGGTTATTGGCGCGCTCGCGGGCGCGGCGTCAGGAGGTACCGCGGAGAGCGACACCGACGCGCTCGTGAGCGCGCTCGCGTCCGACGTCGTCCGCGTCGCGGTCGACTTCGTGCAGCCATCGCATCCCGCGGTGAGCGCGCCGAACGCGATCGGCAAGAGAGCAAGACGGAGAGATCGCATGAGAAGAGCGGCTGGACGCATAGCACGAGCGCCGCGGCACGGGTCTTCTGTCGTGCGCTGTGACGCGCGACCTCAGCGCGTGCAGCGCGCGATCATCCGCAGGGTCGCCTCACGACGGCCGCCCGACGCGCCCTTGAACGGATCGTCCGGGCTCTCGATCGCGGCCTTCACGCGCGCGAGCGCCGCTTGATCCGAGAGCGCGCAGGCGGCGACCGCACGCTGGCGAAGGGTCTCGCGCGCGATGCGCGGCGTTGGGAGCTTGCCCGTCTGGAGCGCCTCATCGAGCGACTCTGCGCCCTTCTCGAAGAAGCCGCGTTGGATGAGGTTCCGGCCGATCAAATACCCCGCGAGCGCGGAGCGTTGGTTCGTCGTCGCGTCGACCGGCCAGCGGCCGAGCTGGACGCCCGCGAGGAAGATGTCCGATCCGTGCTTCTCGTCTCCCATGAGGAGCGCGCCGATCGCGGCGCGGGCAGACGGGTCTTCGGTGCTGAGCCGCTTCACCTCGAGCGTCCGCGCGGCATCTTCATCGAGCGACCTCGTCGCGAGCGCGTCGTAACGGACGCGTGCCTTGTCGAGGTTGCCGTCGATGAAGTCAGCATCGGCGAGGGCCTCGTCGGCGCGATCGCGCCACGTGCGAGGGACGTCGTCACGCACCGCGAGCGCCTCGAGGTCGGCGCGACCTTTCTCCCGATCGCCATGCCGGCGCTCCGTCGCGGCGCGCGCGTGGCGTGACGCGTGATCGAGCGGATCCTTCTTGAGCGCGTCGGTGTAGATGCGGATCGCCTCCTCGAAGCGCTGCGTGTCGCGGCACACGTCGGCCTCGTGCCTCATCGCGTCGACGACGTGCGGACACTTGCGGCCGAAGAGCCCTGGCCGCGCGAACTTCGCGCGCGCGAAGCTCTCCGCCTCGGAGGGGAGCGGCACAGACTGGAGATAGTCGCGAAAGGCCTTATCGAGATCCGGCCATGATTTGCCCGTGATTTGACCGATGTCGCCGCCGCCATACCAATGGCGGACGGCCTCCATCCCCCACTTCTCGCCGACCCACATGATGAACGCGCCGGCGAGCGTGTAGCTCTTCGACGACGCATCACCGAGGAAGCCGAGCGAGAACACGCGCTGCATCGACGGCAAGATCCCGATCTGCATCATCGCGCGCGCCCATTGCAGATCGCTGAGATCTTCGTCGTCCGGAGAGGCTGCGACGGCGACGCCTTCGATCAAGCCGGGGTTTGGGATGTAGCCGCCAGCGTCGCCCGCGATCTTGAACGGCCCGCGCCCGAAGCTCCCGGCGATGACATGCGCGAGCTCATGACCGAGCACGGGATGCGGATACGATCCGAGCTGGAGGTACACCTCTTCGCGCCACGGCTTCGCGATGTACGTGTGCGCGGCGCCCATCAGGCGCTTCTTGTCGTTCTCGTCACGAAAGAAGAACGCCCGTATACGCGTGGGTCCTTTCGTCCCGAGCCGCGACTCGACCATCGCGATCTCCTCGTCGCAGTCTTTGACGAGGAGGAGCGCCTCTTGCTCGCGCGTGGTCGACGGATAGACGACGTCGCACCGCGTCCCGTGCTTCTCAGCGCCGAGGTCCTTCATGATCGACGCCGTCGTGCTCGAGTGGCCGAGGTACGGCCCCGCGACGATGAGACCCGCGCTCGCGAGCGTGGCGAGGAGCCCGAGCGCGCCGCGCGCACGCGTGGCCGCCGAGCGAAGGTCGAGGACGACGCCCCCTCGATCGTCGCGGACGAGGATCGACGCGACGAGGCCGAGCGCGATGAGCGTCGCCAGCGTGCCGAGGCGATACGTGAGGATCGCCGTCCCGGCGTCGATCACCGTGTCGTAGAGCGTGCCGCTGAAATAACCGACGAACGGATCGAAGGCGAAGATCATCGGCGACGAGTAGAACCTCCACACGCTCACGACGACGCCGGTGATCGGTCCAGCGAGCGACAACAAAACCGAGGCGGCGCGCACGCGCTTCACGCGCTTCTTCTGCACGAGGACGCGCACGACCTCTCCGACGACGGCTCCCCACGCGCCGCCGAGGATCGATCCCACCCCGGCGTTGAGCGCGAAGTAGAGGAGCGCGCCCCAGAGCTCGCAGATGCCGATGCGTGCAGCATGCAGCAAGGCGGTGAGGAGCGCGAGGAGCGCGAAGGCGAAGCCGCCGAGGATGCCTCGGCCCACCGAAGCGAGCGGCGACGGCGATGCGTTCTTCTTGCCGTTCACGGACGTCGCGGTCGCGATCGCCGCGGCCGAGGGGACGATCAGCCCAGTCGCGAGGGACTGCTCGTAGCCAGGGCCGCCGAACAGAGGCAGGAAGCCGATCGCGCCCATCGCGACGATGACGAAGGCTCCGCCGACAACATACGACCTCGGGATCGGCCCCACGAGCCGGGCGACGACAGACACGCCGCGGTCATAGCACGCACAGACTGGCACAGCTTCGCTTCGGCCGACCTCGCGAAAAGGCCTATTAAAAGGCCCTCCGCGCCGACTGTACGCGGCATAATGGTTGCTGGATGACCCTCGCCATGAAGATCACCGAGACTCGGCTCCGTCATGCGTTCTTCGATGTGCTGACCGCCTTGCTCGCCACCGCGGCGGCGACGACCGCGACCGGTTGCGGCGGCGGCGGCGGGGACATCGGAAGCAGTGGAGCGAGCAGCGGCGGCTCTTCTTCTTCTTCTTCTTCTTCTTCTTCTTCTTCGGGTGGAAGCAGCAGCGGCGGGAGCTCGGGCACCACGGGAGAGTTCCAGACCCTGTGCGCGAGCGGCGCGCTCGTCTCGAACAAGACGTTCCTTCAAGGGCTACAGGCTTCGCCGCCGATCGACGGTGTTGTCCAGCGAACCGAGTCCGCGTTCAAGCTCCTCTCGTCTCCACCCGGCTCGGGCACCGGCGGCAACGTGCAGAACCCCGACGACGGCGACGACGGCTGGGTCGCGCGCGATGGTGAGACCGCGGGTACCCTCTGCGCGAAGGCGACGAACCAGGGGCTTTGCCAGGAGAAGGTCAAAGGCTACCGCGTGCTCCCGCCGACGCGTGCAGAGTGCAACGCGCAGTACGGCACGGGACAGGGCTACGACGGCAACACGTGCTCGGCCACCTATTACCTCTACACGCGCGGTGACGAGGTCGGCGTCGCCCGTACGAAGGAAGAGACGAAGGCGTTGATCGGCTCCTTCGACACGTTCGAGGAAGTGATGTGGGCCGTGAACGGCGCGGGCTACTCGCTCTCGTGCAGCAGCACCCGCAACGGAGGCGTCGACTCTGCGTTTCGGCGCACCGCCGACAACGGCTGGGACGTGAAGGTGCTCCAGTACGAGAACTGCGGGACCACCACCTTCGCGGTCACCCTCCACGTCGATGCCTCGGGGAACATCACCGAGACGTCGCGTGAGGATCTCAACGTCAAGCCTTCCTGCGCCGTCGCAGGGCGCCGTCCCGACGGCCTGTGCCTCGACCCGATCATGCTCGCGACCGAAGCGCGCAAGTCGTCCCCAGGCGAGCACTTCGCCGCGATGGCGACGCTCGAGGCCGCGAGCGTCACCGCGTTCCGCCGCCTGCACCGCCAGCTCGCCGCCTTTGGCGCACCGAAGGAGCTCCTGACGCGCATCCGCAAGGCGGCGCGCGACGAGATCCGTCATGCCCGCGCGACGACGAAGCTCGCCAAAAAATTCGGCGTGACGCCCGAGACACCTCGCATCAGCGCGCCGGCGACCTCGCCGTCGCTCCTCACGATCGCCCTGGAAAACGCCCGCGAAGGCTGCGTGCGCGAGACGTACGGCGCCCTCGTCGCGCACCTCCAGATCACGCGCGCCGAAGACGCCGACGTGCGCGCGTGCATGGAGGCCATCGCCAGCGAAGAGACCGAGCACGCCGCGCTCTCGTGGGACATCGCCGCGTGGATCGACTCCAAGCTCGACGAGACCGGCCGCGCGCGCGTCGCCGCCGAGCGTCGCAAGGCGTTCTTCTCGCTCTTCGAGGAGCTCGCGGGCGATGTCCCGAACGATCACGTCCGCGCGATCGCCGGCGTGCCCAGCCGCGACGAGGCCGTGAAGATGCTGAAGGGCCTCGAGCCGATCCTGCTCGCGGCGTAGCCGACGCCGAAGTCAGCGGCCGAGCTTACCTTGGTCAACCAGGGCGCTCGTCGGGGCGCACGGTCGGGTTGCCCGACCAAACGACTGCAGGCGCCAGCAGCGTTTGCCTTGGTCAACCAAGGGCGTTCGGCGCTCGGTCGGGCCAGCGCGACGCGAGACGTGAAGACTCGCCACGTGGTCTGTTGCCAGACCGCGATCCACGCTGCGCAAGGACTCACTTGGCCAACCACGGTGCTCCGCGAAGGCGCGGTCGGTTGCCCGACCGAGGTCACTGCGGGCGCCAGCAGCAGCGCCCACGATGTTACCTTGGCCAACCAAGGTGCTCGGCGGGCACGGTCGATTGCCCGACCAAAACCACTGCAGGCGCCAGCAGCTGCCGACGCGTTTGCCTTGGTCAACCAAGGGCGCCCCGCAGCGCGCGCTTGGCGCGACATCCACCGTGGCCCTCGCTGGCACGCCGCTCGGTCGGTTCGCGATCTTCATGGGCTTTTCATGCTGGCCCTCGACCGGCACGCCGCCCGGTCGGGCCAGTGCGACACCGAAGGGAAAGATTCGTAAGGCGTGGTTTTCGCAAAGACTGGCTGCTCCGCGAAGTCGGGTTGCCCGACCGAGGGTCGCAGGCCGGACGCGTTTACCTTGGTCAACCACGGTGCTTCGCGAAGGGGTCGCCGCCAGACGCGTTACCTTGGTCAACCACGGTGCTCAGAGCCCGACCGAGAGGGTCGCAGGCCAGACGCGTTTACCTTGGTCAACCACGGTGCTTCGCGAAGGGTCGCCGGCGCCAAACGCATTTCGCTTCAACCACGGTGCTCGGAGCGCGAGGAGACGCGTTTACCTTGGTCAACCACGGTGCTCCGCGAAGGGGCCGCTGGCGAGACGCGTTACCTTGGCCAACCACGGTGCTCCGCGAAGGGGTCGCCGCCAGACGCGTTACCTTGGTCAACCACGGTGCTCAGAGCCCGACCGAGGCGCGTTACCTTGGTCAACCACGGTGCTCCGCGAAGGGGTCGCCGCCAGACGCGTTACCTTGGTCAACCACGGTGCTCAGAGCCCGACCGAGAGGGTCGCAGGCCACCCTTTTACCTTGGTCAACCACGGTGCTCCGCGAAGGGGCCGCTGGCGAGACGCGTTACCTTGGTCAACCACGGTGCTCCGCGAAGGGTCGCTGGCGCCAGACGCGTTTCGCTTCAACGACGGTGCACGGTAGCGCGAGGCCGCGGTGGGCGAGCGAACGGCCGCCTGACCGGCGCCCCACTAGTGGCCGCAGCCGGTCTTCTTTGTCTCGGGGTCGGTCGTGCCGCACGTGCAGGAGAGGCAGCCGTGCTCGGCGCACGTACCGCACGAGACGGCGACCTGACGCCGTAGCGCCTCGCGCGCGCGAAAGACGCGCACGGCGGCGTTGTTCTTCGAGATGCCCTGCTCTTCCGCGAACGTCGCCATCGAGACGCCGTCGACCTCCACGCGCTTCAGCGCGTCCGCATACTCGGGCTTCAACGTGTCGGCGAGGCGCGCGACGCACCTGCACACTTCGTCGCGGACGGTCTCGGTTGGCTCCTCCGTCGTCTCGATCTCTTCCGCGAACGACGCGAGCGCGCGATCGGCCGTCTTCGCGCGGCGGTAGTAGTCGATGGTCGCGTTTCGAAGCGTCCGATAGAACCACGGCACGACGGACTCTCCGTCACGCAGCGTCTCGAGCTTGGGGAGCCCGCGCGCGAAGGCCTCTTGAAGGATGTCCTCCGCGAGATCGCGGCGCCCCACCCGACGCTCGAGGAAGCGCAGGAACTCACGGTGGTTGTCCACGAGCACGCGCTTGGCGTCGGCGTCGATCGGTCGGACAGCGTCGTTGTCGTCGCTCATGCCCGATCTTTAGCCAATCGCCGCGATCGAAGCGAGCGTTCTCGGTGACGCGGCTGGTAGGCTGCTCGCCGTGAACGCGAACGAGCCCACCGCGACGACCGAGCGCGAGGTCGTGCTCGACGTGGTGCGCGGCTTCGCTCTCTTCGGCGTGCTCACCGTGAACGCGATGACGGCGTTTCGCGTCTCGCTCTTCGAGCAATTCTTGCCTGCCGTGCTCTTGCCGGAAGACGCACAGGCGCGGATGAGCCCGCTCGACGCCTTCCTCGGGCGCGCGGTGACCGTCGCGGTCGAGATGAAGGCGTTCATTCTCTTCGCCTTCCTGTTTGGCGTGGGCCTCGCCGCGCAGCGCGAGCGTGCCGTGTCCGACTCGTATGCGCGCTTCATGGCGCGGAGGCTCGTCTTCCTCTTGGGGATCGGCCTCGCTCATCTCGTCGTCGTGTGGAACGGCGACATCCTCACGTTCTATGCGGTGATCGCCGCGCTCGGCGCCATCGTGATCGGCGTCGTCCGGTCGCCGCGCGCGCTCTTGGCGCTCGCGATCGTGCTCTTCATCGTGCACGTGCTGCCGATCCCCTACCCGCCGCTCTTCGCGAGCGTGGACGCGATTCGCGAGCATGTGGACGCGGCGCGCCACGTCTACCCGCACGGCTCCTTCGGGCAGGTCCTCGCGTTTCGCGTGCGCGAGATCCCTCCGATCGTCGTGCTCTGGCTGTGGAGCACGCCGCGGACGCTCGGGATGTTCTTGCTCGGCGCAGCGGCTTGGCGAGCGCGAGCCTTCCGCGAAGAGCGGCGCGGGCTCGCGACGCACATGGCGATCGCGGGCATCACGCTCGGCGGAGCCGCGATGTTCGTCGTGCACGCGGGCGTGGTGACGGTGACCGGGCGTCTTCACGACGTGATCGACACGTGGGGATCGATCTTGCTCTCGCTCGGCTACGGGAGCGCGATCGTGACGCTCTTCTACACGCGCGGCGCTCACCGCTTCGTGTCGCTCCTCGCGCCGCTCGGGCGCATGGCGCTCACGAGCTACCTGACGCAGTCGATCGTGCTCGGCGTCGTGTTCTACGGCTATGGCCTCGGCAAGTTCGGCGACCTCTCGTCGAGCGCGACGATGGCCCTCGTGATCGCCCTTTATCTCGCGCAAATCGCGCTCGCACGAATCTGGCTCGCGCGCTTTCGATTCGGCCCGGTCGAGTGGCTCTGGCGCTCGTTCAGCTACGGCGCGTGGCAGCCGTTCGTCGCCGGCGGCGACTGAGCGCGCCGAGGACGATCGCGACGCCCGCGAGCGCCGCTGCGCTCGTCGTCTCCGAGCGAGCGGAAGGCACCGGCGCGCTCGCGCACGAGAACGTGCTCCCGCTGCTACTCCCGCCGCTGCTCGTCGTCCCTGAGGGCTTCGGGTTGCCGTTACCGCTGCTCGATCCGCCGCCGCTCGTCGCGGTGGGCACGGTCGTCGGGCCGCCGGGCGTGACCGGGGGATTCGTCCCGAGCGGCGTGTTGATGTTCGGCGCGGGGCAACTGAACGTGAGCGGCGCGCTCGCCGTCTCGAGCGTCGTCGCGAACGGCAGCTTGGCGCGGAGCTGCAGGCTGTGCTGCTGCGTCGCTGCGGACGATGCATCGCACCATCCCGTCGCGTTCACCTGCACGCTGTCGGTGCCCGAGAGTGTCGCCTTCGTGCCGAGCTGCTTTCCGTCGAGGACGGTGAAGAGCTCGTAGACGGCGGCCCAAGGCTTCATTTCCGGATCGATCAAATACGTCGCCGTGATCGTCACCTGCGTCGTGCCGAAGTCCTTCGTCGTGAAGGAGGGCGTCCCTTGCAGCGTCCCGATCTTCGTCGGGAGCGGCGCCTCCGCGGCGGCGGCGAATTTGTACGGCCCCGGATTCGGCGTGATGCTGTTGTTGCAGAAGGGCGCGTATTGAAGCTCGTACGACTGCCCCGCGATGAGCGGCGTCGTCGGCGTGATCTTCACGAGGCCATCGGTCACCGCGAGCGTGACGGGCACCTCCGTGGTGGGCGCGCCTCCGGTGGTCTTGAAGAGATGAACGTCGCTCGCCTGCGCCGCGAGCGCCGTGTACCCAAAGCCAGGAAGGTTGGCGGGAATGACCGCCGCCGACGGATACATCTTCGCGGCCACACATGGCGGCGCCGCGACGGCCCACGCATGCGCCGAAGCCAGCACCATCGCGCCAAGCACACCCGTCCCGACAACAAGAGCGCCGATCCTCATGAGCACCTCAGGAGCAAGCTCCATGCAAGCGCACTTCGCCCCGAAATGCCGTAGAAATTGGCCTGGTCCCATGTCGACCCGATCGCCAACGCGGCCCAATTTGGCCCAACTGCGCGCCTGAGGCCAGCGGCGACGTGCGCGGCCGGCGTCCGCCACCACTTCGGCAGAGGCTCCCTCTGCCGATGTCCGCCACCACTTCGGCAGAGGCCACCTCCTCGCTCTGCCGAAGTTCGCGATCACTTCGGCAGAGGCCAAGTCGCTCCCCTCTGCCGATGTCCGCCACCACTTCGGCAGAGGCTCCCTCTGCCGAAGCCGCCACCACTTTCGGCAGAGGCCACCTCCTCGCTCTGCCGAAGTCCGCCACCACTTCGGCAGAGGCCACCTCGCTCGCTCTGCCGAAGTCCGCGATCACTTCGGCAGAGGCCACCTCGCTCCGGTTACGGCTCGCTTTGGGCGGGGGGTGGGACGGACTGGCCGTCGGGGCCGGTCGCGGCGGGTGGTGAGGTGGGCTCCTCGAGGACGATCGGGAGGACCTCGTCGACGCGTTTGATGAGGTGGACCTTGAGCTCGGCGAGGACGTCCTTCGGGACTTCCTCGAGGTCCTTCTCGTTGCGGCTCGGGACGAGGACTTCTTTGATCCCTGCGCGGTGCGCGGCGAGGAGCTTCTCTTTGATGCCGCCGACGGGGAGCACCATGCCGCGGAGCGAGATCTCTCCGGTCATCGCGACGTCCTTCTTCACGGCGCATTGGAGGAGGAGGGAGGCGACGGCCGAGTACATCGTGACGCCGGCCGAGGGTCCGTCCTTCGGCGTGCCGCCCTTCGGGACGTGGAGGTGGAGATCGATCGTCCGCAAGAACTCGGGGTCGAGGCCGAGGCGCTCGGCGCGTGAGCGCACGAAGGTCATCGCGGCGGACGCCGACTCTTGCATGACGCTCTTCAGGTTGCCCGTCACGAGGATCTCGCCCTTGCCTGGCATCTTGCTCGCTTCGATGAAGAGGATGTCTCCGCCGGACGGCGTCCACGCGAGGCCGGTCGCGATGCCGGGCGCGCTCGTGCGCTCGGCGAGGTCGGGCGTGTGCTTGGGCGGGCCGAGCACGATCTGGGCGAACTCGCTCGTGCACGTGAGCTTGACGTCTTCGCCTTCGGCGAGGCGCATCGCGACGTGCCGGCAGACGGAGCCGATCTCTCGCTCGAGGCCGCGGACGCCGGCTTCGCGCGTGTAGCTCTCGATGATCGTCTCGATGCCGTCGTCGACGAACGTGAGGCGCTCGTCGGTGAGGCCGTGCGAGCTGAGCTGCTTCGGGACGAGGAACTCTTTGGCGATCGATTTCTTCTCGGCGCGCGTGTAGCCCGGCACCTCGATGATCTCGAGGCGGTCCCAGAGCGGACCCGGGATCGTGTCGGGGTTGTTCGCGGTCGCGAGGAACGTGATCTGCGAGAGGTCGAACGGCGTGTCGATGTAGTGATCTTGGAACGTGCCGTTCTGCGCGGGGTCGAGCACCTCGAGGAGCGCGGCGCCCGGATCGCCCATCATGTCGACGCCGAGCTTGTCGACCTCGTCGAGGACGAAGACGGGGTTCTTCACCGCGGCCTTCTTCAGGCCTTGGATGATGCGGCCGGGGAGCGCGCCGACGTACGTGCGGCGGTGGCCGCGGATCTCCGCCTCGTCTCGAACGCCGCCGAGCGCGATGCGATGGTAGCGACGCCCCATCGAGCGTGCGATCGACCGGCCGAGCGACGTCTTGCCGACGCCGGGCGGCCCGATGAAGCAGAGGATCGGGCCCTTCTTGTCGGCGCGCAGCTTGCGGACCGCCATGTACTCGACGATGCGCTTCTTCACCTTCTCGAGGCCGAAGTGATCTTCGTCGAGGCAGCGGCGGACGTCCGCCGGCTCGAGCTTGTCGTTCGTCGTTTTGTTCCACGGCAAGTCGGCGAGCCACTCGAGGTACGTGCGCGTGACGTTGTATTCGGCCGACTGCTGCTGCATGCCCGCGAGACGACCAAGTTGCTTCTTCGCGATCTTCATCGCGTCTTCGGGGAGCTGCGCTTGGCGAATGCGCTCGCGGAGCTCCTCGACGTCGTCTTCGTCCGTCTCGCCGAGCTCCTCGCGGATGCTCTTCATCTGCTGTCGCAAGATGAGCTCGCGCTGGTTCTTGCCTTCGTCGGCGACCATGCTCGAGATCTCGCGCTTCACGCGGAGCATCTCGAGCTGCTTTTGCACCATCGAGAGGACGAGGCCGACGCGCTCCTTCGTGTCGAACGTGCTCAGCACCTTCTGCTTGTCGGCGACGGTGACGTTCTCGATCGTGAGGTTCGACGCGATGAGGTCGGCGAGCGCGCCCGACTCGCGGACGTTCTCGAGGATGCCGGCGGTCTCCTTCGGGAGGTTCGGCATCAGCTCGAGGAGCTCGCGCGTGTTGTCGCGAAGCTGGGCGCCGAGCTGATCGAGCTCTGCGTCGCGTTCGAGATCCTCTGCGACACGGCGGATCTTCGCGCGCATGTACGGCTCGAGGCCGACCTTGCCCGCGACCCTCAGTCGCGAGAGGCCATGGAGGACGACCGAGTAGTTGGCGACGCCGAGGCGGATCACCTTCACGACGCGCGCGACGGTTCCGACGTCGTAGATGTCTTCGAATCCCGGCTCATCCACGTCGGAGTCGCGTTGGGAGACGATCCCGACGACCGCGCGGTCTTGTCCGAGGAGATCCTCGACGAGCCGGACGCTCCGCGCGCGTCCGACGTTGATCGGAACGACGCTCGCAGGGAACACAACGCTGTTCCGCAGGGGTAAAATGGGTAGGGTTTCGAGATCGGAGCGCTGGTCCTGGCTCATCGATCGATCACGGTACTCACAGAACCCGCTTTTGTCTTCTCATCTCAACACAGTAGACTCATCCTCTTCAGCCCTCCTCGCTTCGCGCTCGATCGTCCCCCCGAGCGCCGCCCATCGCGCGCATGCCCATCCGGAAAGACAGCCAGCGCGTGAACCGGCGGCAGGTCCTCCTGTTTGGTGGCGGCGCGGCTGCGACCGCGCTGCTCGGCGCCGCTTCCGGGGCGCTGAGCGCGAGCTGCAAGACGACCGGGGCCGCGCCGGTCCCACGACCGACGAACCCCGCCGACCTCTTCGGGTCGCCGACGGGCAACGTCGAGCTGCACTCGTGGTTCGATCTCCCGGCCGACGATCCGCGCTCGCGTGAGCTCTCGGGGATCGCATGGGACGCGCAAGCGAACGTGCTCTGGGGCGTGCAAGACGAGGCGGCGTCGGTCGTCTCGCTCTCTCCCGACCTCGACTTTCGGACGTGGGTGCTTGGCCCGACCATTCACATCGACGTCGGCGCGCCGATCGATCTCGAAGGCGTCGTCGTCATCCCCGACGGCTTCATCGTCTCGAGTGAAGACGGGCCACGCATCATCGAGGTCGACCGCAAGGGCATCTACCGGCGCGACATCCCGGTGCCGCCGCGCTTTCGGGCGGCGCGATCGAACAAGAGCCTCGAGTCGCTGACGGCGAGCCCGAGCGGACGCTACCTCTTCACCACGACGGAGGTCGCGCTCGAGCGCGACGGGATGCCTGCCACGCTCGACGCCGGCACGCGCGTCCGCATCGTCCGGATGGAGCGGCAGAACCTCAAGGAGGTGAGCGAGCACGTCTACCTCACCGATCCCCTCCCCTACGAGGGCGGCGACTGGGGCGTGGCGGATCTCGCGGCGGTGAGCGACGACACGTTGCTCGTCCTCGAGCGCGGGTGGTCGAAGGGCTACGGCAACACCGCGCGTGTCTACCAGACGTCGCTCGACGATATGCGTGCAGCATGCATGGATATGCCGGAGATTCGGACGTCGACGCCCGTGCTCGACAAGAAGCTCCGCGTCGACATCGGAAAGCTCGCCTCGAAGGACGTCCCGTTGCCGAAGCAGCCCCAAGCCAACCCGCTGCTCGACAACTACGAAGGGCTCGCGATCGGCCCGCGCCTGAAGGACGGACGGGCGAGCCTCATTCTGGTGAGCGACGACAACGCCCACGCCAATCAAGTGGCGCGCATCCTGGTCCTCGCGCTCTAGGAAGCTCGAGGCAGGGGCCCGCAGAAACCGCGCGCGCTCCGGCGAATCGACGCGGCATTTGCTGCTGTTTGAGGGAATTCCCGCTTGCCATTGGACGTGCTAATCCTTGGCCGCGCCAGGAACCTCATGACGACGTCTCTTCGGATTTGCACATCGTTTGCGCTCATCCTCACGCTGGGTGCGCTCGCGTCGGCGTGCGGAGGTGCTCGCGCGGAGGATC
This sequence comes from Labilithrix sp., assembly GCA_044227045.1. Taxonomy (GTDB): domain Bacteria; phylum Myxococcota_A; class Polyangia; order Polyangiales; family Polyangiaceae; genus Labilithrix. The sequence goes on from JBGAFW010000117.1 coordinate 19,785, forward strand.
CGCACTCGGTGCTGCGCGCCTACTCGCGCGCGCTCGACGAAGGTCGCGCAGAAGATGCGTACCGCATGTTGAGCGAAGAGGCGCGGCGCGGCGTATCGCTCGAGGCGTTCCGCCGGATGGTGAAGGACAACCCTGAAGAGGTGCGCGAGATCGCGCGCTCGCTCTCGCGTCCGACCGCCACTCCGGTCGTGACGGCCACCGTCACGAGCGGGGCGGGGCAGGAGCTGCAGCTCGTCCTCGAGAACGGCAAGTGGAAGGTCGAAGCCACCGCGATCGATCTCTACGCGCAGGACACTCCGCGTCACGCCATTCAGGGCTTCGTTCGCGCGGTCGAACGGAAGCGTTACGATGTCGTCTTGAAGTACGTGCCTGACGCGCATCGCGAAGGCCTCGACGCGACGAAGCTCAAAGGCGCGTGGGAAGGCCACGACAAGGACGAGATCGACCAGGTCGTCGCCAGCCTCAAGCAGGCGTTGCCTTCCGCGACGATCGAGGAGACGGGCGACCGTGCCACCATGGCCTACAGCCAAGGGACGATGCAGCTCGTCCGTGAGCGTGGCCTCTGGAAAATCGAGGATTTTGACTGACTTAGTCGAGCGCTCGCCGGACCCAAGCGGCCGCGCCCACGTCGAAATCACTTGGGTTTGACTCAAACACCCCGCTGAGCCGTCGAACCATCACCGTTTTCCTCGACGCTCGTTCATTTTCCCGACGCAGCTCGTTCACATTCCCCACGCAGAAGAAAGAAACGAGAGAGAGAGCTACATGCGCAAGGTCATCTTCCCGCTCGCGTTCATCGGTACCAGCACGTTGGTGGCTTGCAGCTTCAACATGAAGGCGGGCTCGGGCGCTCAGGATCCGAACAACCCGAACACCCAGCCCTCCACGACGCCCGCTCCCCCTCCGTCCACGCCTGCGCCGGGTGCATCGACCGTCGCGCAGCCGGCGAACCCCGGACCGATCAAGCGCCTCGGCCGTCGCCCGGCCGGTCAGCCGTCGGGCCCCACGCCCACGCCGACGAGCTCCGGGTCCACGACCCCCACGCCTCCGCCCACGCCGAGCGGCGCGCCCGTCATCACGGGCCAGACGATCTTTGGCTCCGGCACGGCGTCCGCAAACTCGTTCAAGGGCAACATCTACTTGATCCCCGCAGGCGCGACGAAGATCCCCGCGCTCGCCTCGCTTCAGCCGAACGGCTACCTCTTCACGCCGTCGCTCAACATCACCTCGCAGGCCTTCACGACGGGCTTTCCGGGCGTGGATGCCACGCGCAAAGAGAACTTCGCGATCCGCTACGAGAGCCCGCTCGTCGTGACGGCCGAAGCCGACTACGACTTCCGCGTCGTGTCCGATGACGGCGCGATCCTCCTCATCGACAACACGCCGATCGTCGACAACGACGGCGCGCGCACGACGGCGGCCGAGAAGAGCGGCCCGGTACACCTCGTCCCGGGCACGCACCTCTTGACGATCGACTACCTCCAGACCGGCGGCAACGTCGCGCTCCAGGTCTTCTGCAAGAAGGCGAACGACACCGAGAAGGTCTGCACCACGCAGCTCTGATCTCGCGTCACACACCGAGCCCAACGAAAACCGAAACGCCAGCTCTCTCGACGAGCTGGCGTCTTCGCATTTCGCTCACCGCGTCTCGATGAGCCAGCCCGTCGTGCCGCGATCGTAAGGAGGCGGCTGCGGATCGGGCCGCGTGACCGCCCACGTGACGAGCGCGCCCGAGGCCACGACGCCGACCGCCGCCGTCCAGAACCACCACGTCTTCGTGATCGGGACCTTCTCGACCGGAAGATCCGCCGCGAGCTTCAGGTGCTGTCCTGGACGAAGGCTGACCGAGCTTTTGTACGTCACGAAGCCTTCGCGCGCGACCGTGACGACGTGCGCTCCCGGTGGACGGACGACGCGCACGGGCGTGAGCCCGACGTCGACGTCGTCGACGCGCACGACGCTCTTCTGCCGGTTCGCGTCGATGAAGAGCTCGGCGTCTTGCTCGGTCAGCGACACGGTGAGCTCCTCGCTCGCGCCGGGCTTCAAGTCCCGCCGCATGTCGATCGTGTCGTGACCCTCGAGCTGGAACGTGAAGACGTGCGAGCCCGGATCGACGATGACGGCGAGCTTTCCGTTGCCGACGACCTTCGGCTCACCTGCGGGCGCGACGCCTGCGACGAACTCGTCCGCGTTGCCCCCGGAAGGCTCGAGCGGGACACCGTCGATCGCGGTCGCCGCGTTCGCGGGCTGAAGCGTGATCGTCACGTGGGCGAGCTTGCGCGTGATCTCTTCGAGGTACGCGGCGGCTTGGTCCGCAAACACCTGCGGCATGTCTTGCGACCGCTTGTTCTGATCGATCGTCTTTCGAAACGTCGCCGCCGCGAGCGTGTAGCGCCCGAGAAAGCGCTGGCACACCCCGATGTTGTAGAGCGTGAGCGTGTACGGCTTCAACGCGTACGACTTCTCGAAGGCGACGAGCGCCGCGGCCCACTCCGATTGCTCGACGAGCGTGGCGCCCTCCTTGAAGGTCTCACGCGCCTTCTGCGTCGTCTCGTCTGCCACAGGAGCGCCTGCGTCGCCCGAGGCTGGCTTGCTTGGCGGCGCAGGCGGCGCAGGCTGCGCGTGCGAGGACGACGCGATGGCGACCAAGATCGCGACGGACGCAAGCGCGCCAGCTATCCGTTTCGTGTTCCCCTTCTTCACGATCATCGGAGCCCGCAGGATGCACCGATTCGCGCGTGAGAAGAAGAAGTCTTTAGTCGGCGTCGACGCGCACGTAGGTCCCGAGCCAGATGTTCTCGTTCTTCACCGTGACGGGCGCGCCCCACCACTGGCCGTTGACGCGGTTTTGCCAGCCTTTCCAGAGGATCGGATAGTACTGCTTGATCCCGTTGTACGTCGTGATGCTCATCCACACGTAGCTGCTCCCTGTGTCGGTCAGGTTGATCATCACGATCGTCGTGACCGCCCAGAAGCTCCAGGTCGGGACGCGCACGGACTGACCGGCGTCGAGCGTGACGTTCGCGAGGCGGCCCTGCGGGCTCACCGAGCTCTGCGATCCGGCCGGCGACGCGCCGCGGAAGCGAAAGAGCTTGTCGTCGACGTGCGCCGCGCGGAGCGCGTTCTTCATCGGCGTGACCAGCCTCGCCTCGGGCAAGGTCGCGAGGTCATCGAGGACGGTGAGATCACCTTCCATCTTCGGCTCGATCGAGTCAGGCGCGCCGGAGACGATGAGGCGACCGCCGAGCAGCTTCGACGTCTCGATGCCGTCCAGGCTCAGCGACGCGTCGAGGATCTCGACGGACGCGGACGGCGTCTTCGCGATCAGGTGCGCGTGCCGTCCGCCGCCTTCGGCGCTGAGGTCGAAGCCGAGCGTCACGCCGTCTTTCGTGAACGAGCCCGTTACGTGATCGCTCGCCGAGGTCTCGAGCGCGAGCGATCCCTCCGCGGCGCTCTCCGGGCTCGTGGCCTTTGCCTCTTGATCGTCACCACCCGCCGGCGCGGTCGGGTCCGCACATCCAAAGGCGAACATCGCGAGCGCGCACCCGAAGGTCGAGACGAAGGAAGCACCGCGGAAGGACGACGACGATGACACGAGCTTGAGGTTCATGAATGGGCTCCGAGGACGAAGTGAGCGCAGCGAGAGTGCTGCGTCGGGAGGCTCTGGAGCACCGCACGTGCCATGGGTATTTCGATCGCGGAGGGCCCAATTTCTCGGCAAATCAAGGGCGATCGCGGAAGCATGTTGCCCGCCTGTTGCCGCGCGAGCTACGAAAGGGCGTTCTGCTTGTATCTCGCGTGGCTACCGGACGCCTGGCGAGAGAACGTGAAGAGCGAGGTCGTCGTGTCGAACGGGGCGGGAGCGGACGAAGCCGAAGAGCGAGCACGCGGGCGCGTCGGCACGACCGTCGACAACAAGTGGAAGCTCGACTCGCTCCTCGGTGTTGGCGGAATGGCGGCCGTGTATGCCGGTACGCATCGCAACGGCACGCGCGCGGCGATCAAGATCCTGAACCCGGAGATCGCCCTCAGCACGAACGCCAAGACGCGCTTTCTCCGTGAGGGCTACGTCGCCAACAAGATCGGCCATCCCCGCGTAGTCCTCGTCCTCGACGATGACGAGGCTCCGGACGGCACCGCGTACCTCGTCATGGAGCTGCTCGACGGCGAGACGCTCCAGAGCACGATCGCGGAGGGCAAGCCGCTGCCGATCGGCGACGTCCTCCGCATCGCGCACGACGTCCTCGAGGTCCTCGAGGTGGCGCACGCCAAGGACATCGTCCACCGCGATCTCAAGCCGGGAAACCTCCTGCGCACGCGTCCCGACGGGGTGGTGAAGCTGCTCGACTTCGGCGTCGCGAAGGTGCGCGAATCGACGGCATTCGGCATCCCGAACGTCACGACGCTCTCCGCGATGGGCACCCCCGGCTTCATGCCGCCGGAGCAAGCGCGCGGCCGGTGGGACAACGTCGACGGTCGCGCCGACATCTGGGCGCTCGGCGCGACGATGTTCGCGCTCCTCACGTGCAAATACGTCCATGACGAGGAGACGCCGAACGAGCAGCTCCTCGCGGCGATGACGAAGCCTGCGCGCTCTCTGCGCGAGATCGCGCCCGATGTCCCCGAGCGTGCGTGCGCCATCGTCGATCGCGCGCTCGCGTTCGATCGCGAGGAGCGTTACCGCGACGCGGCCGCGATGAAGGCAGCCATCCTCGGCGCGATGACGGAGCTTGGCCTCCCGCTTCCGGCGCCGACCTCCACGCCTCCTTCGTCGCCGACGAATCCCTCGGGCGCGATCAAGATCGCGCAAGGCACCCCCAACACCGACGAGCGTGAGGTGATCGCGGCGGCCGCGACGGTGATCGCGCCGACGACGGACGGCGGCGCGGTCTCGGACGTCGATGTCGAGTCCGCGGCTCGTCCTTCGAGCAAGCCTCCCCCGACGAACCGGCGTTCGCTCGTGTGGCTCACGGTCGCCGGAGCGCTCCTCGTGGGCGTGATCGCGTTCGCGTCGTTCGGCAGCGGCCCCTCGTCGACGGCGCGCGATGACCACGCCTCTCCCATCGCCACCCCTGCCCTGTCGCCGCCGATGACGGCCTCGGGCGCGTCGCCCACGGCGAGCGCGTCGAGCAACGGAGGCGAGCCCGATCCGGCAGCCGCGAGCTCGACGTCACCGCCCGCGTCGTCTGCGCCCGTCGCCAGGCTCGCGCCCGCGGCGTCCGTTCGACCGGAGCAGCCCGCGCCGAAGCGCCCCGCGGCGTCGGCGCTGCCTTCGGCGGTCGCGCCGGCGCCGTCGGCGAGCGTCGACATCTTCGGCCGGCGACATTAGCGCCGATCAGTCGCTGTCTGGCTCGGCGTCCCGCGGCGCGTCGGCGTCCGTGTAGCCGCAGACGATCGGCACGCACACGATCCCGCGAGGATCGTGCGCGCAGTAGAGCCCATCGCCGCAGTTCGGATCGCTGTTGCAGAGGCGCGTGCAGAACCACGCGTTGTCGGGAGCGCCGAGCGCGCCGGTGCAGGTGCTCTTGCCTTTGACGCAGTCCGCTTGCGTCTCGCAGTAGCCGCCGATCCCCTGATCGTTGTTCGGCGTGCCGGGCTTCACGCAGTTGGCGTTGGGATCGCGCGGCGCCCGCCCATCGGGACCTACGCCGCCGTCTCCGCCTGACGCGCCGCTGCTGCTGCTCGTGCTGCTCGAGGTGGAGCCATTGCCGCTCGATCCTGCGCCGGGCGCGTCGTCCGACGAGCACGCAGCGACGATGGCGATCGAGACGACGAGGCTCGACGAGACGAGGACGGCGAGACGCCTTCCGTCGCCGGCTCGCTTCGTTTCGTGTCCACCCTTCATGCTTGCTCCTCCTCCCCTTCGTCTTGTCGCGGGTCTCATGACGCTCAGAGCGGCGGCGCCGGGATCGAGCACGAGTCGCTCGCCGGATCCTGCTCGGCCGGACACTTGTCGTGCAGTGGGTCGGGCCGCAGAGGCCCTGGCTTCACGATCGTCGCCCCGAAGCGCATGCCCATCGAGATCGCGTCGCACGGCGCGTCGGGGTCGTGGTGACCGTCGTGGAGCGAGTCGATGAAGCGACAGAAATAGGCTTTGACGCGCGGGTAGGTCGGATCGTTCGTGCAGAGCGTCGGGACGCCGAAGACGTTCGTCATCTGCGGCATCTTCCGAAAGAGCTCGTCGCTTCGAACCAGGCCGCCGAGCACACCCGCGACGACGCGGAGCGGGTTGTAGGCGAGCGTGAGCTCCAACGTGATGCCTTCGGTGATGAACGTCACGTTCTGAAGCTTCAGCGGCGTCCCTGGCGGGAGCTTGGCGATGAGCTTGTAGTCCGTCACGTACGCATGCGCGTCGCGGAACTTCGAGCTCGTCTCGAACGTCACCGCGTTCGAGACGAGCGGTCCGTCGACGGTGCCCTCCCAGATCGGCCATTCGTCCGTCCCGTCGAGCAGCGGCGGCGACGTCGGGCGCGTGCCCGCATGCGACTCCTCGGCGACGTACCAATCGAGCGACACGTCATCGTCGACGACGCGGTCGTTGTAGTTGCGAATGCGAAGCAGCGCGATCGGCGCGATCACGCCTTGCCGGATGCCCGAGGTGACCGCCTCGCTCGAGAACGGCGCGATGTTGAACACCTCGGGCTCGGCGTACATCAGCGCGCCGCCGCCGTTGTCGACGCCGTTCGGGCCGTCGGTGATGTCCGGCTTCGCCCACGAGAACGCCTTGCACGAGGGTCGCTCGCTCAGGTTGCTGCACGAGTTGTCGAGGTCGAA
>JBGAFW010000005.1:0-218613 GCA_044227045.1 Labilithrix sp.
CGCGCTTGCGCTGCACGAAGCAGCTCTTGAAGCAGGACCGTGCCAACACCTTTGCGTTGCATGTCGTCGGCGACGGTCACCGCCGCTTCGGCTGTGTCGTGTGAGCCTTCGAGGCGAATGAAACGCGCGATCCCGATGCCTCGCTCCGTCTTCAAGTCGGGCGAGACGATCGCGGCGCCGAGCGCGACGTGATCTTTCTGGTCGACCGTGGTCAGGTACGTGAGCAGCTCGTCGGTGGGCTTCGCGCTCATGTTCAAGAAGCGGAAGTAACGCGACTGTGGAGAGAGCTCGAGGAAGCGCCGGCGAAGCTCTTCGCGGTCTTCGGGAAGCACAGGCCGGATGACGACACGGGTTCCGTCGCGCAGTGTGCGCTCCACCCGCCATGCAGGATCGCCCATGAAAGCCGGGACTTCCTTCGGCTCTTCGGTCACGTCCGACGTGGCCCCGTCGTGTGACGGCTGGAGATGCTTTTGGTCGGTCAAAATGGACTCGCCGCTATCCTAGCAACGATGTGGCCGTTTATTCTCGGTTCACGATGACGATGGCGAAAACGGAGAGCAACAACGGCGCACTCAGGTGGGATCTCTGCGTCGTTGGTGCAGGGCCCGCAGGATATGCAGCTGCAATGCGTGCGCATGACCTCGGTAAGCGCGTCGTCTTGATCGAGAAGGATCGCGTCGGAGGTGCGGGAATTCACTCGGGCGCGCTGTCGTCGAAGACGATGTGGCACCTCTCGAATGACTACTCGGTCGCACGGCTCACCGATCGCGGCTATCACGCGCCCGGCGGCATCGACGTCAGCTACGCCTCGGTCATCGAGTCGGTGCGCATGGCCGTCGCCGAGCGACGCGCGATCCTCGATCGTCAGCTCGAGGGGCTCTCGAAGCCATCCGCGAAGGGCGGCGTCGTCACGCTGCTTCGCGGTAACGCGATGTTCGTCAGCCCGAACGCGCTCGAGGTCACACGCGCCGACGGAAACGTCGAGACGATCGAAGCTGCGAATTTCTTGATCGCGACAGGCTCGAGCCCGCGCATCCCCGATGGCATCCCCGTCGACGGGCAGACGGTCGTCACGAGCGATCACATCGAGTCGTGGGATCAGTTCCCCGAGAGCATGGTGATCGTCGGCGCGGGTGTCATCGGCTGCGAATACGCGACGATGTTCGCGAACTTCGGTCGCACGAAGATCAACATCATCGATCGGCAGCCGCGCATCCTCCCCTTCGAAGACGAAGACGTCGCCGAAGAAGTGGCGAAGAGCTTCGAGTCGCTCGGCGTGAAGATCCACCGAGCGTCGAAGCTCGAGAGCCTGAAGGTCGTCGAGGGCAAGGTGGAGTACGTCATCACGAACGCCGAAGGGAAGACGGAGACGATCCGCGTCGACAAGGCGCTCGTGTCGATCGGACGCGTCCCGAACACACGGGGCTTTGGTCTCGACACCAAGGCCGGCGTGACGATCGAGAAGAACGGCAGCCTCGTCGTCACCGACACGCGGACGAACGTGCCGCATATCTGGGCTGCAGGTGACGTCACGATGGATATCGCGCTCGTCAACGTCGCGGAGCTCGAAGGCCGCTACGCCGTCGAGAAGATGTTCGGGCTCGAGCCGCGGCCGATTCACTACGAAGCCCTCAGCGCGATCATGTTCTTGCGACCCGAGGTCGCGAGCGTGGGGCTCAACGAGACGAAGGCCAAAGAGCTGAAGGTGCCCTACCGCGTCGGCGTCGTCGACAATCGGCTCGTCAACCGCAACATCGCGATGCGATCGACGAAGGGATTCGTGAAGCTGCTCGTCGCGAAGGACTCCGAGAAGCTCCTCGGCCTTCGCGTCGTCGGACCGCAAGCGTCCTCGACGATTCAAGGGATCGCGTTTCTCATCCACATGGGCGCGACCCTGACGGACATCGATCACTGCGTGCATCCGCATCCCGCGATCCCCGAGGGCGTTCAGGAGTGCGCGCGGATGCTGCTTGGGCGCTCCGTGATGAAGCCGGATGTTTTTGGTCCGGAGGGCTTGCTCCGCTGCGGAGAAGGCTAATGCTACGTTCCGTACGTTCGCAGTAGGAGCGACGGAAGCGTCGCTCGCGCTCGCGATTCGCGCTCGCGATTCGCGCGACGCGTTCGAAGGCAGCGGCATCTCATCGAGGTCGCGTTTTGTCTCGCTCGCCGATTTTTCGTGATTCGCTCCACCGAAGACGATCTTGAGCCCACCTCGCCACCCGCCCACGGACAAAGAGAAGCCGAAGCCGCCGCTCCGCGTCTCCATGCAGCAGAGCGCGAAGTACATCCGTCGTGCGCTCGGGCTCGTGTGGAAGTCGTCGCCTCCGCTGACCGCCGCGCTCGCGGTCTTGGTCCTCTTGAGCTCGACGTTCGGGCCAGCGATCGCCTTCGCCGGAAAGCGGATCGTCGACGGTGTCGTGGGCGGCTCGCGTGACGAGACGTTGCGATGGGTGCTCGTCGAGGCAGGGCTCGTCGTGCTCCAAGCGAGCGCGAGCCGCGTCGGCGCGCTCGTGCGTAGCGTCCTCGGCTCGCGTCTCGGGACGGACATCAACGTGATGATCCTCGAGCGCGCCCAGAAGCTCGAGCTACGCCACTTCGAGGACCCCGACTTCTACGATCGGCTCACGCGTGCTCGACGCGAGGCATCGTCGCGACCGCTGTCGCTCGTGACCGAGACGTTCGCGCTCTTGCAGAGCGGGCTCACGCTCGCAGGGTATGGCGCGCTGCTCATCCGCTTCAACGCGTGGGTCGTGCTCCTGCTCATGCTCACGACGATCCCCGCGACGATCGCGGAGATGAAGTACTCGAAGCAAGGCTTCCGGCTGCGCAACTGGCGTTCGCCCGACGCGCGCCGGCTCACCTATCTCGAGTACGTCCTCGCGAACGACAAGCACGCGAAGGAGGTGAAGCTGTTCGGTCTCGGGCCGCTCTTCCTCGGTCGTTACAAGGAGCTCGCGGAGAAGTTCCACACCGACGACTCGAAGCTGATGGTCCGCCGCACGATCGTGACGTACGCGCTGTCCCTGCTCGCGACGATCGCGTTTTACGGCGCGTATGCGTGGATGGCGATCCTCGCCGCGCTGAAGATGCTCACGCTCGGCAACATGACGATGTACGTGCTCGCGTTTCGAAGCGGCCAGCAGTCGTTTCAGTCGATCCTGAACGGCATTGGCGCCATCTACGAGCACAACCTCTACATGTCGAACCTGTTCTCGTACCTCGACGCGGACCTCGGAGCGCCGCCGCCGGCCACGTTCGATGCCGAGCCGCGACTCGAGCCAACGCAGAAGGAGGCTCCGAAGCTCCTCGAGGCGAACGTCATCGAAGCGCGCGCCCACACGAACGGCGCCGCGGAGCGAAGCGAGGACGACACGATGCTCCCGCGCGTCGGTGAGAAGGGCATTCGCCTCGTCGACGTGAGCTTCCGCTATCCGGGGAAAGACAAGGACGTGCTCCATCACGTCGACCTGTTCATCCCCGCGAAGCAAAGCGTGGCGGTGGTCGGGCAGAACGGCGCCGGAAAGACGACGCTGATCAAGCTCCTCACGCGTCTCTACGATCCGACCGGCGGCCACATCTATCTCGACGGCAAGGATCTGCGCGATTGGGACCGCGACGCGCTGCTCGCGCGCTTCGGCGTCGTGTTCCAGGACTTCAACCAGTACCAGCTGAAGTTCAAAGAGAACGTGGGGGTAGGCAGCATCCGCCACCTCGAAGACAGCGACCGCGTCGTGCGCGCGACCACGCAGGGCGGCGCCGAGTCGGTGCTCGAAGGCTTGAAGGAGGGCATCGAGACGCCGCTTGGCCGCTGGTTTCAGGACGGCGCGGAGCTGTCGGGCGGCCAATGGCAGAAGATCGCGCTCGCGCGTGGCTTCATGCGTGAAGAGGCCGACATCCTCGTCCTCGACGAGCCCACCGCGGCGCTCGACGCCGAGGCAGAGCACGCCGTCTTCGAGCGCTTCCAGCAGCTCACCAAGGACCGGACGACGATCATCATCTCGCACCGGTTCCCGACCGTACGCATGGCCGACCGCATCCTCGTGATCGAGAACGGCGTGATCGCCGAGGACGGCACGCACGCCTCGCTCCTCGACGCCGCGAAGACGTACGCCCGCCTCTACAAGCTCCAGGCCCAAGGCTACTCCTGAGGCGACGCTGGCGACGCTGGCGCGACGCTGGCGCCCGCAGCGGACGTCCGTCGGGCAACGGTCCGCTGGGCGCGGGCAACGGACCGGACGTCGTCTGCAGCCCAACGCCCATGCCCTCATCCGTTGCGCGACCGACCTCGCGGTCCGTTGCGACGTCGGCGCGTCACCCTTTTCAACAATGGCGGCGCGGCGGCGCCCATCGCGGCGAGCATCGTGGACGCCAGCACGGGGGCACGAGGTTGTCGCGACTTCGGTTCGTTGCCCGACCGTCCGCGCTGCTTGCGCCTGAAGAAACACCTTGGTCAGCCAAGGTGATTCGGTCTCGGTCTCGGCTCGCGCTCTGGTGCTCGCGCCTGCAGTGAGCTCGGGCCGGGAACGGGCCGCAACTTCATCGGATTGCCGCGTCGGCATGTGCTGGCGCCGGCCGCGCCTTCGTTGAAGGTCACGCGCCCAAAGCAACGTCGGTCGGGCAACGGACCGCGACGTCGGGCAACGGACCGCGACGTCGGTCGGGCAACGGAGTGCGGGCGGTTTGTCGAACTTCGGTTCGTTGCCGACCGTCCGCGCTGCTTGCGCCTGAAGAGAAACACCTTGGTCAGCCAAGGTGATTCGGTCTCGGCTCGCGCTCTGGTGCTCGCGCCTGCAGTGAGCTCGGGTCGGGAACGGACCGCAACTTCAACGGATTGCCGCGTCTGCATGTGCTGGCGCCGGCCGCGCCTTCGTTGAAGGTCACGCGCCCAAAGCAACGTCGGTCGGGCAACGGACCGCGACGTCGGTCGGGCAACGGACCGCCGGGCGTGTCAACAATGGCGCGCGAGCACTAGGAAGATCGGTGCAGACGTCATGTAGCGACTCGCTTCGTTGCCCATCTGTCCGCCGCGCCTTCGTTGAAGCGGGCGTGGGGGGGCCGATGCTTGCGCATGAAGAAGAAGCACCTTGGTCACCCAAGGGGATTCGGCTCGACGCTCTCTGCGCGTGGTGCTGGCGCCCGCAGTGCTGGCGCCCGCAGTGCTGGCCGCGCCTGGGTCGAAGAGAATAGGCTGCGCCTTTGTTGAAAAGGGCGACTTCGGTCGGGCAACGGACCGCGACCGGTCGGCAACGGACGGCCGGCCGATGCTCGTGCTGCGCCGATTCGTGCGCTCGCCACTTAAGGGCCAGCGCGCCGATGCCGTTCACTTTCTCTGGAGGTGAGTGGAATGGGCCGAAACGTGGCGTGGGAGCTCGACGAAGACGACTTTCTCGGCGACCCGCTCGTCGACGATGACGACGCCTCGGAGATCACCCTCGAGCGGCGGGTTCACGTCGCGTCACCCCCCAAAGACCGCCTCTTCACCGAGGGCGGCCCTCCGAAACCCCGAGCCGTCTTGACCCGTTACGGTCGCCATCGCGAGGCGCTCCAAACCGCGGCGAAGGCGTCGAAGAACCGCCACGTCGAGGAAGAAGAGGAGCTCGATTGGGACTTTCCCTCCCTCAAGCCGTCGCATGGTACCGATGACGACGACACGATCGTCATGATGGTTCACGACAGCTGGCTCTCGCCGCCTCCCGACGACCAAGGTTGACCAGCTGGCCAAAGGTGGCCCGGGGCCAGCGAAAACTGGCCCGGGCCATATGGTCACGCTCTCCATCTGCGCGAGATCGTTCGATCTCGATCTTGGCGCGATGCGTGCTCATGCAGCCGGGCATGAGTGAAGGATTCAATACGGTCACCCTGTTGGGAAACATTGGCAACGATCCGGAGCTGAAGATGACGTCGAGCGGCGCCGTCCTCAAGGTGCGTCTGGCGACAGAGCACAGCTGGGTCGACAAGGAGAGCAACAAGAAACAGTCGAGAACGGAATGGCACACCGTGACGATCTTCGGTCGTCGCGGCGAGGCGCTCTCGAAGCTCCTCGTCAAAGGTCAGCAAATCTTCGTGCAAGGGCGCATCCAAACGTCCTCGTACGAGAAGGATGGGCAGCGGCGATACAAGACCGAGATCATCGCCACCGACGTCCGCTTCGGCAGCAGTCCACGCGCGAACGGCAGTCTCCCGCACATCGCGGAAGCGCCAGGCTCGCTCATGGACACGGCGCCGTTCTGACCGAGCGCGCAGCGCGCCTGCGTAGGACGCGTGCGCGTTCGGTCAACCGACATCGCGAAACGTCGAGCTCTCAACGAGATCACCGCGCATCGACGCGGCGAAGGAGGCTCGTGACGTATGTCGCGTTCGGATCGACCGGCCGTGCTCGCTCATGCGCACGCACGTGGCTGCATCTCACGCGGCCTGCGTGCTCGGACTAGAACGACGATCCAGGTTGCTTGAGGAACTCCAGCTCCTCAGGCGTCGACGCTCGTCCGAGCGTCTCGTTACGATGCGGAAAGCGGCCGAATCGCTCGATGATCTCGGCGTGCTTCTTCATGTAGTCGAGACCATTGGCGACGTACTTCTTGAGCTCTTCGGGGGCCTGTCCCTCGAGCGCCACGAAGAGCTCGATTCCCTTGCGTTGAAGAGCGACGTCCTCTGCGTGCATGAGGGGCATGTAGAGGAACGTCCGCTCGACGACGGTGAGCTGCTCGCCCTCTTGTGCGTTGATCGCATCGAGCGCGATCTCGCATGCCCGCGCGTCTTGCGCGAACGCGCGCGACGTTCCTCGGAACATGTTGCGCGAAAACTGATCGAGGAGGATGACGAGCGCGAGACGTCCGCGAGGCGTTGTCTTCCATGAGTCGAGCGCTCCACGAGCGGCAAGCGCGTGGAGCTCGCCAAAGCGGTCTTCGATCTCGCGATCGAACGCGGCGTCCTTCGTGTACCACTTCGTCGAATTCACCAGCGGCGGTGCGCCCGACGGACCGAACCAGAACTCCAGGACATCCTCGGGGCGAATCGCCGCGTGGACGTCGAAACGGCTATCGCGATCGCGATCCGGCATCGCTCACCTCTATCAGCTCGATTTTGGTCTGCCCAGGCTGCCGGGCGCGGAAATGGGCGTGTGCGGCAGACGTGCAAGATCGTCGAGCCGCTCGACGGCTCGCGTGCGCCTTTTTGTGGTCCGGTGAGGGGCTCAGGCCTTGCTCAAGAGATCGTCGAAGGCGCGATCGAACTCGTCGTCGGCGCCGACGGCGGCTTGGCGGACGTTCGGCTTCGGCTCGGCCTTGGCCAATCGTCGAACGCGCTCTTGCACGTCGCGGTAGTTGGGATCGCGCCGCATCGCCTTTTGGTAATAGGAGAGCGCGTCCTTGTTCATCTTCTTCGCTTCGTAGGCGGCGCCGATCTCGAAGCAGAGCACCGTCTCTTGCGACGGATCCTTGATCGGCGCGTTGAGGCCGAGGAGGAACGCGTCGATCGCCTCGTTGATGTTGCCGCGCTCGACCTGGATCATTCCGATCATCGAGCGGCACACGCACTCACGCTTCGGGTCGCGCGCGGCGACGTCGAACTCGCGGATCGCGTCGTCGAGGAGGAGCATCTCTTTGTAGGCGATGCCGAGGTTGTAGTGCGAGTCGGAGTCTTCGACGCTGATCTGCTTGGCGACGCCTTCCTTGAACTTCGCGAAGACCTCTTCGACGTCGACCTGCTGGTCTTCTTCAGCGTGCCCTTCGGCGGGCTGCATGTTCGCGTAGTCGAGGCTCTCGAGTGCGTCGAGCGACGCGGCGATGTCGAAGGCGCGATCGCCGTTCGGTGCGCCCGACTCGCCACGCGGCTTCTCGCGCGCGCCGCTTCCGCGTTGCGCTTCCTGCGCGTCGACCTCTTGGAGGCGCTCGCGGAGAAGGGGATTGTTGGGGTGCTTGCTGAGCTGCTCGGTGAGGATCGCGCGTGCGTCGTCGAAGAGGCCACGTGAGCAGAAGAACTCTGCCTCGTCGAGCGCGTCTTCGAGCTCGCGGCTGGCTGCGGCCGCGATCGACGGCGGCTTCTGCGAGACCGCGCGCGGTGCTTGCGACGGAGCGCGTCCGCCGAACTGCGGCGGGGACGTGTTGTGGTTCTCGGCGTCCATCCCGCCGCGGTAGTGCGGGCGGACCGACGGGACGTGCTCGGCGGCGTCGGCGTAGGCCTGATCCTGGTCGAGCTGCTCTTGATCGTGCTCGGCGTGCTGCTCGTCGAGCGGGAAGCTCGGGAGCGCGTCGCCGGTAGCGCCTTCGTCGTCGTAGGACGCCGCCGGGGCTTGCGAGGCGCCGCGACGAATCTGACGATCCGCGGCGTATTGCGAGCCGATGTCTGCCGGGCCCATCTCCTCGAGGTCGTAGGAGGGAAGGCGCGCGCCGCCAGCGTCTTCGTAACCCGCGCCGTCTTCGGCGCCTTGGTGATCGCCCGCAGCCTCGGCGCCCTCTTCGCCTTCGTCGACGATCTCGTAGCCGAGCTCTTGGAGCATCTCGATCGCGCGAGCGTTTTGCGGATCGAACGCGAGGACGTCTTGGAGGGCGCGTGCGGCCGAGTCGCCGTCGAGCGCGTCGACGTAGAGGCTCGCGATAACGAGCATCTCCTGCACGGCGTCTTCGGTCTGTCCGGACTCGATGAGGACGTCGCGATAGACCTCATGGAGGTCCATGGAGCGCGGATCGATCTCGAGGCCGACACGCAGCGTCTCGAGCGCCTTCGCATACAAACGGACGCGACGGAACGCGTTCGCGTCGTTCAGCGTCTTCGTGATCTGCTCGACGCTGTCGGCGCCGTCGACCGAGCCCGCCGCGTCGGCAGTCTCGTAGTCTTGCCCGCCTTCGACGTACGCCTGGCCGCCATGCTGATCCTCGGCGGACTGCTCTTCGCCGTAGAGACCTTGCTCGTCGCCTTGCTGCTCGCCGTACTGCGCGTTCGGGTCTTCGTACCCGCTCTGGCCGTCTTCGCCTTCGGGGTACGCTGCTTCGCCTTCTTCGAGCGTGTAGACCGGTGCGTTGTTCTGGGCGGCGTACGGGTCGGCCTCGTCGCCATACGCGTCGACCTCGGCCTCGGCCTCTTCGATGACCTCGGCGTCTTCGACGAGCTGCTCGTCGTCGACCTCTTCGTAGGACGAGTACGAGACCTCGTCGACGTGCTCGAGCGGCTCTTGCTGCGGCGGTTGATTGAAACCATCCGTGCGCGGTCGCTGGAGCGGCTGCGTGTTCGGTCGAGCGCCATACGCCTGCTGCTCGTCGTAGCCGCGGTTTTGGTTTTGTTGTCCCCACACCGCGGGCGGCTGCTGCGGGTACGCGGGCGGCGGCGGCTGCTGCTGGAAGTCACGCTGCGACGGCGGGTAGCGTGGTGCCTCCGGCTGCGGCGGCTCGGGCGGCGCTTGCACCGCGGCCGCGCCGTACGGAGGAACGGCCTGGACCGATCCGGTCTGCTGCGCGAGGCGGCGGACGCCTTCGTCGTGAGGCGCGACGCGCATCAAGCGCTCGAGGATCTCGCGGAAGAGATCCTGCTTGCCGGTGTCGCGCGCGACCCGCGCCATCTCTTTCTGGACTTCGATCGCCTTCGCGCCCTGACCGATCGTGTTGAACGCGCGCGCGAGGAGGGCGAG
The DNA here is from genome assembly GCA_044227045.1 of Labilithrix sp. GTDB lineage: Bacteria > Myxococcota_A > Polyangia > Polyangiales > Polyangiaceae > Labilithrix. The sequence continues at coordinate 9,623 of JBGAFW010000005.1, forward strand.
CGTGTCGAAGTCGCGCGGGTTGGCCTGGAAGCAGATCTGGAGCTTCGCGAGCGCTTGCATGCCGTCTTGCGGCTGGCCACGCGAGAGATAGAGCTCGGCGCAGATCTTTGCCTGCTCGGGATCGGGCTTGTGGTGGAGCAGGCGCTCGAGCACCTTGAGTGCGTCGTCGCGGCGACCAATGCCAGCGAGCTGCGACGCGGCGGTCTTGAACTCGTAGACCGCGCCTTCGACGTCCTTCACGCGCGAGAGCGCTTCGGCGAGACGCAGGTGGGGAAGGGGATTGGTGGGATCGAGCTCGACGATCTTTCGGAAGACGTCGATCGCTTCTTGATCCTTCTGCTGGCGCTGGAGCCGGGTGGCGACCTCATCGAGCGCTGCGAGCGCGTCGCTCGTCAGCCCGAGCTGCTGATAGAGCTCGGCGAGCTTCGGCGCGATGTGGCCGTAGCGCTCCTCGAGCTGCGGCACGTGCTTCGCGATGATCTCGCGGATCTGCTTGTAGACAGCGATCGCCTTGAGCGCGAAGCCTTGGGTGGCATAGAGCTTACCGACCGACTCGTACGTGTTGATCGCGTCGCCATGCAGCCCCTGCTTGGCCTGCAAGTCGCCGATCTTCAGCAGCGTGCGTGCGTCGTTCGGATCGGCGTCGACGAGCTTGCGAAGCTCGGCCACCGCCTTGTCGTATTTCTTCTTCTCGACGTACTTCTGGGCGGCCTCGAGAACCTTGTCGCGATTAATCGCCACGTTTCATCGCCCTCCCTGCGCGAGCGGAAGGGAGACGTTCCCAACGTGAAAGGACGGAGCGGCCAACGACACGGCTCCGACTTCCGGGAGATTCGGGCTCAACGACGCCAATGGGGTTCTCGGTTCAGGATGCCCCGCGAAGGAGAGACGAGAGCATCTCGGGGACGTGCTCAGAATAGCGTTACTCGTGACAGGTTGCCTACTTGCGCGTGAGGTCGGCGTCGCGCGGCCCGCCCCTGCTCGGGTGACGCCAAAGTGAAGACCGCCGAAGCCAGGCGGCGCTTAAGTAAATCCTGACTTACTCCCCGCAATTTACGCTGTCGAGCGCGACCACGAGGTGTTCGTTTTCCCCGAAACGTCCGCGAAGAAACCCCTTGCGTTCAGCTCGACCGGCCGCTTTGACCCACCGCGCGCCCGGCCGAGAGCGCAAAGAGACCCGCTTCCGAGCCCGGCCACGGCGTCCTGCTCGCCGCCAAAATCGGACGTGAATACGCCACGGCACGGCTGGAAGCCCACGTCATTCACGGCTACGTTGCGGCGATGGCGACAGGATCCGCTCTCTACAAAGCCCCCTTTGGTCAGGGCGGCACGAACGAAATCGATGTCCAGCTCGCCGAGAAGCTGCTCCGCGTGGCGCTCTCCCGCGGCGCCGACTACGCCGACCTTTTTTTCGAGTACCGCGCCGCCGGCGGGCTCGTCTACGACGAAGGCATCCTGAAGAGCGCGTCGCGAGGCGTCTCGATGGGTCTTGGCGTCCGCGCGCAGCAAGGTGACGCGACGGGGTACGCCTACACCGAGAGGCTCGATTGGGATGCGATGAAGCGCGCCGCGGACACCGCCGCGTCGATCGCGTCGGGCGGCGGCTCCCCCGCACCCGAGCCGATCACGCCGAGGCCTCTGCCGAGCCGGTACGACCTCGACAAGGTCACGCTCGACGTCCCCGGCATGGACAAGCGGAAGCTCCTCGAGCGCGCCGCCGCCGCGGCCCACGCGCACGATCCGCGCGTCATCAAGGTCGAGGCGTCGTTCGCCGAAGAGATCCGCGAGATCCTCGTCGTGACGAGCGACGGCCGGCTCGCCCGCGATGTTCAGCCGCTCATGCGCTTCGGCATTCGCGTCATCGTCGAGCAAGACGGCAAGCGCCAAGAAGGCTCGTCTGGCGGCGGCGGCCGCACCACGATCGGTTACTTCGACGGCAAGTCGCCCGAGTGGCATGCCAAGCAAGCGGCGTCGCAAGCGATCACGATGCTCGACGCGCAAGAAGCTCCAGCCGGCCAGATGGAGGTGGTGCTCGCGCCCGGCGACAGCGGCATCCTTCTCCACGAAGCGGTCGGCCACGGCCTCGAAGCCGACTTCAACCGCAAAGGCACGAGCAACTACTCCGGCCAGGTCGGCAACGTCGTCGCGAGCGAGCTCTGCACCGTCATCGACGACGCCACGCTCCTCATGTCGCGCGGCTCCATCAACGTCGACGACGAAGGCTACGAGCCGCGTTCGAGCACGCTGATCGAGAACGGCAAGCTCGTCGGCTACATGCACGATCGCCTGAGCGCGAAGCACTACGGCCTCGGCCCGAGCGGCAACGGACGGCGCGAGAGCTTCGCGTGCGCGCCGATGCCTCGCATGACGAACACGATCCTCGTCGCCGGTCCGCACGACCCCGAAGAGATCCTGAAGAGCGTCAAACGCGGCGTCTTCGCGAAGAAGTTCGGCGGCGGTCAGGTCGACATCTCGAACGGGGACTTCGTCTTCTCCCTCACGGAGAGCTACCTCGTCGAAGACGGGAAGATCACCGCTCCCCTCAAGGGCGTGAACCTGATCGGCAACGGCCCGGATGTCCTCCGCAAGGTCGCGATGCTCGGACACGACGTCGAGACCTCGGACGGCATCTGGACCTGCGGAAAAGACGGGCAAAGCGTGCCGGTCGGCGTCGGCTGCCCGACGATCAAGATCAGCTCGATCACGGTCGGCGGCACCAAGATCTAGCCGGTCGCGCGCGGCTTCGCGCACGTCAGGCGCCCGATCTGCCCCTTCAGGCACCCGATCTGGCCCCTTCGTGGTAATTCGAAGGGCCGAAATGCCCTCTCAGTCTCATGTTGGGGGATCGGGGTCTGCTTCGCAAAAGCCCTCCTTCGTCGTCGTGATCGGACACGGCCCCGACCTCGAGGCCGATGATGGAGCCGCCACGCTCCTTCGGACCCTCGGTGCGGATGTCCGCACGCTCGATCTCTGGGATGAGGGCAACGCGCTCTTCGAGGAAGAAGGAGCGCGCGCGCGCGTGATCGTGATCGAGGCGGGTGAGCGACCCGATCTCGCCGTCGCCGCGCTCCGCGCCGTGCGCAAGAACGAAGAGCTGAAGGCTACGCCCGCGATCATCGCGGTGTCGGCGCGGCAGATCGCGCGCGTCGATCCGGCGAGCGGCTTCGACGACTTCATCGTCACGCCGTGCACGCCCGTCGAGCTCTACGCGCGCATCCGCCAGCTCGAGTGGAAGCGCAGCGAGTTCTCGACCGAAGAGCGCGTGAAGGTCGGACCGCTCGTCATCGATCGCGCCGCGCACGAGGTGCTCGTCGACGGTCGCTCGATCGTCCTCACCGCCAAGGAGTTCGCGCTCCTCGCCTTCCTCGCGCAAAACCGCGGGCGCGTCTTCTCGCGTGAGACGCTGCTCGCGCGCGTGTGGGGCGGCCGCTACGAAGGTGGGCCCCGCACCGTTGACATTCACGTCCGGCGGCTGCGGATGAAGCTCGGCGAAGCGCTCCCGCTCGAGACGCTTCGCGGCGCTGGGTACAAGCTGCGTGTTCCGGGCGAGCTCGAGGCGGGCAACAACGAGAAGGCGGGCAACAACGAGAAGTCCAAGGACACCCCCAGCGCGAAGAGCGTGACGAAGTGAGCCGGCGAGGCGGCGTCCTTCCCACGGTGTCTCCGCGCCTCGTGATCAGCATCGGGTGTCCATCGGGGATCGGTCCCGAGGTCGCGGTCGCCGCCGCGTCGCGCGTAAAGAGCGAAGCCGACATCCTGCTCGTCGGCGATCTTGGGGCGCTGCGCGCGGCGGCGCGGGCGATGAAGATCGATCCCGAGCGGCTCGCCCGCGTGGCCACCGCCGCCGAAGGCTTCGCGCCCCGCAAGAAGAGCGACCGCGCGCTGCGCGTCTGGCAGCCCACCACGTCCCTCGCTGCGTCCGATCGCACGCCTGGACGACCATCGAAGAAGGGAGGCGCCGCGCAGCTCGCGTGGATCGACGAGGCGACCGATCTCGTTCGCGCCGGCATCGCCGATGCGCTCGTCACCGGACCGGTGTCGAAGGACGCGATCGCGCGATCCGGGGCCAAGGGAGCGCGCTCATTTCGCGGCCACACGGAGCATCTCGCCGCTCGCCTGCATGCACCCGAGGTGACGATGGCGTTCTGGACGGAGCGGCTCACGACGTCGCTCGTCACGACCCATCTCTCGCTCGCGAACGTGCCACGCGCGATCACGGCGAAGGAGGTCGCGCGCGCGATCTACTGGACGGCGTGCTTCATCGAGCAGACGAGCGGGGCGGGGACGATCGCCGTCGCGGCGCTCAACCCTCACGCCGGCGAAGGAGGCTTGCTTGGTCACGAAGAACGCCGCGTGATCGATCCCGGCATCGCCCAGGCGCGGACGCGGCTCGCGCGGCACGTGAAGAAGACGGGCCGCGGCGCGACCGTGACGATCGAAGGCCCGGTGCCCGCCGAGAGCGCGTTTCGCCTCGCGACGATGGGTCGCTACGCTGCCGTGGTCGCGATGTATCACGACCAGGCGACGATCCCGATGAAGCTCGTCGGCTTCGGCGAAGCGGTGAACGTCTCGCTTGGTCTTCCGATCATTCGCACGAGCGTCGATCACGGCACCGCCTACGATCGCGCCGGCAAGGGAACCGCCGACGCACGCGGAATGGCCGAGGCGATCGCGCTGGCGTGCAGGCTCGCGCGCCACCACGCTAGCGCGCGTGCGGGATGAAGAGCTGGTAGGCCAGCCAGGCGCACACGATGACGAAGACGAGCCCTGCGCCGACGCTCCATTGCCAAGGCGTCTTCGTGCGTGGCGGCGTCTTCGTCGACATCAAGAGCTGCGTCGCCGCGAGCACGATGCCGTCGATCTTCTTCTGCGCACGGGTGCCTTTGACTGGGTCGTCTTTGAGCGCGCGGTAGCGGCCGGCGAGATCGGGGAGCTTTTCGCTCTTCAGCGCGTGCTCGAGGATCGCGCCGTGCGGCTTGTCGTCGTCCCACGCTTCGACGCATCGCTTCCAGAGCGCCTCGAAGATCGCGTCCTTGTCTCCGATGCCGACGAGATCTTCTTCGGTGGGCTCGGCGGGCTTGCCCGCGTCCGCGCCCGCGCCCGCCGCCTCGTCCTCGTTCTCGCGCTCGCCTTCCGCCACGACCTTAGTCTTACGCGGATTTGGCGCTGTCGATCCAGATCGTCACCGGCCCGTCGTTCAAGCTCGACACCTGCATTGAGGCGCGAAAGCGGCCGGTCGCGACGTGGATGCCTTGCGCGCGGGCGTCTTTGACGAACGCCTCGTACGCGCGCTCGGCCTCTTCCGGCGGCATCGCGCCGTCGAAGCTCGGCCGCCGGCCTTTCTTGACGTCACCGTAGAGCGTGAACTGGCTCACGACGAGGAGCGAGCCTCCGATGTCGACGACGCTCTTGTCCATTTTGCCTTCGTCGTTCTCGAAGATGCGAAGGCCGAGCACCTTCGACAGGACGTAGGCGCGGTCGGCGTCGCCGTCGCCTTTGCCGGCGCCGAGATACACGAGCAGCCCCTTGTCGATCGCGCCGGTGATTTCTCCGGCGACCTCCACCTTGGCCCACGAAACACGTTGAATGACGGCGCGCATCGCTTCTTCACATACGCAAGGTGCGGCGGAGCTCGGCGACCTTCTCGAAGTACTCCTGCCGGTCGTAGGGCTCGTTCAAGATGTGGAAGTCCTTCTTCGACAGTCCCACGCACGCGAAGCAATACGTGCAGCCGCTGCAGCCCACGCACCGCACGAGGTACGCGCTGCCGATGCATCGCTCGCAGTGCTCGCAGTGAGAGCACGTGATGCAGCTCGTGGAGAACGTGGTGTGCGAGCACTCGGTGCAGTCGACGCAATGCGTGCAGTAGTTCGACCGTGCGACGTTCTTGCAGTCCTTGAGGAACGTCGAGTCGGTGCATCGCTCGCAGCGCTCGCACGCGAGGCAGCCGAGGTTGGCGCTGGTTTTTTCGAGCGCGGATTGCAGCTCGCGCAGTCGTTCTTCGAGCTCACTCGGCGTTTTGGGAAGGGGTGCGTGGCGCATCTCTCGACCGTGCTTTTAACCGCCCGAAGAAATGTTTTGTCGTTTGTTTGTCCTAGGTCGCAGTTTGTACGACTTTACCCTTCACGCAGCGGCCACTCTCGAGGCCGCCAGCGGATGGGCGAACGTGCCCATGTTCAGGAGGAGGACACGTCATGAAGCCCGTCGTTTCTTCGTTGGTTGCACTGGCGATCGCACTCGCGCCCTTGAGCGCCATGGCCGCAAAGCCGAACCCGCACCACAAGCCGCACGCGGCGAAGGTGCAAAAGCATGAGAAGTCAGCGAAGGCTGACGACAAGAAGGAGGAGTCGCCGGTCGTTCGCGTGAAGGCGACCTCCAAAGACGCCCACGGCAAGAAGGGCGTCCTGAAGCCTGTGCACCATGCACACAACGTCGATCTCGGCGGAGCGGGCCACAAGGAGCCCGGCGTCGAGGAGAACAAGAAGAACAGCGCGATCGTGCCGGCGTCGATGACGGCGAAGATCCCGACCACGAAGATCGAAAAGGGCGAGAAGGCCGAGAAGGCGGAGAAGGCCGAGAAGAAGGCGTCCTCGCATGCGTCGAAGCCGGCGTCGTCGAAGGACATGCCGAAGCTGCCGAACCCGAACGCAGGCAAGCCGAGCAAGGGCGGCGCCGAGAAGGGTGCACGCAGCAAGCCGGCCGCCTCGAAGAGCGAGGCCGGCGGCGACTCCTCGAGCGATGGCGAAACCGCGCGCGACGAGGAGCTCGCCGAGCTCGTCGCGCGTATCCGCGGCATCAAACCCGCGTTGTCCGGCAAGCACGAGAAGAACGAAACGAAGAGCGACAAGGCCGACAAAGCCGACAAGGCTGGCAAGGCCGATGAAGACTCCGAGCCGCAGCTCCTCGAGAAGACCGAGGAGCCAAGCTCGAAGAGCGGAGCGAACGGCAACAGCCAGAGCGCCAAAGTCGCCAAGAACATCGCGCACACCACGAAGGCAGCGCTGCCCGCGTCTCCTCCCTGCGTGAAAGAGCCCGTCGAGATCGTGCGCGGCCCAGAAATCGAGCGCTTCGAGCTAACGAAGTGCGATGGCTCGGTGGCGCCGCTCGCTGTCGAGCGTCTCTCGGTCCTCGTTCGGCCCGGCGGCGCTGCGCGGCCTGTCGCGCCGCTCGCCGAGCTCGCGAAGAAGCCCGGCGCCGAGATCGCGCATGGCGTTCGCCGTGTCGACCCGCGGCTCGCCCAGCGCATGCAGAACGTCGTCGATCACTTCAGCAAACCGAACGCGCCCGCGAAGATCTTCGTGATCTCGGGATATCGTCCGGCCTCGGTCGGCAGCATGCACTCGACCGGACGCGCCATCGACTTCCGCGTCGAAGGCGCGAAGAACGAAGACGTCGTCGCGTTCTGCAAGACGCTGAACGACACAGGCTGCGGCTTCTATCCGAACAGCTCGTTCGTGCACATCGACGTCCGTGATCCCGGCGCGGGCCACGTCACGTGGATCGACGCGAGCGGACCTGGCGAGACACCTCGCTACGTCACGACCTGGCCGCCGCCGTCGGTCGCCGCCCGCCACATCGAAAAGGCGAGCGCCAACCACGGCCCAGAGACGAGCGACGCCGAAGAGGGCGAGAAGCTTCTCCGTGCCCGCCGGCCGCTCGATCGTGAGGCCGCGCCGGAGTCCGTCGACGAGCATCCCGCCGACGTCGAGAAGTGATCCAAAAACCTCGTAAAAATGGCCCTGATCCTCGCGTCATGGTCTGGCGCAGGTGGCAAAGAGCCTGATCCGACGGTCACGCACACGACACGCTGATCATCCCAAGAACGCGCGCGCTCGCTGCCAAAGTGAGCGCGCGCGCCTGTTTTAACGCTCTGGACCGCAGCGAGCCGGAACGGCACGGCCTTCGCAGAACCACTCCTCGTCAGCGCAACGCCCCAACGACGACGACGAGGAATGAAAGCAATGAAGCGGATCTGGAATGCAGCGTTCTTGTTCTCGGCCATGACCCTCGCCGCCTGCGGCATGTCCTCGGCGGACTCCGCGTTCGAGAGCGGCTCGCCAACGGGCGGCGACGCGAAGAACAGCGGCAGCGCAGCTCCGGGCGGCGGCAGCTACAGCGGCGCGTCGAGCAGCAGCGGCGGCTCGGCGGCGCCGGGCGACGGCGAGACCCCCGGCACGAGCACGAGCACGCCGGGATCGCAGACCCCCGACAAGAGCGCGCTCACTGCCGGCGTCTGGGACGACAACCTCAATTACGACTTCTTCAAGAAGTACCTCGACCTCACCACGCCCTCGCTCTCGGGCCTCGTCCCGTTCACGCCGGCCGAGCGCGACGCGGCGCACACGAAGTGGGGACAGCGCGCGGCCGCTCCCGAGCTCGATGTCACGTTCCTCCTCGACACGACGGGCTCGATGGGCGACGAGCTCTCGTACATCCAGAACGAGATCGACGGCATCGCGCAGTCGATCAAGACGAAGTTCCCGCAGACGACGCCGCGCTTCGGTCTCGTCCTCTACAAGGATCAGGGCGACTCGTACGTCACGCGTTGGTTCGACTTCAAGGGCCTCGAGGAGTTCCGCGCGAACCTCGCGAGCCAGACCGTCGGCGGTGGTGGCGACTATCCCGAAGCCGTCGCCGAAGGGCTCACGAAGACGATGGCGCTCTCGTGGCGCTCCGGCTCCGTCGCGCGCATGGCGTTCTGGGTCGCCGACGCTCCGCACCACATCGGCGAAGAGCAGACGGTCCGCACCGCGATCGACGCCGCCGTCCAGAAGGACGTTCACATCTATCCGGTAGCCGCGAGCGGCGCAGACCCCCGCACCGAGATGACGATGCGCTCGGCCGCGCAGATCACCGGCGGTCGCTACATCTTCCTCACCGACGACTCGGGCATCGGCAACTCGCACGCCGAGCCGCACATCCCCTGCTACCACGTCACGAAATTCAACGGCGCGCTCGTCCGCATGGTCGAGAGCGAGATGACCGGCACCCACGTGAACCCGCCCGCCGCCGAGATCATCCGCTCCGTCGGCAACCCGACGAACGGTGTCTGCGCGACGCAGAGCGCCGGCCCCGTGACGATCTACTGATCTTCGACCCTCCTGACTGACATCGAAACGGAAAGCCCTCCTCGAGACACGCTTATCGCTTAGGCATCACAAAACAGAGAGGGCGACGGGTCTCCTCCTTACCCGGCGCCCTTTCTGTTTTTTGTTTCGTCGGTCAGCCCGGAAGCGCGCAGAAGCCTTCGTAGTCGATGTACTTCGTGATCGTCGGGTTCGGACCGCACACGATGCAGTTCGGATCGCGGCGCAGCTTCAGCTCGCGGAACTTCATCTTCAAGCTGTCGTACGTGAGGAGGCGCCCGACGAGCGCGTCGCCGCGATTGAGGAGAAGCTTGATCGCTTCGGTCGCTTGGAGGAGACCGATCACGCCCGGGAGAATGCCGAGCACGCCTGCCTCCTGGCAGCTCGGAGCGAGATGCGGCGGCGGAGGCTCCGGGTAGAGGCAGCGGTAGCAAGGCCCCGCGGCGATGCCGAGCTTCGACGCGGCCTTGTCCGGCACGAACGTCGTGAGCTGACCGTCGAAGCGGAAGATCGATCCGTGGATGACGGGCTTGCCGAGCCACACGCTCGCGTCGTTCACGAGGTAGCGCGTGGGGAAATTGTCGGTGCCGTCGACGATGACGTCGTAGTCGGCGAAGAGGCGATCGACGTTCGAGCTGTCGACGCGCTCCTTGTAACCGACGACCTTCACGTCGGGGTTCAGATCCTTCAACACCTTCTCGGCGCTCTCGACCTTCGGCACGCCGACGCGGCTCGTCGCGTGGAGGACTTGCCGCTGGAGGTTCGAGGCGTCGACGACATCGGCGTCGACGAGCCCGAGCGTCCCGACGCCGGCCGCGGCGAGGTAGAGCGCAGCGGGAGAGCCGAGGCCGCCGGCGCCGATCAAGAGCACCTTGCTCTTCAAGAGCTTCGCCTGTCCCGCCTCGCCCACCTCGGGGAGGAGGAGATGGCGCGAGTACCGATCGCGCTGCGCCTCGTTCAGCTGCGGAGGCGTGTCCATCGGGTAGCCAAGGTCTTTCCAGCGAACGAAGCCAGGGTTGGCGGTCTCGACGTTCGTGTAGCCAAGCTCGGCGAGCGTCTTGGCCGCGAGCGCCGAGCGCGTGCCGCCTGCGCAGTAGGCGACGATCTTCGTCGTCTTGTCGGGGATGCGTCCTTCGATCTGGATCTCGAGGAAGCCGCGCGGCACCGAGATCGCGCCGGGGATGAAGCCCGCGCGGTACTCTTCCTTTTCGCGGACATCGAGGAGCGTGTACGGCTCCTTTGCGTCGAGCCTGCGCTTCAGCTCGTCGAGCGAGACCTCCTTCGTTTGGCGGCGCGTGGTGGCGATGAGATCGGCATACGTGATCGGCGGCATGGGATTTTGACCTTAATAGAACCATGTCCGTTATAACGGATAAGGTCCAGGACGTCGAGCGGAACCCTGAAATTCGGCTCTTCCTACGATGCCGGCAGTATCGGGAGCGTCGCGTTGCTAGACAATGCCGAGCTCGACGCGGAGGCGCGTGAGGAGGGCGCCGCCGTTCGAGGGGCGCCCCTCGTCCGGGCCGGCGCAGGCCGCGGCGATCGGCCGGAAGCGCGCGAGCACCCGCTCGTCTTGGATCACCTCGAGCACGTCCTCGAGGATGCGACCGAAGCCGTAGACGTCGTCGCGCGGATCGCTCGGGCGCCCCTTCATGCGCTCCGGTGAGATGTAGCCGAGGCTTCCGGGCGGCGGAGGCTCGCCGGCGCGGCGGGCGGTCCCGAAGTCGGTGAGGATCGCGCTGTTCGTGCGGGAGAGGATCACGTTCGCGGGCTTCACGTCGTGGTGGACCCAGCCGGCCGAGTGCACGCGCGCGAGCGCCATCGCGAGCGGCAGCGCCCATCGCTCGATCGGAAGGAGCTTGCCGAGGTCGCGACCGCGGATGTGATCGCGAAGGGTGCCGAGCGGCGCCCACTCGAGCGCGATCCAGCCGTGCTCTGGATCGACGTCGAACACGCGCACGATGCCAGGGCCTTCGATCTGGACGGCGACGCGAGCCTCGTGGGCGAGCTGATGGCGATCGCGCTCGGGCTGGTGGTAGACCTTGAGCGCGACGTGCCGGCCGAGCTCGCGATCGACGGCTTGGTAGACGGCGGCGGAGCCACCACGTCCGACCTCCCGCAGCAAGTCGAACGGCGCGTCGGGCTCGCGGGCGACGACGGTGGCGCCGGCGGCGACGGGCTTCTGCTCGAGATCGAATCCGAGCTGCGATCGCCACCGGCGATGTCGCTCGCGCGCGCCGGGATGATCGAGATCGCGAAGGAGCACGCGCTCGATGAGCGACAGGGCGATCGGCAAGTCGCCGCGGCGTTCAGCGAGGTCGGCGAGGAGCACCAGCGCGGGGGAGGACGACGCGGCGGAGAGCACGCGAGTCGCGCCCTCGGGCTCCCCGCGATCGAGCAGCGTCGCGCCGAGCGCGAGGAGGAGAGAATCGGGGAGCTTACGCATCTGCGCGACGCGCGCGAGCTCCTCGACCATGCGTGCCTCGTCGGGCGTCCCACGGAGCGCGTTGAACGACGCGAGCGCCTCTTCTTCGTTCGGGCCGCCGGTGAGGCCGATCCGGAGGAGTCGCGAGAGCTCTTTCGGGGCGCCTGGGATGTCGAACGACGCTTGCCCTTGCTGCACGTGCTCGTGCCCGAGGGCTTGCTGCGCGGCCGGATTCGCGAGCGGCGCGGCCGGATCTGCAGGCTTCTTCTTGAAGAGATCCCAGAAGCCCATCAGGTGCTGATCACGCGAAGGAGTGGGTCGCTGCCACGGGTCGTCGAGATCGCGTCACCGAGCAGCAGCGTGGCACGCGGGACGAGCTCGACGTCCTTGGCGTAGGCGTGCGCGCCATTCGACGAGGCGAGCTCGAGCCAGCCATCGGCGCCGGGCGCGAGCTCGAGGCCGCGAACGGGCGTCTTCGTCGTCACGCCGAGCGACGCGTAGTACTTCTCTCCGGCGACGTCGATCTCGATCGCTCCCGCGATGCGCTTGCTCGGCGTGATCCGCAGCGGGACCTCCTTGCCGAGCTTCAGCTCGAGGCCGTCGCCGATGGAGAGCGGGCCGGCGAGGTTGATCCCGCGAAGCTGCGTGCCGTTGCGGCTCTCGAGATCGCGAACGACGAAGCCGTCGCCTTCGCGCGCGATCCGGAGATGCTGCCGGCTGACGGCGTTCGACGGGACCTTGATCGCGCCGTCGGTCCGGCCGATCACGACCTCTTCTCCCGTCACGAGCACCCAGCGCTCGCCGATCGCTTCGATCACGACGATGGGCGCGAGCACACGCCGCGCGCGGAGGCCATTCGCCCGCTCGCGAAGCGGAGCGTCGTCGGGGGTCGCCGCGAGCAGCTCGTCGAGCGAGGCCAGCGCTTCGCGACGCTTGCCGCACTCGATCATCAAGTCGACGTCCTTCGTTCGCTCGTCACGCGATCGCGAGACGCGCTCCTTGTATTGCTCGGTGGAGAGGAGGAACTCGAGGCGCTCCACGTCTCCCGCCGCCTGCAGCGCGCGTGCTTCGCCTTCCTTGTCCCCGGCGCGTTGAAAGGCCTCCGCCGCCTTGAGCGGCTCGCCGATCGCCTCGAGATCGCGCGCGGCCTCGGCGACCTCGTGTCGGGCGACCGCGCTCACCGCCGTGTCGCCTGCGAGCGCGAGGAGGAGCTCGGCGCGCTTGAGCCGCGCGGTCTTGTTCGTCTCGCTGCCTTCGGGCGCGAGCTTCGAGGCTTGGGTGAAGAACTGGAGGCGCGTGCGCGCGTCGGTCTCGGCGTCGCCGCGCATCACCATCACGCGCGCGACCTCGGCGTTGTCTCCGGCCTCGCCGAAGAGCTCGATCGCGCGCGCGAGATCGCCGCGCAGCTCGGCCGAGCGCGCCTGCGCTGCCACTCGTCCCTTTCCGAACCACTTGTCGTAAAAAGCCATCGAGCGAGACTTACGCGGGAGGGGGCGTCGACTGGCGCGGTCCGAGCTTCTGGAGAAGCATCTCGCGCCGCTTGATCTCCTCTTCGAAGAGCGGCGTGATGAACGAGGCGATCTCCGACGGCTCGACCGCGAGCGCGTCTTCGAGCACGTGCTTCTCGATGTCGCGCGCGAGATCGTAGGCCGTGGCATGGCGCTCTGCCGGATCGCGCGAGACCGCACGAAGGACGATCTCTTCGAGGGCCTTCGGGTATCCGTCGATGATCGACGAAGGCTTGTCGACCTCCGGCGGCGGGATCTGGAGGAGCTTCTTCGCGGATTGTGGCGGAATGCTCGAGTGCTCGCGCACGAAGAGCGGCCTGCCGGTGGTGAGCTCGTAGAGCATCACGCCGAGCGCGAAGACGTCGGTGCGTCGATCGAGCTCGCCGCCGTCGACTTGCTCGGGCGCCATGTAGGCGACGCGATCGGGGCCGGGCTTCAGCGCGAGCACCTTCGAGCCGAACTTCCCGACGCCGAAGTCGACGACCTTCACGCTGCCGTCCCAGCCGACGAAGATGTTCCGCGGGCAGAGATGACGGTGCACGAGCTCGGAAGGCGCTCCTTCTTCATCGCGTAGGTCGTGGGCGGCGTGGACACCGTCGGCGGCCGACGCGATCACCCGGCACGCGATCTCGAGCGGCAGCGGCATTGGCGCGCGCTCGATCGTCAGCTCGAGCGGCTCGGCGTGCAGGTACTCGGTCGCGACGAAGTACGTGCCCGTGCATTTCCCCGACTCGAGGATGCGCGCGACGAACGGGCTGTCGATGCCCGAGACGCGATCGATGTCTTCGAGGAACGACTGCACGAACGAGGCGTCATCCGCGAGCCGGGTGTCGAGCCTTTTCAGAGCCACTGGAGCGTTCGAGTGGTCGGCGTGCGCGAGATACGTCGTGCCGAGATGTCCGCGGCCAATCTCGGCAACGGCTCGATAGCGTCCAAACCATCGCGGCGTCATGGGCGTGGGTCGAGCTTCCTCTCATTCTCGTGTCCGTGTCTAGGACGGATTCGAAGAGGGGAGACTTTGCGGGTGAATGTGGGCAATTCTCAACACGGGATTGACGGAACCTGCGGCATCATCGACGCTTCTAGTCGAATAACCATGTCGAACACCAACAGGCTTGGTGAGCTGCTCGTTCGCGAGAAGCTCATTTCGCTCGCTCAGCTTCGCCAGGCGCAGGACGAGCAAAATCGTTCGGGTCAGAACCTCGGCTACACGCTCGCGCGACTCGGGTTCATCAGTGATCAAGAGATCACGAACTTCTTGTCGCAGCAGTACCGCGTACCGACGATCAACCTCGAAGAGTACGAGATCGACGCCGAGATCTTGAAGCTCGTCTCGCGAGAGCAGTGCGAAAAGCACCGCGTCATTCCGGTGTCGCGCGCGGGAAGCTCGCTCATCGTCGCGATGGCGGATCCGACGAACCTCCACGCGATCGACGACCTCAAGTTCCTCACCGGCTACAACATCGAGCCGGTCATCGCGAGCGAGACCTCGATCGCGAACGCGGTCGAGCGCTATTACTCCGCCGGCCCTTCGTACGACGAAGTCATGGCCGGCTTCGACGAGTCGGAGATCGAGTTCACCGGCGACGAAGAGGAGCTGAACGTCCTCGAGCTCGAGAAGGCGAGCGAGGACGCCCCCGTCGTTCGTCTCGTGAACATGATCCTGCTCAACGCCATCAAGAAGGGCGCGAGCGACATTCACATCGAGCCTTACGAGAAGAAGCTTCGCGTGCGTTACCGCATCGACGGCGTCCTCGTCGAAGAGATGACGCCGCCGCTCAAGCTGAAGAACGCGATCGCGTCGCGTCTCAAGATCATGAGCCAGCTCGACATCGCCGAGCGCCGTCTCCCGCAAGACGGACGCATCAAGCTGAAGCTCGGCAAGGGTCGCGAGATGGACTTCCGCGTGTCGGTCCTCCCCACGCTGTGGGGCGAGAAGATCGTCATGCGTCTCCTCGACAAGGGCAACCTCCAGCTCGACATGACGAAGCTCGGCTTCGACAACAAGCCCCTCGAGGACTTCCTCTGGGCGATTCGTCAGCCGTGGGGAATGGTCCTCGTCACCGGTCCCACCGGATCGGGAAAGACGACGACGCTCTACTCTGCGCTCAGCGAGCTCAACAAGGTCGTCTCGAACATCAGCACCGCCGAAGATCCCGTCGAGTACAACCTCGCGGGCATCAACCAGGTGCAGATGCACGACGAGATCGGGCTCAACTTCGCGATGGCGCTCCGCGCGTTCCTCCGACAGGACCCGGACATCATCATGGTCGGCGAGATTCGAGACTTCGAAACGGCGGAAATCGCGGTCAAGGCCGCGCTCACCGGCCACTTGGTGCTCTCGACCCTCCACACGAACGACGCTCCCGCGACGATCTCGCGCCTCCTCAACATGGGCGTCGAGCCATTCCTCATCACCGCGTCGGTCAACCTCGTCCTCGCGCAACGTCTCGCGCGAAAGGTGTGTGTCGACTGCAGGCAGCCGATCCAGATCGAGCCGCAGGCGCTCGAGGAGGTCGGCTTCACGCCCGACCAGATCAACATCGCGCAAGGGCGGCTCGTCAAAGGCTTCGGATGCCGTACGTGCAACGGCACCGGCTACAAAGGCCGCGTCGCGCTCTACGAGGTCATGCGCTTCACCGACGGCTTGAAGGAGATGGTCCTCCAAGGATCATCCACCGCCGAGCTAAAGGCCGCCGCGATCAAGCAGGGCATGGTCACGCTGCGCATGGCAGGCATCGGCAAGGTCCTCGACGGCGTCACGACGACCGAAGAGATCCTCCGCGTCACGATGTCCGACTGATCCCACGTCGCTCCAGCACGCGAGCTTCGATCACGATCGAGAAAGACCGCCACGCATTCGCGTGACGGTCTCTCTTTTCTCACGTGGACGGATCCAGATCATCCCGGTGATCACTCACGAAGAACCCTGAATTTGCGCGGATTTGGGCTGGTCTAGCGCCTGCAATACCGCGCTGCCATGAGCCGTTCGATCTCGTTGGGTCTCGTCACTGCCACGCTGCTGTCCTGTGCGTCGTTGATCGGCTGCGAGGCGCCCACCACCACGACCGAAGCCCAAGGTCACACCCGAAGCCGGGAGCTCGCGGGCCGCGTCGTCCCCGAGACGGAGCTCGCCAACGTCCTCCGCCAAGTCGGCTTCGACGAGGCGACCGTCCCGAAGATGGTCTGCACGGCGAAGTACGAGTCGAGCTTCCACGAGCAGGCGACGAACAAGAACACGAACGGGACGACCGACTTCGGCGTCTTCCAGATCAACAGCATCCATCTCGGCAAGACCGCCGGGTGTCCTTCGTCTGCGCAGGAGCTGTTCGACGTGACCACGAACGCCCAGTGCGCGCTCGGCGTCTTCAACGTCCAAGGGATCACCGCGTGGGTCGCCTACAAGAGCCATCAAGCCGAGTGCGACGCGGCGACGGCTCCGGCCGGTGACCCGAACGCGGGCCCGAATGTCGATCCCAACGCCGACCCTAACGCCGATCCCAATGCTCCGCCCGATGGAGGCACCCAAGACCCCTGCGTCACGAACCCTTCGGACCCCATGTGTGGTGACGGAACGGGCGGCGACCCCTGCGCGACGAACCCGTCCGATCCGAGCTGCGGAGGCAACGGAGATCCCTGTCTCGACGATCCGTATGCTCCTGGCTGCGAGGGCGATGAAGGTTGGGGCGGAGGCGGAGGCGATCCCTGCGCTGCGGATCCCTACGCTCCAGGCTGCGGTGGCGCTGGCTGGGGTGACGAGGGGTGGGATGGTTACATCCGCGCGATCCGAGGCCAGACGACCAAGAGCATCGCCGTGCGGGCTTTTGCGACGCCCCGGTCCGTCACGACGCGTCGCTAAGAGCAGCGAACACTCGCCTCATTTCGAGGGACCCGATAGCCTACGAGCATGGCTCAAGGCGCAGAAGTTCGCGTGAATCTCCACCAGTTGCTGAAGGCAATGGTCGAGAAAGGCGCAAGCGACATGCACATCACCGCAGGAGCGCCGCCGCTCCTCCGCATCGACGGTGAGGTCATCCCGCTCAAGCTCCCGCCGCTCGATCCTCGGGACACGAAGCAGCTCTGCTACTCGATCATGACCGAAGAGCAGAAGATCGCGTTCGAAAAGGACAGCGAGCTCGACCTCTCGTTTGGCGTGAAGAACCTCTCGCGTTTCCGCGCGAACGTCTACTTGCAGCGCGGCGCCGTCGCGGGCGCCATTCGAACGATCCCGTTCAAGATCCTCTCGTTCGAAGAGCTCGGGCTGCCTACCGTCATCTCCGAGATCTCGAACAAGCCAAGCGGGCTCGTCCTCGTCACCGGGCCGACGGGCTCCGGCAAGTCGACGACGCTCGCGTCGATCATCGACAAGATCAACAGCGAGCAGCGCGTTCACATCCTCACGGTCGAAGATCCCATCGAGTACCTCCATCCGCACAAGATGGCGGTCGTGAACCAGCGGGAGATCGGGCAAGACACGCAGTCGTTCAAAGGCGCTCTCCGTTACGTTCTCCGCCAAGACCCTGACGTCGTGCTCGTCGGCGAAATGCGCGACCTCGAGACGATCGAGGCGGCGCTCACCATCGCCGAGACCGGTCACTTGGTCTTCGCCACGCTCCACACGAACACCGCGGTGTCGACGATCAACCGCATCATCGACGTGTTCCCGCCTCACCAGCAGGATCAAATCCGCAACAAGCTGTCCTTCGTGCTCCAAGGCGTCATCACGCAGCAGCTCTTGCCACGCGCAGGCGCGCCGGGTCGTTGCTTGGCGATGGAGATCATGGTCCCGAACGTCGCCATTCGAAACCTGATCCGCGAGAACAAGATTCACCAGATCTACGGCTCGATGCAGGTCGGCCAAGAGAAGTACGGGATGATGACGCTCAATCAGTCACTCCTGAACCTCTACCTGCGTCGCTTCATCACGATGGAGCAAGCGATCAACCAGTCGACCGAGCCCGACGAGCTGAAGAGCATGATCGAGCAGCAGAGTGCGCGCGGTGGCGCACCTGGCGGACGTCCCGCCGGCCAGCCGTATCGCTGATCGCTCGACGCTCCGAGTCGATCGCTCAACGGCGGCGGAAGACGACCTTGCCGAGGCCGAGCTTCTCGACGGCCTGAGCGACGTCGGGGTTCGCGACGTTCGCCGCGACGATCGGCTTCACGTACTCGCCGCCGTGGCGCGTGTCTTTCATCGCGCCGTAAGCCGCCGCGGCGATGATGCGTGAGGGGAGAGGCGAGGCGGGTGACGGCGGGTCTTCCTGCGCGACCATCGCGCGCGCCTCATCGAGCTTGCCGTGCGAAGCCGTGGCGTATGCCTTGAGCCATTTCTGAAGCGGCCCGCCGACGTTGGGATACTGCTTGATGACCGCGAGCGCCTCGGTGTCCTTCTTCATCGCGACGAGCGTGAAGACACGCTCGGTGAGCGTGCGCATCGTCGGCGACGCTCCCTCGACGGCGGACTTGCTCAGCTTGTCGGCGTCTTCGAGCTTTCCTTCGTAGCGTGCAAGGCGAGCCAGTCGCACCGCGCGCATCGGGCGAGGCTCACCGCGCCACTGCTCGGCGATCTTCTTCGCGAGCTCGAGGTCGCCGCTGTCGAGCGCGAAGTCCATCGCGACGAGATCCGCCCACGGCGCGTCGTCATCAGCCATGTCGAACGCTTTGTCTGCGCTCAAGATCGAGAGGTTGCCCGCGAGGAGCGACTGTCCGCGAACGAGCGGGAGCACGAACGGCAGCTTCTTCGTCTCCTCGGGCACCGACTCGAACGCGCGGCTCATCCTCTCGCCATCGAGCTTCTCGTACGACGCCGCGGCAGTGACGATCGCGACGTCGGGGGACGTCGCGGGGAGATCTTCGGTCGCCTTGAGCGCCTCGTCGAGGCGCGCGCCGAGCAGCGCCACGCGCGCGGCGAGCACGCGTGCGGGCGGATACACCGCCGAGAACGAGACGGCGGCGAGCGCCGCTTTTCGCGCGAGGTTCTCGTCGCCCGTCGCGAGCGCGATGCTGCCGAGCCACGCGGCGATGCCTGGCGTGTCGGCGACCTCGAGGCCCTTTTGCAGCGACGGCTTCGCCTCGTCGACGTTGCCTTTGTAGAGCGCGAGGAGCGCGCGTGACGCATGCGGGATCGCCTTCAGCGGGAGGGGTAGCGCGTCGCTCTTCTCGACGACGTCCTTCATCTCCGGCGGCGGCTCGCCGCGAAGCGGATCGCGCGTCCACGTGAGCGCGACGAGCGCCGCTCCTTCGGCGCGATCGGGGTAGCGAATGCGGAACTCCTTGGCGAGCTCGGCGGCGCGTCGCGGGTCGCCGTCGACCGCGGCGGCGCGCGTGAGGAGGATCTGCGCGATGATGAGCTCCGGATCGAGCTTCACCGCGGCGTTGTAGCGCTCGAGCGCACGCTGATCGCCTGCGCGCTCGAACGTCGCGCCGGCGAGGAGCTGAAACCACGCGTCTTCTTGCGCGACGGAGTCCCACTTCGCGACGGTCGAGGCTGCGCCCGCGACGTCGCCTTGGAACAAGAACGACGCGACGTGCGCGAACGCGATCTTCTTCTCTGCGACGCCGACCTCCCGTGCGCGTGCGGTCGCGTCTTCGAACGCGAGATCGGCGCCGCCCTTGAGCAAACCCACGCTCGCGCGCTCGTGCAGCCACGCGAGCGCGGCGCGCGGGGATCGCGACTCGAGCTCGAACGCGCGCGAGAGCACCTTCTCCGACGGCTCGAGGAGGCGTGCGTCGGAGAGCGAGAGATCGTGATCGACCTTCGTGAGCAGCGCCTCCGCCTCGAGGTGGGCCTTCGCGCGCGCGTTCGTCACGTAGAAATACGCGCCGACTCCGCCGCCGACGAGCACGACCGCGAGACCGATCAAGGTCACGGTCGAGAAGAGACGCTTCACGATGTTGTCGGGCTGCGTCCATTGGTAGACGGCGGGCTTCACTGCGCCGTCGGGCTCGTACACGCCCGCGATCTGGAGCGCGTCGAGGACGTCACGCGGCTCCGGCACCGACGCGCCGCCGAGCGAGACCTCGCCCTTCGGAGCAGCAGGCCTCGCGAGGAGATCGAGGAGCTTAGGATCGACCGCTCTTCCGCGATCCGAATCACGCGTGAAGTCGCGTGACGGTGGCGGCAAATCCGGGAACGGCTGCCGGTTCGGGCTACCGAACGCCGCGGTGGACGCAGAGACGACCGCTTTTCCCGAGCTCGGGAAGGGGCCGGCGTCGGACACGAGATCGTCGGGGCCGAGCGGCGACGCGCCTGACGACGGCGAGAGGAACGGGTTGTCGCGCGTGTTGCTCGGCTGGATGTCGAAGCCAAGGCCACGCGTGGGCGTCGTGAAGATCAGATCGTCCGGCGGCGGGATCGGCGGCATGTTCCGCATCGGCGGCGGCCGAGCCGACGGCGGCGGCGCGGCCATCGGCGGCGGCGGCGTGGACTTGGGAAGGATCGGACGTCCCGCGGCGGGGATGATCGGGCTCGAGATCGGCGCGAGCGCAGCTTCCATCGCCGCGCGCACCTCGTCGTTCTTTCGGATCTGGGTCTCGACGTCTTCGTCGGACTCCGCCGGGACGATGCGTCCCTTCTTGCCACCGCGAAGGAGGTGCGGAGAGCTCGATTCGCTGACGGCCTTCGCGACCGCCGCGGGACCGTTGGTGCGCTGCGTCGGGATCAGGGCGCGTGCGCGTTCGAGGAGCGGCTGCGCCCCGTTGCCGGCGCCGAATTGAAGGGCTTTCTCGAGGACCTTCTCGGCTCGCTCCGCGTCGCCGCGACGAAGCAAGACCTCGCCGAGCCATCGGTAGACGTCTCCGTCACGAGGGGCGAGGCGACCGGCGGAGAGGAGGACCGACTGAGCGTCTTCGAGGCGGCCCGAGTCGGTGTACATGCGCGCCGCCGCGAGCAGCGCCGGGATGTCGAGCTGCCGTGAGACATGGCTGCCGACGATCTCCACGAGATCAGCTCGACGGCTCCCCCGGAGCGCCTCGCATAGCGCCACCGTTGTCTCTGCCGCGTCGGGGTTTCTCTGCCACCGCGCGTAAAGATCGTCGATCGACTCACTCATTAGGGGAGGGGGTAAGAGAGCTTTCGGCCCGCCGCGGCCCTAGCGTATCGAAAAATCCGGGGCATCCCAACGATCCGTCGTTTTCTTAACCCCTTCTATTCCAGGCTCTACGCGCATTTTTCGGGGGTTTCACTTCGGGCGGGTGCGCCCGCGCTTCCGTCCGAGGCGCCGGAGCCGAGATCCACGTTACGTGGTGCGGGTGTGGGAGGACAGACGGTTGTGCAGACGTCCGAGGCAGGGGACTATGGGGCGGACGGACGGACCAGCAGGGGAAGACGGACATGAGCACCCAAGAGACGAGCACCACAGCAAACGCGAGCGACTTCCAGCACCAGGCATCGTTCGAGGCCGGCGAGATCGCGGGCAACATGCGCCTCGGCAAGCTCGAGGCGATGTACGAGGAGCTGTTCGCGGAGGTCATCGAGGACGGCGTCATCACGCAAGAGGAGAGGTCGCAGCTCGACAAGATGGCCGACCGGCTCGGCCTCGATAAGAGCCGCCTCCGCAAGCTCGAGCAAGCGCTCCAAGCGGCTTACGAAGCGCGCAACCGCATCGTCATCAAGGATCTCTCGTTCAACGACGAGCCCCCGCCTGCGACGATCGCCCCTCTCGAGATCGCGACCGACCAGCGCACGCTCGCCCTCGAGCGGCGGATCAAGTTCCTCGAAGGACGCATCAAGGAGCTCGAGACGGAGCTCGAGGACGCACGCGCCCACGTGAGCGTCGAGGTCGACTTCTCCGACGCCGCTCCCGCGAAGAAAGATGTCCCGGATGACGATCCCGCGGAGCTCGCGCGACGCGTCCGACACGACCCGCGCGACGTCGACTCGCTTCACGCGCTCTTCCGTCTCTACAAGAAGGCGAACGACAACGATCGGCAGTGGTGTGTCGCGCAGGTGCTCGCGTACCTCGAGGCGGCGAACGGCGAAGAGAAGGAGTGCTACATCAAGCACCGCGAGGCCGCGCTGATCCGGCCCACCGCGTCGGTGACTCAGGAGGCGTGGAAGCGCCTTCTCTTCCATCCCGAAGAAGAGGCGCTCATCGGTGAGATCTTCTCCGTCGTCGTCTCGGCGGTCCTCATCGGACGTCTGTCGGCGCTCCGTCGTGACAAGCAGCTCATCAAGCTCGATCCGGCGCGGAAGCAAGATCCGGCGACGACGACGGTGCAAGCAGTTCGCTGCTTTCACTGGGCGTCGGCGATCCTCGGCATGCACTCCCCGGCGCTCTTCGCCGATCCGGACTTCGAAGGCTTCGTCGAGATGGTGCCAGGCGTGCCTCCGGCGTCACGCATCGGCGCGAAGGCGCTCTCGGGACGATCCGCCGCGGAGCTCGCGTTCCTCGCCGGTCGCCATCTCGCGAACTACCGCGAGGAGCACTTCGTCAAGATGCTCGTCCCCTCCGCGCGCGGCCTCGAGGACATCTTCCTCGCGGCGCTCTCGATCGGCAACCCGGGTCTGCCGCTCAGCGCGCAGGTGAAGCAGCTCGTCGTCCCGATCGCGAAGGCGATCGAGCCGATCCTCGAGCCGGCGGCCGTCGATCGATTGCGTGGACATTTCCTCCGCTTCGTCGAAGAAGGAGGCCGTACGAACCTCCAGCGATGGGCCACGGCATCGGACCGCACCCTCTCCCGCGCAGGCCTGCTTTTGTCGAATGATTTGAAGGCGGCGCACGCGATCTTCTCGCTCGAGGACAAGACCCACGTAGGCGAGAAGATGGACGATCTGATGAGCTTCGTGGTCTCCGATCGGTACGCGAAGCTCAGGAAGCAAATTGGGATCGCGATTGCTTGATCACCAACGCCCACACGTTCGAAGCAAAGCATGACCTCCACACAGAAGCTCATCGGCGGCGCTGCTGTCGTCCTCGCGATCGTCGCGATCGTCATCGCGACGCGCAAAGACGATCCACCGAAGACGACGACCACCACCGCGGATACGACCGAGAAGCGCGAGCCGAGCACACCCACCACGACCGCGCAGCCCACCCGCGCAGCGGAGCCATCGTCATCGGCGCCCGCGCCGATCGTGAGCGGTGCTCCGGTCGATGTGTCCACGCTCGCGCAAGAAGCGAAGACGGTCGAGGCCGCGCGCGCGGCGCTCCGAGCCGGCGATCCGAAGAAGGCCCTCGTCGAGATCGAGCGCTACGAGCGCATCCCGAACGGCGGCTCTCTGAAGCAAGAGGCCACGATCCTCAAGATCGAGGCTTTGTCGAAGTCGGGCCGGAAGACCGACGCGCTCGCGCTCGGCATGTCGACACGTGACGATCCCACGTTCGCGCCGTACCGTGACCGCGTCGACTCGGCGCTCACCGACGCCGGCCTGATCGGACCTACGCCGCCCCCGATCGCGCCTTAGTCTCGCGAATTCTCGGTGCGAGCGAGAAGCGAGAAGCGAGAAGCGAGAAGCGAGGCGGAGAAGCACGAAGCACGAAGCACGAAGCACGAAGCAAGAGCGCGAGCTTCGTTTCACCTGATCATCGACGCGCGCGCAATCCCTGCACCGCGTGGTGTACCCCACGCGAACGTGAGAAGACGTCTTGTCGGAGCGCCGCGGTTCGGGCGATGATGACAGGTTCACGTGGGTCTGACTTTTCGTCAGGCCCGGCTCACATCAAGACGGGTGATGCGAATGAAGTTGTCGGGCGTTGCGCTGGTGGCTGTGGTGACGATGACCGTGACGGGATGCACTGCGTGCGGCCCAACACCGCCGCCGCCGCCGCCACCTCAACCACCGAGCCCCACGTTCATCACCGGCAACCTCGAGCCGATGATCGTCGACTGGCAGCCCGAGCAACGGGGTGACCTCGAGGTCGGCATGCACGACGGGCTCGTCGTCGTCGGCTACGACGATCGCGGCTTTCGCTTGCTGAAGGACTGCCACGTGAACGGCACGTACGGCTTCATGGGCATGACGAGGCGCGAGAAGGTGGTGCGGCTCGAGTCGGCCGACGACATCAAAGCGAACCTCCCGCTTGGCGGCTTGGGGATCGCGGCGAAGCTCGGTGGTGAGCTCGAGAAGGGCGCGACGCTCGACATCGCGATGGTGATGATCGGCAAGCTTCGTACGACCTGGCGAAACGTCGGGCAGGAGGACCTCGTCGGTCAGTGCGCCGGCGCGACCCACGTGATCCGCGGCGCCACGGTAGGTGCCTTCGCGGTCGATCGTGGCGATCGAATGCGCGCGCGTGCGGTCGCCGAGATCTTCGGCGCAGGCGGCGGTGGCGGGACCGCGTCGAGCTCGATGACGCGCGTCGTCGATGGTCAGCTCACCGACTGCGCGTCGGCCACGCCGGACAGCCCCACCGCGCCGAAGCAGTGCGGCGCGCTCATTCGCGTCGAGCTCTTGCCGATCGACACGGCGAAGAAGGACAAGAAGGACACGAAAGACGCGGCCAAGTCCGACGTCGAGCTCCGCGACGTGTGCCCGACGGGCCTCGTGATGATCGAGGGCAAGTGCACCACGCCGAAGGCAAACGCTCCAGCGCAGGTCGTCGAGTGCCCGAACGGCAACGCGCGCGCGTGCCTCGAGGCATGCAAGGCGAACAACGCGAAGAGCTGCTCGAAGCTCGCGCTCATGACGATCCGCGGCGACGGCGGCGCGCCGAAGGCACCCGAGCAAGGTGCCCAGCTCGCGGAGCGCGCCTGCATGAACGGAGACCCCGCGGGATGCACGCTGCTCGGCGGCCTCCTGCAAGAGGGCATCGGCTTGCCGAAGAACCCGACGAAGGCCGCGCAGGCCTACGCCAAGGGTTGCGACGATGGCGACGCCGACGGCTGCATGTACGTCGGCACGCTGCTCCTCACGGGCTCGAGCGCCGTCCAGCGCGACACGAAGCTCGCGGCCAAGGCGCTGATGAAGGGCTGCAAAGGCGGCGCGGACGGCGCGTGTAGCGACCTCGGTCTCCTCGCGCTCGGCGGCCAAGGGTTCGACAAGGACCTGCCCTTCGCGGTCGAGATGTTCAAGAAGGCATGCGACGGAGACAACTCGACGGGCTGCGCGAACTACGCCTACATGCAAGAGTTCGGTCAGGGCATCACGAAGAACGTCGATCAGGCCGTCCGAAACTACGCGAAGGCGTGCAAGCTTAACGACGCGTCATGCACGTGGCTCGCGGCGATGCTGCAGCTCGGCAAAGGCGTGCAGCGCGACGAGTCGAAGGCCGTCGGCCTCTACAAGCTCGGATGCAACGCGGGGGACGTCATCTCGTGCGCGATCATTCGCGGCTACCTCGACCCGTCGCAAGCGGTGAACGTCGATCACTTCCAGGCGTACATCAACGTGTGGAAGGACACCTGTCAGGCCGGCACGCCGCGCGATTGCAGCGGGCTCGGCGTCCTCGCTGTCGTCGCCGGCAAGAAGGACGAAGGCAAGCAGCTCCTCGCGCGTGGCTGCTCGCTCGGCGACGAGTGGGGCTGCCTGATGTCCAAGATGCAGCCCAAGTGAGCTCGCGCGCTCATGGAGTGAGCCCACACGCGCTCATTGTCCTGCGAGGCAGTGACTCTCGAGCGCCGGCCAGTTCGTCCCGACGGTGAGGCCCTCTTTGATGAAGTCAGGCGTCACCTCGACACCGAAGATGCGCATCTCTCCGCCGACGGTCGCTTCGATCCCGTGCTTCTGCTCGACGAGGATCGGACACGACGCGTCGGTCTGCAGCTGCGCGGAGATCGCTCGGTAATAACCAGCCTCGACGTAAGGACCGATCCCGACGACGTCACCGTCGAAGAGGAGCATCGACAGACGCGGCTTGAAGGGCGAGCACTTCACGGACACGCCCGCGGCGCCGCCCACCTCGAGCACCTGCGTCTCGACGGCTGGCTCGGCGAACGGTAGCGGCGAAAACGATCCGTTGTCGTACGCGATGCCGAAGCCGGGGTTCACGTGGATGTGCGTCGTCCCGCTCGCGGAGAGCTGTCCGAAGGCGGCGACCTCGCACGTGGCGTACACCGTGCCGCGAAGCTCGACGGGGATCGGCACAGCGCCAGGGATGATCACGTTCGTCGCGATCGGGACGCCGATCTCACGGCGTTGACGAGCGTTCGGCGTGATCTGGTCGACGGCGCGCTCTCCGTTGACGGAGGCTTGGACGGTCGCCGTCCAGGTCACGTCCACCGTGAGATCGATCGCGGCGCCGAGCTCGAGGTGCGTGAGCTCACCGCGATCCAAGCAGACGCGTGGCGTGCTCGCGCCCGGCATCTCGCGGCATTGATCGTCGGTGCCCGACGGCATCGCGTCGCATGTCGAGCCGGCGCCGTAGCGATCGCTGCATGTCTCGACGCAGCCGTTGCCCTGGCCATCGCAGAAGACGCGCTCGGAAGCGGTCTCCGCGCACCACATCCCGAGCGGCTTGTCTTGGCACTCCGTGATCGGGCTCACCTGACCGGCTTGCGCGCAGGCCGGACGCGGTTGAAAGCAGTTTTGAAGGTCCGTCGCGGTGTTGGCGGCGTCGTTCGCGTATGTCGCGTTCGCCCAGAGCTCGGGCGTCAGCGCGTAGCTACCTTCGAGATCGATCGACGCGGAGCCTTCGACGTTCGACGCGCCGGCGAGGTCGAGCGGGACCTCGATGCTCGCCGAGATCGGTCCGCCAAAGGTCCCGATCGGTGTCGTGCGATCCTTCGGGGCGATCGGCGTCACGATCGGCGCGAGCGCGGCGGTCTTGAGCGAGCTTTTGTCGCCGAGCTTCAAGGCGAGGCGGCCTCTCGTGAAGACATCACGTAGAGAAGCCGCTGAGGTCTCGACGCGGACATACGCTTGGCGCGATGGGTCGGCCTTCTTCGACAAGGTGATCACGCGACGAAGGAACCCGCGCGGGTTGCTCTTTGCTTGGTCGGACGCTGGCTGCCCCACGAGAACGCTCCCGCGAGCGATCCGCGCGAGGAGCGCCTCGTGACCTGCGAGCGGGATCTCGAGCGCGCCCTCTTCGACACGCACGTCCTCCGACGCGACGGCGTCGAAGACGATCGCATCTCGGCTCACTGTTGGGGGCACGGCGGCGGGGTCCGGACGCGCGGCATTCACGTCGTCGTCCTCCGAGCTGCTCCCACACCCCGTCGACCATGCAGCAGACACGAACGCGACGAGCACGAGCGACGCGAACGGCAGGCTATGTTTGGCTCCCATTCCCTCAAGACAGGAGGAGGGTGAGGCTGTCGCGTCCCAGCCCCAAAAAATACGAAAAATCGTCCGGCGCGCGCGCACCCTTATAAATACGGCTCTCCGTCGTTACGCTGTGGTCGTACGACGTGTCTTCCACCGGCGCTCCCTCGGTCCTCGACTCCTCTGCAACGCGCGCGCGCGCTGCGCTCGCGGCGTTCGTCGAAGAGGCACGCTCGGTGCACCCTGCGATCGCATTCGATGCAGTCGCTTTTTCCGATCACGTCGTGTCGCATATTCCGCCGGCCGCCACGTCGAACGAAGCAGCTCTGATCCGTCATCTCGAGACCATGCGAGGCTCCGATCTGCTGATGGCGTGGGGATGTGCCCGTGGGGATCGCGCCGCGATCTCGCTGTTCGAGCAGTCGTGCTTCGGCGAGATCCCGCACGCGATGTCGCGTGTGCGTACGCGCTTCAGCACGGACGAGGTCGCGCAGATGATGCGTGAGCGGCTCTTCGTGCGCTCGAAGTCCGGCCCGCCGAAGACGATGCAGTACGCGGGTGGTGGAGACCTCCGCGCGTGGTTTCGTGTCGTCGTGACACGCCACTTGTTGAACCTCGCGCAATCCTCCACCGCGAAGGAGGTCGAGCTCGATCAGGCGCTCCTCGAGATCCTCCCGATCGGCGACGGCACCGGCGAAGGGGAGGGACCCGAGACCGCGCACGTGCGCAAAGAATACGGGCCGATGCTTCGGGAGGCGTTCCTTCGCGCGCTCGCGGAGCTCGAGCCGCGGAGTCGCACGCTCCTTCGCCTCGCCGTCTGCGATGGGCTCACCGTCGACGCGATCGCGTCGGTCTACGACGTTCATCGCGCGACGGCGGCGCGCTGGGTCGTGGCGGCGCGCGAGGAGCTTCACGCGTCGACGAAGAGGCATCTGCGCGAGCGGCTAGGTCGAGGTCTCGAGGAGAGCGTGACGTCGCTGATGCGCATGTTGGCCGAGCGGATGGAGATCTCGATCCGCGCCCATCTGGCGGACGAAGGCGAGGACGTCCCGAGCGACGGCGATGGCTGATCCGATGATGACGATGCACTCGAGCGACTCCGGATGTCCGAGCGAGGACATGCTGCTCCTCTTCGTCGCGAAGCAGCCCTCCGATCCGGTCGCGCGCGCGAACGTCGAGGCGCACATCGACAGCTGCGCGTCCTGTCGCGTGCTCGTGGCGAGCCTCGCCGCCGCGCAGGAGGCATCGCAGACGACGCGGAGCGCCGCGCTGCCCTCCTCGGAGGGGCCGCCGGCCGTGTCGTTGATCCAAGCGCCCGCGCACGTGGCTGCGATGCCAGGGCTCGCCGTCGGCGCGCGCGTCTCGCGCTACGAGATCGAACGTGAGCTCGGTCGCGGCGGAATGGGCGTCGTGTACGCGGCGCACGATCCGTCGCTCGATCGCAAGATCGCGCTCAAGATCGTCCGCCCCGACTCCGATGATCCGAACGCGCGGGCGCGCATCATGCGGGAAGCGCGCGCGATGGCGAAGCTCGCGCACCCGAATGTCGTGACGATTCACGACGTCGGCGAGCTCTCGGATGGTCAGGTCTTCCTCGCGATGGAGCTCGTCGACGGGACGACGCTGCGGGCGGCGTTGCGACAGCCGGCGTGGAGCCTCGAGCAGAAGGTGGACTTCTTCGTTCAGGCCGGACGCGGCCTCGCCGCCGCGCATCGCGCCGGCTTCGTGCATCGCGATTTCAAGCCGGACAACGCGCTCGTCGGACGCGATGGACGCGTCCGCGTGATGGACTTCGGGCTCGTTCGACCCAGCGAAGGCGCGCTGTCGTCGTCATCGCCGCAGACGCTCGCGAGCGGCCCAGGGGAGAAGGCGCTCACCGCTTCGGGTTATGTCCTCGGCACGCCGGCGTACATGGCGCCGGAGCAGCATCTCGGTCTCTCGGTGTCGGCCAAGGTCGATCAGTATGCCTTCGCGATCGCGCTCTACGAGGCGCTCGCGGGCGCGCGGCCCTTCCGTGGCACGTACGATGAGATCCGGAACGCAAAGCTCGACCAAGCGGCGCTCGCATGGCCGCCTTCGGTCCGTCTTCCTCCTCTACTCGCGGGCGCGATCGAGCGGGCGCTTCGGCGAGACCCCGATCATCGCTTCCCCAACATGGAGGCGCTCCTCGAGATCCTCGAGGCGAGCAAAGGTCAGCTCGCCGGCGCGATGCCCGCAGGACCGGCGGGGGAGCAGGCGCTCACGCAGTCGAGCCGCGCGGAGGTGACCGCGACCCAGACCGCCGCGCCAGGGGCTCTCGCGCCGACCACGATGCATATGCCATCGCCGCCCGTGCACGCGCCGGCGTACGTCCCGGCGCCATCCGCGCTGCGTCGCCCGATGCCCGCGCAAGAGCGCCCGATCGGGCTCATCGTCGCGATCGCGGTGACGGCGGTGGCGCTGATCGGGGTCGTGCTCGCGTCGGTGTGGAAGGTCGTGACGCTTCGCACGCAGCCGCTGACGCAAGCGGAGATCACGCCGCCGCCCGTTCCATCGTCCTTTCGTTCGACGGTGGCGAACCAAACGCCGGACGTGACGCTCTCGTGTGCGCCTGGATCGCACCTCGAGCGGTCACGGGCGCTCGTTGGATGCTTCGACGCGCAAGGCGCGAAGAACGGTCCGGTGTTCACGTTTCATGCGAACGGCAAGGTCCAGCGGTATGCCGTGTGGCAAGGCGGCAAGAGAAACGGCATGTCCTGGGAGCTCGACGACGCAGGGCGGCCCACGCTCTACGAAGAGTACGCAAGCGACAAACGCGACGGCCTCTATCTCCTGTTCGACGCCGAGGGCCGCGTCGCGACCGAAGCGCACTACAAACGCGGTGAGGCGGACGGCGTGCGGCGTGAGTGGCGGGATGGGCAGCTCACCACGTGGCAACGCTTCGAGAACGGCGCCGCGGTCGAGACGAAGCGGCTTTAGCGCGCATTTCCCGGCGCGGCGCCGCTGTCGAGCGCAAGCTCATCGGCCTCGCCCGAGACGGTCTCGTCGTTTTCTGATCGCCACCCACCGAGCAACGCCACTAGATTGAGCCCGTCTTGGTCTCGCGTTGGCTCCGGCGGGTCGTCTTGGGCGTGTGTATGGTGCACGTACCTGCCTTCGCTCATGCGCAGCCCGCCGAGCGAATCGACGCGCAGAACCTGATCCCGCCGAAGCTCAAGGCCGACTCACCGGCGACGTACCCGGAAGAGGCGCTTCGCGATCACGTCCACGACACCGTCGTCGTCGATCTCGTGCTCGAGGTGGGGACCGCGGGCGACGTCCGCAGCGCCGTCGTCGATCGCCCCGCGGGCCATGGCTTCGACGAGGCCGCGATCGCCGCGGCGAAGAAGCTCGTGTTCGAGCCCGCGTCGCGCGGCGGCAACCCGGTCGCCGCAAAGATCCGCTTCTCGTACACGTTTGCGCCGCCTCCCGCGCGTTTGCTCGGACGCATCGCTCGGCAGGTGAGCGACGCGCCGATCCCGAACGCCCGCGTCGTCGTTCGTGACGCGCGCGGCGCCATGCACGAGACGACGACCGCCGCGGACGGGACGTTCCGCGTCGACGGGCTCCCGTTTGGCCAAGCCCACGTGGAGGTCGAGCCTCCGCCGTCGACCGACGGCACGCCCTCACGGTTCAAGGGTACCTCGTCGGACGAGACGCTCGAGCCAGGCGAGGAGACCGCGCTCACGCTCCGCTTGGCATCGGTCGCGATGGAGCCCGCCGCGCCTGCCGACAAAGGCGCCGGCACGACGCCCGACGAGGCGCCGCTCGAGGTGCGGGTTCGCGGCGAGCGACCTCCTCGCGAGGTGACGAAGCACTCGATGTCGCGCCAGGAGATGTTCCAGAGCCCCGGCACGAACGGCGACGCGCTGCGATCGCTCCAAAACCTCCCCGGCATCGCGCGGCCGCCGCCCTTCAGCGGTCAGCTCGTCGTGCGAGGCTCCGCTCCGAACGACACGCAGTTCTTCGTCGACGGGACGAACGTGCCGATCGTCTATCACTTTGGTGGTCTCTCCTCCGTCGTGCCGACCGAGGCGCTCGACAAGATCGACTTCTACCCCGGCAACTTCGGTACGCAGTTTGGCCGCGGCATGGGCGGCATCATCGACATCGGGCTTCGCAATCCAAACGCCGACGGCAAATGGCATGCGATGTTCCAGCTCGACTCGATTGACGTGCGCACGCTCGTCGAGCGGTCCCTCGGAGGCGGCTGGAGCTTCTTCGCCGGAGGTCGTCGCTCGTATTTCGACGCGTGGATCAAGCTCCTCGCACCGTCGGGCATCACGACTGCGCCGAAGTATTACGACTATCAAGTCATGGTCCGTAAGGAGTTTTCGCCGGATCACGACCTTCGCTTCGTGTTCTTCGGATCGGACGACAGCTTTGCGCTATTTGGCAGTGGCAACGGCGGCGGCAACTTCGCGCTCGGCGGCAATCTGAGCGCAGCGATCTCGTTCTGGCGCGCGCAAGCACGTTATCAAAACAAGCTTACGTCCTCGACGCGACTGAGCGCCGTCATCGCCACCGGACAAGACAGAGTGCAATTCGGCTTTGGCGAAGACTACGCCGATATCAAGACGATGCCGGTCAGCGGCCGCCTCGAGATCTCGCAGCGGATCGCGCGGTTTCTCACGGCGAACGCCGGCATGGATATCCTGACGACGCCGTATGAAGTGACGGTGCGCTTCCCGCGCCCGGAGAAGCCGGGCGTCCCTGGCGGAGGCGTCGGCTCTCCGCCCCTCATCGCGAAGAACGACGACAACCTCTACACCCCCGGCGCGTACCTCGAGCTCGAGGTCGTGCCGAAGGCTGGGACGCGCCTCGTGCCCGGAGTTCGTGCAGACTACACGAATCAAACGGGCGACTGGACGTACTCTCCGCGCATCGCGGCGCGACAAGACCTGAACCGCGAGTCCGGTCGCCGCACCACCGCCAAAGGCGGGATCGGCTACTTTTACCAGCCGCCGTCGCCCTTCGAGCTCGACCCGGTGTTCGGTCAGGGCCGCACCCTCATCTCGAATCGCAGCGCGCACATCAGCGCTGGCATCGAGCAGGAGCTCGGCGCGCATGCGGAGCTCTCGGTCGAGACGTTCTACAAGAAGCTCGACCGCCTCGTCGCGCAGGACAACGGCAACCGCGGCGACGGACGCATCGTCGGCACCGAGACGCTGCTGCGCTGGAAAAACGATCCGAAGCTCTTTGGTTGGTTCGCTTACACGATCTCGCGGAGCGAGCGACGCGATGACCCGACCGAGACGCTTCGGCTCTCGCAGTACGATCAGACGCACATCCTCACCGTGCTCGCGAGCAAAGGGTGGGACCCCGGTCTCCGATTTGGCGCGCGCTTTCGCTTCGTCAGCGGCGGCCTCTACACGCCAAACTCGTACGGCGGCGGCGTGCTCGATACCGATCGCGGCGCGTATCAGCCCGTCACGACCTTGCCGCCATTCAATACGCGGCTACCGCCGTTTCATCAGCTCGATTTGCGCTTCGAGAAGTCGAGCTACGTCAATCACCTAGGCAAAGTGACGGCCTATGTGGATGTCCAAAACGTCTATTACTACAGCCCCGTGCAGGGCGTCGTTTACAACTACAATTACACGACAAGCCGGCCCGTAAGAGGTTTACCGACGCTCTCGATCATCGGCGCAAGGGTGGATTTCTGATGGTCGCCCCGCTTCCTATGCGGCCATCACGATGGCTCGGCTTCGGGCTAACCGCGTGTCTCTGCGGGCTCGTGCTCCTGCCTTCGACGGCGTGCAAAGACGATGATCCGCCGCCGCGCGGCTTCATTCGAAGCGTGCGGATCATGGCGACGCGCGCCGACGTGCCCTACGCGCATCCCGGCGAGACGGTGAACCTCGAGGCGCTCACCCACGACGGTCGCCTTCCACCCGAGCCTGGAAGCGGCACGCCCTTCGAGCCGATGCACGTCCATTGGCTGCCGGTGCCGTGCATCAATCCGCTGCCCGCGGGAGAGTATTACGATTGCTATTCCGCATTCGAGGCGGCCTATCCGCTCGGCGTCGACCTCTCGCCCATGCTCCCCGAGGGGGCGACGACCACGCTGACGATCCCGAGCGACGCGCTCGATCGCGTGCGTGTCGTGCCGGGCGGTCCACCCGAGCCGGCAGGCACCGCGTTCGCGTTCATCATCGCATGCGCGGGGCACGTCGAGCGGGTGCCGCACGACGGGCATTTGGGGGTCAACGAGCCGCCCTTCGCGTGCTTCGACGCGAACCACCAGAAGCTCGATAACGATCACTTCGAGTTCGGCTTTCGCCGCGTCGCCATCTTCAAAGAACGTCGAAACGCAAACCCCGTCATCACCGACGTGACGTTCCGCAACCTCAGCGTCGACCGCAGCGCAGGGATCTCGATTGGCATCTGCAAGCGTGACGCCTGGGACTACGTCGAATTCCGAGCGTGCAATCAGCAATGGCCTTTTGGCGTGTCGTTCGACGACGCGAGCGCCGAGCTCGACCCCGATGACATCGACGCGAACGGCAATGTCGGGCGCGAGACGATCTTCGTCGACTTCTTCACGACGATCGGTCGCTTCGTCGACGATCGCCGCATCCTCTACGATCCCTTCGCGGGCCGACCCGAGCGAGACAAAACCCAGTACGTGCCGTGGCAGGGACCCGGAAAAGGCACCGTGTGGGCCGTCCTCCACGACAACCGCGGCGGCGTCGCGTGGGTCACTCTGCCTATGACGATCGAATGACGCCGGCGGCGCGCTCGTGCGCGGCCCGGCGCGACGAGCGTGTGAAGCGATCGAGCGCGAGGTAGGTCACGGGCGTCGTGAAGAGCGTGAGCGCTTGCGAGAACACGAGCCCGCCGATGATCGCGATGCCGAGGGGTTGGCGGAGCTCGGAGCCCACGCCGCCGCCAATCGCGAGCGGCAACGCGCCGAGGAGCGCTGCGAGCGTCGTCATCAGGATAGGCCGGAAGCGAAGGAGACACGCCTTGAGCACCGCCTCCTCGGGCGAGAGCCCTTCGCCTTTCTCGGCCTCGATCGCGAAGTCGACCATCATGATCGCGTTCTTCTTCACGATGCCGATGAGCAAGATGATGCCGATCAGCGCGATGATCGAGAGGTCCATCTTGACGAAGAGGAGCGCGAGCAGCGCCCCGACCCCTGCCGACGGAAGCGTCGAGAGGATCGTGATCGGATGGATGGTGCTCTCGTAGAGCATGCCGAGGACGATGTAGACGGTGACGAGCGCCGCGAGGATGAGGATGGGCTCGCTCTCGAGCGAAGCCTTGAAGGCCTGCGCGGTGCCCTGAAAATCCGCGCGAATCGACGGGGGCATCCCGATCTCGGCCTCCGCGCGATGAACGGCGTCGACGGCTTCCCCGAGCGAGACGCCCGGGGCAAGGTTGAAGGAGATCGTCGTCGCGGGGAATTGTCCTTGATGTCCGATCGAGAGCGCAGTCGATTGAATCTTGCGCTTCGTGATCGCGCCGAGCGGGACCATCCCGCCGCTGCTCGACTTCACGTAGACGCGATCGACCGCCTCGGGCCCAGATGCGAGCTCGGACTTGATCTCGAGCACGACGCGATATTGATTCATCGCCGCATACGTGGTCGCGACCTGCCTCTGCCCGAAGGCGTCGTAGAGGACGGCGTCGACCTGCTGCGGCGTGATCCCGAGGCGCGACGCGGAGTCACGATCGATGTCGAGGCCGAGCTCGAGCCCTGCGGTCTGCTGGTCGGTGTTCACGTCTTTGAGCTGCGGGACCTTGCGTAGACGCTCGAGCACCTTCGGTCCCCATGTCCGGAGCTCATCGAGGTCGGCGTCTTGGAGGGTGTATTGGTATTGCGTGCGCGAGGCGCGACCCCCGACGCGCACGTCCTGTACGGCCTGCAAGTAGAGCGTGATGCCTTCGACCTGCGCGAGCTTGGGGCGTAGACGCGCGATGATCTGATCCGCCTTCGCGCGCTTGCCAGCGCGAAGCTCGACGAACACCGTGCCCGTATTCGCGGTCGCCGACGGACCTGCCCCGAGAAACGACACGACGTGCGCGATGTCGGGGTCGCTCTTGACGATCTCGATGAGGCGCTCTTGCCGCGTGTACATCGCGCCGAACGAGACGTCTTGAGGCGCCTCGGAGAAGCCCATCAACATACCGACGTCTTGCTGCGGAAAGAGGCCCTTCGGGACGACGATGTAGAGGATGACGGTGGCCACCACCGTCGCGACGGTCATGAGGCCGACGAGCCGTCGCCGGCGCAAGATCCAGCGGAGGATGCGCTCGTAGAGTCGAAGCATCCCGTCGAACACCCACTCGGAGGCGCGAAAGAGCCGCCCGTGGTCGCCGGTGTCGCGCCGGAGAAGCCGCGAGCACATCATCGGCGTGAGCGTGAGCGACACGACCAGCGACACCGCGATCGCCACGCTGAGGGTGACGGCGAACTCGCGAAAGAGGCGCCCGACGATGCCGCCCATCAGCAAGATCGGAATGAACACCGCGAGCAAGGACACCGTGATCGAGACGATCGTGAAGCCGATCTGCTTGGCGCCCTTCAGCGCGGCCTCGTACGGAGGCATCCCATGCTCGACATAGCGCGTGATGTTCTCCGTCACGACGATCGCGTCGTCGACCACGAAGCCAGTCGCGATCGTCAGCGCCATCAGCGAGAGGTTGTCGAGGCTGTAGTCGAGCAAGTACATCACGCCGAACGTCCCGACGAGCGAGAGCGGCACCGCCACGCTCGGGATGACGGTGGCGCGCACCGAACGCAAGAAGACGAAGACGACGAGCACGACGAGGCCGAGGCTGATGAGGAGCGTGTGCTCGACGTCCTGCACCGAAGCGCGGACGCTCTGCGTGCGATCGAGCGCGATCTCGACCTTGATCGCCGGCGAGATCGAGGTCGCGAGCTCGGGGAGCACGGCCTTGATCCGATCGTTGGTGGCGACGATGTTCGCGCCGGGCTGCCGGCGAATGATCATCAAGATCGATCGCGCGCCGTTCGTCCACGCCGCGACGCGCCCGTTCTCGACGGACTCGAAGACGTCGGCGACCTCGCCGAGATGCGTGATCGACTGCGGCGAGCGCGAGATGACGACGTCCTTGAAGTGCTCCACCGTGGCGAGTTGATCGTTGGCGTCCACCACGTGGGAGACCTCGTCTCCCGTCAAGACGCCCTTGGGCGCGTCGACGGACGACGCGGCGATCGCCGTGCGCACGTCGTCGAGGGTGAGGTTCATCCCAGCGAGTCGCGCAGGATCCACCTGCACGCGCACGGCCGGCTGCTGCGCGCCGCCGACGGTCACCTGGCCCACACCGGTCACTTGAGAGATGCGCTGCGCGAGGATCGTCGTCGCGGCGTCGGCGACTTGCCCGATCGGGACCGTATCGCTCGTGAGCGACAGGATCATGATCGGGGCGTCGGCTGGGTTCACCTTCCGGTAGTTCGGTCGCGTGGGAAGGTCAGCAGGGAGCTCTCCGCCTGCGGCGTTGATCGCGGCCTGGACGTCACGCGCGGCGCTATCGACGTCGCGATCGAGATCGAACTGCAGCGTGATGCTCGTGGTGCCGAGCGCGCTCGTCGACGTGATCTCGGTGACGCCTGCGATGCGACCAAAGCGCCGCTCGAGCGGCGTCGCGACGGCCGAGGCCATCGTCTCGGGGCTCGCGCCCGGGAGGCTCGCGCTGACTTGGATCGTCGGGAAATCGACGCGCGGTAGGGGAGAGACCGGCAGCAGCGTGTAGGCGAGGGCGCCTGCGAGGAACACCGCGATCGCGAGGAGCGTCGTGGCGATCGGTCGACGAATGAACGGCGCCGAGACGTTCATGCGTCACCTCGGCTCGCCATGTGGCGCGGGCAACGTCGGGTCGCTCGCGCTCGGTCCGTCCGCGGTGTCCTCCGGGGGTCGCTTCTTGAAGGACCTCAGCCAGCGCGCCAGTCGCTCCGTGTAGAGGTAGATGACGGGCGTGGTGTAGAGCGTGAGCACCTGCGAGACGATCAGCCCGCCGACGATCGTGATCCCGAGCGGGCGCCTCAGCTCGGAGCCTGTCCCGCTCCCGATCGCGAGCGGAATGCCGCCAAGCAGCGCGGCCATCGTCGTCATCATGATGGGCCGAAAGCGAAGCAGGCACGCCTTGTGAATCGACTCGCGCGGAGAGAGCCCTTCCTCGCGTTCGGCCTCGAGCGCAAAGTCGATCATCATGATCGCGTTCTTCTTCACGATCCCGATGAGCAAGATGATGCCTATCAGGGCGATAACGGAGAGCTCTTTGCCGGTGACGAGGAGGGCGAGGATGGCGCCCACGCCTGCGGAGGGCAACGTCGAGAGGATCGTGATCGGATGAATCGTGCTCTCGTAGAGGATGCCAAGCACGATGTAGACGGTGATCAGCGCCGCGAGCAGCAGCATCGGCTCGCTCGCGAGCGACTCTTGGAAGGCCTGCGCCGTGCCTTGAAACTCACCATGCAGCGCGGGTGGGGGAGCGAGGCGTGTCATCACGCGGTGGATCGCGTCCACGGCCGCGCCGAGCGAGCCGTTCTTCGCCACGTCGAAGGAGATCGTCACCGACGTGAACTGGCCTTGATGATTGACCGCGAGCGGCGCGACCGCTTCCTTCGTGTGGACGAACGTCGACAGCCGCACTGGTACGCCCGCGGTGGACTTGACGTAGATCTGATCGAGCGCCCGCGCTCCCTTCTGCATCTCGGGCTTCACCTCGAGGACGACGCGATAGAGGTTGAGCTGCGTGAAGATCGTCGAGACTTGGCGTTGGCCGAAGGCGTCGTAGAGCACGTCGTCGATCGCCTGCGTCGTCACGCCGAGCCGCGCGGCCGTGTCGCGATCGATCGTGAGCGACACGGCGAGGGCCGAACCTTGGAGGTCGCTCGTGACGTCGCGTAGCTCGGGCGTGTGCTGCAGCTCCGCGATGATGCGTGGCGCCCACTCCGCGAGCTCGGTCGGGTCTGCGTCTTCGATCGTGAACTGGTAGGGCGTGCGGCTCGCTCGCGCGTCGATCTGGAGGTCCTGTACGGACTGCAGGTACGTCGCGACGCCTGTGACGTTGGCGAGCTTTGGCTTCAGGCGTGCGATGATCGCGTTCGCGTCGGCGTCGCGATCGTCCCTGTTTTTCAGAGTGATCGAGAGCCGCCCCGTGTTCGGCGTGGGGTTCGTCCCGTCCACCCCGATGAACGAGGCCACGCTCGCGACGTCCGGGTCGACGCGGATCACGTCTGCGACCGAACGTTGAAGCTCCATCATCCGACCGAACGACACTTCGGGCGGCGCCTCGGTGACGGCGATGAGGAGCCCGGTGTCCTCTTGCGGGAAGAATCCCTTCGGCACGATCCAGCCGAGCAGGGCGGTCAGCGCGACGGTGCCGATCGTGACGAAGAGCGTCGTTCGCGTGTGATCGAGCACCCACACGAGGCCGCGATCGTAGAAGCGCAGCATCGCGTCGAAGCCCGCCTCCGACCATCGATAGAGCCGGCCGCGCTCCTCCGGCTTTGGCTCCGGCTTCAAGAGGTAGGCGCTCATCATCGCCGTGAGCGTGAGCGAGAGGAGCGCGGAGACGACGATCGCAGAGGCGAGGGTCACGGCGAACTCTCGAAACAGCCGCCCGATGATCCCTGTCATGAAGAGCAGCGGAATGAGGACGGCGACGAGCGAGACGGTGAGCGAGACGATTGTGAAGCCGATCTCCGCTGCCCCTTCGAGCGCGGCGTCGAACGGACGCTTGCCGTGCTCGATGTGACGAGCGATGTTCTCGATCATCACGATCGCGTCGTCGACGACGAAGCCGGTCGCGATCGTGAGCGCCATCAGCGACAGGTTGTTCAGGCTGTAACCGAGGAGGTACATGATCCCGAACGTGCCGACGAGTGAGAGGGGGACCGCGATGCTCGGGATGATCGTCGCGCGTACGTTCCGAAGGAACGCGAACATCACGAGCACGACCAAGATGACGGTGATGACGAGCGTGAGCTCGACGTCGGCGACGGAGGCGCGCACCGTCTCGGTGCGGTCGCTCAAGACCTTCACCTCCACGCTCTGCGGAAGCGAGGCGCGGAGCTGCGGAAGCAGCGCCTTCACGCGATCGGCGACCTGGATGACGTTCGCGCCGGGCTGGCGCTGCACGTTCAGGATGATCGCGCGCTCTTCGCCGGCCCATGCGGCGAGCTGATCGTTCTCGACGCCGTCGACGACGTCGGCGACCTCGCCGAGTCGAATGACCGAGCCGTTGTTGTACGCCACGACGATCGGCGCGAACGCCTTGGCGCTCATGAGCTGGTCGTTCGTGGCGATCGTGTAGTTTTGCCGCGGGCCGTCGATGTTGCCCTTGGCCTGGTTGATGTTCGCGGTGACGAGCACCTGCCGGATGTCTTCGATCGAGAAGCCCGTGCTCGCCAGCGCGGCGGGGTCGACCTGCACGCGGACGGCGGGCTTCTGGCTTCCGTTGAGGGTGACGAGGCCGACGCCGGAGACCTGCGAGATCTTCTGCGCGAGCACGGAGTCCGCGGTGTCGTTCACCTTGGTGAGAGGCAGCGACTTCGACGACACGCTGAGCGTGAGCACCGGCGCGTCTGCGGGGTTGCTCTTGCTGTACGTCGGCGGCGTGGGCAGAGTGCGCGGCAAGAGGTTCGACGCCGCGTTGATCGCGGCTTGCACGTCTTGCTCGGCCGCGTCGATGTTGCGATCGAGCGTGAACTGCAGCGTCACCTGCGAGCTACCGAGGCTCGACACGCTCGTCATCTGCGCGAGCGACGGCATCTGACCGAACTGGCGTTCGAGCGGCGTCGTGACGGACTCCGCGACCGTCTGCGCGCTCGCGCCAGGCAAGAACGTCGAGACGACGATGGTCGGGTAATCGACTTGCGGGAGCGCCGCGACGGGGAGCTGCCGAAAGGCGACGATCCCCGACAAAAAGAGGCCGATCATGAGCAGCGTCGTCGCGACGGGACGACGGATGAACGGCGCCGAGATGCTCATCGTGCCTCCTCGCGAGGGGCGCGGCTCGAGGACGCGGCGGAGGGCCGCGTGGATGCAGGAGCTCGCGGCGAGATCTTGCCGCCAGGTCGAAGCTGGTTCTGCCCGTCGGTGACGACGATCTCGTTCTCGTTGAGCCCCTTGGCGATCACGGCGACCGCCCCTTCGATCGACGTGACCTCGACGGGCCGCGGGCTCACGGACTTGTCCGCCGCGGCCATGACGTAGACGAACGTTCCGTTCGGACCGCGCTGGACGGCCTCGGCAGGAACGACGAGCACGTTCTTCATCGTCATCAGGTTCATCCGCGCCTTGACGAACGCGTTCGGCCACAGCGCCTTGTCGGGGTTCGGCATCGCTGACTTCAGCCGGATCGTCGCCGTCTGCATGTTGACCTGGTTGTCGATCAAGAGGAGCGATCCAGTTCCGAGCCTCTGCACGCCGTCGCGGGCATACGCGTCCACCGTGACCGGCCCGCCCTTCATCGCTGTCTGCACGCGTGACAAGTCATCTTCGGGCAGCGTGAACACGACGGAGATCGGATCGATCTGCGTGACGATCACGATGCCGTTCGTGTCGCTGGCGTGAACGAGGTTGCCGGGATCGACCTGCCGAATTCCCGTCACGCCGTCGATCGGCGACGTGATGCGCGAGTAGTCGAGGTAGAGGCGTGCGTTCTCGATCTGGGCTTTGTCGGTGCGCGCAGCCGCCTCCGCCTGGCTGACGACGACCTTTTGGTCGTCGACCTGTTGCTGCGGGATGAGGTTCTGCTTGCGCAGCGTCTCGTAGCGATCGAGGTTAAGCTGACCATTCTTGAGCGTCGCCTCGTCGCGCTCGAGCGCAGCTTCGCCTTGGTGAAGCTGGATCATGAACGGCCGTGAGTCGACGAGCGCGAGCACCTCGCCCTTCTTCACCTCTTTTCCTTCGGTAAAGAGCACCTTGTCGAGGCGACCGTCCACCTGCGACTTCACGACGACGCTCGCGAGCGGAAGCGCTGTCCCGAGCCCTTCGAGGACGACGGGGACGTCGCGCCGCGCGACGGTCGCGGTCGTCACCGCGACGACGCGCTCGGCCGAGGAGGACCCCGCCGCCATCGATCCACCGCCACCTCCGCCGCCTCCTCCTCCTTTGCCTCCACCTTGCGATGCAAAGGCGCGAACGAAGAAGCCGACGCAGACGACGACCACGAGGCCAAGGGCGATCACGACGAGCCGCAATGGATTCTTCTTGTTCATCTTCGTCTTCCACTCTTCGTGAGCTCGCGTCGATCGCTCATGGTTGGCGTCCGAGCGCGGCCAAGAGGTCGGCGCGCGCCGAGGCGAGCTGGTATTGCGCCTGGACCACTTGCGCGAGCGCGTTCGTCAAGACGAGCTGGGCGTCGCCGAGCTCGATCACGCTGCCGACGCCCTGGGCATAGCGTCCCTCCGCGAGCCGTAGGCGTACGCGCGCGTTCGTCACCACCTCGTCGGCCGCCACGCGAGCGGCCTTGGCCGACTGAATGCCGATCTGCGCCTGCTGAATGTCGAGGCGAATCTGGAGCTTCGTCGTCTCGAGCTGCGCCCGCGCCGCGTCGGCGTTCGCTTCGGCTTCGCGGACGAGCGCCTTCGTCTGGCCGCCCTGAAAAATCGGCCAGGTGAGCGCTGCTCCGACGTTCCATGCGGGACCCAAGCTCCCGAGCGACGTACCTGTCTCCGAGGCGCCCGCGCTCGCAGACAAAGTCGGCGCATACGATCCTCGGTACGCGCGCGCGGACATCTCGTACGAGTCGACTTGCCGCTCTGCCGCGAGCGTCTCGGGTCGCTTCTCGATCGCGATCGCCGTGAGCCGCGCGACCGGGAGCTCCTCTCCGTCGACCGGTGCGAGGTCATCGTCGCCCACCTCGAAGCCCGTGAGGTCGAGCATGCCGATCGATCGACCGAGCTGCGCCTTCGCCGTCGCGTATGCGTTCTGTGCGTTTATGAGCGAGAGCTGGCCGTTCGCGACGTCGGTGCGTGCCTGCGCCAGGTCGATCTCGGGCCGCGTCCCGACCTGCACGAACCCCTGGATCTGATCGAGATGACGCTGGAGATTCTCGATCGACGCCCGCGCTACGTCGACGAGCGACCGCTGCGCGCGCGCCGCGAAGTAGCTCCGGCGCACATCCACGACGACGTTCTTGGCGCTGACGGCTTCGGTCGCTTCGGAGGCGGCCGCGAGTCGCTTCGCAGCGCGCGTGCGGTTGTACGTCTGACCAAAGTCCCAGATGACTTGGGTGGCGCTTCCACCGAAGGTGAAGATGTCGACGCCGCTCGAACCGGTCGCGACGAACGCCGATGGCGTGCCGGCCGTTCCCGCGCCAGCCGTCCCCGCCGTCCCGCCGGCGCCCGTCGTCGTCGCCGCTCCACGTCCGCCAATCGCCGCGCTGCGAACGCGCTGGTACGAAGCGAGCGCCGTCACCTGCGGGAGCGCGCTCGCGCGAGCTCCATCGACCCGCGCGTCGGCCGCCTCCGTCTGCGCACGTGCTTGCTTGAGCGTGGGTTGATTCTTCAACGCGAGCTGGATCGCGTCTTCGAGGTGAAGGACCGGACCCTTGCTCGGCGCGACTTGTGGCGGGGGCGGGGCAGCTCCGGGTGCGGCATCGCGCGCAGCCAGCGACGGTGAAGATGCGGCGAGCTGCATGCTGACGAGGAGTGACGCGGAGGTCCACGACATGGTCGTGGCGGCGCGTTCGCAACATGCACGCCATGGAGGAGCACGTGCTCTCCGTAAGGGCGCATCATGGAAATGAAGGCCGCGCACGGATCCGCGGACAGTCCAGGTGGGACATGCGATGTTCTCGCTGCGAACACCTGTTCGGAATTCGAACGTGGCATTCTTGCGAGCCGATCGCTCGAAGGCCTCATTTCTCGAAGGAAATCGCGTCCGACGTCCACTGTCCGAAGAGGAATCGCCTTTGCTGTGGAGACCAAAACGATGAACCGACTCATCCGCTATCGGCTCGTCACCATCGTCTTGCTTGGCGTGCTGACGTCGGCGTTGTCGGTCTTTGCGCTCGTCCAGCTCTTGACCACGAGCACGGCGCAGCGTATCGAGCGCGCCCACGACGCCGTCACCGAAGAGGTGGACCGGCTCGCACGTTCGCCAGCGCAGCTCTCCGAGCCAACGCCGACGGCGCTCGTCGCGATGCGCGCGGGCGTGTGGACCTCGGACGAAGCGCACGCCCCGTCGGCGATCCCACCCGCGTTCGTCGATCCCATTCGCAGCGCAGTCGCAGAAGCGCGACGCGAGCAGAAGCGCGTCACGCTGGAGATCGGCGTCGCCGAAGGACGAATGGTCGTCGGCGCGAAGCCCGTCGCCAATCCCTCCGTGGAGAACCTGCCTCCGGGCTCGGTCGTCTTCGCCGCGTATGTCGTTCGGCCGATGCAGTCGCTGCGCACGTGGCAGCGAATCATCACGTCGCTTGCCGCGCTCACGATCCTGTTGATCGCGATCGCGGTGTATTCGGTCATCGCCGCGAACCGGGGCGCGAACGCGCTACGTGCTTCTCTCGAGGCGCTGGCCACGGATCTCCGCGCCCCGGTCGCGCGTCCATCACTGCGTGAGCTCGACGCGATCGCCGACGGAATCGCCGAGCTCGCGCGCAAGCTCGAAGAGGCACGTGTGAAGGAAGAGCAGCTCGCGCAGAAGCTGGCTCACGAGGGCCGCCTCGCCGCGCTCGGCCGCGTCGCCGCCGGCGTCGCGCACGAGGTCCGCAATCCGCTCGCCTCGATCAAGCTCCGTCTCGATCTCGCCGTCGCCGCGACCTCCTCGCCGCTCCCCGACTCGGCCGCGAAGGCGATCGCGCATGCGACGAGCGAGATCGAACGTCTCGACCGTCTCGTCGCCGACCTCCTCGTCGTCGCAGGACGCGCGATCGGCCCCAAAGCCAGCGTCGACCTCGGCGCGCTCGTTCGCGAGCGTGTCGACGGCCTCGCGCCGTGGGCGACCGAACGCGGCGTCGCGCTCGTCACGAGCGGCCATGCGACCGCGCTCGTCGATCGCGACGCGACGTCCCGCGCGATCGACAACCTGCTCCGCAACGCCGTCGAAGCGTCGTCCCGCGGCCAAACCGTACGCGCCATCGTCACCGAAGAGAGCGCCAAATCCCTCGTCCGAATCGAAGACGAAGGCTCAGGCGTCCTTCAAGCCCGCACGAGCGAGCTCTTCGAGCCGTTCTTCACCACAAAACCAGCCGGCACGGGCCTCGGCCTCGCCCTCTCCCGCGCCATCGCGCAAGCGCATGGCGGCGACGTCGTCTACGAGCGCATCGCCGACAAGACCCGCTTCACGTTGACCCTCGAGGCAGCGACGACCACGAAGCGCGCCGCGTGACCTCGGCCACCCGTCGACTCACCAAGCGAGCGGTCGAGCCCCACAAAAAATCCCGCGCCGAGGTGGCCCAAACCTGGCCCGTGCCACCCCGGGGTGTTCGC
Organism: Labilithrix sp.; assembly: GCA_044227045.1. Taxonomy (GTDB): domain Bacteria; phylum Myxococcota_A; class Polyangia; order Polyangiales; family Polyangiaceae; genus Labilithrix. The sequence continues at coordinate 54,216 of JBGAFW010000005.1, forward strand.
GAGGCTTTTTCGAACCGAGGACGCGCGGCTCATGCATTTCGAGCAGAGCTACGACATCGTGAACACGTTTCGGCGGGCGGTCCTTCCGCCAGACAAGCACTTCGTCGCGCCGATGCTCTACCGCATTCCTGACAACCCCTTCGATTGAGCGCTCAGCTGCCGCCTGGGCCGGATGCCTTCGCCGTGGGTGGCGCTTCGCTGCCTTTGATGCCTTCGGGTTGGTAGTTCTTCGGCAGCTTCGCCCAGGAGTCTTGCTCGACGCGGTAGAGGACGTAGCGGACCTTCGTCTTGTTGACCTGCTCGCTTCCGTTGCCGCCGATGGAGAGGTGCGGTCCCTGCGCTTGCTGCACCGAGTGCTCGACGCTCGAGGAAGCCATGTAGAAGTGAGTCGCGCCTCGGGTGGCGCATTCGAGCGAGACACGACCGCTCAGGCCCGTCGCCCCTGCACCGCTCGCGAAGTCCTGGCTTCGCGCCGCAAGCACTTCGAGCTCGCCGAGATAGATACCGCCGGCGTCCTTCACGGTCTGCTGATCGGAGTCTTGTTTCAGCTCGATCGCAGAGTTGACGAGCTTCTGCTGCGCATCCGCCTTTCCGGACGGGTGATAGGACATCTCGATGCCCTTGTTGTACGTGCTCGCCGGAGTGCAAGCGGCGACTCCGAGAAGACCGACGACGACAAAACCAAAGACAGGCAGCAGGCTTGTGCGCATGGGCCTTCGACGGGGCCGACCTCGGACGTAATCATTGTTGGTGACACATTTCCGAAAACACTCGCCTTCCGATCGGTGCGCGAGGCCTGCCGACGCTGGCCGAGGCGTCATTCGCGGTCTTTCGGACCAGCGATGCCGTGCTCTTCCATCTTTGCGTAGAGCTGGGGGCGGCCGATGCCGAGCTGGCGGGCGGCCTCGGAGCGATTGCCTTTCGTCCGATCGAGCGCGTCGAGGATCATCTTCTTCTCGAGCAAGGCGATGGCGTCGCGGAGCGAGCTTGGCGGGGCGCTCTTCGCAGCCGGCGCTGCCGGGGAAGAGAGTGGAGAGGCCGTGGACGACGTGGCGTTGCGGACGTTCTCGGGGAGTGACAGGACGTCGATGATTTCGCCACCGAGGACGGCGGCGCGCTCGATGACGTGAACGAGCTCGCGTACGTTGCCTGGCCAGTCGTACGCGGTGAGCGCTTCCATCGCTTGCTCGGAGGCGGCGCGGGCCGGTGTCCCTTTGAGCGCATGAGCGACCAGAAGCGGGATGTCGCTTTTGCGGGCGCGAAGCGGAGGCACGTCGATGTCGATGACGGCGAGGCGGTAATAGAGATCTTCGCGGAGGACGCTGGAGGCGTCGCCGGGGCGGACGGGGCGGCTGGTCGCCGCGATGATCCGCGCGCGTGAAGAGAGGAGCTCGCCGCCGCCGACGCGCTCGAAGGTGCCGTCTTGGAGGACGCGAAGGAGCTTCGTCTGGAGGGACACGTCGAGGTCGCCGATTTCGTCGAGGAACAACGTGCCTGCGCCTGCGAGCTCGAAGCGACCGCTTCGCTTCGTGCTCGCTCCGGTGAACGCGCCGCGCTCGTGGCCGAAGAGCTCGCTCTCGATCAACGTTGGGGGAAGCGCGGCGAGGTTCACCGCGACGAACGCGTCCTTCGCGCGGATCGAGTAGTCGTGAATGGCTCGCGCGACGAGCTCCTTGCCGACGCCCGTCTCGCCCGTGATGAGGACGGGCGCGGTCGACGCGGCGGCGCGACCGATCAGCTTCCAGATGCCGAGCATCGCGGCGCTCGTGCCGATGAGGCCCTTCTCGGTCTCCGTGACCGCTTGAGACGACGGGACGACGATCGATTTTGCGAGCGCGCGCTGCTTCACGGCGCGCTCGACGGTCTCGAGGAGCACTGGAAGATGAAACGGCTTCGTCAGGTAGTCGAAGGCGCCGTCACGCATCGCGCGGATCGTCCGCTCGCTGTCGCCATACGCGGTCGCGACGATGACGGGCACGCCGTGCCTCGGGCCGGCGCGAAGCTCGGAGAGGAAGTCGAGTCCGTCGCCGTCCTTGAGACGAATGTCGAGGAGGATGCAGTCGGGATCCTCCTCGAGGCAGAGGCGCGCGTCGGCGATGCCTGCGGCGGTCCGTGCTTGGTAGCCGAGCGTACCGACGGCCGCCGCGAGACCTTCACGAAGACCAGGTTCGTCTTCGACGATGAGGACACGCGCGCTGGTCGTCATGAGGCTTCCTCGGCGATGCTACGCCGAGTCGCGCGTCACGCGGAGAGGAGAGAGCGGGTGGGGAGAGAGGAGCTCAGGCGCGGCCGACGACGAAGCTCACGCTCGTCGTGGCGCTGCCGCCGAGGTTCAGCGTGGCGACGCGCTTGGCGTTCGGGACCTGGGCATCGCCTGCGGTGCCGGTGACTTGGCGGAACGCGTCGAGGACCATGCGGACGCCGGTCGCGCCGACAGGGTGCCCTGTCCCGATCAGGCCTCCGGTGGGGTTGAGCGGCTTTTTACCGCCCATCGCGAGGGTGCCGTCTTCGATCGCACGCCACGATTGGCCTGGTGGCGTGAGCCCGAAGTGATCGATCGCCATGTACGCGGTCGTCGTAAAGCAGTCGTGCGTCTCGATGACGTCGACGTTCTCGATGGTCGTGTTGGCGCGCTTGAGCGCGTCGGTGATCGTGCCGCGCACGTGCGGGAAGAGGTACTCGTGACCCTTGCTCGCCGCGAGCTTGTCGGCGAGCGCCATCCGCGACGTGCGATGACCCCAGCCCTCGATCTTCGCGAGTCGATCCATCGGAAGGCCATGGCGCTTGGCGTAGTCGTGCGCGAACGCTTCGCTCGCGAGGAAGAGGCATGTGCCGCCGTCGGTCACTTGGCTGCAGTCTTGGCGGCGAATGCGTCCTGCGAGCGAGGGGTTGACCTCGTCGTCCTCCGCGAAGGATCGGTCTTCGAACGTCCAGCCACGCGTTTGGGCGTTGGGGCTTCGCTTTGCGTTCGCGAACGCGTTCTTGGCGAGCCATGTCGTGTGCTTGCGGTCGAGACCCCAGCGCTCTTCATACGCGTCGCCGATCTTCGCGAAGAGATCGGGCCAGGGATACTTCACGCCCTCGGTCTCGCGCGGGACCCACGCTGCGACGCCGAGCTTGTGTTGCGCCTCGAACGCGCTGAACGCGCGGAGGATCTCAACGCCGACGACGCACGCGACGTCGTAGCGACCGGACTCGACGTCGGCGCCCGCCGCGAGGACCGCGAGGCCACCTGCCGCGCATGCGCCTTCGTGTCGTCCGGTCGGAATGCCGTCGAGCCGAGGATCGGCCTCGATGACGAGGCCGCCGAGGTTCGCCTGGTGGCAGAAGAGCTCGCCGACGAAGTTCGCGACGTGCGCGGTGCCGATCTCCTTCGGATCGAGCTTCGTCGCCTCGAGCCCGCCACGGATCGTCTCGCCCATCAGATCGGCGATCGTCTTCTTCTCACGCGTGAAGTGACGCGCGAAGTCGGTCTGGTAGCCGCCGAGGACATAGAGAGGCTTGCTCATGCTGCACCTCCCGGAGGCGGCGAAGACGATGGGACCCACCACGCGTGGTAGCCCGCCGGGACACGTTGCGGGATGGCGAGCCGCGCGATCGGGGCGCCGAAGTCTTTCGCTGACCAGATCCAGAGCTCGCTCTTTCCGGTGGCGTGCTCGATCGCGAACGAGAGGACGTAGGCGTCGTCCTCCTCCGTGCTCCCTTCGCGCGGACACACGACGGCTTCGCCCGCAGACCAGCCTTCGGGATAGGTGTGGATGACGTCGGTGCCCTGCTTGAAGTCGTGCTTCGCGAGCCCCTCGAAGATCACCGTCGGCTGGTGCGCGACCCTCGGGTTGAAGCTGTAGCGCGAAGGGACGCCGAGGCGTCGGTTGTCCATGCGCGGGAACTCGACGAGCATGTCGCCGAGGCGCTTCTCGCTTACCTTGCCGGTCGAGAGGTTCATGCGCCACTCGTGAAGGTAAGGCTCGAGGCGCTGGAGCCCGATCGACGGGATCGTGAAGCCGAGATCGGGGTTCTGCGGATCGCCCATCAACGGATCGGCGATGCGGCAGCCCACGAGCACGACCTCGGTCTCGCCCTTCGCGTTCTGTTCTTCCCAGGCGTTGATTGTATGATACACGTAACACGCTTCGGCGTCGAACCAGCGAACGTCGGCGTCGCTGCCGTAGCGAGGGATCAGCCCGAAGCGCGCGGGGCGGTCGCGATAGAAGCGGACGCGGCTCTTGCCGACCTTCAGCATCTCGGGGTCGGCGTACATCGGCAGATCCATCAGGATCGTGAAGCGCTCCGTGATGGCAATGTCGTGCTGGTAACGCGGGCCAGGCACGCTGCTTATGGGGACGAAATGCGCGAGCTCACCCTTCGCGTCGATGACGCCGTAGGAGAGATAAGGGGCGCGCATGCCGAACGCGATGAACATCATCTCGTTCGTGCGCGGATCGACCTTGGGGTGCGCGGAGATCCCCGCTTTGTGGTTTTTGCCGAACAGCTCCTCGCCGCACGTCTCGAGGTCCTCGACGCGAATCTGGTACGGCACGCCGCTTTGCCACCAAAGGGCCAGGAGCTTGCCCGCGTGAAACACCAGGTCCGTGTTCGCGGTGTTCTTGAACGGGCCGTGTGGGTTCTTCAGGTCGACGGGCTCGAGGATGCCGGTCCACAGCGGCTTGCCGGCTTCGATCTCGGCGAGGAGCGCGCGCGTGCGGACGTATTTGTTTCGATACGACGCCTTGCCGCTCGCGATCGTGACGCCGTGGATCATCCCGTCGCCGTCGAACCAGTGGTAGCGACCCTTCGGTGGGAAGCGCGGGTTGGCGCCGTTGCGGACGAACGTGCCGCTCAGGTCTTTCGGGATCGCGCCGGCGACGACGCGAAGATCGTCGACCGCGATCTCTTCCGCGACGGGTGCATAGGGACCCTCGAGGTATGGACTGGCTTCGCCGCGAATCTCCGCAACGTGCTGCTGGCTCATGTGTCTTCCTTCGTCCCCCGCGTCCACGATGACGTGAGAGAGGAGGAGGTTAGCGCTCAGCCCGCGCGAAGCCAGCCCTTCTTTTTCGGCTTCGCACCGCAGAATGCACACTGCGGTGACTTCGCGTGAAGCGGGGTCTTGCAGTGCCAGCACGAGAAGTCGGTGCGCGGAGGGACCGCGACATGCGAGGCGTACGCGACATACGAAGACGTCGTGTGGCTCGCGCTCGGCGGCTGCGCATGAAGCGCTGGACGAGGATCGAAGATCATCGGGTCGGTGCGAAACACCGGACGGCGACCAACGAAGGACTCTTCCGTGACGCCGCTCGCGAGCGGGCTTGGAAACGGAACCGGCGTCGCGTCGGGAGACGTATCGCGCGGCACCGCACCCGACGGCATCGTGCGCGCAGACGGCGGCAGCCCCGAGAGCGCGAGCACGTGAAAGGCGTTCGCGCATGCGTCGAGGAGGGCTTCGTCGGTGATGTGGATGCCGTCGTTGCCGACGAACAGCTGACCGCCGCCGACGTAGAGGAGATCGGGATCGAAGTCGCGCCATTCGATCGACAGCGCCGTCTCGCCCATGTTGCGCCAGCACAGTCGGCGCGACGTGATGAGGAAGCCGATGTCGCCGGTGCCGAGACGTGACGCGTCGCACAGCGCGAGGATGCGCTCACGTGACGAGAGATGACCCGCGTGCACGTGACGTGCGGCTTGCTCTTTGCGCGGCGGGATGTGCGGGCAAACGAACACCGACTCGATCGAATCGAAGTGCTGGCGAAGCAGATGCAGGACCGCGTCGTCCGTCATCGGAATGCGCGCGGCGTCTTCACCGTCATGCCAGCTCTCACGCACCGGTGACGCTCGTTCGCTCAGCGGAGGAAGCTCATCGAAGAGCGCGCGCGCGCGATCGGAGCCGTACTCCGTTCCGCAGTAGACGCACCACGAGCGGCCCATCGAATCCGGCGGTGGAAGCCCCGCGCTGCACTGGGCGCAAGCGAGTGCGTTCATGCACGCAGCTCCATTTTCGTCCGCCGAATTGCGCTCGAACATTTCGCAGTGAGAATCCACAAGCGCGGTGATTCTCGCAAGCCTCAAACGGGGATCATCTAAGTCTCCATTCGCTGACCGCATGGGCGCCACAGCTTGCTTTCGGCCTCACGATCACCCCTGCCATCGCTTTCAGATTCGGAGTGGCGAGGGCGGATTCCGTCGACAATGGGATCTGCAACGTTCGCGTCGCCTCATCTGCGCGAAGGCTCGCGCGAGTTGCGCCTCGCGTCGTCGTCTGGGAGCGGTCGGCGAACGAGTTGTTCGCGCGCCGCGCTGAGACGCGGGTTGAGACGCACGCCGAGACGTCAGCTCAGTCCGAGAAATCGTTCGTGAGGTAGAGTTTTCCGCCTGCGTAGAAAAGTCCGATGCCGATGCGACGGAAGCGCGGATTCATCATGTTGTCGTAGTGCCCGCCGCCTGGGCCCTCGTCCATCATCAGCTTCATCATCGTGTCGATCTGTTTTTGTCCACTCCGGGTGGGGTCGGCATCCATGGCGGGAACGCCACTCGGGTCGCCCTGGTTCTCCGCGGCCTTCGAGCCGAAGCCCGCGGCTCCTTGCGCGTTGGCCGCGAAATGCGCGTGCGGCGTGTGGTCCTTCGCGTATTGCTGCGACCCGCGTAGAGCGAACGCGCTGATCGTGGCGTCGTAGAGAAGAGGAGGCAGCCCCTTCTGCGCGCGGTAGGCGTTCACGCGCTCGACGTTGTAACGAACGAGCGGGTCACCCGGATACGGATCGGCGGGGCGCGCCGGCGGCGGTGAGGCCGGGACCACGCGCTTCGTCGTTCGGATCGTCGTCTTCTTGATGCTGCCATCCGGCTGCTTCTCGACGATGACGCGCTCCTCGACCTGGTCGTCGTTGTTGTTGCCACCCGAGGCGTCAGGGCCGCGCCGAGTCGTCCCGCCACAAGCGAACAAGAAGAGACTGCATGCGAAGAGAACGCGGAGGTACGTCACGACGTCGAAGCGTAGCGCACCGCTGTCGGTTCGTGCCTACGGCGTCGCGGGGCTCGCGGCGCTGGTTCGTGCTGCGATCTGCTCGAGGGAGCCGTGCGTGAGCTCATCGATGGAGAGGGACGTCTCTTCGGAGACCTTCGCCGGATCGAGGGCGCCGATCGCGATGCCACGACGAAAGAAGGTGAGGAGGCCGCGTCCCGTCGCGGCGTCGTCGAACGCTTGTCCGACGCGCGACGCGCGCACCTGCTGCTCGACGAAGTTGCGCAGGCGCTTGGCGAGCGCATCCTCACGCGTGAGGAAGTACACGAACAGCGCGCCGTAGCGGGCGGGTAGCTGCGCGGGGTGCAAATCCCATCCACGCCAGATGCCAACGTCGATCGCGTGGGTGACGTTCGAGGCGTGAAGCTTCCACGCGCGGTGAATCGCGCGCGTCGCCTCGTCGACCGTCGCGTCCTTCGCCGCGATCGGCAGGATCGTGGTGGCGCCGTCGACGATCTCGATCGCTTCGAACTGGCTCGTCGCGAGCCGAAGGAGCATGCGCGCGAGGTCGCAGAACGGATGATCGAGACGTTGATCGCCGGCCGTCACGCCGAGCGCGGCGGTGAGGTCGTAGGCGCCGAGATGGAGGGACGTCGCGCGACCTTTCGCCGCCTCGACGAGCTTGCCCGTCGCGAGCGCGCCGCGATCGTCGACGAGCGCACGCGGCGATTCGATCATCAGCTCGACCGGCGTCGGCGCTTCGAGCTTTAGCGTGCTCTCGAGCTGCTCGAGGATGGACGTGAGCGCCGCCACTTCTTCCGGATGCTCGACCTTCGGCAACGTCACCGAGAAGCCTGCGGGCATCGGCGCGCCGCCGAGCTCGCGTACGAGCTTCGTCAGGAAGAGGTCGAGCGTGCGTACCGCGCGAGCGATCGTCGCAGGCGCCAGCGACTTGATGCGAATGCCGACGCGAGGACGGAGGAGCGATCCTTCGGGAGGAGACGTCGCGGTCAAGGTCAGCGCGGCGAGCTCCGTCGCGGCGCGCATCGCCTCCTCGTCTTCTTCTTCGTTCGTGCGGACGCCGAAGCCGTCTTCGAAATCGATGCACATCGCTTCGATCGCGCGTGGCCCCGAGATCTTCGCGCGAACACGCGCCGCGAGCGTCGACGCGAGACCGCTGAGATCGCGATCGACGCCGAAGAGCGACGCGAACGCTTGCGGGTTGTTGACCCCGTAGCCGTCCATCGTCTCGAGCGCGCGCGCCGCGAGCTTGGCTGGCGTGCCTCGCTGAAACAAATGCGCGCCTCCATAGAGGACGTGAACAGGCGCGATCTCTTCGGTCGCGCGGCTCGTCACGACGTTGCGTCCTCCAAGACTCAGTTGCGCAAGCTTCGACGCAAAGGTCGACGCAACGTTTGACGAGAGCGAGAGGTCGATAGACATCAACCCATTCCCTATCCCAGATGATGCGAAGTGGGCGTGTGGATTGCACCCACCACGCCTCAGAATGGTCAAATCGGAGATGTTTTCGATGCGCTTCACACGGATGGTCGGAATCGCAGCGGTTTTGTCCCTGGGGATCGCCTGCTCCAGCGCGGGTCAATCACCCCCGAGCGAGGAAGGACAGGGGGAAGAGAGCCCCGAGTCACCGGCGCCTGCCTCGAACACAGAGGAGGGGACACCCAGCAGCACCACAGGCTCAGGCGATAAGACGACGCCGCCTGCCGCACCGAGCGGAACGAACACGAGTCCTCCGACGGCGCCGACCACGCCGGCGCAGCCACCCGCACCGAAGCCAAAGTCGACGATGACCTTCTTCGTCACGAGCACAGGCTCGGGAGCGCTTGGCGGCAACCTCGGTGGTCTCGCAGGGGCGGACAAGAAATGTCAGGACCTCGCGACCGCCGTGAATGGTGGCGATCACACGTGGCACGCGTACCTCAGCATCGCCGGCACTCCGGCGAAGGGACGCATCGGCACCGGACCGTGGACGAATCAAAAAGGGAAGGTGATCGCGGCGACGGTCGACGCGCTCCACGACTACGCGTTCATCCCGGCGAACGCAGATCTCGTCGACGAGAAGGGCGTGGCGATCCCGAAGGATCTGAACGCGATCTTGACGGGCACCACGCACGACGGGTCACCGGCCCCGCAGACGTGCAACAACTGGACGGCGACGAACAACACACAAGGCCGCCTCGGCGACGCCGCCTCGGACACGTCGGTGATCCTCGGTTCCCGCTGGAACGACTCCGTCAAGAACAGCACCTGCACCGAGCAAGCCCTGAAGGCGGCCAAAGGTGAGGGGCGTCTCTATTGCTTCGCGATCGACTAGATCAGATCGACTAGGCTGTCTCGCAGCCCGGTGACGACGAAGCAGGACAAGAACAAGACCACGAACGCGAAGCCCACGGATGCCTCCGGGCTCGTACGGCGGGTCGTCCATGGTGACGGCCTCGAGGTGCTCCGTGAGATCGCCAGCGACTCGATCGATCTCATCTACGTCGATCCTCCGTTCAACACCGGGCGGGTTCAACGTCGAGACCGGCTGAAGACCACCCGTAGCGTGGAGGGTGGAGGCGATCGCACCGGTTTTGCCGGCCGGCGATATCGCACCGAGCGCGTGTCGACGGACGCGGGGTTCAACGACGCGTTCGACGACTACCTCGCGTTCCTCGAGCCGCGTCTTCGCGAGGCCCATCGCGTCTTGAAGCCGACGGGAAGCCTCTACCTCCACATCGACTACCGCGAGGTGCACTACGTCAAGGTGCTCCTTGACGAGATCTTCGGCCGCGAGTCGTTCATCAACGAGATCATCTGGGCCTACGACTACGGCGCTCGTACGACGAAGAGGTGGCCCGCGAAGCACGACAACATCCTCTTCTTCGCGAAGGACCCGAGCCTCTATCACTTCGACATGTCGGAGGTCGATCGCATCCCCTACATGGCGCCCGCGCTCGTCGGTCCCGAGAAGACGGCGCTCGGCAAGCTACCCACCGACACGTGGTGGCACACGATCGTCAGCCCCACCGGCAAAGAGAAGCTTGGTTACCCGACGCAGAAGCCGATCGGCATCCTCCGGCGCATCGTCAAGGTGTCCGCGCCCAAAGGCGGCGTCGTCCTCGACTTCTTCGCGGGGAGCGGGACGACAGGCGCAGCGGCGCTCGAACACGACTGCTCGTTCGTGCTCGTCGACGAGAGCGAGGCCGCGATCGACACGATGAAGCGCCGGTTCGCGTCACAGGGCGACGTCGCGTTCGAGGAGCGGATCGGCCGCCGTGCGACGGAGAGCTCCCCCAAGCCCCAACGTATGGCGTCGAAGAAGAGAGCCTGAGGGCGCTCCTCGAGATGAGACTAAGGCGACTGCGGCTGCGTGAGCTTCTTCGCTGCCGCGACGAGGAGGTCCGGCTTGAACGGCTTCACCATCCAGCCCTTTGCGCCGCATGCCTTCGCATGACGAATGAGCTCGGGATGCCCCTCGGTCGTCAACATGATGACGGGTGGCTTTACCCCGTTCGACTTCGAGAGCGTCTCGACGAAGTCGATCCCTCCCATCCGCGGCATGTTCACGTCGCAGACGATCAGCGCAATCTCGCCGGATGTCTCGAGCTTCTCGAGTGCATCAAGGCCGTCGACCGCTTCAATCACCGAAAAACCTGCCGCGACCAATGCACGGGACGCCTGCATCCGCACGGTCGCTGAATCATCGACGAGCATTACGTTCGACATTTCTCTATCTCTCTGCCAAAGGGGTGCCCTTCTCCAAACGGCGGCCGCCTTGCAGAGTTAATGGCTCGAAAGCACTGAATTCTGCTCACCACGGGGCGTTTCTTCTCCGTGATGGGCGCCGTCCCTTTCGAACCAGCTTCCCTTGCACCGAGGACGGGACCGGAGGTCGCGGCCCCCTCGCCGCGTCACGGCTCCAAGGCCCTTCTGATCGCCTGGGCTGCGTGCGTCCTCATCGCGAGCGCATCGCTCATGACCGCACACCTCGCGGTTCTCCCAACGCCGGCGCCTCTCGATCGCCGCGTCGCGGTCGAGCTCGCGAGGACTCCCGAGAGGTCGAACGGGCACGTGACGGTGGTTCACGTCCTCGCCGCGTCGTGTGAGTGCTCGCGTGGCGTCATCGATCAGCTCGCGCATCGCGGACCGTCCGAAGACGTGTACGAGCGCGTGCTCTGGGTGAAGAGCAAGGGCTCACCGCGAGCGAACGAGATCGCCCTCCGCGCGTCCGCCCGCGGCTTCGACGTCGAGTCCGTCACCGCGGCGGACCTTCAAGCTCGACTCGGCACGATCGGCGCACCGACGATGATCGTCCGCTCTGCTGACGGACGCATCGCCTACGTCGGCGGATACACGAGCACGAAGGGCAGCCCCATCAGCCGTGACGCCGACATCATCTCGCGGATCAAGCGCGGCGAGCACATCAAGCCGCTGCCGGTGCTTGGATGCGCGATCGACAAGAAGACTGCCCGCCAGCTCGACCCGCTGGGGTTGCGTTCGTTCGAGCCGGGCGCCGAATGAGGACCATGACCGTTTCGCCCGAGAATCAAGGGCTCCACGTGCTTCGTCGCATGTCGAGCTACCTGCTATTGCCGCGAGAGGTGTCGCGCTTCGAGCGTGACTACCTCGCGTCCACGACGCGCGTGGGTCTGTGGTTCTTCTACGCGCACCTGCCCGTGATGATGATCGTCGCGCTGCTCGCGAACACGAGCGTCGCGCGCGCTGGTCTGTACACCGCGGTCGTGCTGCTTGGACCGACGCTGGCCTTTCGGACGTTCTCGAATCCGCGGCACATCACGAGGCTCTACGCGTTCACCGCGATGGTCCTCGGTGGCTTGCTCGTGCACTTCGGTCGAGGCCCGATGCAGATCGAGATGCACTTCTACTTCTTCGTCCTCATCGCGCTGCTCGCGGTGTTTGGCGATCCGCTCGTCATCATCGTCGCCGCGGTGACGGTCGCGTTGCACCACCTCATCGTGTTCTTGATCGCGCCCGCCAGCGTCTTCAACTACGAGGCGAGCGCGTGGGCGGTGGCGGTGCATGCGCTGTTCGTCATCCTCGAGTCGGTGGCGGCTTGCTTCGTCGCGCGAAGCTTCTTCAACAACGTGATCGGGCTCGAGAAGATCGTGAGCCGTCGCACCGAGGAGCTCGCGACACGCACGGAGCGCATGGCGCTCGTGCTCGAGAACGTGGAGCAGGGGCTCGTCATCGTCCAGCCGGATGGAACGCTCGCCGACGACATGTCCGAGAAGCTTCATGCGTTTCTCGGGCCGCAGCAGCCTGGTGATCGTCTCTGGGATTGGGTGAGCCGCGCGGACGCGAGCGCCGGTAGCTGGATCGAGGTCGGTTGGTCGATGCTCGTCGACGGCTTCTTGCCGCTCGAGGTCGCGGTCGAGCAGCTCCCGAAACGATTCACGAAGAACGGTCGCGTGCATCAGCTGGCGTATCGTCCGCTCGGCACGGGAGACTCGTTCAGCGGGCTTCTCTTCGTCGTGACCGACGTGACGGCGGAGGCGGAGCGCGAGCGATACGAGAGCGAGCAGCGCGAGCTGCTCGTGCTCTTCGAACGCGTCCTCAAGGATCGCGGCGGCATCGTCGAGTTCGCCGCCGAGGCGACGGAGATCGTCGACGCGATCACGGAAGAAGACGTCTCGATGAACGTCGCGAAGCGCTTGCTTCACACGTTGAAGGGCAACGCGCTGATCTTCGGTTGCGGGTCGCTCACGCGGGTGTGCCATGACATCGAGACACGCATCGCCGACTCCGGACAGCTCACGATGGCCGATCGCGTCGAGCTCCGCGTGAGCTGGGATCACGTTCGCGAGAAGCTGTCGATGCTGGTCGGGGACTCGCGCGCACGTCGATTCGAGATCGATCCGAAGGAGCACGAGGCCGTCCTTCGCGCGCTTCGCGATGGCTCGGCGCGATCGCGCGTCGTCGAGATGCTCGAGGAGTGGACGCTCGAGCCGACGGAGATTCGGCTGAAGCGCCTCGCGGACCAAGCGCGCAACCTCGCTGTGCGGCTCGGCAAGGGAACGATCGACGTGAGGACCCATGGAAATGGCATTCGCCTCGATCCCGAGCCGCTGAGGCCGTTCTGGGCGGCGCTGTTGCACGTCCTTCGAAACGCCGTGGACCACGGCCTCGAGAGCCCAAGCGAGCGCGCCGCTCGAGGGAAGAACACGCGCGGCGCGATCGAGCTCGCGACGCGCTTGCAGGGTGACCGGTTCATCGTCGAGGTGACGGACGACGGCGGCGGGATCGCTTGGGACAAGGTGCGTGCGCGTGCGATCGAGAAGGGGCTCCCTACAGCAACGGAGCAGGATCTCGAGGCCGCGCTCTTCGAAGATGGCCTCTCGACGAAGGATGTGTCGAACGCGTACTCCGGACGCGGCGTGGGGATGAGCGCGATCGCTTCGAAGTGTCGCGAGCTCGGAGGCACGATGCGCATCCGGAGCGTCGATGGTCATGGAACGACCGTCACGATCGAGCTTCCACGAAAGAGCCTGAAGGCGCGCTCTGAAGAAGACACGCAGAGCACACGAGACGTACACACGACTTCGCTTCAAGGCGTGCCTTCGATGCACGAGGCGCTCGCTCAATGAAAGAAATCCACACAGGACGACATCCGATGAACGCTGGCGATCATTTCGAGCAGACGTGCGATCTCTTGTTTGCGCAGGTCTCGGGCATGCCCGGATTCGAGGACGCTGCGCTGGCGACGCCGCGCGTCGAGTCGATGGCCCCCCCTATCTCCGCCGGCGGTGGTGAGCGCCGTCTCATCGTCGGGACGATCGGCTTTGGAGGGGCGGCGATCAAGGGCGCGTTCACGATGGCGGCGACCGCGCAGGTATGGGACAGCCTCGCGCCGATCGAGATGCGCGCCAACGACCCGATGAGCAAGCTCCCCACCGGGCTGCTCTGCGACATGGTCGGTGAGCTCTGCAACATGGTCGTCGGTCGCTTTCGCAACGAGCTGCTCCGGCGAGGGATCGAAGTGGGCTGCGCGACGCCGACGACCGCCCAGTGCGCGATCGGTGAGCTTCACACCTCGGGGAGCGTGAAGCACTCGGAGTGGTCCACGTTCACGTGCCCCACCGGCAAGGTGCACGTCCGTGTCGACGCGTCGTTCGGCGATGGCTTCTCGCTCGCGGTGGTGCCGTCGAAGTCGGTCGAGCCCGCGGTGGACGACCTCTTCTTCTTCTAGCCTCGTGTTCGCGCGATGGCGCCGGCTCGCCAGCGAGGGCCTGAAGCGGTCACGCCGCGGCTTCGGTCTCGAGCTCTTTGAACAGATTCTGGAGCTCGGGCCGCGCGCGAAGCGGCTGACAGAAGCGCGCCGTCAGCTCGAGCAGCTCCGTCTCGAGCTGATCGGCCTCTTTGCCTTGTGCATGAATGAGCGACTCGCACTTGTCACGTGCGTCGTCGAGCTCTTGCTCGTGCGTCGTCAGCGCGCTCCTTAGCTCGCGCAGCTGGAAGTCGAGATCGTTCGCGAGGCGCTCTGCGTTCTCGGCGACCTCTTGCGCCCGCCGCATCTCTTGCTGAAGCGCGATCCACTCGTCGACCGCGTCGGCGATCGCTCGATAGGCCTGCGCGAGATCGGTGCTCGGCTCCATGAAACCCGAGCGACCTTCCCAGAAGATCGCCTCTTTGTGCGCCGCTTCGAATCGTTCACGAGCACCTTTCGCTTCGTCGTCACACTTGCGCGCGGCTTCACGTGCGTTGCGCAGCTCTTCTTTTGCTTTCGAGGCGTCGACGCCGAGCTGGTCGACCGCAAAGCCAAGCTGAGCACGCTTCTCTCGGCCCTTCTGATCGATCGTCTCGAGCGCCTCTTGCGACTTGAAGCTCTCGAGGCGAAGCGTGACGACGCGTCGCACGAGCTCATTGGCCTGATCGAGCAACGTCGTCAGCTCACCCGGCGCGCGCGCTTTCGCGCCAAAGGCCTTCGCGAGCATCTGATCGAGCACGAAGACGCGGCGTGCCCATTGATCGGCGGGACCGGCGGCGAGCGTGACCGGCGCGGCCGAATGCACCGGCTCTTCGTCTGCGGACGGCGGCGCGACCGCCTCACGCTCACGGATGATCTCGAGGAGGTCTTGGTGAACGCGGTGCGCGTCGACGGGACGGTCGGCGGGCGCCTTCGCCAGCATGCGAAGGATCAGGTTGTCGAGCTTCTCGGGGACGCGCGCGTTGAGCGAACGCACCGGAGGGGGCGGCTCCTCCATATGCTTGACGAAGAACGTCGCGACATCGGGGGCGTTGAACGGGAGCTCGCCGGTGAGCATCTCGAAGAACACGACGCCGAGCGCGTAGATGTCGCTCGAGCCCCCGGTGTCCTTTCCCATGATTCGCTCGGGCGCCATGTATTGAGGGGTGCCAAAGAGCTCGCCTTGGTTCGTGAGGCGTGAGTCTTGGCGGCTCTTCGCGATTCCGAAGTCGAGCACCTTGACGAGGTCCGAGCCATCCTCGCGCCGGCAGAGGAAGATGTTCTCGGGCTTGATGTCGCGATGGATGATCTCGAGGTCATGCGCGCGCGCGACACCGCGCGCGATCTGGATCATGACGTGGATCGCGCGATCGACCTCCATCGGGCCGCGCTGGATGACGGGCGCGAGCGACTCGCCCTGGAGCAGCTCCATGACGATGTACGCGGTGCCGTCTTCGGTGTCGCCTTGGTCGTAGATCTCGATGATGTTCGGGTGCGCGAGCTTCTGCGCCGATCGTGCCTCCCGGCGAAAGCGCTCGCGAACGATCGCGTCGCTCGCGAGCATCGGGTTCATGATCTTCACCGCGACTTGCTTCTCGGTGAGCTTGTGGCGCGCGCGATAGACGGTCGCCATGCCGCCTTCACCGACGACCTCCTCGATCACGTAGCGACCGGCGAGGAGGGTGCCGATACGCGGATCTGGAAGCACGACCAGATCGGACCCTTCAACGAAGCAATACGTTGCCTCGTTCGGGTAGCGCATCTTGCACTGCGGGCAGGTCTTCACGCGCCGCGACTCCCTCGGATTCCCCGCCGAGATCATACACAGGACGGCCGAGATCACTCCTGATCACGTTGCGTCATCCGCCGCATTTGCTCCGCTCGCGCCGGCCAAGGCCCAAACCCCACCACGCGAATTTCCATGCAAAAGGCCACAATCCTAGGGTTTGCGGGTCTGCGCGCACGGCGGACTCTTGGGATTTCGGGCTGGATGACGGATACTTCGGTCGGCGTTCTAGGGAAGACCTCGATGCATTTTCCCCCTCCTCCTAGCGGCCCACATCCGCGCACGGCACAGAAGGGCCCTCCTTATGCACCGCCCCCGAGCCCCACGAACGCACGGGGACCGGAGAAGAGGGGGGTTCAGGGAGCGCGATCGCGTTGGGGGCTCCGTCTCTCCCTAGCGGTAGGGCTCATCACCGCACTTGGCGCCGGCGCGCTCGTCGCGAAGGGGCGTTACCTTCCCAGCACGGCCGTGCTGCCTGGTCTGATGATCGACGGCGAGCGCGCGCCCGAGACGAAAGACCCCGCGGCCATCCGCGCCTTGGCCGAAGCCCGCGCGAACCTACTCGCAAAGCGGAAGGTGTCCTTCCGCCAAGCCTCGGGATTGGACACGCCCGTCCTCGAGGCTACGCTCGAGGAGCTTGGCGTGCGTGTCGACCTCGATCGCACCGTCGCGGTGGCCCTCCAGACGGGCAAAGAGGGCGACCTCATCACGCGTGCCGAGGCGGCGCGGAATGCTCGCGACGGCAAGATCGACGTCCCCCTGGTCACGACCCTCAATCAAGACACGCTCTTCGGTAAGTTGAACGCCCTGAAGGAGGTCGAAGACACGTCGCCGGTCTCCGCACGGCTCGACCTCGACAAGCACGAGACCGTCCCAGAGAAAGAAGGACGGTACATCGACATCTACGAGACCGCGTCGATGGTCGAGAGCTTCGTGCGCGACAAGCGCGCGCCCGAGGCGATGACCCTTCCCACCAAGACGTTTGCGCCGCGTGTCTCTTCGGCGTTCTTGAAGAGCCTCGACATCTCGACCGTCGTCGCCGAGTACGAGACATTCTTCGGACGTGGTGGCGATCAGCAGAAACGCGGGAAGAACATCGACAACGCGTCGCAAAAGCTCGACGGCATCGTCATCTCGCCCGGCGAGATGATGAGCTTCAACGAGGTCATCGGCGAGCGAAGCGAGGCGAACGGCTTCGAGAAGAGCTGGGAGATTTTCAAGGGCGAGATGGTCGAAGGCGTCGGCGGAGGCACGTGCCAGGTGGCGTCGACCTTTCACGCGGCGACATTCTTCGCAGGCTTCGATGTCCTCGAGCGCCTTCCGCATTCGAGGCCGAGCGCGTACATCCCGATGGGGCTCGACTCCACCGTCGTCTTTCCGGCGGTCGACCTCAAGGTGCGAAACCCGCATCCGTTCCCGGTCGTCATTCACGCGAAGACCGTGGGCAACAAGCTTCGCGTCGAGCTCCTCGGCAAGATGAAGCCGGTGCGCGTGAGCTTCGAACGCGAGATCGTCTCGACGATCCCCTACAAACGAAAGATCGAAGAGGACCCCGCGCTCTCGGGCAAGAAGGTCCTCGTCAAACAGCACGGGATCAAGGGATACAAGATCAAGCGCAAGCGCCTCTTCACGTATCCCGACGGCACGCACAAGAAAGAGGAGCTGAACGACTCGTACCCGGCGACGACCGAGATCTACAAAGTCCCGGTTGGCTTCGACGTGTCGCTCCTTCCGCCGCTCCCAGAGACGACCGAGGACTCCGATCTCGGAGGCAACCCGTCGTCACCGCCGCCGTCCGCGCGGACACCCACTGGGCAGGGAACGGACGCGACCGCGACCGCCACCGCGCCCGCGCCCGCGAGCGACATCGAGTTCGTCGACGCTCCCGGAGCGCACGCTCCGACGGCCGCGCAGCGAGACGCGGCCAAGACGCTGCGCTTCGGTCGCTGAGCTCACGGAAGGACGCGGATCGTTCCGCTGATCCCACTGTCGAACGCCGAGCACGTGGCGTCCGCTCCGATGACGCCCGAGGTCGTCCACTTGAAGGTGTAGTCACCCGGCGGGGTGCCGGGGAGGATCTTGAGCTTGATCGAGTCGTGCATGCCGGACGGAAGGTTCGCCGTGCAGCCCGGGACGACGTTCGCGCCGAACGCGTTCCACATCAGCTCGTCGTTGCCAGACAGGCCCTTATCGAAGCGACGGGTCCTGCAGTTTTGAACGTCGAGCGCGTTCTGAAGCTCGAAGTGCGTGGGGTTGATGTCCATGCGACCGCCCGCTTCTTGCGCCTCGGTGCAGCCGGCGGTGCCGAGCACGTAGACGTCGACGTCGATCACGTCGCCCACCTTGCCTTGCGCGTTCTCGACGCAGAGCTCGAGGGTGCTCGCCGGAGCAGCCGAGCAGTGCTTGGCGATCGGCGGCACCGTGTTCGCCGCGTCCGCGCCGGCGTCTGCGCCGCCCGAAGAGGAAGAAGACGACGAAGAGGGCGCGCCGCTGTCGGGGCTCGCGCTCCCGTTCGCGCCGTTCGTGCTCGCGTTGTTGGCGTTGCCTTCGCCACCGCTCGCGCCGGATGCCGAGGGAGCGGGCGCGGCGTTGATCGCCGCACCATCCGAGCCGCTGCACGCGGCGAGGAGAACGAGGGAACCGAGGAGACCGGCCGAGAGCGCTGACTTGATGGCTGCGTTGAACATGATGGAGACGTCTTCAGCACCGCTCGTGCCGCGCGCTCGCGAGGGCGAAACGCTCGTAAATATAGGGCTTTGACGCCCGATCGGACGACAGGGTCCGCCCGATACAGGCGGGGGTGCTCGGTGGATACAGCGAGACATGTCTCGAGCGACCGCGGTGGGCTGCGCGGGAATTTGACGCCTACGTCCCTACATGGGAATCATCTGGGCGATGAGGTCGAGAAGCCTAGCTGCTGGTCTTCGTGCGCCGTCGCTCCCGGCGTCACGCGCGGTCGTTTTCGCCGCGCTCGTCTTTGGAATGAGCACGCCGGCGCTCGCGCAGCCGGGTGCTCCTTCGTCGTCGCCTTCGCCTTCGGCGCCGCCGCCGCCGTCCGTGGCCAAGCCCGCCGTCACACCTCCTGCTCCGAACAACGCCGCGAAGCCTGCGGCGCCCGCCAAGGCACCGCCGGCCAACACCGCGACCAAGGCGTCGCCCGCAAAGGGCGCGGCGAGCTCGCACACGAACAGCTCCGCAAAGAACAACGGCACCTCGTCCTCGTCGATGCGGGCGCGCGCGACGAGCGAGAGCGGGACACGCCGCAGCATCGCGGGCGGACCCACGTACGACGACGCTGCGCTCGGCGCAGACTCACCCGAGCTTCGCGCGCTCGCAGCCGCGGAGCGCGAGCTGTTTCCGCCTTCGCAGCGGGACATCACGTCGCCATGGCCGCAGGAGCTGCCGTTCCCCGTCGCGGCGACCGACGACAAGCCGCGCGTTCATGCGTCGGGTCTGCCTCCTGCGCCGCCGCCGAGCTCGCCTCCGCTCACGGGAGAGTCGGGCACGAAGGATCTCTCGTGGATCGCGAAGCTCGACATGCCGGATCTTCCGGTGCGCTGGGATCCGCGCGTCGTCCGTTACCTCGAGTTCTTCAAGGACGATCCGCGCGGTCGCGCGACGTTCGCGATCTGGCACAAGCGATCCGGGCGCTACCTCTCGACGATCAAGAAGACGCTCCGCAAGAAGAGCCTCCCCGAAGATCTCGCCGCGCTCGCGATGATCGAGAGCGGCTTCGATCCGAACGCGCGCTCGCCGGTCGGCGCGGTCGGCCTGTGGCAGTTCATGATCGACACCGGCAAGATCTATGGCCTCCAGCAGGACCGCTGGGCCGATCAGCGCATGAGCATCGTCGTCGCCACGGAGGCGGCCGCCGATCACCTCGCCGATCTCAATCGTCGCTTCGGGAGCTGGGACCTCGCGATGGCGGCGTACAACATGGGCTACGGCGGCGTCCTCCAGGTCGTTCGCCGGTACAACACGAACGACTACTGGACGCTCGCGAAGCTCGAAGGCTCTCTCCCGTGGGAGACGACGCTCTACGTGCCGAAGATCCTCGCGGCCGCGATCGTCTCGAAGAACCTCGCCGCGTTTGGCTTCCAAGACCTGCCCACCGACGCGCCGCTCGAGGGAGAAGAGGTCCTCGTCGCGCCGAGCACAGCGCTCGCGACCGTCGCGCAAGCATGTGGGACGACGACGAAGGAGGTCGAGATGCTCAACCCCGAGCTCCGCGCCTCACGCACGCCGCCTTCGCAAGAGGATTGGCCGGTGAAGGTCCCGCAAGGGAAGGCGAGCGGCTGCTCGGCAAACCTCGCGCGCGTCCGCAAAGATCAGCCCGTCGTCGAGCGCTATGTCGTCCGCTTTGGCGAGTCGCTCGAGCAGATCGCGCAGTCGCGCAAGGTCACCGTCGCCAAGCTCGTCGAGCTCAACGGCATCGCGCAAGGCGAGGTCGTGCGCGGTGGAACGGTGCTGATCGTCCCGAAGGGCGAGGGGACCGCCGCAGCATCGGCGCCAGAGAAGACCGCCGACGCCGCGAAGGGAAAGAGCGCAGACAATCGCCCGATCGTGATCGTGCCTCAGGATGTCTTCGTGTATCCGGACCGCAAGCGCGTGTTCTACCGCGTGCAGGTGGCCGACACGATCAAGGACGTCTGCGCCGCGTTCAAGATCACGCCCGACGAGCTCCGCCGCTGGAACGACATCGATCCCTCCGCACGCCTCGTCGAGAACATGACGCTCCAGATCTTCGCGCCGCGCGAGGTCGATCTGCAGACGACCGTCGTCATGCACGAGAGCGACGTCCACACGATCGTGGTCGGCACCGAGGAGTTCTTCCGCCACTGGGACGACAAGGGACGCCGCCGCACGGTCGTCACCGCGAAGGCAGGCGAGACGATCGAGGTGATCGGCAAGCGCTATGGCGTCTCTGCGAACCTGATGGAGCGCATCAACCGGCGCAACCGCGGCGAGGTCCTCTCCGAGGGTGAGCGCGTCGTCGTGTGGACGCCAGGTCCTGCCGCTGCGCCGACGACCACCGACGCGACCGCGCAGAACAACGCGACGACGACGCTCGCGAAGCCTTCGCTCAAGGCGCCCGAGCCGACGCCGCCGCTCACTGCTCCGCCCGCGCCGGATCTGTTGCCGCCGCTGCCGTAGGCCGTGGGCACACACACGTAGGCGTGTCCGGTTGCACACGTCACGCGTGACGTCTGTGCGGAAAAACACGGGGATCCGCGTGGCATCTGCCTTGCGATGGTTGGGGTGAACGCTTCAGCCACTCGCAAAGGACACGACACATGCGCCTCTTCCACAAGCTTGGTTTCGCCTCTCCTCTTCTCGCGCTCGCCATCCTCCCAGTCTTTGCCGCGACGTCCGCGTCAGCGTCCGAGTCGCCCGCGACTGGCAAGATGGCCGTCACGCGCCTCGTCCTCGCCCACGGCGTCGAAGCGCGCGAGCCGCAGAGCGTGACGACCGAGTTCGACGTGAAGAACGATCGCGTCTACGCGTTCGTCGAGGTCGACAACAAGACGCGAAGCGACAAGACGATCAGCGTCGTGTTCGAGCCGCCGACGGGCCCTGCCTTCGCCGAGATCCCGCTCAAGGTCGGTGATGGCCACTTCCGCACGTGGGCCTTCACGCGTCGCGCGCACGAGAAGGGTGAATGGGCCGTCGTCGTTCGCTCGGGCGATCAGATCCTCGGGCGCCAGACGTTCACGGTGAAGTGAAGGTCAGAATTTGTAGTTGAGCCCGACGCCGAGGATGATCGCGCGGGCGCTGTAGAGTCCGCCGTTGATCGCTTCGGTCTTCGTCGGGTTGCCTTTGACTGGATTGACGCGCGGGACCTGAGCGTCGGCCGGATCGACGTTCGTGCCGTTGAGGAGCACGAGCCCCGCGAGCGCGTCCATGCGCCAATGTTCGCCGACGTGGATGCTGCCGCCTGCGCTCGCGACGATCTTGTTCGCGTCGTACGTGAGCGGAGAGACCCACTCGGCGGGGATCGCGCTCGTCTCGTACGAGACGCCGGCGCGAAGATCCGTCCAGTAGTTGCTGATCAGGTTCTTCAGCGAGTACTCGCCGCCGAGCCGGAACGAGTTCGAGTCTTGGAAGTTGCGCGGCAGTGAGATCGGCGCGACCCCGAACGGGCTCGGAAATCCCGTGATGTCGTAGAGGCGGATGTTCTCGGAGCGGATGTCGATCGAGTCGTGCAAGCTCCAGAACTCCCGCACGTAGGCGAGCTCGATCCGGAGCCGCGTCTCGTCGGAGAGGTTGCCGCGATACTCGACGCCTGCGCGCGCGATCGGCGGCAAGCGAAACCGCACCCGCGCCTCGTTGCCGTCTTGGTATGCGCGATCGAACGGCGCCGCGGTGGGGAGCTTCACGTCGACCTTCGCCGCGGAGTTGATCCAGAACGGAAGCTGACCCGAGACGCCGATGCGGATGCGCTTGTCGGGCTCGGCGATCATGCCGAAGTTCGCGCTCGGCGCGAAGATGGGGCCGACGTTGAGCTGGCTCAGCGCGTCGTACTGCGGATCCTCCGGCGCCGAGATCAAGCGATCGGCAGGGCTCGCGCTGAACACGACCTGGCTCTGAAACTTGCCGACGATCGCCTGAACGCCACCGCCGACACGAAACTGCTCGATCGGCTTGTACGCGAAGTAGCCGCCCATGATGACGAGCGCCGAGCCTTCGAGCGACACGAGCGAGTAGCGCGACGGAGCGGGCTTCTCGTCTTGCACGAGCGGGTAGCTCGCGATCGCGGTGTAGGGCGCCAAGATGCCGAACGCCGCGGTGAACTCCTTCTCTTTGCCGAAGTTGTACGAGCCTGCGATCGTCGGGATCGGCAAGAAGGGCGAGGACCCCTTCACTTGCGGGAAGTCGACCTCGCGGATCGTGCCGCCCGAGTCGGTGACCTGCGCTTTGCGCGTGTACTCGGAGCTGAAGTTGAGCCACGAGAAGTCGACCAAAATGCTCGACCCTGCGTCCGCGAGCCCGGCGGGGTTGTACCAAATCGCTCCAAGATCATCGGCGCCCGCGACGAACGCGCCGCCTCGACCGAGAGGACGCACGCCACGGTCGGAGCTGAAGAGACCCCCTGCGCTCGAGACCGAGGGTGTAAGCAGCGTGCTCGCAAGCACGAGGGCGGCGGCAACACGTCGAGATGGAGAGCACGAGCGCACGCGAGTGGCGCCCACGATACCAGATTCATCCTGTTCTCGATCGGCGGTTTGACGCGCCAAGGATCCCGCTATTTCACGGGAATTCGCCCCCGTGCCAGCGCCTGTACGCTCCTTGGGGGACGCCGAGTGGGGGACAACCTTGGGTGAACAGAACGAGGCCTGCGGTAGTCTGACAGGGAGCCATGAAGAAGACCTGCCTCGTCCTCCTCCTCTCGATGTTCGCCTTTGCGTGCAACACCGGCCCCAAAAGCGACGAGAAGAGCGCGCTCACCAACGACATGACCCTTCCAGGCGCGCCAGGAGTGAACCCCGCGGGTGGCGTTCGTGATCCGTCGGTCAAGCCGGTCAAGCCGGTGCTCAACGCACGTGGTGGCGTCGCCGATGACGGCGTGAAGCCGGTCAATCCAACGAACGCGCGTGGTGGAGTGGGAACGAATGATGACGGCATCAAGCCGGCGCTCCCGAACGCGCGCACCGGTGGCTCGGACGACAGCATTCGTCCGAAGAAGCCCTGACCGTCAGAACGCGATCAGAACTTCGTGCCCTGACGAATGACCTCGTAGAACTGCTCGAGGCCGCGCTCTTTGTTCGTGAGGAAGTCGACGACGTTCGAGCTGACGCCGTTGTAGTCGGCCTGCTTGAGCGTTCCGTCGTAGGGCTGCGTGGGATCGTCGCGGTTGACGTCGGCGATGACGTCGACGATCACCTCGAGCGGTGACTGCCCCTTGAAGCTGCCATCCTTGATCGGGGTGACGAGCTTGCCGAGAACGTTGGCGAGGATCTGGTTGGGATCCACCTCGTTCTTGCAGATCTCCTTGTTGTCCTTGTCGTAGTACTTGCCGCTGAGGCGCGCGAGGAGCGCCATCTGCGCGTCAACGAGGCTCTTCTGCTTGATGCGACCCTGCGCATCGTATTGCGTCGCATCGACGGCATTCGCGAGGACGTGGAAGAGCGGGACGAGGTTCTCGTCGTCACGAAGCATCTGCACGGCGTCGTTCGCCGACGCGAGCATGCTCGGGAGCGCGTCGTTCTTCGAGGCCGCGTCGAGGAGGTACGAGAGGAGCTTCTCCATCTCGACGCGTCCTTCTTGATCGCGACGCATCGCGTCCATCACGTCGATCCCGGTCGTCGCGAGCGGACCGGCGAGGCTGTCCTCTGCCTTCTTCACGAGCTCCTCACGCGCCCACTTGCACGTGGGGTAGGGAGGGGCGAAGGAGCCGGGGCAATGCGCCATCAGCTGGGCGCGCACCATGTCGAGGATGACGGGCGTCATCTTCGGGATGGTCGGGTTCGTGAACGTGCTGTTCGACTTGATGCCTTGCACGCCGAGGAACTGGTCGACGAGCTGAGAACGTGCGCGACGCCAACCGGCGCGGCGCTCCTTGTCATCGGGGTGCTGCTCTTCCCATTTGTCGAACGCGAGATCGATCGACGTGAGGGCGTTCGTGAGGAGATACGCCGGCGTGACCTGCGGGACGGTGGTGCCGTCGTTGCGCTTCGCGGTGACGTTGCCGAGGCGATCGGTGAGCTTGATCGACTTGGCGTAGTCGGGATCGAGCGTGGCGCGCGCCGCGGCGGCCGCGACGTCGATGCCGCTGATGGTCTTGACGTTGGCGGCCGTGCACGTGGCGTCGCCACATGTCTTGATCGCCATCGTGTCGAGCGTCTTCGCGATCTCGCCGAGCGCCGGGATGACGTCACCCGCGAGCGCCTCCGAGATGAGCGCCTCGTAGCTGTTCATGCCCTCTTTGGTGCACTGCTTGGTGCCCGAAAGACGGCACTCGTCGGGCGTCGCGTTCTGATCGGGGTAGTGCTTGTAGACCGCGGCGGAGAGCTCGAGGAAGAGATCCTCGCGGTGGTGCTTCACGAACGCGCCGAGGAGAGGACGAATCGCGGTGTAGAAGCCGAACTCTTCCCACGTGAAGATCGTGTTCTTGCCGCGCTGGTTCAGCCACTGACCTTCGGGGCAGTTGCGGAGACCGTGGACCTTGCCGTCGGGGCTCGCGTCCTTCGCGCCGGGATCGGGATCGTCGATGACGCGCTCGGGGCACGCGGCGGTGCCGATGTGCTCGCCCTGGAGATCGCCGACGAAGGTCTTCGTCTGCGCGTTCTTCGTGTCGTTCTTGAGATCGAAGAACACGAGGCGGTTCAGGAAGTTCGGCGTAGGCGCGACGATGTCTTTGCCCGAAGGCCACATGCCGGTGATACCGCTCGAGTCTTCGATGACGCTCGAGAGCGCGAGGACGACAGAGCCAGCGCGGAGGAGCGACGGCCGCATGTAGATCGTGCCGCGCGGGATGTCTTGGTCGGTGTCGTACTGGTTCGCGTTGGCGATCGCGTCGAGGTAGAAGGCGCCGAGGTTCTCGATCTTGAAGACCGCGCACTCCTTGAACGTGCCGGGCACCGAGATGTTGATGCCCGCCGAGATGTGAACCTTCGCGTCGGGCTTGTTGCAGGCGGTGACGCCCATCGTGTCGCCGATGAGCATGAGGAAGCGCTGCATCGCGCTGCGATTCGTCCCGGTGAGCGGCGCGGCCCGATCCACCGGCGTCTTCATCTCGCCCTTGCTCTTCGTCGTGACGTTGTAGGGCAAGCCGTTGATGTCGTTCTCGTCGTAGGTGATCTCGTCCTTGAACTTCGCGAACTTCGAGAACGTGTTGCCGAGCTCCTGCGTCTCGGGGGCGGCGAGCGCGCGGAGGACGTCCTCGAGCAAGCCGGGCTCTTTCACGAGCTTGGCCATGATCTCGAGGTTCTCGTCCCAGAACGTCGAGGTGCGCGGGATGACGGCCTCGGGATGGTTCTGCGCGATGTCGAACGCGCTGTTCATTGCGCCCGTGATGCGCGCCATCTGCTTCTGGTTCGTCGTGAAGAGCTCACGCGCCATCGCGAGCGTCTGATCGGACGTGCGGTCGCCGAGGATCGCGCCCATCGCGTAGACGAGATCGAGCATCGGTGACTCGGCGGTCTTGATGCCGTCGTATTGCACCGATTTCTTCGTGTCGTACGTCTTCGTGCGTGTCTCGCGCGGGCCCATCATGACCGGCAAGCCGCCCATCATGTCCATGATGGTCTCGTGCTTGGCCGACGGGTCGGGGTTCACGAGCGGACGCATGTCCTTCATCATCTGCGCCGCGAAGACGCGGGTCGTGTCGATGTAGTCGTAGAGCAGGCCTCCGCCCGCGGTGACACGTCCGTCCGCGTCGCGCGTCGCTTCGGGCGCGCCGGGATACGTGAAGGGCGACGGGACGATGGATCCGTTCGTCGTCTTGAAGCGCCCCACCTCATCGACGTCCGGGAGCCCGTCCTTGTCCGCGTCGACGAACGGCGCGGGCAAGAGGCCGTCGCGAATACGCGCGTAGCCACGCGAGTCACGCCGCACGATGAAGTGCTTGCCGTTCGCGCCGCTCGCGAAGGCGTCGTCCTCGGTGTAGAGCAGCTCGCTCAACATCTCGAGGTTGTCGCGTGGGCGAGAGAGCGTGGGGCGACCGGTGCCGTCCGCCTTGATCGTGAGCGCGGGAAGCGGATCGTCCGCCTTCACCGAGAGCATCTCTTCGTGGGCGGCCTCGAGCAGCTTGTTCATCGCCGCGTTGCCGGGGCCAGCGACGAGCACGCGATGGCCGTCGGCGTCGAACGTGGGGTTCGGATCGTATGGCTTCGAGTCCGCCGAGAGGAGCCGCAGGCTCGCGTTCGAGAAGTCACGCAGGCCCGGATACGCGATGACGGGCCGGGCGACGCCGAGCGCGGTCTCGATCGGTCGATATCCTTGGCGCGCGCTGATCCGTGCCCACGCCTTCTGCGCGGCTTCGTCCTTCTTGAAGGCGTCGACCACGGTGGCGAGCGACTCGGTCGACTGCGGGAGCGTCCCGTCGTTGTAGAGGTTGCCCATCCGGCCGAGCATGTCGGCGAGCTGATCGGTGAGGAGACCTTCGCCGCTCTTCTTCGGCGCGTCGCACGACTTCGTGGGGTCTTCGTTGTCGATGTCCTTGATCGGGATCTTCTCTTCGGGGAAGGTCGCGTCGAAGGCTTGAATCAAATCGTTGCGACGGCGCGCGAGCGCCTCGATGCGGCCGATCGACTTCTCGCGATCGGCCTTCTGCTTCGCCATCGGGACGATGTTGCCCTTTTCGTCGCCGGCCTCGGGATCGAGAGGAGGGAGCTTCGTGGTGTCGACCGTGTCGGCGAAGTCACCCTTCCCAACCGGCTTGTGGCACACCGCGCGGAACGAGTCGCCCGAGAGGTCCTCGCGGAGCGCTTGGGCGGCGACTCGGTCGCAAATCACGCCGAACATCTCGGTGCCGACCGACGCTCGCTTCGGAGGCGTGCGTTCGGTATCGAATTCGTGGCACCCTGGAGCGAGCATGCTGAGGGCCGCCAGACCCACGACACCGAGCAGGCTGACGCATCGCGCTGACGCGACTCGGCGGAAGGCTCCTGTCGTGGACGACGAACCCTTGATGTTCTCTTTCGGATAGGTGGAGGATCGGCTCTTATCCATCGACGAGGGTCGAGCAACTGCCCCACCCGATCGACTAGACTCCGAATTTGGCTTCATATCCGCTGTGAACCTGCGACCCTGTCGCATATCCGCCTCCACTCCCCTAGTTTTCCACTCATCATCTAGCGAAAGGCGAGCCATGTTCGAGAAGACAACGGCGGTGATTCTTGCCGCGGGCCAAGGCACTCGAATGAAGAGCGCTTTGCCCAAAGTTCTGCACCGCGTCGCGGGCAAACCTCTCGTCCATTATCCCGTACGCGCTGCACTCGAAGCCGGTTGCGGTGAAGTCGTTGTTGTCGTCGGACACGGCCGCGAAGCCGTCGAAACGTATCTCGCCTCTGCGTTCACGTCCCCCACAGACGAGCGTGATCGCACAAAGACGATAGCGGGCCGAGAGAGCGGCGTGAAGACGGCCGTCCAGAAGGAGCAGCGGGGAACGGGCGACGCCGCCAAGGCCGGCCTCTCGGGCGTCGGTCCGGATGCCGAGCGAATCCTCCTCTTTTATGGCGACGTCCCGATGCTCGCCGCCGAGGACGTGGCCGCGGTCATCCGCAAGCTCGACGACGACCCCGCAGCCGCCGTCGCGATGGCGACCTGCACGACGGACAACCCATTCGGATACGGCCGCATCATGCGCGACGCGATGGGCCAGATCGTGGAGGTGCGCGAGCAACGCGATCTCAAGAGCGACGAAGAGCGCGCGATCAAAGAGTGGAACCCTGGCATCTACGCCGCGAGCCGCAAGTTCTTCGAGGAGGCGCTCGCGTCGCTCGAGCCGAACAACGCCCAAGGCGAGTTCTACCTCACCGACATCGTGAGCTTCGCCGCGAAGCGAGGCCAGCGCGTCGTCGGTGTTCCTTCGCGCCCCGAGGTGATGGACGGCGTGAACGACCGCGCGCAGCTCGCGCTCGCCGATCGCGCGATGTGCGAACGCATCCTCGAAAAGCATCGCAAGGCAGGCGTCACGATCCGCGACGGCGCCCGCATCGAGGACAGCGTCCTCATCGGCCCCGACGCGACGATCGAGAGCTATGCCGTCCTGCGAGGCAACACACGCATCGGCAAGGGCGCGACGATCGACGTCGGCTGCGTCCTCACCAACGCCGAAATCGGCGAAGGCGTCGCGCTGAAGCCCTACACGGTGATCACCGACTCGATCGTCCACGCCCGCGCGCAAATCGGTCCCTTCTCGCATCTCCGCCCCGAGAGCGACATCGGCGAAGACGCGCACATCGGCAACTTCGTCGAGACGAAGAAGACGCGCCTCGACAAGGGCGCCAAGGCAAACCACCTCGCCTATCTCGGCGACGGCTTCGTCGGCGAAGGCGCCAACGTCGGCGCCGGCACGATCTTCTGCAACTACGACGGCTTCCAAAAGCACATCACCCGCATCGGCAAGGGCGCGTTCATCGGCTCCGACTCCCAGCTCGTCGCCCCGATCACGATCGGCGACGGCGCCTACGTCGGCACCGGCACGACGGTCACGAAAGACGTCCCCGACAACGCGCTCGCGATCGGTCGAGCGAAGCAAGAGAACAAAGAGGGCTACGCCTCACGCCTCCGCGGCAAGCTCAAAGCCGCAAAGGAAGCGGCCGCCGCCGCGAAGAAGAAGTAACGCCGCGCTTCGCCGCCGGGCTCTGCCGAAGTCGGACGTCACTTCGGCAGAGGCCAAGTCGCTCCGCTCTGCCGAAGTCCGCGGGTCTCGGCCGCTTCCGCGGTCGGGCAACGGACCGCGACGCCGGTCTGGCAACGGACCGCGACGTTGGTCTGGCAACGGACCGCGACGCCGGTCTGGCAACGGACCGAGGTCTGACAACGGACTGCGACGGCGGTCTGGCAAAGGACGGCGGTCTGGCAACGGACCGCGACGCCGGTCTGGCAACGGACCGCGTTCTGGCAACGGACCGCGACGACGGTCGGGCAACGGACCGGACGGCGGTCGGGCAACGGACCCGGGACGACGGTCGGGCAACGGAACCGCGGTCTGGCAACGGACCGCGCCGACGGTCTGGCAACGGACTGCGGTCAGGCAACGGACCGGGACGGCGGTCAGGCAACGGACCGGGACGACGGTCGGGCAACGGACCGCGGTCGGGCAACGGACCGGGACGACGGTCGGGCAACGGACCGGCTGGTCTGGCGACTCGGTGCTGGCGCCCGTAGTGGGGTGCGAGCCGAGGCGCTGCGCGGTGTATCGTAAAATGACCGTTTTCGCGGCGGATCGTGGTCTTCGCGGGGTGCGCTGACGAAAAGTGAAAAAATCGCGCAACGGTTGGGGAGGGGGGCCGAAGGGAGGGTACGTCCGCAGCAGGTCGCTCCGGACGCACCCTCTCAAGAAAGAAAGCCCCTCGTCATGCGTCCCATTCACTGCCTCGTCGCGTTCGTCTTTGTCTCCACCTCCCCCCTCACGACGGTCGGTTGTTCGTCCAGCGCGTCGCCAGAAGAGGACAAGAAGGAGAGCTCGTCGGCGTCCTCGACGTCGGCGTCCGCTTCGGAGGAGGCCAGCTCGTCGTTCTGCTCGTCGTATTGCGACAAGGTCGCCGAGTGTGACTCGAGCTCGGACGCGCAGACCTGCGCCGAGACGTGCAACACCCAGATTCGAAATGCGCTCGGGAAGATGCGCAGCGACGTCGTCGAAGACACGAAGGCTTGCTGGCAGAAGTCCGACTGCCGCATGGTGCTCAGCGGCCATCGTCTCGGGGATTGCCTGAACGAGTCGATCATCGGCGTCGCTCCGACCGAGACGGCCAAGTCGTTCTGCGACCAGCTCGGCGCGAGCTTCCGCAAGTGCGACTCGGGGCTCGACTACGCGAAGTGTTTGTCGTCGATGAAGGCGTTCGGCGACGACACGCTGGAGCAGGCCAAGAAGTGCACCGACAAGGCTTGCAAATCCATCACGTCCTGCGTCGACGCGACGCTCTCGAGCTGATTCACCGGCGCGCTGCAGCTGCAGCCGCACCACCAGCCTCGGCTGCAGCGTTCTTCTTTCGCACGGCGCGGCCAGTCGCATCGCGGCTGGCCGCGCCGCGGAGGATGAGTCACCGCGCACCCCGCACCGCGCATCACGCATCACGCATCACGCATCACGGGCCAGCGCGCCCGGCAACGAATCCCATTCAAGGAGGTCACATCGAACGAATCAAGAGCTCCAGGCGCAGAAGGCCGACCCGCTTCGCTTATTCATGGCGCATGTCGAGGCGGGTCGCCTTCTCTTTCTCTTTCTCTTTCTCTTTCTCTTTCTTCGAGGACCGCTTTCCCGCGGGCGAGGTCCGGCACGCGGCGCGAGCGTGAAGATCGATGCTCGAGCGCGGACGGACGAAGAGTCTCGCTTTGGTCGCGCCCCCTCTCCTTTTGTGGGCGGTGACAAAAACTCGGGAACATCCTGCCGGTTTCGTGCGTCGCACGAGGTGAGCCATTGGGAGGTGCACGCGCGCGGACAGGTCTGCGGGCTTGCCATCGCCTGATGGTGTTTGCCCCAACGCGGTCATGATGAGCTTGTTCGAGGGTCGTGGTCGTCGATGGAGGGTGGCCGTCACGATGGTGGTTGGCGCCGTTGTTGTTGCGTGCGGCAAGGAGCGTGTCGACCCTTCGTCCAACAAGCACCCCGAGGAGGTTTGGGATCCGCCGACGGCGGCGAACGGATTTCACGTGGTCGGTCAGATCCCGTGCGCGTCGCTCTCGACGATCCCGATCGCGTCGAACGGGACGCTCGAAGCGATCGCTACGCTGCCTCGCCGAACGGCGTCGATCGCGTCGGTCGCCGCCGATCGGGATCACGTCTACTGGAGCGAGATCGGGCCCAACGCGGGCGCCGTGTACCGCGCGCATCGGCTGATGAGCCGGCAGGGGCTCTGGGATGTCGAGCGCATCGCGGACGGAGAGAACAAGCCTGGTGAGATCGCGGTGACCGACCGCTTCGTGTACTGGACCGTGCCATCGGCGGACCGCGCGATACCGTCGGAGGCTGGGATTCGGGTCTTCGACAAGGCGTCGCGCGCGGTCACGCGGCTCACCGACGCCGAGGCGCAGCCGGAGCGGCTGGTCGCGGAGGGATCGAGCCTGTTCTGGGTCGCGGGAAAGAACTTCATTCGCGAATGGCGCGAGGACGGTGAGCCGCGCAACCTGCGCGCGTTCTCCTCGCTCGCGACGAACATGCTCGCGGTCGATCACGACGCGGTCTATGCGTGGAGTGAGCAAACGCTGCTTCGTGTCCCTCGCAACGGCGCGCGTCCGCTCGTGCTCGTCGCGACGACGAAGTCTCCGCCCACCGACGTCGCGGTCGATGGGGATTACGTGTACTGGGTCGAGCAAGGGCCGGCGAAGGAGACGTGCGCGAGCCTCTGTCGCGGATGCGACCTTGGCTACAAGCTTAGGCAGCCCCATCCCGAAGGCTCGTTGATGCGTGTGCCCGCTCGCGGCGGTGCGGTTGAGACCGTCGCGACGAACCTTCCCGGCGTCCAGCGTCTGTCGCTCCACAAGGGGATCGCGTGGGCGACCACGGAGTCGGGGGTGCTTCGGATCGATCCGCGCGTCCGTCCCAGTCACCCGACCTTCATCGAAGAAGGAGGCGGTCCGTTGGCGCGCGCGGCGTCGATCGGCGATGCGCTCGTGCTTGGACTTCACCGCGGCCCCGAGCGAATCGCGCTCCTTTCTCGTCCCTGAAGGTCTCCGCAGCGGTGACGTTGACGCGGGCAGGCCAGCGAGAGTGGCCCGCTGGCGATTTGGGTGAATGACAAATCGATACTTGGCCTTCGCCGCGCTTTTTGGCAAAGCTCTCTGACCAACATGGACGCCCTTCGAGTTCGAGGAACGGGTAAGCCCCTCACGGGCAAGGTCCGCATCAGCGGCGCAAAGAACGCCGCATTGCCGATCCTCTGCGCAACGCTGCTCTCCGACGGTGCGAGCAAGCTGCGCAACGTCCCGAAGCTTCGCGACATGGAGACCACGTCCGCGCTGCTCCGCTTCCTCGGTCGCGACGTCTCGTTCGACGCTCCCGAGGTGAACGTCGCTGCCGGGTCGCAGGTCAAGCCGGAGGCGCCCTACGAGCTCGTCAAGCAGATGCGCGCGAGCGTCCTCGTGCTCGGTCCGCTCGTCGCGCGCTTCGGCCGCGCGAAGGTGTCGCTCCCCGGCGGTTGCCAGATCGGCGCCCGTCCGATTGACCAGCACCTCAAGGGCCTCGAGGCGATGGGCTGCGTGATCCGTCTCGAGCGTGGCTATGTCATCGCGGAGGGACCGGGCGGCGGCGGGCGCCTTCGAGGTGCCGAGGTGTACTTCGATCTTCCCACCGTGACGGGGACCGAGAACCTCATGATGGCCGCGGCGCTCGCGAAGGGCCGCACCACACTCGTCAACTGCGCGCGTGAGCCAGAGGTCGAGGAGCTCGGCCGCATCTTGAACAAGATGGGCGCCGAGGTGAACGGGGCGGGCACCGACGTCATTCACATCGTCGGCACCGATCGCGGAGAGCTCTCGCCGTTCGATCACGCGATCATCCCCGACCGCATCGAGGCAGGCACGTACATGGTCGCCGCCGCGATGCTCGACGGTGGAGACGTCGTGCTCGAAGGCGCGGAGCTCAGCGACCTCGAGGCGCTCGCGTCGAAGATGCGCGCTGCCGGCGTCGAGATCGCGAGCGAAGGGCAGAACGTGCGCGTTCGCCGGCGCGGACCGCTTCGCCCTGTCAACGTCACGACGGCGCCGCATCCAGGATTCCCAACCGACATGCAGGCGCAGTTCCTCGCGCTCATGTGCCTCGCGAAGGGCGAGAGCGTCATCAGTGAGACGATCTTCGAGAACCGTTTCATGCACGTTCCCGAGCTCCAGCGCATGGGCGCGAGCGTCGCGCTCCGCGGAAACACCGCGGTCGTGCAAGGCGTGTCGAAGTTGTATGGGGCATCCGTGATGGCGACCGACCTTCGCGCCAGCGCGTCGCTCGTCATCGCCGGTTTGGCCGCCGATGAAGAGACCGAGATTCGGCGCGTGTACCACCTCGATCGCGGATACGAGCGCATCGAAGAGAAGCTCGGTGGCCTCGGCGCCGACGTGAAGCGTGTGCGGGACGCCGAAGCGTGAACGGCGACACCACCATGGAGAGAGTCCCAGCGGCGACCGCTCCGGCGCTCACGATCGCTCTGCCGAAAGGCCGGACGGTCGGGCCGGTGACGAAGCTCTTCACCCGCGCCGGAATGACCGGCGCCGATACGACCGACGCTGGCCAGAGCACGCTCGCCGACGCGCTCGACGAGAAGAACAGCCGCGCCCTCGTTCGTCGCGCCAAGCTCGGTGACCATCTCATTCATCTCCTCCTCCTCAAGCCCGACGACGTACCGACGTACGTCGAATATGGAACCGCGGACCTCGGCGTCTGCGGACGCGACGTCCTGGCGGAGCGGGAGCTCGACGCCTACCAGCCGATCGACCTCGGCATCGGTCGTTGTCGTCTCGTGGTCGCTGGCCGCGTGGGCGACGATTCGTCCTCACGCGATCCGTCGCTCGGCTCGCGCATGCCGCGCATCGCGACGAAGTACCCACGCATCGCGGCGCACCACTTCGCGCGGCGAGGCGTGCAGGTGGAGATCGTGAACGTACAGAGCTCTGTCGAGCTTGCTCCGCTCACCGGCTTGGCGGACTTGATCGTGGACCTCGTCGAGACGGGGGCCACGCTCGCTCAGAACGGCCTCGAGGTGAAAGAGGAGATCCTCTCGGTCTCGACGCTTCTCGTCGCAAATCGTGCATCCTACAAGCTTCGCCAAGGTGTCATCGCACCGCTAGTGCGTGCGCTCCGCCTCGCGCTCGGCTGAGCCAGGACGCGAGAGTTCGCGGACGTCCGCGCGATTCGTCGGGGTCGGCCCAAGTCGTGCGTGGACAATCGTGACGCGACAGCACGGAAGCGACGCCGCACCGCGGCGATCGGTCGTGCTCGAGCTCTCCGCGAGAGTAGACCGCGACGTTCGACGTGCGCTCTCATCAGGTGATGCCGTCCGAAGTTGCTCCTCGTCCGCTTCGCGCTCAGGTTCGTCCGGCCACCGCGGACGACAGAGACTTCCTCGTGTCGCTCAGCGAGACCGCGTTTCGGCCCTACGCACGCAATCCTTCGGTGGTGATGCTGCGCATGATGCGTGGTCGGCCGAGCGCGAAGACCGCCATCCTGATCGCCGAGGAGGTGCGACGAGGAAAGCCGCGCAGCGAGACACGACTTGGCTTTGCGGTGGTGGTGCTTCGCGAGCTCGGTCGACCGTATGGGCCGTGGGTGGATCCGTTCGTCGCCTACCTCGACGCGATCGCCGTCAGGCCGGAGAAGGTAGGACGAGGGGTCGGTCACCTCTTGCTCACGCACGCCGAAGACTTCGCGAGCGCGCAAGGGGCCGTCTCGATGTCGCTCCTCACCGCGGAGAGCAACCTGCCAGCACGTCGCCTCTTTCGAAGCGCCGGCTACCAGCCCATTCTCCCGATCGACAACGCGTACATCGACGAGCAAAGCGGCGTGACGATGATCAAGCCGCTCAGCGATCAAGCGCCAACGAGCGCGGGATAGTCATCGCGCACCCGCGTCTTCGCCGGTCGCGGCCGGTGGCAGCGCGGGCGCTTGCGGTGGAGGGGAGTCGAGGCGAACGAGCGGCCGCCACTTGCGAAGCGTCGCTCGACCGATGCCCTTCACACGCAAGAGATCCTCGACACGCTGAAACCTCCCGACGCGCTGCCGGAGCTGCACGATCGCTTCGGCGCGTTTCACGCCGACGCCAGGAAGGCGTCGGAGCTCTTCGGCGCTTGCGTGGTTGACGAACACCGGATCCTCCGGCGTCGCCCGAGCCGCATGCGCCGCGGTGGCCTGCATCACCGGTGAGGACGAAGCCGTCGCGGGTTGGGCGCTTGGACCGCCCGCATCAATCTGCGCTGAGCTCAGCGTGGTCGTCGACTCGATCAGTGGAGGAACAGGCGACGAGGTCGCCGGTGGGACGGTGGACGTCGTCGCGCGCGCGGTCGCGGCCTGCCCGATCCACGCCAGGAAGAGGAGCGCCGCGACGAAGAGAACGACCTTCGCCGCGATCGCCGTCCATGCCGATTCGCGAAGAGCCATCAGCACGTGGCCGAGCCGACTGCGCTTGCTCATGTCCCCGACTCCTGTGGAACGACGCGCGGCTTGGTGGCGCGGAGCAGCACGCCGATGTTCGTGACGATGTCCGGGCTGCGCCGGTTCGTGCGCCGCTCTCGCGGTCCATCCCGCGTGAGAAGCTCACCCTTCCATTTCTCCGATGTCTGCTTCCTCTTCATCTGGACCTCCGCGTTTCGCGCGCGGCCCTTACAATTCACGCGCCAGGCTCGCGATCGCGTGATCTCCGCAACTTAGCCGGCGTGACCCTATGGCCGGGCCAGGCCCACGGGTGGCCCGGGCCAGATCGGGCCAGGCGTGCGGTCACCACGTGCGCGCCATGGCCGAGCTCGTCGTCGATGCGCGCGTGAAAACGAGCGACCAAGAGGAGAACGTGGGAAGCAATGCGCTTTTCCCTTCGTTTGTCCGAGGGTTGCGCTCCATGATAAGGGGCGTAAGAGTATCGAGGCACCTCGGTGACCCGAGGACGGAGGCTTCCTATGTCGGAAAGTGAAAAAGAGCAGATCGAGCGTATCGAGCGGGAGCTTTCGCCTCGTGACGACAATCAGGTCGGCCGCCGCGCATTCCTCGGCACCGCCGCTGCCGTCGCGGCGACCGCCACAGCGCTCGTTCCGAGCGTCGCCCAGGCGAAGACGCAGAGCCTCGCCGCCGCGCCGCCCTCGGGTTTCTCGCCGTTCAACGCACCCGGCAAGGTCGTGAAGGTCTCGAAGGCCGACTCGCTTCAGGCGAACAAGCTCTATCCGAAGCCCGACGCCGCCAAGGAGATGCTCACGAAGGCGCTCACCGAGCTCACCGGAAAGAGCGACCTCGTCACCGCGGTCAAGGAGTTCGTTCACAAGGACGACATCGTCGTCGTGAAGGTCAACGGCATCGCGCAGTCGCAGATGACGACCAACAAGGAGCTCGTGCTCCCGTTCGTCGAGGCGATGATCGAGAGCGGCGTCAAAGCGGAGAACATCACCCTCCTCGAGCAGTACCCGGGCTTCTTCAACGCCACGCGCCTCTCCGCGCAAAACGTCCCCGCAGGCGTCAAGATCGCGACCCATTCGAACGGCAACGCGACGATGGACGAACGCCTCATCCCAGGCACCGGAACGAAGACCAAGTTCGTTCGCTGGCTCACCGAGGCCACCGCCGCGATCAACTTCGCCCTCATCAAGGATCACTCGATCTGCGGCTACACCGGCGCGCTCAAGAACATGACGCACGGCTGCAGCATCAACCCGCACGACTTCCACGTTCACCACGCGAGCCCGCAGATCGCGCTCATGTACGCGCAGGACGTCATCAAGAGCCGCGTCCGTCTCTGCATCGCGGACGGCTACAAGGTCATGGCCGACGGAGGCCCTCTCTACAAGCGTCCCGAGTTCGTGAAGGCGCACGAAGCGGTCTACGCGTCGACCGACCCGGTCGCGATCGACGCGATTGGCTGGGAGGTCGTCGAGAAGTTCCGCGCCGACTTCAAGCTGAAGACGCTCGCGGAGTCCGGTCGTGAGCCGGCGTACATCAAGGCCGCCGCGGATCTCGGTCTCGGCATCGCCGATCGCGCGAAGATTCAGCTCAAAGAAGTCACCGTCTAGCCAACGTCCCCCCAAGACCCACCGAAGCCTCGAGACCCCTCGTCTCGGGGCTTCGCGCCTTTTGTCGACCCAAAAAACCCGTCAAAACCCGGGTGATCTGGCGATGTCACACATCGCTCACTTGCACCTACATTGGAGCTTGCTACACCAATCCCGCTCGCAGCCTTCTAGCGAACGGAGCCTCTCGCATGCGCACGATCTCGATCCTCACGTCCGTCCTCCTCGCCTCGTCGTCGCTGTTCGTTTTTGCCGGTTGCTCACAAGACGTCGAAGGCCCGCAGCCGGCCGCGGCGAGCCCGACAGGTGACGACAACGCCGAGAGCAGCGAAGACGCGCTCACCGAACGCGACGTGAAGGTCCTCGCGAAGGATCGCCGCTACCCCGGCGACCTCGTGTTCGCCGACGGTAAGATCTACTGGTCGGAGGCCTCGCAAGTCGCGAGCGGCGATCCCGAGCTCGACCAGCAGTTCGCGTATTGGACCGGATCGATCTACTCCTTCAACGTCTCGCGGAGCCAGTCGCCGAAGAAGCTCGCGGACCTTCCGAGCCCCGTCCGCAAGGTCACCACCGTGGGCGACGACATCTACATCACGCAGGCGGGCTTCGTGTCGAAGACGAACGCCGCCGGGCTCGACAACCACACCGAATGGAAAGCGATCTATCAGGACGTCGATCACTTCGAGATCAACGAAGAAGACGAGGTCGCGTCGTCTGCGGTCGACGGCGGACGCGTCTACGTTCTTCGCACGACCGGCGAGGTCGTGAGCGTGAAGACCGACGGCACCGGGTTCAAGTCGCACGTCAAATCGGGCAGCTACGCTTCGAACCTTTTCGTCAGCGGCGGCACCGCGCTGTGGCTCACCGCGTCGGATCAGCCCTACGAGCGCGCGATCTACAAGGCCTCGGTCTCCGCTGCCAACGCGCAGGCGAAGGAGGTCATGAAGGTTCGAAACGACATCTCCGGCTTCGTGCAGGACGGCAACGACGTCTACTTCGGAACGCAAGCGAAGCCCGGCCAAGCGGGCTCCGGCGCGATCATGAAGCTCTCGCTCACGGGCAACGGCGCACCCCAAGCGGTCGTCTCGGGCCTCGAGAGCGTCAGCACGATCGCGCTCGATGGTGACAAGCTGCTCTTCACCGGGCGCAAGGGCACGATCGAAGGGCTCTTCAGCGTCGCGAAGGCCGATCTCGGTCCTGCAGCGAAGACGAAGACGATCTACAAGCTGAAGGCCGCCTCGGACATTCTCCCCACCGCCGACGCGATCTTCCTCACGAGCACCGCGCTCGATCGCAGCAATCGTTACAGCGGCTCCGTCGTTCGCCTCGACAAGGCCGGCATTCGCTGACGCGTTACCAGCTCGCGACGCCGACCGTGACCCCTGCGTAGGTGGCGATCGTCTCCTGGTTGCCACGACCAGGTCCGAGATCCGCGTTGCCTCGCATGACGGCGAAGTCGCCGCAGAAGCCGACCTTGCCCGCGACGCCGCAGAGCGAGGCACGCCCCACGTCGACCGGCGAGTGATCGCCCGTCTTGCGCGCGTCGATCCGCATCGCGGTCGCGTCGAAGCGAAGCACATCGAACTGCACGGACGCGAACGCGCCGTACTCGAGCGAGCCCGAGATGCTCCGGTAACCCGTGTCGGTCGGGTTGTAGCGCCCCGTGAGGATCGGTCCGCCGCGCGCACCCATCTCGAGCACCGTCTTGTTCGAGAGAAACTGGTAGCCGAGCGTGAGCCGCGGAAGCTCGAGCGCCGAGAAGTAGAGTCGATCGTTGCCCTGCATTCGGCCGTCGAACCCCGCGCGGCCGAACGGTCCTTGCTTTTCCGTCACGTCGATGCGGTAACCGACGTCGATCGTTCCGGCGAGCATCCCTTCGAAGCCGGCTTGGCTGCCGCCGAGCACCCACTGCATCGATCCATGCGTCGTGCCGTCGAGCGCGTAGGTGTCGACCGCGCCTGCGAAGCCGACGCCGACATCGTTCGTCGTGCTGCCTGGTGATGACACGCGCGTGATCGACGGACGAATCCCGCTGACGGAGAGGCTCAGTGAAGGTGTGCGGCATGAGCATGATGATGAGCGCATGCAGCAACGCGAGCGGCACGAACACGTGCTGCACGAGCTCGTGCTCGCTTCACACGAGGACGAGTCTTGCGACGGCGTCTGTTGCTGTTGCTGCGCCTCCTGCGAAGCGTCGTTCGGCTGCGCGCTCGCTGCCGGCGTGAACCCCAAAACGAGAGCCGCGCTCACAAGCGCGACCATCGCGACCCTACCTACAGCTCGTCGCATCACTGCTGCTGACCGCCCTCGGTAGAGAGACGAATGCTCTGGAAAATGCATTCAAAACGACCAACCTCTGCTCGAGCTGGTTCGACGAGCAGGGAACATCGAGGTAACTTCCGGGGGCGATGAATCGCTCTTTTTCCCTTCTTCTTCCTTCGTTTCTCGCGGCCGTGGCGCTCGTTCCTGCATGTGCGCGAGGAGAGCCAGATCCTTCAACGGACACGTCACCGATCACACCCGCCGCCAGCGATGCAGACTCGGGCGCAGGTGCACCTGCATGCGTGGGCTGCCCTGCGGGATACGTCTGCTCGGCGGGTCAATGCGTCGGGACGAACGCCGACAACGATCACGATGGCTTCCTCGGCAAAGAAGACTGCGACGACCATGATGTGAACGTCCATCCGGGCGCCGTGGAGATCTGCAACGGCAAGGACGACAACTGCGACGGCAAGATTGATGAAGGCTTCGACATCGACGGTGATGGTTGGGCATCTTGCGCAGTGGGAGCGACCGCGGCCGATTGCGACGACAAAGACCCGATGGTCAACCCGGGCGCACAAGAGGCATGCAACGGCAAGGACGATAACTGCGACGGCAAGATCGACGAGGCGTACGACAAGGACAACGATGGCTTCTACTCGTGCCCTCGAAATGGACTGCCAGCCGATTGCGACGACGCCGATCCGAAGGCGAACCCCGGCGCCTCCGAGGTGTGCAACAACAAGGACGACGACTGCGACGGAAAGATCGACGAGCTCCCCGCCAGCTTGAGCGGCTCACTCGTCGCGCCGGTCAATCCACATTGGTCGCTCGCGGGTTCCGCGACGCTCCAGAGCGGGTGGGCCGCGCTCACGCCGGAGGCGCAGACCTACAAGGCCGGAGCGCTCTGGTGGAACGCGACGTACCTCTTCGACTCATTCGACGCGAGCGGGACGTTCTGGATGCAGGCGAAGACCGACTGCGCCGACGGGCTCACCTTTGCGTTCGTTCCCGGCAACTGGGTCAACGAGGTCGGCGCCGCTGGCGCAGGCTATGGTTGGCAAAACCTCGGCGGCTATGCCGTCGCGATCGACACGTTCCAGAACCCCGGTGAGCCGGCCGTTCCTTTCCTCGCGCTCCTCGATGGCGTCACGAACAACACCGTGACGGTGCTCCTACGGCAGGCGATCCCCGAGGTGCGCAACGCGCAGAACCATCAGCTGCGCGTGAAGCTCGATGGAGGGAAAGTGAGCGTGTGGCTCGATTCCGTCAGCTACGTCTTCGAGTACCCGCTCCCTGGGTATGTTCCATTTTGGGGACGGTGGGGTTTTACGGCAGGAACGGGCGGTTTGACATGCGCGCAGTACGTGCGGGATGCCACGATGTCGTTCCCGAACGGCCAAGGATGCGTTCCTTAGTCGGGATGCGGACGAGCGGGTTATCATCGTCACAGCCGTGGACCCGAAGGATCAAAAACGATCGCCTGACGTGATGATCGTCGAGAAGGGGCCGACCCCTCTCGCAGAGCGCATCACCATTCCCGATCACATCGATGCGTTCAGTACGGTCACCACCTCGAGCGACCGTGCGTGCATCGTGGTCATTTACGGTCCCGAGCTCGGCAAGCGCGCTGCGCTCGGGCACGGAACGTTCGAGATCGGTCGCTCGTCGCGATCGGACTTGCCGATTGATCAAGAGAGCATCAGCCGCCATCACGCGCGCATTACGTTCGACGGGTATCGCCACTTCATCGAGGACCTCGGATCGACGAACGGCACCTTCGTGAACGATCAGACGGTGAAGCGCACGCCCTTGAAGGATGGGGACCAGATCAAGCTGGGCCGCTCGATCCTCAAGTACATGTCCGGCGACAACATCGAGGCGAACTACCACGAAGAGATCTATCGCCTGATGACGATGGATGCGCTCACGCAGACGCACAATCGTCGCTACTTCAACGAGGCGCTCGAGCGCGAATACCAGCGAAGCCTGCGGTATCGACGTGCGCTTTCGCTCATCCTCTTCGACATCGATCACTTCAAGCAGATCAACGACACCTACGGGCACGTCGCTGGGGACAGCGTCCTGAGACAACTCTCGCTCGTGGTGAAGCCGCGCCTTCGCCAGCAAGACGTGCTCGCGCGCGTGGGCGGTGAGGAGTTCGCAGTGCTCCTCCCCGAGGTGGAGCCCGCCGGCGCGCTCGTCGCCGCGGAGAAGGTTCGCCGCCTCGTCGAGAGCGCCCGCTTTCTCGTCGAAGGCAAAGAGTTCGGCTGCACCGTGAGCGTCGGCATCGCCTCGTTCAACGCACGCGTCACCTCTCCCGGCATGCTCTACGAAGCGGCCGACAAGAACCTCTACGAAGCCAAGCGCGCGGGACGTAACCGCGTCGTCGCTGGCTGAGGGCAGTCAGAGGTCGGCGTCGACGCGCTGGCAGCCGCCGCAGTCACGCGTCTCGGCGCCGCGCGCGATCCAGATGCGAATGCGCTCACGCTCCTGGAACGTGAGCGGCTCGGTCGCGTATTCGACTGCTCCGAACACGGGATAGGGCATCTCGCGTCCGAGGATATAGTCGTTGAGCACGCCGCGTTCGATCTCATCGGCTTCGATCTGCGCAGGCGCGAGCGGCGCGAAGACGCCTGCAGGCGCAGGAATCGACGGGGCCGTCTCCGGAGGCGTGCAGAGGGTCGCTTGCGGGGGTTGGTTTGGCGCAGCGGCGTCGACGGTCGGGAGGCGCGCGAGCTCGATCTTGTACATGAGCCAGCTCGAGCCCGGATCGCCCGGCTTGATGATCGCCATGCCCTGGCCAAATACGGGCTGCGTCTCGAGCGTGTTGTATGAGCGTGCGGTGGTGTTCGACCCTTGTGCGACGCGGCTCACCGCCGTCACGCGAATGCCGTTGTGGCTGCCGAGGATCAGGCTCGCCGCCGCCGTGTCGTACGCGCCGTGGCAGAGCGAGCCGCCGCATTTGATCGCGAAGATCGGAAATACATCGGCGCAGAAATCGACGTTCGGCTCGAACGACGTCTTCTGCGTCGGCGCGCTCGCGCGGAACACGATCTCGCGATTCGAACCTTCGAAGAGCGGCGCGCGATCGATCGCACGAAACCCTCCGACGTCCGTGTTCGGGTCGGGCGCGACCGGCAGAAAGAGCTTGTACGACTGATCGGGCGTGAGCCACGGTCGACCTGGACCTTCGGGTCCCGTGATCGTCACTGTGCGTGCGACCGGATCGTATGACGTCGCGAAGGGCGTCCCGGTGATCGGCTTGTTCGAGCTGTCGACGATCAAATACGACTGGCGCGTGATCGTCGACGGCAGCAGGTACCGATCGAAGGAGATCTGGAGGACACCGTCCGCGGGGATCGAGCCCGCCCCGTCGACGTTCGTCCCAAGGACACGCACGAGCGGACCGATCGTGCGTTGATCATGCTGCTTGCCGGCATCGCAGGCGGCCGAGGCCGCGGCGGTCAACGCCGACGTGAGCAACGCAAAACCAACACGACCGGTCCAAGAACGCGAACGTGCTTGGGACCGAGGGGAAATGTCGTGACCGAGAGAGCTCAGCTCTCTGCGTACATCACGAGCTGCTCCTTCATCACCTGGTCGTTCACGCCCGTCCGAACGTGGTCCTTCAGGACATCCGCCAAGGTGATGAGGAGATCGTCGACACCCTTGTCCTCGATCAGCTTCTGCAGCAGGGCCTTCGCTTCGCGACTGTCGTCCCCACGGAGAAATTGTCGAACCTGGTCGAGCGAGATTTCCCCCTGAAAATCCACGTACATGTTGTCCAACAGGTACCGTACGAGCTCTTTCACAAGAAGCCTCCTCAGAGGGGTTGGGGGACACGCCCGTATAGTCGTCTCGCGCCTCCGTACGCAACGGAAAACGTGAGGATTGCGTGGAAATTCCGCCTCG
This sequence comes from Labilithrix sp., assembly GCA_044227045.1. Taxonomy (GTDB): domain Bacteria; phylum Myxococcota_A; class Polyangia; order Polyangiales; family Polyangiaceae; genus Labilithrix. Next base: position 97,698 of record JBGAFW010000005.1, read on the forward strand.
GCTCATCGGCACCTCTGCAAAACAGAAGCGCCAGGGTCGTGACAGACGTAACAAGGACGCGGGTTTCGGCGGAATTGCGACGCACAGCCACCCGCGAAGCCACCGTTGTGCGGATTGAAGCCGCCGCCGATGCCCCGGCCACCATGGCAGACGACGCAGTCACGTTCGATGTGGCAGCTGACGCAGGCGTTGAGGTTCCGCATCGCTTCGAAGGCATGGTGTCCGGGACGCCGGGGCGCGTCGCTCCATTCCGTCTTCGGCGGATGGAAACGACCCGCCTCACGGACGCCCGCCGGTCCGCTCATCGTGACGCCGAGGCGCTGGTGGCATCCGAGGCAGAAGCTCTGCTCGCGGTGGCAGCTCGTGCACTTCTGCGTCGCGAGACGTGCCTCGGTCGGATGCAGATTCAAGTAGTCGCTCGGATGGATGCTTCGCGGCCGGACGCGCCCGTCATGGCAGCCGACGCAGAAGTCTTCCTTGTGGCAGTTCGCGCAGAACTGCGAGTCGTTCGCGGCGACCATCTTGTGGCGCTGGATGAAGTCCGGCTCGTGCCGCGCGTTGTGCATCCATCGTGGGGGCTGCATCACGCCGGTGGCGAACGTGGTCTTGATCATCCCGCCTTCAGCGCGGCCTGCGGTGCCGTTCTTGATGTGGCACGTATCGCAGGTGCTTCGCGCCTCTCCGCGCGCGGCGGAGTCGGGGTGCTGGTGGCAGCCGAAGCAGCCCCGCATCCGGGGAAGCTGATCACGCGTCGCGAGCTCGAGCTCTTGAACGTCGCCGTGGCATTGCTGGCAGTTGATGTTCCGCGTGACGTGCTTCTTGTGGTTGAACACCATGTTCGGTCGCGGAATTTGAAACTTCGCGACGCGGTTGCCATCCCCGGGCTGGTAGCCGACGTGACAGAAGTTGCACTGGCCCTCCGGTCCATCGCCCGCGCCGACCTTGTTCAGATCGGCGTGATCGGTGTTGTGGCACGAGTCACAGAACGTGGGCTTCGGCGTGAGCACGTCCCCCACCGATTCGCTCGTCGTCGCCGCCTTGTGACAGCTGTCGCACTTGAGCTTCTGCTTCTCGACGTGAAACTTGTGGTTGAAGCGAATCGTGAGCTTTTGCGGGGGAAAGATCGCGGGGCTCGGTCCGCGATCTTGTTCGAACGCGCCGGGTGGAAGCCATTTCAAAGGCACCCGCGTGTTGCCTGGCAGCGGCGCGAAGCCCGACACCATCGCGGGCTCGGCCGGACTTGGCGCGGGCGCGGCGGACGCGGAGGGCGCCGGGGCTAGCTCGCTCGAGGGAGGTAGCGACGACGACGTGGCGGGCGGCGCATCCGGCTGGCTCGTGGGCGTCGGATCTTGCGCGAACGCCGAGCCGATCGCCGCGAAGAGAACGACGACGAGGACGAGAAGCGACGAAGGCGCGCCGTGGCGCAGCTCCTTCCTCGTCGTCTTCGCGGTGTCGTTCGGTGCGGTCATCGTCTTGGTCTTCGGGGGCTTACTTCGAGAGCGCGATCGTCAGCCAGAGCATCGCGCGGAAGCGCTGACCTGCTAGCCGATTCATGTCGTGTTGGAAATCCGCGAGCACGAGCGACCTCGGGAGAAGCTTGTAACCCGCGCCGACGGAGTAGCCGAGATCGGTCGCGTCCCGGTTGGGCCGCAGCTTGTCGTTCCATTGCCAGACCCCCACGCGTCCTTGGAAGACGTAGCGAGTCTCGAGCGTGCGCTCGGCGTAGACATCGAGCCCGAGACGATCTCCGGATCGCGCGACGTCCGCGGCACCGCGTCCGCCGATGGCGCCTTCGCCGATGTGGTAGCGGGCGCTCAGGTTCGCGCCACCCACCGGATCGAGCTTGCTCGTGGGGTAGTAGTTGGCGTCTGACAGTCCGTTCGGCGACGTGGGCGAGCCTTGGTTGTCCTCGGCTTTGGTCGCGAGCGTGAAGGCGCGGACGTGGAGGTTGCCTGCGATCGAGACGCGGCTCGACGGATCCCACGCGGCGCGGGCGCCGAGATCGTTCATCGGCATCGCCATGAAGAAGTTCCAGATCGAGTCGCCGTCGAACGTGGGCTGGTAGTAGTCGTAGTCGAGGCTCAGCGTGACCTTGCGGCTCGTGTACCAGTCGACCGAGGCGAAGATGTTCGCCATCTGCTTGACGTAGAGGTCGTACGCGAAGCCCGCTTTCGCTCCGCCGAGCTCGGGAAGCGAGCCGTCGATCGCGTAGCCGATGCGCTCTTGCGAGATGCGCGTCCCGTCGTACGTGCTCGGGTTGCGGATGCCGTTCGCGAACTCGGACGTGTTCGAACCACCTGTATTGTACACACGCCGGTACGTCGCGCGGCCATGCAGGTACGTGAAGCCTGCCGACTCCGCCGCGAAGCCGATCGCCGGCGCGATCGCGCTCGGTTGAAACGCAGGCCACAGATCGCCTGCGTAGCCGTCCTGGGACGTGCCGCGGCCGCGCCAGATGCCGTCACGCTCGTAGCGAGGCGTGGAGAAGGGCATTCCTCCGCGCTGCTCGAGACCACCGTACGCCTCGAGCGCGAAGTAGTACGGCGTGGTGACCTTGACGAGCCCGCCGTCGAACGACCACCAGCCGAGCGAGTCGGTGACGTACTGCCGTCCGATCTTGAAGCCGAGCAGGCCATGGAGGAAGCGCCGGCCCTCGATGTACCCGTACATGAGGTCGACGGGCCCGCGCGAGAAGCCGGGGATGAAGCGCGCATCGTTGCCGATGTTCGTCTCCTCGGCGCTGCCGCCGTAGTCGGCGTCGTAGCGAAGGCGCGCGCGAAACGTGAGCGTGGGGGCGCGCGGATCGTCGACCTTGTCGAACAAGTCGTAGACCGCGACGCCCAGCGTGGTGGTGAGGCGCCGGCGACCGATCACCGTCTGTCCGGTGGGGCTCCTCATCTCGTAGAACTGCGCGGCGGTCTCGCTCGTGATCTCGGGGTCGATCGACTTGTAGGTCGACGAGCCGTTCGCGGTCTGTGGTGCGGGTGACGGGTTCTGGGAGACCGCGTCCGCGCTCGAGCTCCCCGAAAGCGGCTCCGCAGCGCTCACAGTCGAGGAGCACACGAGGAGGGACAGAAGAGCTGCGCTGCAAAAGACAGCGGAAAACGTGCGCATTTAGACGCTTCGTCGTCGTCGCTTCGATAAAAGTCCGCGCCCGTCACTTCGAGCGTGGCGGCAGCATCGTCGGACCATGACGGCTCTGTCAACGGCTGTTCTCGTGTTGTTCGTGAAGCGCATAATGGGGTGGGGCAAGGTGTGTCGCGCGTACGATCGGCGCGGTTTTGCCTTGCCGAACCATCAGGAGCGACCCGCCTCGTCGCGAGGACAGACTTGTTGACGCATTGTGGGCCTGGGTGGCACGCTCCATGGGCCGCGAAATGACGGAGAGCGCACAAAGATATCGTGTCGTCGAAAAGCTCGAGTCGGGCGGTATGGCCGAAGTGTTCCGCGCCGAAAGCGAGGGACTTCAAGGCTTTCGTAAGCAGGTCGCGATCAAGCGTGTTCTTCCTCACCTCAGTGAGAAGAAGCGATTCATCGCGATGTTCCTCGACGAGGCTCGCGTCACAGCGCAGCTCACGCACTCGAACTGCGTGCAGGTCTTCGACATTGGAGTCGGCGACAACGCCTACTTCATCGTCATGGAGTACGTCGACGGAGCGAACCTCAAGTCGATCGCCGAGTCGCTGAAGAAGCAGGGCAAAGACTTCCCGGTCGCCGCCGCCGCCTTCATCGCGCAGGAGATCTGCAAGGGGCTCAGCTACGCGCACGAGCTGACCGATCAGAACGGGATGCCGCTCAACATCGTCCATCGCGACATGTCCCCGCCGAACGTCCTCGTGACGAAGTACGGCGAGGTGAAGATCGTGGACTTCGGGCTCGCGAAGGCGAGCTCGCAGCTCGAAAAGAGCGAGCCGGGCATCATCAAGGGAAAGTTCTCGTACCTGTCGCCCGAAGCCGCGATGGGCCAAGAGGTCGACAGCCGAACGGACATCTTCGCCGTCGGCATCATCCTCTGGGAGCTGCTCGCCGGTCAGCGTCTGTTCCTTGGTGAGACCGACTTCCAAACGGTGAAGAAGGTTCAGCAGGCGCAGGTGCCGCCGATCTCGCAGGTGAACCGCAAGGTCCCACCAGAGCTCGAGCGCATCGTGAACAAGGCGCTCGCGAAGGACAACCTCACGCGCTACGGCACGGCACGCGAGCTCGGTCAGGACCTCATTCGCTTCCTCTACGCGTACGGCCAGCCGATCGGCACGTTCGACATCGCGACGATCGTGCAGAGCACGATGCGCGAGAAGCAGCGCGTGCGTCAGCCGCAGGGCTCGATCATCGACAAGCTGATCGAGGAAGCGCTCTTCGAGTTCACCTCATTAAAGGAAGACGGCGCGCCGAGCGAGCACGGCATGAAGGTCGGCGCCGCCGCGCCGCTCACGGCCGATCAATTCGTCGACCCGACGAACTGGGCTGAAGAGATCGCGATCGCGCAGAAGCCTTCGCAACCAGGCTTTGACGCCATTCGCGCGTCGCTGCCGGGTGAAGTGTTCCAGGGCAACCTTTCGGCGCTCGAAGAGGAGCCCATTCCGCGCTCGGCGTCGAACCCGCCACGCTCGGTGCATCCATCGGCGCCGCCGGCGGGCAGCCCGGCCTCGGCTCATCGGTCAGGCGCGCATCAGAAAGACAAGAATGGCGGTGGTGGAAGCGGCGCCGCGATCGGCGTCGTGCTCTTCCTCGTCGTCGCCGCAGCGGCGGGCGCCGCGTGGTTCTCGGGCCTCATCCCGCATCAGTGAGCGTCACTGCAGCAGCGGAAGCCCGTCGAGTAGTCGTGGTAGCTCACGTCGTGAGCGACCGTCTTGTACTTGCAGCCGTCGCCGTTGAGATGCGTGTCTTGGTAGTAGCCGCCGCGAAACACGCCGTGTGAGCCGTTCACGTCAGCGGTCCACTCGTGGAGGTTGCCGACCATGTCGAACACGCCGAAGGCGTTCTTGCACTTCGGAAAGCTTCCGGTGGGCGCGAGGCTGTTCGGAGATTTGTTGATGCGCGGATCGTTGAGCGCTTCGTTCGACGAATACGCGGCGTCGCCAAGCTCCGGATGGAGCGCCATGACCGGCGCGCGCCCCGAGTCGTTGCAGTAGCCCTCTTTGTGCTCGTCACCGTATGGGAACGTCGTCGGCTTGCGACCACGACAGGCAAACTGCCACTCGTCACCGGTGCACAGGCGTTTCTTCGCCGCCTTGCAGGCTGCCTCGGCCTCGTTCTTCGAGATGTAGCCTTGCGGCAGAACACCCGCGCGCGAGACCGCCTTCACCTTGAGGTTCGTCACCGGCTCGGTCGCGGGATGCGCGACCTCTTTGCCTTTGTCCGTGATCTCGACGATGGAGCCTTCCCACTTGTCGATGCAGAACGAGTGCGCGCCGGCCTGTTGACCATCGATCGAGACGAAGGCCATCCCCGAAGGACAGGGTCCGCTTCGGCCCTCCGAATTCGACGTGAACAGCGAGCACGACAGCGCGGCTGTCGCGAGCATGCACACCAGGGTTCGACGGCAGAACACGCCCATCAAGGCGCTCGTACCTCAGCTCGCCCGAGCAGGCAATCTACGCGCGGATCAGTGGACGCGGGCGCTGCTCGACCCCGAGGGATGGGGGATGGGATGCGGAAACGACGAGGCGCCCGAGGCGGAGGACGGCGGCTTCGGAGGCTTCGGCACGGACGCGGAGCTCGAAGCCGAGCCACTCAGCGCGATGGAGTCGTCGGCCTGAGCGGGCGGTGCGATCGCGAAGAGCACGAGCGGCGCAGCGACAAAGAGGAGGAACAGCGGCAGCAGCGCGGAGAAAGCACGGGAGGGTCGTCGCATGGCGCCGTTGTGTGCACGTCGCGGTCCGCGCGCGAGCGCGTGCAATTTCAGCCACATAGCGGATGATCGCGACGGGCCCTGGATCGATCTCGAGGATCCTTCGAGGGCCGCTCGTGATCAGTCGGCGCCTCGCGGCTCTTGGTCCTCGACCCACCAGAGGACGCTGAGCGCGACGCCTCGTTGCGGGCGCTCGCTGCGCTCCGCGATCGGATCGTCGTTCGAGAGGAGCGCGTCGCGCAAAAGCTCGTCCTCGGACGGAATTCCAGGCGATTTGGATGACTCGTCACTCATAACTGAGTTACTAACGGAGCAAGCCACTCCGCGCAAGTCCTGACCGGATTAGGATCGGTCCCGTGAGCAGCCAGACTTCGTCCCCCGCCGACGTGATTCTGAACGATCTCCTAGCCTTCCTCGGTGACTCCCCAACGCCGTTCCACGCGGTGCAGAGCGCCGTCAAGCGATTGTCGGCGGCGGGCTTCGCGGCTATCCGCGAGACGGACTCGTGGAGCGAGCTCAAGCCAGGCCGCTACTCGTTCGCGCACGGCGGCTCGAGTGTCTTCGCGTTCGTCATCCCCGACGCGAAGCGGATCGACGGCTTTCGCATCGTCGGCGCGCATACCGACAGCCCCAACCTTCGACTCAAGCCGAACCCCGAATACAAGAAGGAGGGGTACGCGCAGCTCGGCGTCGAGGTTTATGGCGGCGTTCTTCTCAACTCGTGGCTCGATCGCGATCTGTCGCTCGCCGGACGTGTCTTCGTGCGAGACGGCGACCGCGTCGAGTCGAAGCTGGTCCGCTTCACGAAGCCGATGCTTCGTGTCGCGCAGCTTGCCATCCATTTGGATCGCGACGTCAACGACGGCCTGAAGCTGAATCGCCAAGACCATCTCGCCCCCATCTTCGGGCTTGCGTCGGACGGCGCCAAAGAGCTCAGCGCGATGCTCGCCGAGGAGCTCGCGGTCGACGCGAAGCAGATCGCCGGCAGTGATCTGATGCTCTACGACGTCGTCCCTCCGACACGTGGTGGTCGAGACGGAGAGCTCATCTTCTCCGCACGCCTCGACAACCTCGCGATGTGCCACGCGGGTGTGCAGGCGCTCATCGACGTCTCGTCGAAGGCGATGGGTAGCTCGCTCGTCCCCGTTGTTGCGTTGTTCGATCACGAGGAGGTGGGGAGCGAGACGGCATATGGCGCGCACTCGGGCTTCTTGCCGCGCGCGCTCGAGCGCATCGTGCTCTCCCGCGAAGGATCGCGTGAAGACTTCCATCGCGCGCTCGCTGGTTCGATCTGCGTCTCGGCAGACATGGCGCACGCGGTTCATCCGAACTACGAAGGTCGCCACGAGTCTCGTCACAAGCCGGTGCTGAACGGCGGCCCGGTGATCAAGGTCAACGCACAGCAGCGTTATGCAACGTCGGGCGCGACGGCCGCGCTCTTTCGCGACCTCTGCGCGAAGAGTGAGGTCCCGGTCCAGCACTACGCCCATCGCACCGACCTGCCCTGCGGCTCGACGATCGGCCCCATCGCGTCGACGCTGCTCGGGATTCGCACGGTCGACGTGGGGAATCCGATGCTCAGCATGCACTCCATCCGCGAGCTCGGCGGCGCGAAAGATCCCGCAATGATGACCAAAGTGCTGGCGGCGTTCTACGCTTGTCCGGATCCAGGTAGCCCCTGAATCGAACGACGAACGAGCGAACGACATGACGACGCCACGGCCGCGAACGCGCGCAGTTCACCAAGTCTTGATCGTCCTCACGATCCTGATCGGGATCGTCACCAACGCAGGCTGCGCGAAGAAGAAGGGAAGCGTCTGCAAAGGCACCGAGTCGACGTGCTTCGATAAGAAGACGGCGCTCGCTTGCCGCGGAGGAACGTTCGCCGAGGTGCAGTGCGGCGGACCGCTTGGCTGCTCCAAGTTCCAGGACCACGCCAACTGCGACACCTCACTCGCGAGCCTCGGCGACCCGTGCATGGGCGAGGACGACGAGTATGCGTGCTCGCCGGACAAGAAGCAGGCGCTCGTGTGCAAGGGCGGCGCGTATCAGCTTCATCTCCAATGCCGCGGCAAGAACGGATGCTCGATGCTCGGGCGCACCGTGTCGTGTGACACGTCGGTCGCGGTCAAGAGCGACCCGTGCAGGAGCCAAGGCGCGGTGGCGTGCAGCGAAGACCAGAAGCAGATGCTCGTGTGCCGTGACGGCAAGTTCGAGATCTACCGCTACTGCCGCGGGCAATACGGCTGTTTCAACAAGGGTGACGCGCCGTCGTGCGACGAGACGCTCTCCCTCGCCGGAGATCCGTGCGGCATCCCTGGCCAGGTCGTCTGCGCGACCGACGGGAAGACGGAGCTCGTCTGCCAGGGCGGTGTCTTCACCAAATCGATCACGTGCAAGACCTCCTGCACGGTCACGAATCGGCCCGGCCGGCCGATCGACTGCAATTGACCGCGTCGATGGCGACCTGATCGAAGCGTCGGCGAGGGGCACAAGCCGCTTCTTCGGCACAAACAAAAACGCGAGGCGCTCGATGCACCTCGCGTCCCCTGATCGTTCGAGCTCGGTCTACTTCTTCTTCTTTTTCGGCGCGACCTTCTTCGCCGCCGGCTTTTTCGCCGCCGGCTTCTTCGCAGGCGCCGACGCCTTCTTGGCCGCCGGCTTCTTCACCGGAGCGGACTTCTTCGGCGCTGCCTTCGCAGGGGGCTTCTTCGCGGGAGCCGGCTTTGCCGCCTTGGCTGCCGGCTTCACCTTCTCCGGAGCCTTCGCGCTCTTGGGCGCTTTCTCCTCGGCGACGGCCTTCTTGCTCGGCGGAGGCGCGACGCCCTTCTTGCTCGGCAGCGGCGGCGCGACGGCCTTCTTGCTCGGCGGCGGCGGCGCGACCTTCTTGCTCGGAGGCGGAGGTGCCACCTTCTTGCTCGGAGGCGGCGCGACCTTGCCCTTCAGGAGCTTGCCCTTCCTCGGCGTGACCTCCTCCTCCTCTTCCTCGTCCTCATCGGGCGGAGGAATCGGGCGGCGAGGTGGCGGCGGCTTTCGCGGATCCGGAAGGTACTTACTGAAGAACGTTCGCATCGGCGCGAAGTAACGCTCGTTCCAACCTTCGCGATACTTCTCTCCCTGACCTTCTGGGATCTCCGTATGCAAGATCGTGAGGCGCGTGCTTCCGCCGAGCGCCTCGAAGTGAACCTCGCAGCGCGAGTCGGGTGCTTCCTTCGGGAAGTCCGTCGTGCGCCAACTCATGACGATGCGCCGTCCGAGATCGAGGATGACATGCGTTCCTGTGATGTAACCATCCCAGGCGCTGAACTTTCCGCCCACCGACGAGTCGATCTTCGCGGGGCTCCCAGTCATTGCGCTGTGCTGTTCGGATGCCAGCCAAGCGTAATAGAGCGTAGTGGGAGCCGCCGGGATCGTCGTCGAGACGCGGAGGGCCTCCTTCTTCATGGATCGCAGCGTAACAAGTGCTGCGATGAGACACCTAAAATGTGGTGGCCCCGGCGCGCGTGCCTATTTTTCCGAGGTGGCGTGCGTCGAACGTCCGCCCTTGGGGAAAGGCGTTCCTGGTGGGCCGGGAGGGAATTGCACCCCCAACGTCATTAAAGATCCTGTTTTACAGACAGGCGCGGCCAGCGAGTATCCGCCTCCGACCCAGATGATTTTTCGGTGCCTCTCGGTCGAGGCTCCCAACGTGGCGCTAAGGCTCTGCGTCGCGTCGCACGCGTCTTGGCGCGTGGATGCAGCGGAAGTCAGGTGACTCGAACACCATACCTCGCGGTACGCACCGGGTAGCGGCCGGGCCCGCGACCTCTCGCGGTTTGACTTCCAGGGTTCGTGATGGGTGATGATGCGGGGATCGCTCCTTCCCTTGCTGCAGCGAGTCGAGCCCGTGGGGTCTACCTCCTGCGGTTCATCGGCCAGCGATCGAGCTACCTCTGATCGCGAAGCTCGAGGTGGGCCCGCCTCGCGTTCGTTCCGTGCCAACGGAGGGATTTGCACCCCCATCTCACCGTTTTTGAGGCGGCAGCCTCTGCTAGTTGGGCCACGTTGGCGTTCGTGGGCTGGGTACGGGGCGAGAGGATCGAACTCTCCTGCGCCTGTTTGTAAGACAGGTGTCATCACCAGATGACAAGCCCCGCGTACGTGTCTGGGCTGAGTGGGTGGTTCCGGAGGAGGGATTTGCACCCCCACCCCAACGGTTCAAAGCCGCGTATCCTGCTGTTGGACTACTCCGGAGCGCGATGGTCAGTGCGTTAGTCGCTGCGGACAGAGTCGAACTGTCTGGGCCGCGCGTATGAAACGCGCCCTCCTCCGAGGATCACAGCGAGGTGCGCACGGGGCGCGTGGGGAGGAGCTCCTCCGAAGCAGAGCGGTGACCGAGAATCGCACTCGGATCGCAAGCGTGGCATGCTCGCATTCTGCTCTTGAACTATCACCGCAGATCCCGCGAGAACGCGGGGTGACATGCCCCTCTCAAAAGAGGGGTCAAAGGTCGTGTGTCAGAGCCACCCGAGGGATTTGCACCCTCCTTATTCCTCGCTACCAGTGAGGTGCCCCGCTATCTGGGCGTGGGCGGCACGTGAGATGGTGCTCGTCTCCGATACGTTCCCGTTCGAGATCTCCCTCTCCTGGAGACGAGCATGGTTGAGCGGTGTGAGGGATGGCGAGGGGTGCTCGCTGGGTATTCGCCGCGTGGTTTTTCGAAGGACGGTCGATAGAGGCTCGCTCGAAGCCGTCCGTGAGCGATCAGATCGAGATGGACTCGATCGCCTGGAGGAAACCCTCTCCTGTCGTGTCGTTCTTCACGAACGAGTCGATGACATCGAACACCGCGTCCGAGAAGCCGCCGACGTTCAGCACGTCCTGGCGGTTTTGGACTTGGGTGGTCGCGTACGGTTGAAGATCGATCAGCACGAGCTTCGCGCCGGGATTCTTCGTACGAAGCTTCTCCCACTCTTCCGCCATGACCGTCCCCTGAACGAGGCCGAGCTGCACAGAGGTTTGGGTGGGCGTGAGCGCGAAGTCCGCCCATGACTGGCTGTCCGAGATGACCACCACGAGATCCGGAGCTTGACCGTGCGCATTGAGCCAACGAATTGGCGCAGCGCATGCCGTCCCGCCGCTGGGCAGCGACGCGAGCAGCTCGGCGTTCGAGACCACGGAGTCGAGCGCGTTCATCGCATGACGAAGCGGTACGACGTCGGTAGCGAACGGAAGGACCGTCGCGTTCTCGTTCTTTCGCAGCATCGCTGCGGTGACGAGCCCCGCGACGTCGATGCATCGAACCTTCGTGGTTGCCACACCACGATTGCCCGTGACGGGTGAGTGCATCGAGCCCGAGACATCCGGACATAGCGCGACGGAGCCGTTCACGGAGGGAACGTTCGATACGGCTTGCTCGACCGCGCGGGCGAGCGCGTTCGTGATCGCCGAAGGCATGTGCGGTTCGACCCCGCGATAGGCCGCGAGGAGCTGATACGGGAGTGTTCGCGAGCGCTTCATGGCTTCGATGTCCGTGAGGCGTTCGGCGACCATGTCCACGATCGATCGATCTTGAAACACGTTGTGACGAAGCAGTGTGTTCAGGTTCTGACGAAGCTGATTGAACGACATCTTCTTTGCCAGCTCGGTCCAGTGCTCGGCGCGCAGTGGGAGAGCGGTGAGCATCTCGAACGGCACGTCCGGCAAGGAGCCTCCCTCTTTCTTCCACGCCTCGAAGGCTTGGGTGAGAGGAGGAAGCTTCGAGTGATCCACGCTCTTTCCGATGAGGTAGCCATAGAGGGCCTCACGAACGGCATCGGCTTCGCCCTTGTCGTTCCGGGGAGGAGGGCGAACCATCTTAATGACGTCCGACATGGATGGACTCTGACCAATGGACTGGCGGAAGATGGTCTCGGGGCTCCTCGATGCGAACCACTCGCGGAGAGCTCGCTTTGGTGCTGAGCCGAACGACTTACGGCCAGTCACTCCAGAGCGAACGATCTGCACGAAGTTTCGCAGCATCCTCGCGTCGTCGATGACACGAGGGAACACGCGGCCCATCAGTCCGACGTCACGCGTCGCGAGATGCGCGACGAGGTACGCGGGGACGTCCTTCATCCGGCCGCTCTTGCGACAGTAGATGGCCGTCTTGGCGACGAGCTCGGGCCGGACTTCACTCGCAAGGCTAGCGACCTTGTCGAGCTGTTCTCCGTCCGTTGCGTAAAAAGTCCCGTGAAAGGTGCCGGTTACGGCGTACTGCGCGAGCGCATGCTCGGACGAGAACGCATAGGCCGGACCGCCTGCTTCATTGAACGTATCGGGCTTGGGCGCCTTACCTGGTGATCCAAAAAGATGCTTGTTCGACATAGGTGTTCTCCTTTCCTGAGCCGCCGATGGGCAGTGGACTTGGTCGTGCATCGCCTTGCTCAAGTGGCGATGACGTGTGTTTCCGGTGACTGACGTGCTGCGTAGCGTTCCCGACGGGATTCGAACCCGTGTCCCTGGATTGAGAGTCCAGCGTCCTTGGCCGTCTAGACGACGGGAACAAAAAATTACCCGAGTGGGTCGTGCGGTTAGCGGGTCGATGACCGCCAGGTTAGCTGCCTGGTTTCTACGTGCGAGGTAGAGGTTTGCGTGTATGCACGATTCGATTGGGTAACTGAAAATGAAGTCGTCCGAGTGTCTCGAGCGCAAGTGTTGACTTGGGAGTCGAACCCAAAACACTCAGCGTGACAGGCTGATGTCCTACCTTTGGACGAGTCTATGGCGTGTAGGCTCGAATCGAGAGGACGACTTGGATGCAGCGGCTGGAGTCGCACCAGCGTCTCGAGCTTATGAGGCTCGCGGGGTGGCTCCTCCCCCACGCTGCGGCATCTGAATGAACGTATCTTTTTGCGATTGCCCGAGTGCGTCGAGCACGAGGGTGGAGTACCAACCCAGCCAGCTCACGAGACCCTGAGCGTGAATCGAGAGCTCGCTGGGTTTGGTACTCCCGTCTTTTTCAAAACGGTTTGCTTGTAGGCACGACGAGATTGGGCAATCGAAATCTTTGGCACCTTCGCCGGGAGTCGAACCCGGGATACGAGCTTCGGAGACTCGTGCCTGAGTCCGTCAGGACGAAGGTGAATGGTCTCCATGCTAGGAATCGAACCTAGACAACTGGTTTCGTAAACCGGCACCTGGAATCCACCAGGACAAGGAGATGTACGTGACGACAGACGAACATCGCGAGGCGATATTCACGGCCTCCTCGCTAGGAATTGAACCTAGACAACTGGCTTCGTAGACCAATGCGTGGTGCCACCACGACGAGGAGAGGAGGGCGAGCGAGAAGGGAAGAGGTCGCGGCGAGTGAGTGGGGCGAGGGGAATTGACCTGATTGGTAGAATCGGGCGCTCACCAAGAGCAGACTCCCCATGAGCACCGTGAGGGTGCGGTGACCTTGGTCACTGGTGAGGAGTAATGGATTCGAACCATTTTGATTTTGCGTGTAAGCCCTAGTCGGGTGCCGAGACCTCAGAAGCGGGTAAGGGAGTTGCACCCAACGGACGTGGCCCATGAAACCACGGTGTCGCTTTGACGACCCGCACATCAGCGCTCCATCGGCGAGCTCCCAATAAGGGCGACGACGGAATCGCAGGGAGGAAGAAAGAGGTGTCGAACCCCACACCCCTTTCAGGGTGCACACTGCTTTCGAAACAGGTCTGACTCCTAGTCAGTTTTTCTTCCGCTTGCCCACCTGCAGCATGCTCGCGAGGAGGACAGGAATCCCGGGACGATAGAGTCCAGAGACCGGTGGTCGGTGAGGGAATCGAACCCACTACGCACGGTGCTTCAAACCGTCGCTCTACCAATTGAGCTTACCGACCAGAGAGGAATGCCCGCCCTCCTCGCCGCAGCGAACCGCCATCACGGAGCGACCGTGCTGGCCTTGCTTCAGGGAGGAAGGTCTGGGAGAGGAAGGAAGAGGAGTTGAACCTCACACGGGATACCCGTGCGAATCGCGTTCCAAGCGATCTCCGCGCCTCGCGGATTTACCTTCCAGAGTCGTGTGGCGAGTGTAGTCAGGACGGCAGGATTCGAACCTGCGGTCTCCAGTCCCCCAGACTGGCGCTTTTGCCGGGCTAAGCTACGCCCTGATCTCGAAGAGTCAATGTCGCTGACCACGAAGGTCAACATCGGAGAGATAGACAACCGACTGACGGACAGAGCCTTTCTTTTGGATGTCCGTCAATCGATCGCGGGAGAGTGAGGTCCAGTTTTGCTCGTCTTGGACCAGGACGCGGGAGTCGCGTAGTCACGCCTTCGTCGTCTCAAGCGGACAGCGGAGCCGAGGCGCTGAAGCCGTCGCAGTACGGCACCCAGATCTCAGGCAGGTCGCCCTCATCGAGACGGATCGGCGGAACGACGGGCAGAGAGGTTGGCTTCTTCGGCTGCCGCAGCAGCTTCATTCCAGCCTGATCTGGCGTACGGCTCCCCTTGCGATCGTTGCATGCGTAGCAGGAGGTGACGATGTTCTCCCAAACGGTCTTTCCACCCTGCACACGCGGGATAACGTGGTCGTAGTTCAGTTGCTTCAGCGGCTTCTTGTCACCGCAGTACTGGCAACGGAACTTGTCACGCGTGAACACGTTCACACGAGAGAAGCGGACCGACTGCTTCGTCGATACCGACCCCTTCTTCAGGCGGACGACGGCCGGTGTCATCATCGTCGCGCTGGGGCTGCACAGCTCGGCATCCCAGGTCTCGATGACTTCTACCTTACCGAGGTAAGCCAGAACGACAGCACGCTGCCAAGAAATAATCTTATGAGGCGCCATCCACGGGGTCAGCATCAGGGTTTGCATGGGTCTACCTTCTCTTTCTCTTTCTCACGGCTCGTCTCCTTTCGGAGCAGTTGAAGTACGCCTTCGCGGAGTTGCGAGGGCGTGCGACTTGAGCTTTTGTTCGCTGAAGAGAGGACAGACCGACCTGTGAATGGTCGCCTAGCGCGTAGTATCACCGGAGGGACTCGAACCCTCAAACTCCATTGGAGCCCAGCACCTCAAGCTGGCGTGTATGCCAATTCCACCACGGTGACGTATCGCGTCCACTGTCGCTCTCTTGCGTAGCGCTTGGGACGTTGGTACCGACGGAGGGATTCGAACCCTCACAACACACAGTTTCTGAGACTGCGGCCTCTACCTAGTTGGGCCACGTCGGCGTAACAACTCACTCATTCATTCATTCGAAACGAATCATCGGCCCGCAAGCGAATCATCCGCACGTAAGCGAATCACTCCCTCGAAAAGCCTCGGTCTGCGCAGGAGGATTTGAACCTCCAATCTCTCCGACCCGAACGGAACGCTCTACCAGATTGAGCCATGCGCAGAAGTGCGAAGACGCAGCCGACATGCGAGCTCGGGAAAGCGCTCGACCCCCAGAACGACAAGGGGAGCAGTCGGTGAATCTCTCGGTCTACGCAGAGGGATTCGAACCCCCAGTCTCTCCGACCCAAACGGAACGCTCTACCAAGTTGAGCCATGCGTAGGCAGCCGATGAAGGGCGACCAAGGTCGCGTCCTCATTCGATGGTGGACAAGTCGGGAGTTGCACCCGCACATCCTGCTTGCAAGGCAGGCGCCGCGCCTACCGCGGACAAGCCCATAAAACACTCATTCGTATTCGCTGATTCCAAGCTCGTATCGATCCAGCCGCACTCGCTCCCGTCACGTGGAGCCAGCGAGCGCGCTGAGCGCGCCTGGAAGGGCGGCCTTCTCAAGATTTCGACGAGACCAGCTCGTCTCCGCGCGAGATATGTCGTGGAGGCGCTCTTTCTGGAGCGACCCCATCATCCTTTGCGTTGCCCTTCGTGCGGCGCGCAGGGATTGCACCTGCCTCCTCCTGCTTGTCACACAGGCGCAGTCCCTAGACTGCCAGCGCCGCTCTTCCACGGAGATTGCCCGTGGTGGCGAGTATCTTTTCTTCGTGGATCACCTGCGAATCGAACGCAGTGCGGACTCCTTATCAGAGAATCTAGGGTAACCAACCCGTCGTGATCCGTCGTGCATCTGACCATCGAGCACCGTCGTGTGAGGTGTCTGAGGCAGACAGAGAGCCGAGAGGGAGTTGAACCCTCGCGCACCGTGTTGCAAACGGCGATCCTCCCGGAGAATCGGCTCGGAGAAGTGGGCGCAGCATCCTTGTAGCGGCCATTCCAAGAACGGCTGTTGGGGCTGCGCAGAGCGGGCAGAGGGACTTGCACCCTCATTGTCAGTTTGGAAGACTGTGGTCCTACTGTTTAGACGATACCCGCAAAAGGGTGGGCTCGAAGGCCAACCGGAGTCGAAGTGTGGTGCTGATGTGAGCTCTTGAAGAAGAGTCTCGACAAGGATGACGAAGAGAAGGTGATTTCTCACCACAGTGCTCGTGTTGGGTATGAGCCACCATTTGCACCGTCGGCACATTGCAGGATCTTGCGATCCCACCGTTCGCCCCGCATTCAGAAGTCCACCGAAGTGGTTCTCGAGGTATGTCCTGCGACGAGATCCGCAAGCCGCTCTCGCGGCTCGAGGAACATACCCGACTCCTCTCATGCCATCGCTAGGTCGGTCACCCGACGTTCGCTACATTATGACCGTTATAGTTACGGATGTAATCCTCATCGGCATTCGAGACTGTTCTACAATTGTTCGTTCATGATTCGTGTTCGCGCGGCGCGAACGGAGTGGAATCGGACGGACTTGCACCGACTACCTCCTCGATGCCATCGAGGCGCTCTCCTCGTTGAGCTACGATCCCATGAAGTGGTTGGAGTTGAAAAACTGAGCTGGTGGAGCGACGGGGAATCGCACCCCGATCCCTGCAGTGCGAACGCAGCGTTCTCCTGTTGAACTATCGCCCCAGCGGATGTGTGGTTGGTCGTGTCGTGCCGTGTCGCGTCGCGTTCACGCGGTGAACGCAGCGGGAAGCGAAGGAATCGAACCTTCTCTACCGGGTTTTGGAGGCCCGTAGGTCGCCATGACTCTGCTACCCAATCAGCGCCTCGTACGGGAATTGAACCCGTCTCAATCCATAGACAGTGGATCTGCGACGCCAGTCGCATCACGAGGCATGTCTTCAGTCGTGTTGTCAGCTTCATTCGCGTCGGTCTCGGCGTGTGACCGTCGAGCTCGCGAGCGCGGTATCCTCGGCAGGAGTCGAACCTGCGTCTGCCGGTTTAGAAGACCAGCGCCTATCCGTTCGGCCACGAGGACTCGTGTCTACCTGTGCCCTCGGCAGGAATCGAACCTGCTTCATCCGGTTTAGGAAACCGGCGCCACTCCAATCGGCCACGAAGGCTTCTCTCGACGGCGTTCTCCAGCCGTCCCTCTTTTGGGGTCTTCGAGGCACTCGAGCTCGTTGCTCGGGGTGACTCGAAGAATGCGTGGAGTGGGGTGGCATACGGGAATCGCACCCGCCTCCACTGATTCACAGTCAGCCCTCGTCACTAGACGAGTAATGCCACCATAACGAGGTCCGTTGTTCGACGGACGCACTAGCACTCCCGATCGGAATCGAACCGATACCTTCCGCTTGAAAGACGGAGATCCTGACCACTAGATGACGGGAGCAAACGGGCAGGGTGCCCTTCGTGAGGAGAGTTGACGTCCGAGTGAGCAAGCCGTTGTCTAGATGACGGCGTGCAAAGCCGGTGCCTTAAGCCACTAGGCTACAAATACGAGCGTACTTGGCTGGATTCGAACCAGCGATCCCAATTGCGTGTAAGGCCTACTCGATCGGACGAAAAGGTCTCGCGAGGGAGGACCATTCCTTCTGTCGCGCGGTGCGCGGTCAGCGTGGATTCTCGCGAGGAAAAACGTAGTCCTGGTGGTGAGCCAGGCGGAGCTCTAAAGGGAGCTCGTTGCTCGAACATGCGCGCAGTCGCATGCGAGCCGCAGAAGTCTTGTGCCGATGCCGGCGATTGGCAAGTGGGTCGTGTTCGCTGGCCGTGTTACTTCGGATTCGCCCAACCAAGCTGCTCTCGCGTGGGTTCCGCGAGAGCGCTGCTTCTTGCTTCGCAGCTGGCCCGCTCAATCTTGGTTCGGGCTCTCGTCTTCGCAACCCTCTTTTTCATCTTTGTTTGTCTGTCGGTCTCTTCGGTGGAAGTGAGCGACGCAGAAGAAGCGAGCTGCAGAGCCTACGTTCGGAATCGAACCGAATCCTCCTGGGTACAAAGCAGGTGCTCCGCCTTGGAGCTGCAGGCAGTGACAGAGCCCACGTCCGGAATCGAACCGGAACCCCCTGAGTACGAAACAGGAGCTCGACCATCGAGCTACGCGGGCAGGTGCTCGCGGTGCCATCGTTCGTGAGAGGAACAAGGCCGGCGCGAGCAGGAAACAAGATTGGCTTCGTCCGAGTGAGCAAACCTGGACTTTTGATCGTTCAATAGACGATTGCCTTACCGTTAGGCTACCAGCCCATATTGCCGCAGCGGCTATGCCTCTGCGCGAACCTTGCGCGGAGGGGCTAGGCCTCTGAGCGAACCTTCTGAGGGGATAACCTCGTAAGGTCGGTGGACTGGATTGGATTCGAACCAACATATTTGTTTGCGTGTAGGGTCTCCTCGAGTGGACGAAGGAAGCTCCAGCGGAAGGAATCGAACCTTCGAATGACCGGTTAACAGCCGGCTGCCTGACCATTCGGCTTCGCTGGAATATCTGCTCGGCGCGTACGACCGCTGCCCGCTCTTCTTCCAGAAACCCTTCACGGGAGACTGGACGGGAAACGGAACATCACGTTCGTACGCGACGAGCCTTTGGCGCCAAGTTGTCATAGAGCGGGGACCCTCTTTCGAGTGTCCGTGCTGGTTCCGGGTACAGGGTTCGAACCTGTCTTTCTGGGTTCAGAGGCCAGTGTCCTGCCAGCTAGACGATCCCGGAATGCTTCAGTTGTGCGAGACGAGAGGAGAGAGACAGAGTGGTAGATAGAGTCTCGTGGACGGAACGGCGTCGCCCTTCGAGAGCGGCGGGTACACGTCACCATCGCCGCAGGCTCCTCATGCGAAGAGTCGTGCAGCAGTAGGTCCGGAGGGGATCGAACCCTCACCACCCCGGGTAAGAGCCGGGTACGCTTCCAGTTGCGCTACGGACCTGTGAACCAGGTATCGAGAGTCGGGCGAGTCGAGCGAGCGGAGTGCGAAGAGCGATGTGAGCGAGAGAAGGGCGGGAGCCGACGGGTCTCGTGCTCCCCTGTCACGCTCGACGAGCGAGAGGAAGGCAGACATCAGAGCCAGTCGACGAGACGATTGGATGATGAGGAGGAGCATGAGCCGAAGGTGTTGGGTGTGATGGAGGTGGTTGAGTGGAGTGCTCGCTAGGTAGACGACGACGCTGAATCGCCAGCACGAGGCCGCGATCGATCGTCATCGGTGGGGAGCGCTCTCGGCGAAGAGCGCGGTGAGACGCGAGGGAGTTGAACCCTCATCCCTCGGGTTAAAAGCCCGGTGCTCGGCCTTTGAGCTAGCGTCCCGGGTCGGAGTCGCCTGGAGAAACCACGTTTGAAGTGACCTCTCGATTCTTAGATTCCAAGCTTGAGAAACATGATTGAACCTGCGGACAAAGTCGTATTGATTGAGCGCTCAGAAGAGAGCACTCACGTCGCCATGGTGGGGAGCTCCCGATCGACCAGCGGAACCGAAGAGATTTCGCGGACGGCCAGTTGCGTAGAGTCGTCGGGTTAGTGCCAGAGCTTGGTCAGCCACGTGACGTGTGGGGTAAAGTCAGCCAAAAAACGGGGACCTTGAGCCCAGAAACGCCAAAAGCCACCTCGGGGTACTCCCCGGGCGGCTCCACACAACGACTCCTTGATGGAGACGATACGAGGACCGCTAGGGGTCACCCTCCTGATTGGCGCTCGGATCGAGCGAGAGGGTTGCACGGACTGCGAGCATGCGATCGGCAGGCTTGACGCCAGGAAGACCGCCAAAGATGGATGCCGAGCTTCCTTTGAAGCTGGGGCGACCGAACACGGTTGCGATGGCCGGATAGGCCAAGCCTTGCCAGCTGCCGGCAAGATGATCACATCGCCCTTCAGACAGACACGCCAGGCCTTCGCGCTTCTGCGCGGCGGCTGTCGTCCTGTTGTTCTGAAGGGAGAGAATCACGCGTCCAAGCACATTCGGGGTCTCCGAGATGTGCCTCCATGTTGGGGAGAGTTGTTTGGAATGTAGACGCTCCAGTGAGGAGCGCGATTCAAGGTATAGCGTCGGTTTTTCGAGCGCGCAAGGTTTTAAATCAATAAAGTGCTCTGACGGCGGACCTGAGCTTAGCGCGAACAAACGAAGTTGTTTAGAGCAACTCTTTGAAACCTCTCTCCGTCTCGCGAAAATGCCGCCTTGACCGTGCTCGAACGACGCGCATCAGACCGACTTGAGTCCGTTGCCGACCCGACGATCTGCTGCGATCGAAGCGGCGCTTTCGATTGAGCGTCGGCCGAGTCTTGCCGGTGGACCGACGTGCAGTCCGCTGGCCGACCAAAGGTCGTTGCGCGACCGAGGTCTGCTGCGCGACCGGTGACCGAGGTCTGCTGCGCGACCGAGGTCTGCTGCGCGACCGAGGTGACCGAGGTCTGCTGCGCGACCGAGGTGACCGAGGTCTGCTGCGCGACCGAGGTCTGTTGCGCGACCGAGGTCTGCTGCGCGACCGAGGTCTGTTGCGCGACCGAGGTCTGCTGCGCGACCGAGGTCTGCTGCGCGACCGAGGTCTGTTGCCCGAGCACCCAATCAGCTGCTGCCCGAAGTCTGTCGCGACCAACGTCGCGACCACCTTTCGAACCGACGGGAAGGCGACCCTCCAACTGGCCCTTTGCTGGCCCGGGCCAGGCGAAAACTGGCCCGGGCCATATGGTCACTTTTTGAAGTGCACGGAATCGTTGAGGCTGAATGTCGGCACGAAGCTCGCTTAGTCGCGGGCATGCTCGCAATCACCCAAAGTGCAGTGCTCCACGGAATCGCCTCGCATCCCGTGCGCGTCGAAGTGCAAGCGCAGAGAGGCATTCCAACGTTCGAGCTCGTGGGGCTCGCGGAAGCGGCGGTCCGCGAGAGTCGGGTGCGCGTCAAGAGCGCGCTCGCGGGTGTCGGAGTCGACATCAGCGAATACCGCGTCACGGTCAACCTCGCCCCGGCCGACGTGAAGAAGAGTGGAAGCGCATTTGATCTCGCCATCGCGCTCGGCACGCTCGCTGCGCTTGGAGTCGTCCCGGCTGCGTCCGTCGAAGGCATCCTTCTTCTTGGAGAGCTGTCGCTCAATGGTGGAATGCAAAGCCTTCGCGGTGCGGTCGCTCATCTGCTTGGTGCGCGCGATCGTCGTGTTCGTCGCGTGCTCCTGCCCGCCGCAAATGAGGCCGAGGCTGCGCTCATTCACGATGAGCGATCTACGAGCAACCGAAGAGGTCTCGTCATCGAGCTTGCGGCGACGCTCGCCGAAATCGTCGCGAGCCTCCAAGAGGACAAGCCTCTTCGAAGGCCGAGAGGCGTGCCGGCTTCGTCGCTCGTTCGCGCGTCCGCGGATGATCTGACGGACGTACGCGGCCAGCACGCAGCGCGCCGCGCGCTCGAGATCGCGGCGTCGGGCGGACATAACCTCTTGATGATCGGCCCGCCCGGTTCAGGCAAGACGATGCTCGCCCGGCGACTACCTGGGATTCTCCCGCTGATGTCGCAAGAGGAGGCGCTCGAGGTCATCGCCATTCACGGCATTGCCGGATTGATGCGGGATCGCGCCGTGCTCGTCGAACGACCGTTTCGAGCGCCACACCACACCGCAAGTGACGTGGCGCTCATTGGTGGCGGCGAGCATGCGCGGCCGGGCGAAGTAAGCCTTGCGCACCATGGTGTGCTCTTTCTCGACGAGCTATCCGAGCTGAAACGAACGGCATTGGAGGCTCTGCGCCAGCCTCTCGAGGACGGCTTTGTCACCATTTGCCGTGTTCGTCAGACACTCACGTTTCCTGCGCAACCCATGGTGATAGGGGCGACGAATCCATGTCCGTGCGGACAGCGTGGAGACGGCACGTCGCGATGCCAATGCCAGAAGGCGGCGATTGAAGGTTATCGCCGGCGGCTCAGCGGGCCGCTGCTCGATCGGCTCGATTACCATGTTGTCCTTCCACCCGTAAAAGTGAAGGCTCTTCAGTCTGCCGAGATTGGCGAGTCGAGCGCTGTCGTGCGAGAGCGTGTCGAACGGGTAAGGGCGATTCAGCACGACCGATTCATCAAGAGAGAGGTGCGATCGATGACGAACGCGCATCTTGGCCAACAAGACCTCGAACGGGTGTGCGCGCTCGACGATGCTGGTCGAAAGTGGATGGCTATGGCAGTCGAGCGCCGAGGGCTATCGGCGCGCGCTTACGGCAAGGTGCTTCGTGTGGCGCGAACGCTCGCGGACATGGATGGCGTCACGGCCATCGCGTCGAGGCACGTCACCGAAGCGATCGCGGGTCGGGTGCTCGATCGTGACGACGTGCACGAGTTCCTTTCGTCGCAACAGGCCGCGGCAGCAGCCGCTGCAGGAGCGGCCTTCGATCCGAAGGCGCAGCTCATCGCGCCAGCATGAGCGGTCGCCACGAACGTTGAGCGGCGGCGACTCGATCGCCGTCGCCGTCTAGGAATTCCCGCGCGCGCGCAGAGCGCGAGGAGGAACCGATTTCATCGTACGGGCACGTTACCCCTCGCCGGTGACGTGGTCGCTCATTGTCCATGGTCCAGGCGAGATGAAGGAGTCGACAAGGTCATGCTCGAGCAGCTTGCAGAGAAGATGAAGGTCTTGAAGGGCGTCGTTTCGTCGGTGGAGAAGCAGTTTGGAAAGGGCGCGATCATGTCGCTCGGGGATGAGGGCGCACTCGAGGTCGTTCCCACCATCCCGAGCGGCTCGCTCGCGCTCGATCTCGCGACGGGAATTGGAGGTTACCCGCGGGGGCGTGTGGTCGAGGTGTACGGCCCTGAGTCGAGCGGCAAGACGACGTTGTCCTTGCACGCCATCGCCCAGGCGCAGCGCGGTGGTGGGGTGTGCGCGTTCATCGATGCAGAGCATGCATTCGATGTCAGCTACGCACGTTCGATCGGGGTGGAGACAGACAAGCTCCTCGTCTCGCAGCCCGATACCGGGGAACAAGCGCTCGACATCGTCGACATGCTCGTTCGCTCTGGAGCGATCGATCTCATCATCGTGGACTCTGTCGCGGCGCTCGTCCCACGCGCGGAGATCGAGGGAGAAATGGGCGATAGCCACATGGGCTTGCAGGCGCGCTTGATGAGCCAGGCGCTTCGAAAGCTCACGGCGATTGCTCACCGCACCAACACCACGATCATGTTCATCAACCAGCTTCGCCAGAAGATCGGCGTCACCTTCGGAAGTCCCGAGACGACCACGGGTGGCAACGCGTTGAAGTTCTACGCATCGATGCGCCTCGATGTTCGACGCATCGGGCAGGTCAAGGTGGGCGACGAGCTCGTCGGCGGTCGCACACGCGTCAAGCTCGCGAAGAACAAGATGGCGCCGCCGTTCTGTGAAGCCGAATTCGAGATCCGATATGGGCGCGGCGTCGATTCGTTGAGCGAGCTCATCGATCTCGGTCTCGCGCGCGGGTTGATCGACAAGAACGGCAACCACCTGTCGTTCGCAGGCACGACGCTCGGCAATGGTCGCGAACGGTCTCGCGAGACGGTCGCTTCGAACGCCGAGCTTCAGACGACGCTACGTCAGGCCATCTTGGCCTCCGGGCCGGTGCGACCTGGTCGTCGCGCCGAGGGAGACGCGTAGCGTCGCGCGCGATCCGTCGAGCATCGCAAGCGCCATTGTGAGTCTGCGGCTCTCGATGGAGGCGCCATGCTTGGATCGCGACCGTCACGTCACGAGGTGGCTCCTCGTTCCTTCATGGCGAGGGGATGGGGAGTCACCTCGTGAGGGGGCGAAGACACAAAAAAGAAACCCCCTCTCGGTCTCCCAAGAGGGGGCCAAAGCAAACGCGCGCGGAGAGGGGGAGGAGGGAGGGGAAGCTCCGTCGCACGTCGCCAAGTCGGTGATCGCGATTTGTCGCGTTGTCACTGAGCTACATACATGTAGTATGCCCGCCAACGAAGGCTGAATTTGCAGGCGTTTCGCGGGCGAGCTCAGGGTCCATCAACGATCGCGTGAGAGGAAAGTGATCCATCGGCGAGCATCCACGATCGCGTCGATCGCGTCGATCGCGTCCGACGCGTCCGACGCGAGGGTGCCGTCGCGCGCTCTACGGCGTGGGTCGCGTCGCGGGTGCCGCTGGTTTGGGCGCAGCGGCCGTCTTCGCTTCTTCCACGTCCTGGTTGTCCCAGCGCGTCTTCAGCAGCGGATACATCGTCTCGCCCATCGCGTGGAGCTGGCGAACGTGATCGGCGGCCTGCGTTCCCTCGTAGCCGCGGATGTGAAAGCTGCCTTGGTCAACCACGTAGAACTGATGCATGTTGCGCGGGCCGGTGGCGACCGCGGGCTGCTTTTGCATGTCGAGCATCTCGAGGAGCTTCGTCACGCACTCCTGCACGCTCGGGTAGGGACCCGTCGGGATGGTGGTGTGCGTGATCGCGAAGAGCTTCTCGTTGTGGCGAGCAGCCTCGGCATATTTGGCGAACTTCTCGAGGCCCTGCGCGTTCACGGTACGTTTCGTGGGCTGGGAGAAGAACGTGAAGAAGCCATCGGCAAGCAAGATCGCGTCAACGCGCTGCGCGAGTTGCTCATTTGCGTTCAGCGCGCGTGCAATCGACGAGAAGCCGGCGCTCCATGCCGAGAGCGCAATCCGCCGGAGCTGAGCGTCATTGGCGCGATTGCTCTTCGTGATCTCCGCCTGTGCGTCCGCGAGGAGGCGATCGAAGGCCTCGGCGGACTTGAACGCGTTCGAGTACGGCTCGGTGCCAGCGCCGAGGTTGACGCTCACCACGGCGACGTTGAGCCGCGCATGCTCGATGTTCGCTTCTTGCCACTTTCCGACGCCGTGGAAGTGGACGATGAGGTCGTAGCCCCCGCGTTTCGGCGCGAACCACGGCGGAATGAAAAGCTCCGCGCCGTGGCCGAGGCTCGCGCGATACGCCGTCGCGGTCTCCATCTGCTTGGGGGTCTCCACCTCCGGGACGCGTGGGCGGTTTTCGTCGGCGGCCTGCGACTTGGGCGGCGGCGTCGCGGGACGCTCGTGCGAGCAAGCGACTGCCACCGTCGATGCCAACACGACGAGCATCCCGAGAGCGGCGGTTCGACGGCGCGAAGTCACGCGCGCGATCCGCCGCACGTCGAGGTCACGCGCCGCGCCTGTTTCGCGTGCCTCCCGTGTTTCGCTCGCCTCGCTCACCGCGTGCACCTCCCTCATCGTCGTCCCTCGCTCGTCTCGGTCGAAAAAGGCGACCGACGTGGTGCGGGAAAAGCCATGCACGCTAAAATTTTGCGATGCGCACACACCGCAAAGCGAACCGTAGGGAGCGCAATTTTCCCGTGTTCTTTCAGCAAAACAGGCGTCTCTGAGTGATGGTGACAGCAGGGTGATGGACAGCTGGCTCACCGGCTTGCCCAATCCGCACCCGACCCAACTCAAATTGTGACGGAATCTCTAGGTGAATCAAGTTAGCTGCTCATGGGCATCAGTGTTGCCTACGCACATGTGGTCATGCCGAAAGCGGGTTTCATCCCTGACGGGAAAAAACCGCTGGTGCTCGGATCGGCATGCGACCTCCCAACGCCCCTACCGAAACGGTTTCGTCTGGGCCCTCAGCCGAACACCCTTTCTTGAGAGATCGTATGGCTCATCCGAAAGTTCCAGCCCGTCCACAGACTCCCTCAGCGCCCGTCGCGCCGATGGCCCCACAGATTCCGCATGCGAATCGGACTGCGTCGGGCATTGCACCGCGTAGCCCGCAGGCTCCGCTGCCGCCGTCGATGCCGCCGCCGCCTCCGCTGCCGGGCAACCTGACACCGCAAGCCACGCCGGGGAGCGTTCCACCTCCATCCTCGAACGTGGGCGGAGCGAGTGGCTTTGCCCCGCTGCCTCCGGTCGCGCCTGCCGCTCCACCTCCTCAGGCCGCAGCACCCGCGCCAGCCCCTTCGCCTTCGCCGAACCCGACGCTGCCGGACATTCAGCCCGACCGGCCGACCGGCAAGAGCATGAACACGGTTCGTCAGCTCATCGAGACCGTCGCGGTTCCGCGCATCTCGCTCGCTGTCGAACGCGAAGGTGGAATGCCGGTGCAGCGCACGATCGTGCACGACGGCGACCTCTGCAAGATTGGCTCGCACGCGTCGAACGACATCGTTCTTCGCGACCCGATGGTCTCGCGCTTCCACTGCCGGCTCGTCCGCGAGGACGGCGTTTGGCGTCTGCGCGACTCAGGGTCGATGAACGGAACGAAGCTCGACGGCGTTCGCATTCGTGACGCTGACGTCATCGAGGGTGGTGTCCTCTCGATCGGCGACTCCGTCGTTCGTGTCCGCGCTGGCGCTCCGCAGAAGGAAGACATCGTCCCGATGCTTCCGTCGTTTGGCGCGCTCGTCGGAACGAGCCTCCCGATGCGAAGGATGTTTGGTCTGCTCGACAAGATCGCGCAGAGCGACATCAACGTTCTCATCGAAGGCGAGAGCGGCACGGGCAAAGAGCTCGTCGCGACCGAGATCATGCAGCGCAGCGCGCGCGCCGACAAACCATTCGTCGTCGTCGACTGCGGCGCGATCAGTCCGAGCCTCGTCGAGAGCGAGCTGTTCGGTCACGTTCGTGGCGCCTTTACCGGCGCAGACCGCGACCGTATGGGCGCCTTCGAAGCGGCGGACGGCGGCACCGTCTTCCTCGACGAGATTGGCGAGCTACCTCTCGAGCTCCAGCCAAAGCTCCTTCGTGCGCTCGAAGCGCGCGAGATTCGCCGTGTCGGTGAGACGAAGGCGCGCCGCGTGAACGTGCGCGTCATCTCGGCGACCAACCGTGACCTCGAGCGCGAGGTCAACAAAGGCCGCTTCCGCGAAGACCTCTACTTCCGCCTCGCGGTCATCAGCGCGCGCGTGCCCCCACTTCGCGAGCGCCTCGACGACCTCCTCATCCTCGTCCGCACGTTCCTGCAGCAGCTCGGTGTGCCCGAAGAGGAGCGCCTCTTCGGACAGCAAGTATTGCAGGACATGTCGAAGCACGATTGGCCGGGCAACGTCCGCGAGCTTCGTAATTACGTCGAGCGCAGCGTCGTCCTTCAATCGGCGAGCCCCACGCTGCGTCGTGGTCAAGGTGGCGTCGGTGGACCGGCCGCCACGGGACCCGTCAACGGCATCGATCTCTCCGTTCCGTTCCGCATCGCGAAGGACGCTGTCATCGACTCGTTCGAGCGCAGCTACCTCTCGCAGCTCCTCGAGGCAGCGGGTGGCAACATGAGCAAGGCCGCCCGTATGGCGGGCATGGACCGCATGTACCTGCACCGCCTCGTTCAAAAGCACGGCCTCCGCGGCGGACGCGGCGGCGGCGGACACGGCGCCACGGGCGAGCACCAAGCCATCCGCGTCTCTCCGCTCAAAGACCACTGAACCAACAACGAGATCGGACGCAACGAAGGCCGACGCCCACGCGCTCGGCCTTCGCTGTTCCATCGCTCGGGGGTTCGCACCGGTGACTTGTTGCTTTCTCAACGATACGCCGCGCAGCGCCTCGGATCCCCGTCGGTCGGGCACCCTCGCAGGTCTGACGCCCATGCCAGCTTCACCTTGGCCATCCAAGGCGATTCACCATTGGGTGGCCAAGGCGATTCACCTTGCTCGGCCAAGGCGATTCACGTTGGGCGGCCAAGGCGATTCACGTTGGGCGGCCAAGGCGATTCACCTTGCTCGGCCAAGGCGATTCACGTTGGGCGGCCAAGGCGATTCACGTTGGGCGGCCAAGGCGATTCACGTTGGGCGGCCAAGGCGATTCACGTTGGGCGGCCAAGGCGATTCACGTTGGGCGGCCAAGGCGATTCACGTTGGGCGGCCAAGGCGATTCACGTTGGGCGGCCAAGGCGATTCACGTTGGGCGGCCAAGGCGATTCACGTTGGGCGGCCAAGGCGATTCACGTTGGGCGGCCAAGGCGATTCACCTTGCTCGCCGAGGCGATTCACCTCGCGCGCCCAACGAAGGTCGCGCGCGGATCAGCCGCGGCGGCGGACGATCGCGAGGACCATCGCGAGGTCGCTTTTGCCGAGCTCGCCGGTGACGACCAGGATCACGACGTAGGCGAGGCCGATGAGCGGTGCGACCACGAGCGTCATCACCTTGCCGAGGACCGGCATCGTGAGGCCGAGCGCGGTGGCAGCGACGATGCAGAGGGTGACGCGGGCGGCCGTCTTGACCGGGACGAAGGCTCCCGCGACGCGGCGCGCTGTGCTGGCGCCGAGGACGAGCGCGACCCCGAGCGCGATCGCCGCGGACTTCGCGGCGCCCATGATTTGTGGCTTGCCGAAGTCGCTGCCGTTCGGGATGAGGACGATGCACGCGCCGACGAGGAGGACGAGCGCGATCGCGGTGAGCGTCATCGCGGCGCGTTCGCGGCCGAGGCTCACGAGGATCGTGGTCGCGAGGCCCATCATCGCGAAGGCGGCTTGGCCGAGCACCATCACGCGAAGCACGGGCGCTCCTGCGGCGGCGATCTCGTTGTCGTACGCGAGACGGATGAGCGATTGCGGCATCGCGACGATCACCGCGACCATCAGGCCACAGACGACCGCGCCGATGCGCGAGCCTCGCGACACGAGCTCGGCGACGCGTGCATCGCCTTCTTCCGTCTTTGCGCGCGCCAGCATGGGGAAGAGGACCTGCGTCACGCTGAAGAGGAGCTGATACGGCAAGAACGCGAACAGCTGACAGGCGCGATAGACGGCGACCCACTCGTTGGCTGCTTGGGCTGGATCGACGATCACGCCGCCTGGCGTCGTCGGCGACGGGATCGCGAGCGACGTCAGCGATAGATAGCGGCCGAGCATGAAGATGTCGGCTTGCATCAGGCCGTTGACGAACAGCTGCGCGATCATCACCGGGACGATGAGCTTCACGTACGATCGCGTCTCTGGCACGCCGGCCGGGCGATTCGCGGCGTCGAACGATTTGCCGGTGCCCGTGATGCGGAGCGCGAGCAAGAACACGCCGAGCGCGGCGATGACGGCGCCGAGCGTCGCGCCGAGCAGCCCGGGGACGGTGCCGAGTGAGCGCGCGATGCCGGAGGCGTAGCGGACGCAGAAGAAGCCGAGCCCGAGCATGCCGAACGTGCGAAGCGTGGCTGCGACCATGTCGAGCCCCGCTTGCTTCGTGAACATGCGGCGGCCGTTGATGTAGCCGACGAGCGGGGCATAGACGCCGTAGATCGCGAGCACCCCGGCCATCGCGATGAGCGGCACCAAGATCTCGGGGGCGCCCTGGAAATACGAGACGACCGGGGCCGCGATGATCAGGAGGCCGGTCGCGACGGCGGCAAGGCCGACGTGGGTGCGGAGGACGGCGCGGAGCGCGGCCTGCTCGTTGTCGCCTGCGGCGGCGACCGTCCGGCTCACGCCCTGGGTGGAGCTCGCCACGATGACGTTGTTGAAGACGTTCGTGACCGCAGAGACGCGAGCGAGCGCGCCGTAGTCTGCGCGGCCAATCGCACGCGGAAGGAGCGCTTGTTGGACGAGACCCGTCAGAATGAAGAAGACCTTGGCGACGAGCACAGCGAGCCCACCGCGGCCTGCGCGCTTCTGCTCTTCGAGATTCTTGTTATCCATCGAGGTGAGTCTGACGCGCGAGATCGAGCCTTTTGGAGGGCTCTCCATGGTGATGGGAGCATCACGCTGCGGCGTTGCGCTGCCCGACACGATACATCGAACGGCTAGAGCGCCGCGCGCAAAGCAACAGGGCTCTGCGGCAAATCGATCCGTCGTCCCGTGTCGACGAGCACACAGCCGTCCTTCGAGGTGCGCTGGAAGACATGCACGGGGAACCCCGTCGGACCGGGGCGTCGATCACCGACGTAGAGGAGGTCGCCGCGCCACGTCAGCGCTTGCAGATCGTAGCCGGGGGTCGGGCCGAGGACCGGCGTGCGGATCGTGGTGAGCGCGCGGCCGGTCGCCGGATCGAACGTGACGAGCGCCGTCGGGTTGATGTCGGCCTGCGGGCCCGCGATGATCGCGGCGCCGCATCCCTCCGTGACGGCGATCTCGGCCACGCTGCCGCCGAGGTCCCGCTCGCGCACGATGAGCTGCGACGTGGACGTCTTCGTGTCGAAACGCTCGATGCCCGCGAGGTCCTCGTCGGAGGCGTTGAAGTTGCCGGGCTCGGCCATGAAGAGAGAGCCCGCGAGCTCGCTCATGTGGTTGAACGGATTTCGTCCCGCGAGGTCGATCGCGGCCTCGACCATGCGGGTGGCGACGTCGACGCGGAGCATTTGCGAGGACTGCTTCGAGAGGAGGTAGCTCGAGCCGACGCCGGTGTCGTCGAGGCGTTCGAGCGTGATGAAGGCCTTGGGCGTGCCATTCACGTTCACCACGCGGACGGCATCAGGTTGCGGGTTGCCGTCGGGGTCGTACATCGACAGGTCGATGACGTCTTTCGCGGGGTCGAACGTCCCGTCGCTCTTCACGAAGAGGAGCTTGCCTGCGTCGAAGAGCGGGATGACGAGCGTGCCGTCGGGCGCGGCGGCGATGTCGTGAGGGTTCGCGGCGTGCAGCTCTCCCGTCTTTGGATCCGTCTTCGCCGCCGCATGAACGCTGAAACGTCGGGTCGGGCGACCGCATGACGGGCTCACCTCGAAGACGGTGTCCTTCTCGCGCGCGAGGAAGAACGCGCGCCCGTTGGTGGCGGAGAGCTGTGGGTCGCCTCCGAGATCCGAGCCTGTGGTCGTGCTGCTCAACGTGCAGCCTGGGGCTCCGCAGATCACGCTCGACTTGTAGTCGCTCGTGGCGACGAGGAGCTCGATGTCTGCGCACGAGGTGGTCGGAGCGTCCGCGGACGAGCCGCATGCCCCGCCACCTGCGACCGAGCAGGCGAGGGTGACAGCGACGAGTCTGGCCACGCGCGAACGCACGGCCACGTTCTAGCGCGCGCCTCGGCTTCGAATCAACCCGACGCTCGCGGGCTGCTACACGGTCACGTCATGCGCGTTATGCGCGCGTTTACTGCATGTGTTTCGGATCGAGCAGCTTTCCGTCCGGCGTGAGGCCAGCTTTGCGCATGCGTTCGGCCGGGGTGTCCGAGTCGACGACAGGCTTGGGCGTCACGTCACGCACGATGAGCTCGCTGCGGAGGCTCGACGTCATCGGCGCCCGCCGCACCTCGATCACGAGACGCTTCGTCGGGTCGGCGGTCGGTACGGCGTCGTCGAAGCGCGTGACGCTCGTACCGGCGACGGTCTTTCCTTCCTTCACGCGACTTCGCACGTAGTTGGCGAGGTCTTCCGGTGTGTAGGCGGTGAGCACCTGCATCGAGTCCGGAAAACGTGCGCTGATGCGTATCGCGGCGGGGAGGGGAAACCCGAACGCGCGCTCCTTGCCCTCCGGCACCTCGTTCGTCGCGAGGTGGTCGGGAGGCAATGCGCTCGGCGACGGTCCGGCATCCTGCTTTTGCACGACGTCGCGCCGGCACGACGGCAGCAGCACGAGCGACGCTGACAATATCAGCGCCGTCGTAAGGGTCGCCTTCATGATCGCGGGGCTTCTCAGTCGGTGACGAACGACCACGCCTGGATGGTAGTCGAGATTCGAGGAAGCGGACGGTTGATGGCGTTCGAGGAGGCGCTCGGCGGGAACGTCGAGCCGTTCGCCTTCTGGCTAGGCACGCCGTAGACCAACTGGAACTGGCTCGGCGTCACCGAGGTGAAGCCCGTGCCAAGCTCGTCCGTGAGCGGGCCTTGCGCGGCGCACGGCTGCGAGGCGCGAAGCGCGACGCCGGGGACGACCGCGCCGACGGGGTTGTTGCTCGCGTCGAGGATGGGCTCGAACTCGACGAGTGATCCGCCGCTGCAGAGACCCGTCACGGCGTTCAGGTTTGCCTTTGGGCAGTACATCTTCATCGGCGTTCCTGGGGCGCCAGGATCTTCTTGGAAGTAGTGGACGCCCCAGATGCGCGCGTTGCCGCCGTTCGTGCAGGTTCCGCTCGTTGGGATGAGCGGAAGGAACGTCGTGAAGTAGAGCGTGCGGTCGAAGACCGTCATCGGTCCCGTCACGCGCTCGCCATCCTGCAGCACGCGCTTCCAGTTGAAGCGTGCGCGCGTGGTGGAGGCCGAGGTCGGTCGGGGGTCTTGGAAGGAGAAGACGTAGTTCAGCTCGGACGTTCCGCTGCCTGCGGCGTCCTTGCGAACGATGCTCTCCTGATCGCCCGTCGCGACGTTGAGGATGATGTTGCCGTTCTGGTCGAGCGCGATTTGCGGCGGGACTTGGATCGGCTGGCTCTTCGCCGCTTCGACCGCGGCGCCGCCGCCGGCGGGGATGAGGTCGGCGAAGAGGTCGACCTTCCACTTGGTGATGTCGGAGCTCGAGACGTCGATGCGCCAGAGCGTTCCATCTGCATCACCCACGTAGATCTTCTGCGCGACCGCTCCAGTGATCTGTGGGTAGACGACGGGCGTGCCGACGATCGGTGAGTCGAACGGGGATTGCTTGACCACACCTGCATCGGAGATCGACTTCGGCACGTCCTGCGTGCGGCCGAAGTGGCGGATGATCTCGCCGGTGTCGAGGCGCACGATCGTGACGCCGCGGCCAGGGACGGGATCGGTGCAGTTCCGCGCCCAGCGGCGGACGTTGCCACGCGGGGTGTAGCCCGCGACGTTCGTCGGCGAGGCGTCGTCGGCCGCGGTGAAGGCGCGCGGGCAATAGCCGGTCTTCTCGGGGGCGCCGTCGACGCCACCGGGGAGGATGGCGACGCCGATCTGGCGCTCGGGGCCAGCGCCCTGCTTCACCTGCAGCATCGCGATCGCGGGCGTGCCGGTGTGTTGACCGAAGAGGGCGACCATCTCGTCGCCGTTCTTCGCCTTGCGCGTGACCTTCGCGGGGTCGCCGGTGACCTTGAGCACGTCGCCGAGCTGCCACATGAAGTGGGGACCCTTCTTCGCGCCGTTGTCGTAGGCCGCGCCTGCGCTCGCCTCGGCGAGGCTCGAGGCGCGCGAGTATGCGCTCAAGCAGACGTTGCTGAACGTGCCGTTGTTCGGCGCCGCCGGATCGTTGCAGTCGGGGTCGGTGACGTTGAGGCTGTAGTAGCCGCCGCCCTCACCCAAGCCTGCGACGAGTGACGTATGCCACTTCGCGCCCGGGGTGAGCGCGCCGCCGCTGTCGGTGTCCGTCGTCGTTCGCTCCCACACGACGTCCGAGACGACAGGCGTTCCATCGAGGAGCACCTGGTTGCCGGACGGGTAGTTGCTGGCGATGCGAGGAAGCACGGCCGGTGGGACGAACGACCAGAGCTCGTGATGCGCGCCCGGCTGATCCTCGACGGCCTTGAGCGCGTGGAGGATGCCGTCCGTCGTGGCGGCGTAGACGATGGGGCGGCGGTTCTTTCGCTTGCCTTGGAAGTCGCGGTAGCCCGCGTCACGAAGGAACGCGTTCGGGGGACCATTGACCGTCGGGGATGCACGGAAGAGCGCACCGAACGCCGAGCACTCCGGAACGCAGACCTGGTCGGCGCTCGCGCCCGTGAGACAGGCGGTGGGGTTTGCGACGTTGCACGTGACGCCCGTGATCGAGCAGCGACCTTGCGCGGCGTTCGTCGAGCCGCTGCATCGCACGTTGAAGTCGTAGGCGGGGCCAGGAGGCGTTCCGGTGAGGTTGATCGCGGACGCGTGTGCCGTCTCGAAGCCCCACATGACATCCGTACACGCGTCGCCGGTGTCGAGATCGAGCGCCGGGACGACCTTCGTGCCGCGGAGGCCGACGGAAGTACCCGTCAAGACGACCTTCGACTTCTTGCACGTGTGCTTGTCGATATCCATCGCGAGCTGCAGGTCGACGGCCGGAGAGATCGGCGAGCCACCCTGCGAGAGATCCCAGTCCTTCGCGCCCCACTCGCGGCCGCCGTAGACGGGGACACCGTCCGACGAAGCCGAGACGAACGGACGCATCGAGCGACGTGAGTCGATGAAGTTGTTGAGGGGAGCAGGCTGGCCGGGGTTCGGCATCTCGTCACCGGTGACGGTGATGAAGAGGCGGTTGGCTGCGCCTTGCGTCGCGAGGTTGATCGCGGTGCTGTCACCCTTCGACGCGTCGTTCGTCTGCTGCTCGGCGCACGGAGCCGGGCCGGGCGCGCACGTGGAGGAGCCGCACTGGAAACGGTCGCGGAGGAGCTCGCCCGACCACGGCTTTTGCGCGTTCGGGACGAACGAGCCAACGAACTGCGCGCTCGTGGGGTTCGAGAAGGAGGCGTTCGAGAACGCCGTCGGCGTGAAGCCAGGCAGCGTGCGCGTGTTGACCGACTTCGTGACGGCCGCGAGGATCTTGCCGAAGGAGAGGACGATGTCCGCTTGCGACTCGGCGAAGAACGGACCGTCGCCGGTGCCCGCCGCTCCACCCGAGCCGTTGAAGGCGATCTCGTTCAAGCGGCAGCACGCCTCGGCCGTCGTACCCGGCTTCGGGTTCAACGTCGCGCATGCCGTCGCCATGTCTTGCGGGTTGCCGTTGCCGCCGCCTTGCGCGATCGAGCCGGCGTAGAAGTCTTTGCACGTGTTGGTCGGCGCGGCCGAGAACGCAGGAGGGAATCCGTCGCCGGAGCCGCCGTTCGTTCCGTTGACGGAGAAGCCGATCACGTACGTGGTGACCTTCTTCCCGCTGGTGCCCTGCCAAAGCTCGAGCGCGGTCTGCGCGGCTTTGGTGGAGTAGGGGCAGGAGCCGCCCGCTTGCTCGCAGTTCGGGCGGAGGTCGAGGTTCGGCGCGCCGTCCGTCAGGAGCACGATGAACTGATCACGGCAGTCCGCGGCGACGTAGCGGTCATTCTTCGGACCGTTGGCGTTGTACCAAAAGTAGTCACGCGCATCGTCCATCATGCCTTCGATCGGCGTCGCGCCGAACGGGCGGGTCGCCAAGAGGACACGTTGAATTTGCTCGTTGGAGCGCTGGATGTCGAAGAGCGAAGCGTCGTCTCCAGGGAAGAGGACCATTCGGCCTTCCCACGGCGGCGCTCCCCAGTGACGTGCGCCGACCTCGAAAGGCGTCGGCGCACATGCTGGAAGAACACCCCACGCGCCAGGGAGGATCGATGGGACCGCGCCGACGTTACGACCGTAATCCGGGTTGCCGCTCGACGAACGTGTGTAGCTCCATTGGCCGAGGAAGGGCTGGTTGGCGCCCGAGAGGACGGTGCCGAGGCCCGGATATCCCGTGGGGTTGCTGACGCCGGTGCCACCATCGACGTCGTTGTCGAACGTCATGAGGCCGAGACGAATGTAGTCACGCGCGGCGTCGAGCTGACCGTCAACGGCCTGATCGAAGATGCATTGGTTGGTCGCCGATAGCGTGTTCTGGATCGCCGAGCCGCTGTTGTAGCTGTTGTAGTGGTGGCGATAATCGATGCTCGAGATCGCGTCGTCGGGGAAATCGGTGACGTCACCCGCCGGCGTATAGCCGTATCCCGACGGTCCAACGCCAGCGCCGGGGCTCGCTCCAGGCAAGTGGTGAGGGCCCGTTACACAGACTTCACCGCTGTTCGGGACGGTCGGAAGGACCGTTGTGGTTTGTCCCGTCAGAGGGCGGTGATAAGGCAGAAAGTAATCTGCGTCATAAGGATTGACGCCGCCAATCTTGTATTCGCTCTTGAAGCGATTGCTTGCGCGCGACAGCTCTTCACAGCTGTAAAACGGATTGAAATTACCCGTTAGCGCTTGGAGCAACATACCCCAGCGATTGGGGTTCGACTCGTGGCCGGGCGAGCAGATGTTCGGGATTTGCCCAGGCGCAATCGTCGCCGGCGGATTGAGCGGATCGCGGTTCTGACTCGGTAGTGTGTTATCGGGCATGCGCTCCATCGACCCGGACGTGTCGACGAGGAGGAGCACGTTTGGCATCGGCTTGTTCGTGTTGCCTTGCGCGGATGCATCGGATTCCTCATCGGAAGTACGGGCCGACGAGGAGTCGGCCGCGTCCCTGTGCAATCGTTTCAGACGGGCTCGTCTTCGACTGTTTCATGTCCACGAAGACGGTCGCCGTGACTTGGGTGTACGTGTAGCGATCGGACAACCCCGTGCCTGGAGGAGGCGGAATGTCGACGGGGTTGGTGATCTCCACACGAAAGAAAGCGCGGTTCGGAACCTGACCAAAGCTGGGTGAGACGTTGGTGGCAGCGCCGCCGCTTCCAGGCGGGCTGAACGTCCCATAGATCGGGTCGACGCCTGCCCAGGCGTTGACGTTCTTGTTGATGTTCTCGAGCTCGACGGAGCTGAGAGAGAGACACGCTTCGGCGGCACGCATCTCGGGAGCGCCGGTGTACGGCTTCGCCGTCTTGCACTTGGTGCTCTGGATGTCCGCGCCGCCGTTCTTGCCTCCCTGCATCGTGCGAAGAATCTCGCCGGCGGTGCCCGGAGTGAACGACTCGGCGGTGATCATGATGGCGTGCTCCGCGGCGGCTTGCGCCTGGGCGGCCTCGCGGAAATGACCGGCCGCGCGGACGTCTTGCGCCGTCGCGGTGAGCCCATAGACACCCATCGCTGCGAGCAGGCCGAGCGTCACGGCGACGATGAACATCGCCGCACCCGCGCTGTCGCGGCGTGCTCGTGCACGCAGAAGGCGCGCAGCGCGAAGGTTTGGGGCGCTTGGCGACCCAGACGAAACGACCTCACGAACGAGAGAAGTGGTCATCAGTAAAAGACCCTCTGTTGGTTCAAGAGTGCCACTTCGGAGATGACGGTACGCACGCGCGTCCACTGTTTGCAGTTCGCGAGGCTCGAGGAGCCAACGCAATAGCGGGCGAGGTACGGGGTGCCGGTTCCGACCGTGAGCGGCGCGGTTCGATCGTAATACGGCGCACGGAAGGCCATTCGATAGCGCGCCGAGCGAATGTGCTGAGGCTGCGGCTGCGTGGCGGTCGTGATCGTCGTTGGGTCCGCGGTCCAGGCCGTGATGTTGGCCTCGGCGCCTTCCGTGTCGAAGTAGGTGATCTTGTGCGTGGGCGGCGCGCTGATGTTGTCATCGACGACGAGCCCGATCTTCAGATCGACGGCATACTCGGCGATGAGCTCGGGGGGACCCACGACCGTCGTCCCGTTGCCTGCGAGCAATTGACGATAGAGGTTGAATTTGCGGTCGCCGTCGAGCGTGGTGTCGGTGATGCGCGCGTCGGTGGAGCTGTCGAGGTACCAGCGAACGCGCATGATCGGCGCGACGCTGAACTCTTCCATCAAGCGGCCGCCGCAGGTGCCCTTCGTGTCCTCGGGAGTGAGGATGCCGCGGCTGTTCGTGTCGGACGCGATATCGAGGTAGACAGCCTCCGGATCCGGCGCCGCGCTGATCGCGCAGATCTGGAGGTAGTTCGTGCATCCGCGCATGTCCGTGATTTGAACGGCGTAGCGAATGTTCGGCACCGGCGGCGTCATGTTCAGGCCGGGCATGAAGACGGCTTGCGCTGCGGTCACCATGTCGGCTGGAACCGTCGCGCCATTGTAGAGGCGGCTGACGGCGGGGTCGGCCTTGCCGCTGATGCGAAGACGAGGGCCGCCGCAGGTGCTCACGTCAACCCATTGCGCGCGATACATGTCGTCGCTCGTGAGGTTGCCGGAGATGTAGACGTCGTCGGGGTTCAAGTTGTGCGCCGTCGCGAGCGACAGCGCACCTTGCGTGCGCGACTTTCCTGCGCCGACGTCGACACGGAGACCCGAGAGGTTGTCGAGCGTGAGATCGCGGTAGGCCACCGGCAGAGACGGCGTCGGCAGGCGCGCGATCTTGTTGTCGGCGCGGACGTTGGGCGTCGACATGTAGCTGACCTTCAAGAGGTCCGCGCGGAAGCGTTCGGAGGCCGAGCGCAGCACCATCTCGACGCCGTTCATACGTGCTTGCTCGTGGAACGCGGTCGTCGATGTCTTCGCGAGCGCGATCGCCGCGAGCGCTACGATGAGGCCCATGACGAGCGAGATCATGAGCTCGGCGAGCGTGAATCCGCGGCTCGCACGTCGAGCGCGTCTCGATCCGACGGCTGTACGGGAGCGTGTGTTCGGCATCGGCTTCGTCATTGGTCCGGGTTCGAGCGAATGGCCGTGGTGAGGTAAACGAAGTGGTATTTGTTCTGCGCGGCAGGCGCGTCGAGATCG
The DNA here is from genome assembly GCA_044227045.1 of Labilithrix sp. Taxonomy (GTDB): domain Bacteria; phylum Myxococcota_A; class Polyangia; order Polyangiales; family Polyangiaceae; genus Labilithrix. The sequence continues at coordinate 135,751 of JBGAFW010000005.1, forward strand.
GCGGCCGTCACGGACTCGCACAAGATGTTCGCCTGCTCCACGCGCGACCAAGCGACGCGAATCTCGGCGCGCATCACGGCGGTCGTCGCGAACGGGGCGGCGAGGCCTGGGTTCGCGATCCACGTCAGGCGATATTGCACGCAGAACATCTGCTCGGGATCGCCCGGCACGACATCTTGCCCGAGGAGGTTGAACGCGGGAGATGTGCCGAAGAGCGGCGTGCCCGACGGCTGCGGCGCCGGCTTGATCCACGCGCCGGTGACGTTGTTGAGCCAGAGCGTCGATGAGAGGTTGATGCTGTTCGTGTTGACGCTGTTGGGCTCGGTCCAAAACGCAGAGTCGCGCTGGAGGCGATGCTCCCACTCGCGTGCGATCGCAGTGGCCGTGTCGAAGCGACGCGCGTCGTATCCACCTTGGATCGTGACGCGCATCATGCCGACGACGCCAGCGGCGCCGATCGCGAAGAGCGTCATTGCGCTCATGATCTCGACGACGGTGTAGCCACGCTTCGAGCGGCGCGCCGGACGGAGCTTCGAGATGGAGTCTTGCATCTTTTCGAGCGCGCTCCTCATTGCGACTTCAACCTGGGCGCCGATGAGCCCGCGATGATGATGCGTCGAGTGAGACCGACCACCGTGCCGCCTGCGTTGTGGCGCGTGACCTCGATCTCGGCCACGTCGTTGAACGGCGTCGCCACTTGCATCTTGCCGATCGCGTTGACGGCGGACGAAGGATCACCGCCGACGTACGTGACGCCCGCCGGTGTCACGCAGATCGCCATGACGCCGATCGCCGCGTTATTGAGGAGGAAGCGGCTCTTCAGGTCCATGTCGACGACGACGCCCGTTCCGTTGAGATCGACCCAGTCGACGAAGCGCGCCTTGCTGTCGTTCAAGACCGGCGGATCGGTCGCAGCCGCAGTCCACTGAGCCGCCGCGGCACGTGCACGGGCGGCGTGCACGAGCGTTTGGTATTGCCGCGCGTAGTCCCACGCGATCTTGTCGTTTCGCGCGACGCTCATCGACGGCGCCGCGATCATCGCGAGGAGCGAGATCAAGACGATGACGACCATCAGCTCGATGAGCGTGAAGCCACGGCTCCGGCTCCGGCGACGGCGTGTCGAAGCGGTGCACAGAAGTGCTCCACGACGGTTTTCGTGGGGGAAGAGCCCACATGCGGATGGTGTCTGGTTCAATCTCATCGTCATGTGACGCGATGCCCCGGGGTCTTCGAAGCAATCGGTGTGCCCCCGGCGGAAGGCTCGCATCCTCGAGAATTTCGATGGGAATGGGAACGCGATGTCGAATCGTTTGCGAGGGTACGAAAAAAGGTTCTAACGGGCTCGTTTCCTTTTTCGCTATGAACGATTTCGTTATGCGTCCCACTCGTTCGATAAGTGTCGGTCTCTCTCTCCTCTTGTTGGCCGCTTGTTCGTCTTGCAAGGACGACAAGAAGGACACTCCGCCGCCGCCACCTCCTCCTCCCACCGTTTCGTCGGCGGGCGCTGCAGGCGCGTGCGCGAACGGAGGTGGCGAGCTGTCCGACGCGATCTCTGCACTGCTGCTGCCAAAGACGGCCGGCGGCTACTGCGTCGATCCGCAAGGCGAGATCAAGACCTATGGAGAGAAGGGCAAGCTCTCCATGGATGAAGTCTGCACGACGGCTTTCGATGGAGAGTGCGAGGTCTACAAGCGCTTCGGCCTGAAGCGCGTCGTCTCCCTCCACTATGTCGATGGCAGCGGCAAAGGCGGAACCGTCGAGGTGAACCTCTCGCAGTTCGCGGACGTCGCGGGCGCTTACGGGATGTACACGCTTCGCGTCGTGGCTGGGGATCCTGCCGAGCCGTCGACGCCGAAGCCGCTCGCGGCGGGCGCGGCCGGCGCGATCGGCACCGGGCGCGCGTACGTGTGGCGTGGTCAACACCTCGCCGAGCTTCAGTACGTCAACGAGAACGAGTCACCCGAGCAGCTCGCGAAGTCGAGCGAAGCGATCCTCACGAGCGTGGGTAAGGAGATCGGTCAGCGTCTCCCCGGCGCTACCTCGCTGCCGACCGCAGCGCAGCTCTTGCCGTCGGAGAATCGCGTCGCGAACGGCATCGTCTTTCATCCAAAGGACGTGTTGGGCTGGAAGGCGACAGGACCCGGCGCGATCGGATTCTACAAAGAGAACGATCGGCGATGGCGCTTCATGGCGATCGTGAAGGACGACGCCGAGCAAGCGAAGGACGCCTTCAAGACGATCAAGGCCAAGCCCGGCACGCTGCCCATCCCAAACACCGGCGATGAGGCCGCGCACGTCGTCGTTCCGAGCGGGGACGAGAAGAACGCGAGCGCGCCGAAGGTCGAGATGCTCGTCGCGCGCAAAGGCAACGTCATCTGGGGCGTTGGTGATGAGGAATACGTCCTGCGAGCCGCGACGGGCGCGGATCGCGAGAAGGCACGCCTCACGAAGGAGGAAGCCGTCGCGAAGATGAAGCAGCTCCTCACGCTCCCGACCCCGACGTCGAGCGGCAGCGAGAGCGCGCCCTCGGGATCGGGCAAGCCTGGAGGCTCCGCGAAGCCGGCACCCTCGGCCACAGCGCCGAAGAAGTAAGACGAACGTAACGCCGAACAAAACACGACCGCCGAGCGAGGGAAACTCGCGTCGGCGGCTCGAGCTCTTCGGGTCGTGGGTCGAACCCAGGACCTGTGTGGAGCGCTCTAGGTGTAGTCCTTCTCCATTCGCTCCTGGTCTTCCTTGCAGCGAATGCAGAGTGTGGTCTCGGGGCGCGCCTCGAGGCGCTTGATCGAGATTTCTTCGCCGCACTCTTCGCAAATCCCGAAGCTGCCGTCTTCGATCTTGCGAAGCGCTTTCTCGATCTTGTCGAGGAAGACCTTCTCGCGACCTCGAAGGCGGAAGGTGAACGATTGGAGGTACTCGCTCGACGCGAGATCCATTTCGTCCGGCAGGTCGTTCGAGTCGAGTGTCATGTCCTCCTCGAGCGTCTGCTTTGCCTTCTTCACGATCTCGTCGCGCTTCTCTGTAAGCAGCGTCTTGAACTTCTTGAGCTGTACCTTGTTCATCCGCGCCTCCGCGCTCTCACATGAAGCTCGTGAGAGTAAACGCCCTCGAAAAGGCCCGACACCTTAAACATCGGGTTCTGTAACGTCAACGTCCGATTCTTTCTCGTTGTGTATGCATGTCTTGCTTGGTTCGTGTGGGTTCGCTTGGGTTTCCCGCTGATCGCGCATCACTCTAAAATGATGAATGTTTTTCGCGAACGGCGATCTGCGAGAGCAGGACGAGCGAACCAACGTAACGCACGCTGCGCCGTTTGCTCGTCGTTGTGCGCTTTCCACAGCTTTTCCCGTCGTTTTTTTCTCCGAGGTGCGGCCGCCACGTCGCCTCCTCCTTTAACAGGCAAGGCTGGCGGGTTGTTTCTTGTGGCGACGATTCGGGCACGATAGCCGGAGGCCGTGCCGTCACCGCGCTCGAAGCTCCCCGCATGGTCGGGTCTCCATTATTTGGGCATCGACGAGAACGGGATGGGTCCGCGGCTCGGCCCGATGATCGTGACCTCGGTCCTCGCCCGCGTCGATCCCGAAAAGGATGGAGCCAAGACCGCCACCTCGAAGCCGCGCGGTGCGCTCGCAAAGCGCATCGGTGACTCGAAGAAGCTCGTCGCCTTCGAGGACTCGAACCTCGGTGAAGCATGGGCTCGCGCGATCGTGGCGCGCAGTCGTCGTCGCTCCGCTTCCACGGCCCCTTTGGATGCCGCAGCGTTTCGCGCAGGCGGAGGAGGCCAAGCGCTCCAGTCCGAGCCCATCACGCCTGCGGATCTGCTCTCGACGATCGGGCTCGACTCCGACGTCAGCCTACGCGCGCCGTGCCCCAAACATCACGTCGATCTCTGCTGGAGCACCGAGGGCGAAGCGTTCTCGTCGACGGAGGAGTCCGTCGCGAGCTGCACGAAAGACCTCGAGCGCTTGGCCGCACGTGGCATGGACGTGCTTGGCGTGCGCGTCGCCATCCTCTGCACGCGCCGGCTCAACGACGCAGTCGGCAAAGGTCTCTCGCGATTCGACGTCGACCTTCACACGATGGAGCGGCTCACGCTCGCTGCGCGCGAAGAGGTGGGCGCAGACGTGTACGCGTTCTGCGGGAAGGTCGGCGGCTTCGATTTCTACAGCGACCGCTTCGGACCGCTGAGCGGACGGCTTCACACGGTGCTCGTCGAAGGGCGCGCGCGAAGCGAATACCAGATGCCCGGCGTCGGTCGCCTCGCATTCTTGCGCGACGCCGACGAGAGCCACCTCATCGTTGGCCTCGCCTCGATCGTCGGCAAATGGGCACGCGATCACCTGATGCGCCGAGTCGTCCGCTACCACCGCACGCACGTCCCCGACGTTCCGGAAGCAAGCGGCTACCACGATCCGGTCTCGAGTCGCTTCATCGAGGCCACGTCGCTCGTTCGCAAGAAGCTCCGCATCGATGACCGCTGCTTCGAACGAACGTCGCTCGGCAAGAAAGCGCGCGAGGAAGAAGACGAAGCCCTCGCTGGTTGAGCTCGCTGGCTCGGCGCGCTAGGTCGCCTCGGCCGCCGGGCTCTTCTTCTTGCCAGAAGGCTTCGACGTCTCGGCGCGAGCGAGGACCTCGGCGAGATAGCGAGCCGTGTGCGAGGCCTCGCTCTTCACGATCGTCTCGGGCGTGCCGGCCGCGACGATCGTTCCGCCTTTGTCGCCGCCTTCGGGCCCGAGGTCGATGACCCAATCGGCGCACGCGACGACATCGAGGTTGTGCTCGATGACGACGACCGTGTTGCCTTGATCGCGAAGCTCGAGGAGCGCCGCGAGCAAGACCTCGATGTCGGTGAAGTGGAGGCCCGTCGTGGGCTCGTCGAGGACGTATAAAGTGCGCCCCGTGGCTTTGCGAGCGAGCTCGCGCGCGAGCTTCACGCGCTGCGCTTCTCCGCCCGACAGCGTGGTGGCGGGTTGGCCAAGCGTGAGGTAGCCGAGGCCGACGCGGCGGAGCGCATCGAGTCGATCACGCACGCGCGGGATCATTTCGAAGAGCGGTAGCGCTTGCTCGACGGTGACCTCGAGCGCATCGGCGATCGAAAGGCCGCGGTACTTCACCTCGAGCGTCTCGCGGTTGTAGCGCTTGCCGCTGCACGTGTCGCAGGTGACGAAGATGTCGGGCAAGAAGTGCATCTCGACGCGAAGCACGCCGTCGCCCTGGCACGCCTCGCAGCGTCCGCCCTTCACGTTGAACGAGAAGCGGCCCGCCTTGTAGCCACGTGCACGCGCCTCGGGGAGACCCGCGTAGAGCTCGCGGAGGAGCGAGAACACCCCCGTGTACGTCGCGGGGTTCGAGCGCGGTGTGCGGCCGATCGGCGCCTGATCGATCGAGATGACCTTGTCGACGTGATCGAGGCCTTCGACCGCGTCACACTCGCCGATCGGCGCGGTGGCGGAGTAGAGCTTCGCGCGCGCGGCGGGCAGCAGCGTGTCGACGACGAGGCTCGACTTGCCGCTTCCGGACACGCCGGTGAAGCACGTGAAGAGGCCCGTCGGCACATCGGCGGTGACGTTCTTCAGGTTGTGTGCACGCGCGCCGACGATCTTCACCGAGCCTTTGCCGCGGCTCTTGCGCGTCTTCGGGATCGGGAGCTGCTTCTTCCCGTTCAGCCACGGACCCGTGATCGAAGCGGGATCCTCCATGAGCTTCTTCGGCGTGCCTTGCGCGACGATCTTGCCGCCATGCACGCCGGCGCCAGGCCCCATGTCGACGACATGATCGGCGGCGAGGATCGCCTCGCGATCGTGCTCGACGACGAAGACGGTGTTGCCGAGATCGCGCAGGCGAATCTGCGCTTCGATGAGGCGTGCATTGTCGCGTGCGTGAAGGCCCACCGACGGCTCATCGAGCACGTAGAGGACGCCGACGAGCGCTGCGCCGATCTGCGTCGCGAGGCGAATGCGTTGCCCTTCGCCGCTCGAGAGCGTCTGCGCGCTGCGATCGAGCGAGAGGTAGTCGAGGCCGACGTCGATCAAGAACCCAAGACGCGCGGTGACGGCGCGGAGGAGAGGCTCGGCGACCGCGGTCTCGCGCGCGTTGAATTGCTGCGGCCCGCTCTCTTCACCGAGGGTGGAGAGGAAGGTGCGCAGCTTCTCGAGCGGCATGCGGCCAAGCTCGGCGATGTCTTTCTCGCCGAGCCTGACGGCGAGCGCCTCGGGGCGAAGGCGACGACCATTGCAAGCCGAGCACGTCCGCGTGACGAGGAAGCGCCCCATCTCCTCGTCGCCGATGGCGCCTTCGTCTTCGTCGAGATCGTCGACATCCTCGGCGACGGCAGGCGTGATGTCGCTGTCTTCGAGCCGCTGCTCGAGGCGTCGGACGATGCCGACGTAGTTCTTCTTCGCCGCGCCACGACCGCGCGCTTTGCCTTTGCCTTCGGCCCGGGCGCTGTCGCCGCCGAAGAGGATGGCGTTCTTCGCCTCCTCGGGCTGCTTGTTCCACGACAGATCGGGGTTGAGCCCGAGCGCCTCGACCGCACGAGCGAGCTCCGTGGCGAGCGCGACGGAGCCGCGCCGGCCCCACGCGAGCACGACGCCTTCGCGCAGCGTGCGCTGCGGATCGCCGATGACGCGCTCCGGATCGACGACGGTGCGTGCGCCGAGGCCATCGCACGACGGACATGCTCCGTGCGGTCCGTTGAACGAGAACATGCGCGGCTCGATCGGCGGAAGCGAGATGCCGCAGTCGACGCAGGCGAAGCGCTCCGAAAGCCAGAACGGCTCTTCACCTTCGACGGCGACGAGGAGGCGACCTTCACCGGTCTTCAGCGCGAGCTCGACGCTGTCGGTGAGGCGACCTTTGACGCCTTCCTTGAGGACGATGCGATCGACGACGACGTCGAGATCGTGCGGCTTCGCGCGATCGAGCTCGATCGGATCGCCGAGGTCGACCACGGCGCCGTCGACACGTGCGCGCACGAAGCCGTCGCGGCGAAGGCGCTCGAGCTCGAGCTTCAGCTCACCTTTGCGGGCACGAGCGATCGGCGCGAGCACGCTGAAACGCGCGCCTTCGGGGAGGCTCAGGATCCGATCGACGATCTGTTGGACGGTCTGCGCCTCGATGCGCTTGCCGCAGCTCGGGCAGTGCGGGACGCCGATGCGCGCGAACAGCAAGCGAAGGTAGTCGGCGATCTCCGTGACCGTGCCGACGGTCGATCGCGGCGACTTCGACAATGGACGCTGCTCGATCGCGATCGCCGGAGACAGCCCTTCGATCCGATCGACGTTCGGCTTCGCGAGCTGCTCGAGGAACTGCCGCGCGTAAGCGGAGAGCGACTCGACGTAGCGGCGCTGACCTTCGGCGTAGATCGTGTCGAAGGCGAGCGAGGATTTGCCCGAGCCGCTCGGCCCAGTGAACACGACGAGCTTTCCGCGCGGGAGCGAAACGCTCACGTCGCGCAAATTGTGCTGCCGCGCTCCGGTGACGACGAGGCGGTCCATGGGAGCTCACCTTGTTAGCACGGTCTCGAGCGCTCTCGAAGTTGCGGTGATCCGCATAGGCGGTCGATTCAACTCTATCGGGATAGTGCTTGGTCGAAATCTGCGATCAGATCTGACGTCGCTTCGAGCCCACAGCTCACGCGGAGCAGCCCGTCACCGATCCCAGCAAGCTTTCGCGTCTCGGCGGGCATCGTCGAGTGCGTGGTCGATGCGGGATGGACCACCAACGTTCGTACGTCGCCGAGGCTCACTGCGTGGGTGGCGACGCGGAGCGCCTCGAGCACACGGCGGCCACGCGCGATCGTCTGATCGCTGCCGGCCTTTTGGGGTGCACGTAGCTCGAACGAGAGCAGCGCCCCAAACGCATGCATCTGCTTACGCGCAAGCTCATGCCCTGGATGCGACGGGATGGAAGGATGGTGCACGATCTCGACCGCAGGATGACGCGCGAGGTGTGCCGCGAGCGTCGCCGCGCTCGCGCACGCACGCTCTTGGCGAAGCGCGAAGGTGCGAATGCCGCGCGCGACCAGCCATGCCGACAGAGGCGAGAGCACGCCGCCGAAGCCCTTGATGATCGTGTCGCGCGCCGCGTTCACGAGGTCCTTCGGCCCCGACACCACGCCGCCGATCACGTCACCATGGCCACCGATTCCCTTCGTCATCGAGTGAACGACGAGATCGGCCCCGAGCGCCAGCGGGGTCTGAGAAAAGGGCGTGGCGAACGTTCCATCGACGACGACGGTGGGTCGTGGCGACGTCTCTCGCGCGAGCGCCGCGATGGCCGCGATGTCGACGATGCCCAGCGTGGGGTTCGACGGCGTCTCGACGTAGAGGATCTTCGTCTGCGTGGTGACCGCCTTCGCGTACGCGTCGGGCGAGCCCTCGACGAAGGTCGTCGTGATGCCGAGCTTCGGCAAGCGCTCTCGGAAGAGCCGCGCGCTCTCCGCATACATCGAGCGAGGCGCGACGATGTGATCGCCCGCTCCACATCGAGAAAGGATAACGCCCGCGATCGCGGCCATGCCGCTCGACGTCGCGCACGATGCTTCGGCGCCTTCGATCGCGGCGAGCTTCGCCTCGAGCGCGCTGACCGTGGGGTTGCCCCAACGCCCATAAATCCAGGCATCTGGGGCCTCTCCGGTGAACGCCCGCGCCGCATGATCGGCGCTCTCGAACGCGAACGCGCTCGACATCACGATCGGCGGATCGAGCGCGCCGTCGTCCGAAGGTGACTCACCGGCGTGAACGCAAAGCGTCGCGATCGCGTCGGCGCGCGTCCGCAGCTGTTCCCCGTAGCCCATGGAAGGATCAATCACGGTGACCGACTCTAGCGAGAAGATGCCGAGCGCGCTCGCGTCACGAGCAATCCGCCTGCGATGACGAGCCCCATCCCGACGATCGCGGTCAGGGCCGGCCGCTCGCCGAGCACGGCCGCTCCGAGCAGCGCGCTCGCCACGACGGAGAAGTAGCTCATGCCGCTCACGCGTGCGGCGTGCTCGAGCGAATAGGCACGGGTCATCGCCAGCTGCGCGAAGCCCGCGCACAGGCCCGCCAGGACCATGCACCCCGCGTCGCGGAGCGTCGGCATCCTGAGATCGAAGAGCGAGATCAGCGTCATCGAACCGGCGGCGAAGAGCGAGAAGTGAAAGGCGATCGCCTCGGGCGTCTCGCTCTGTCCGACGCGACGAAGGAGCATCATGGCGATGGACGTCGCGAGCGCAGCACCGACCGCGACGGCTGCGGTCACGTGCGCGCTCGGACCAGCGAGGATCGCCGGCGCAGCAGGATGCGTCGCAGGCTCACCGAATAGGAACGTCGGCTGAACCACGAGCACGACGCCCGAGAGCGCGACCAAGATGGCGAGCGCGACGGTGGAGGTTGTCTTCTCGTGGAGAAAGATCGGCGCGAGCACCGCGAGGAAGACGGGCGACAGGTTCAGCAGCGTCACCGTGTTGCCGAGCGACATCGTCCGCGAGGAGAGCGCGTAGAACGTCGAGAGCATCGCGATCGTCCCGAGGAAGCTTCGCCAGAACAAAGCTCGACTGTCTTTGCCTGCGAGCGAACGTCTCCGCGCCTTGGCCACCGCGAACGCCACGGCTGCCCCGACCAGCGCACGCACGGCTGCCACCGTGGCCCACGACGCCGACGCCGTCGCGATCTTCGCGAAGAAGTTCATGAGCGCGAACAGCGTCGCCCCGAGTGCCATCAGGCCAAGCGCAGCTGTTGGCGCGCGAGGAGGCGAAGCGGTTTTTGTCGAGGTACGAGGGCTCAAGAAGGGGAGGGCAGCGGTGTGCGCCGAGCGTGACAGAGATAGAGAAAACGTTCGGCGTTCGCCACCATCCCGCTTTTCTTCTGCTTCTTCTGCTGCTCGAGATCCAAGTCCACGCCCGAGACATCGAACGCAAAGACGCCGCTGCACTTACCCGTGGCCACATTTTGAACCCGAGGCCAGAGAAGGAACGTCACGTTCCAACGAGGGGTTTTCGACCGAGAATACAGGCCCAGAAAAAGCGCCTCTCGAAGCCGCTGTGATAGCCTGACCAGGACATGCTCAAGGTCGAGTGCGAGTCGTGCAAAGCGCCTTATCAGGTCGATGAGAGACGCGTGCCGCCGACGGGGCTCAAGATGCGCTGCCCCAAGTGCGGTCATACGTTCTTGGTGACCGATCCCTCGAAGGGCGCACCGCCCGCGGCCGATGGTGGAGGCCTTCCGAAACCGCCGCCGCCGAAGAAGGCGACGATGGTCGGTCTCGCGCCGAAGCCTGCGCCTGCGTCGACGAGCGCGAAGGCCGCGCCGCCGTTTCCGCAGTCTGCGCCGAACGTCCCTGCAGCTCCGGGGCCGCAGATTCCGTCGCTCGATTTCGATGCCGCGCTCCCCGCCGTGAAGCCGGCGGCGCCACCGTACAAACCGCCGCCAGGTCCGAGCTTCGCGTCGTCGAAGCCCACAGCGCCCGCGATGCCCGCGCAACAAGCGCCGTCGCCACCTCCGTTCGGTGGGCTCGATGACCTCGATCTTCCCGCGCTCGCAGGGGACGTGGGGCTGCCTGCGGCGGTTCATCGTCCACCGCCGAAGCCTGCGCCGATCGCAGCGCCGCCTCCGGCCGCGATCGCGCCGCCAGCTGCGCCGGCCGGACCGCCGAAGCTCGACTTCGAGGTCGACCTCCCCGCGTTGCCGTCCGCCGCCGCGCCGCCGCCTCCCGCACCCGCGGCGTTCGCAGGAGGGTTTGGCTCGCTCGATCTCCCGGCGCCGAAGCGTCCCGGTGGGCCCGATCTTCCGTCGGCGAAGCCTGGTGGCGGCGGTTTCGGTGATCTTCCGATGGCGAAGCCCGGAGGCTTTGCGGATTTGCCGAGCGCTGCGGCGGGCGGAGGTCTCCCGATCGCCAAGGCGGTCGGAGGTGGCGGCTTCGGTGAGATCGATCTCCCGAGCTTGCAGAACGATCTGCCGCAGCACTCCTTTGGTGGCGGCGGAAACCTCCCGTCGGCCGTCGGTGCTGGCGCGCATCTTCCAACGGCGATGGGTGCAAACGCGCACCTCCCGACGGCGATGGGAGCAGGCGCGCATCTACCGACGGCGATGGGCGCGGGCGCACACCTTCCGACGGCGATGGGCGCAGGCGCGCACCTTCCGACGGCGATGGGCGCAGGCGCGCACTTGCCGACCGCGATGAGTGGAAGCGCCCACCTCCCAACCGCGATGGGGCCGAACGCGCACTTGCCCACGTCGATGGGAGCAGGCGCGCACCTTCCGACGGCGATGGGCGCGAACGCGCACATGCCTCAAGCGGTGTCCGACGATCGTCTGCTCCCCAACAAGCAAGGCGGCCCCGGCGCGATCGCTTTCGGGGAGCTCGATCTGCCGCTCGTGGGCGCGCAGGGTGGCGATCCCGGTCAGGTCCTTCCCTCACCGGCGAATCGCGGCGGTCTCAACTTCGGCGAGGTCGATCTTCCCGGCGACGGCATGGGCGGTACTCCGTCAGCGCTGCCGCCTCCGCAGAGCGGAGGCAGCGCAGGAGGAATGGGCTTCGGCGAGGTCGATCTCGGCGGAGGAGACTCTTCGGCACCGATCGGTCCGCCGGTCGCCGCGACAGGCGGCAATTTCCCCTTCAAGGAAGCGTCGCTCGACGCGGGCGGTCCATCGGCTACACCCGGACGCCTTCGCCCGCGCAGCGCAGAGGACCGCGCCCCGTCGAAGTTGCCGAAGCTCGTCGGCATCGCGGCGGCGATCATCGTCGTCGGCGGCGCCGCGCTCCAATTCACGCCCCTTGGCGCGTTCGGTTACTTGTGGATCGGCGACAAGCTCCACTCGGGCGAGCAAGTCAGCGACGCGACGTCGAAGGCGGATTTCGCGAGGAAGAAGCTCGCGCTCGACACGTTCCCCTCGGCCGTTCAAGCGGCCGATGACCTCCTCGAGGCTCGCAAGCGCGCGCCGCGTTCGCGTCCGCTCGGCGCGTACACCGCGTTCTGCGAGTACATGAACGAGGTGCGGTTCGGCATCGACCCTGCGCGCGCCGCTCGCGTGAACACGTTCCTCACCGAGATCCCCGCCGAGGTGGAGGTGCCTTATCTCCGCGCTGCGCAAGCGGCTCAGAGCGCGCAAGCGGGCGACTGGGAGAAGGCGAAGACCGCGGTCGATCTCGCGGCGGCGAAGGAACCCAAGGACGGCATCCAGCACGAGCTGTCGATCCTGAAGGGCGAAATCGCGCTCGCGCAGCGTGATCCGGCGACGGCGCTCACCGCGTTCAACGCCGCCCACGCCAGCGGAGGATCGGCGCGGACGTTCTTCGGCATCGCGCGAGCTCACTTCATGGCGAAGGCCTACCCGAAGTCGCGCGAAGCGGTCGACAACGTCATCAAGGCGTCGCCCACCCACGCCGGAGCTATCACGCTCCGCGGTCAGCTCGCGTGGGAAATGCAGCGCGACGACGTCGCGGCGCTGAAAGACATCACGTCGGTGCTCGCGGACACGAACCGCAAGAACCTCGGCCCGTCCGAGGTGTCCTACGCGCTCGCCGCGAAGGGCTGGATCATGTTCGCGCGCGATCGCGCCGGCGAGGCACGCGCTGCCTTCGACGAAGCGGTCAAGATCGACCCACGTAACGTGAGCGCGCTCGTCGGTCAGGGAGAGGTGCTCTACGCCGACGGTCGCTACACCGAGGCGCTCACGCGCTTCGACGATGCCGTCTCGAAGGACGCGTCGAGCGTCTCCGCGATCCTCGGATCGGCAAAGACGAAGATCGCCCTCGAGCGCCTCGCCGACTCGAAGGCGCAGCTCACCGCGGCGCGACAGAAGTGGCCGAAGGACATGAACGTGGCGTTGTGGCTCGCGCGCACCGAAGAGGCGCTCGGTAACAAGAAAGCCGCCGAGGAGCTCTACTCGAACGCGATCGATCTTGGCGATCCTCAGACCGCGGAGGCGATCCAAGCGTACGCCGCCTACGCAAAGTACCTCGCGTCGCAGGGCAAGAACGTCGAGGCCGCCGCGAAGCTCGAGCAAGCACGCTCCAAGCTGCCCGACACAGCCGCGCTTCAACGTGCCTTCGGCGAGGTCGCCGCCGCGCAAGGTCAATGGGAAGAAGCCCTCACCCACTTCGATCAAGCCCTCGCGAAGAACCCAAACGATCTCGGGACCCGCTTCCGTCTCGGTCAGGCCTATCGTCATATGCGCCGCCTCGATCAGGCCGCGAAGGCGCTCGACGAGGTGGCCGCGATCGACAAGGACTACCCCAACCTCGCGCTCGAGCGTGGCCTCCTGTTCGAGCAGTCGGGTGACGTGCAAAAAGCGCTCGAGCAATTCCAGAGCGCCTCGCAAAAAGCCCCCAACGACATCGATTTGATGCTTCGCGTGGGCGCCGCCTACGTGGCTATCGGCGAGACCGAAAAGGCCTTGCCGCTATTGCTCAAAGTCAAAGACCAACGCCCCAATAGCGCAGAGGCCAATCACTTCGTTGGCCGAGCGTATTTGAAGCAAGGCGGTCTCGAGTCTGCCGCGGCGATGCGTTATTTGCAGCGTGCGGTGGCGCTCGACCCGAACCGCCCCGAATACCACTTGTACGTCGCGTGGGCCGCAAACGAGGCCACTCCCGCGCAGCTCGGTCTCGCGAGGACGCATATCGACAAGGCACTTCAGCTCGATAAGCTCCTCGCCGATGGGTATTGGCAGCGTGGTGTTCTCGAGCGCAAAGAAGGCCAAATCAACGATGCCATCAGAGACCTAAAGAAGGCTCTCGAGCTCAAGCCCTCACGTCACGAGGCGCACGCGACATTGGCCGAGGCTTATCAAGACAAGAACGACTTGGCCGGCGCTATGTCGGAGTGGCAAAAGGCCATTGCGGGTGATGACAAGCCTGCGTATTGGCGCTTCCGCTACGGCAAGCTCCTCGCCGACAAGAACCAGAACGCGGAGGCGTCGAAGCACCTCGTCTACGCCGTGGAGACTGGCAAGGCCGCCCAGCCGCGTCCCGGTTGGCTTGGCAGCGCCGCCTTCGAAGCCGGAGAGACGCTTCACAAGACGGGGCAGAAGAAAGAGGCCTGCGAGCACTACCAGCTCTTCATGGAGCTCGCTGCGCCCACGTCACCCGATCGCCGCGACGCCATCAAAGCGATGAACGAGCTCGGCTGTCCTTACGAGAACCGCTGACCGCGACCCCGGACGCTACCGCGTGTCGAGGTGTGCGGCCATGCGCGCGTACGCCTCGACGTCGAGCGTCTCACCGCGGAGATCGAGCGAGATGCCCGACGCTTCGGCGGCGGCGGCGATGCGCGCCGGCTCGGCGACGCGTGACCAGGCGTTTCGGAGCGTCTTGCGTCGCGCGCCAAACGCACCTTTGACGAGCGCGCGAAACGTCTCTGTCTCGAGCGCGAGGCGCGGGCGATGTGGCTCGAGTCGCACCACGGCGCTCGTGACATCGGGCGCAGGGTGGAAGGAGCCGCCCGAGACGTCGAAGAGCTTCTCGACGCGGAAGGCCGCACGAACGAAGACGGTGAGGGCGCCGTACTCTTTGGTGCTTGGTTGCGCGGCGAGCCGCTCGGCCACCTCGAGCTGCACCATGAACACGACGCGGTCGAGCGAGTCGGCAAACGCGACCGCTCGCTCGAGGAGCCGGCCGGTGATGTGGTAGGGCAGGTTGCCGGCGAGGACGCGCGGTCCGTCGTCAGCCGCTTCCGTGCCGTGAGCACGCGGCAGAAGCTCCTCGACGTCGATCGCCTGCGCGTCGCCCTCGACGATGCGCACGCGTGACGCCGCGATCTCGTTCGCGAGCTCTTCGCGCAAAACCGGGACGAGGTCGCGGTCACGTTCGACCGCGACCACCTCGCGCGCTCGCGTCGCGAGCGCGTGGGTGAGCACGCCAAGGCCCGCGCCGAGCTCGATCACGCGGGCGCGGTTCATCTCTCCATCAGGGACACACACGCGCGCGATCGCGTCGACGATGTGCGAGGCGACGAGGAAATTTTGCCCGAAGCCTTTCTTCGGCGCCAGCCCGACGCGTCGAAGGACGGCACGTGCATCCGGATGGCTCACGCGACCTCGCTATGCTCCGCCAGCGCGCCGGCGTGCTTCGACCGCGCGTGGCCGTACACCCATGCCTCGCATCGCGCGCTCGGCCCGAGCCTGCGAAGCACGAACGCGAAGACGCACGGCGCCGCGGACCACTTCTTCGACGGTCGGGATCACGTTGGCGTCCGGCGCCTCGAGGGCAGGCTCGAACGATGGCATGGTCCAGCGCACGTCGACCTGGCGTGCACGGAGCTTTCGCACGGCGCGCTCGATGCCCTCGCTGCCCTCTGGACCCGGCGGTGGCGCCCAGACATGAACGATGCTCGGCTTCTTCCGCTTCTCGCGCGCGATCTTCTCGAGCAGGGAGGCGAGCTGGACTTCGGCCTTCTCACGCTCTCCGTCGACGCGTGGCGGCACCTCGATCCCAAACGCGGCGAGGTAGTGACGCAAGCGCTGCTCTCGTGGCGTCGCGGCTTGCGGTAGCCGTGGTGCGAATGGAGCGCGAACGCGCATCGCCTCGGCGCGCGTCGCGAGGGAATCGAGGTTGCCCCTCGGCACGTCGGCGAGCCCACGAGGATCGAGGGGGCGAAGATGCTCCGCCACGCGAGCCGCCAGCTCGACTTCGTCGAGCTCGCAGCGATCGGCATCGACCGCGCTGGCGGTGCTGGCGAGCGCAGCGACGATGCGTGTCGCTTGCAGCGGTCCGGAGTCGGGCGCGAGCCAGGTGCGAACACGAGACGCAAAGACGACGAGGCCGACCTTGTCGCCACGCGAGAAGTGACGTGCCGCGACGCCGCCAAGCTCGTCGACGGCGAGATCGAGCGGAGCGCGACCCTCCGCGCCAGCCCAGAGCTCGACGGACGCGTCGATCACGAGCCATGCGATGTCGCGTTCTTCACGTTCCATCTCGCGCACGAGGAGCTGACCGCGTCGCGCGCTCGCCTTCCACGCGATGCGCTTGAACGGATCGCCGGGGACGTGCTCGCGAAGCTCCTTCAGCTGCTCGCCTTCCCCGGCGATGGGGGCAGGGCGGCCTGCCGGCGCGAGCGCACGTGCACGTCCACCACGAGCCGTCTGCAGCATCGTGAAGAGCGGCTTCGGGACGACCTCGATGCCATGAGGATTCGCGAACATCAAAGGCACTTCGTAGAGGCCTTCGCCTCCGAGCGGCGTGCCGCGCACCTCGAGCGCGATGCCATGCACGCCCCAGCGACCGACGCGGCGTGCACGCACGCGAACCTCGAAGCGAACCTTCGACGCGGCAGGCAAGTCGAGCACGGGAGGATGAATCGTGACTTCGAGCATGCTCGACGCGACGGGCCGGAGGTTCACGCCTCGAGCGTCGTCGAAGCCGCGATTGCGGAGCTCTGCTTCGAGCACCACCTCGCCGTTGCGCTCGACCCGGGTGACGCGCTTGGTGGTGCCCCAGACCATCTCGAAGCCCGAGGCGCGGATGCGCGTGACGGTCGAGAGCGCGAGCGCGCGCCCGAGCGTGACGGCGAGCAGCATCGCGCCGCCGAACGCCACCGCGGCGCTCACCTTCGCGGCGACCCCGACGGCCACCATCGCGGCGCCGGCGAGAGCGACCTGGAACGTGGCGCGCGTGGGGTGAAGCTGCACGGCGAGGTTGACTTTCTTTGGGCGCTACACCGCGCGGAATCCGCGGCGATAGCCGACCTTCGACAGTGCTTCTTCGATGATCGCGTCGCGCGCGCGAGCGTCGGGCTCGACGTCGGCGACGAGCACGAGGCGGTGCCCGAGGACGGCAGGCGCGACCGCGCGAACGTCTTCCGGAACGACGTACGTACGCGCGGCGAGGAGCGCATGCGCTTTCGACGCCTGCACGAGGCCGAGCGTGGCGCGCGGGCTCGCGCCGAGCGCGACCTTCGGATGCGACCGCGTGTAGCCCGTGATGGCGACCGCGTAGTCGTGGAGATCGTCATCGACGTGGACGCGCGAGCAGATCTGCTGGAGCGCGATGACCTCTTGCGGGTTCAAGAGCGCGCGCACGGCCGGCGGATCGATGCCGTGGGTGCGGAGCATCTGCGCCTCCTCACGCGCGGACGGGTAGCCCATCGGCACGCGGACGAGAAAGCGGTCGATCTGCGCTTCGGGAAGCGGGTAGGTGCCTTCGAGATCGATCGGGTTTTGCGTCGCGAGGACGAGGAAGGGGAGAGGAAGCTCGAAGCGATCTCCCTCGATCGTGACCTGACGCTCCTGCATCGCTTCGAGCAGCGCAGACTGGGTCTTGGCCGGCGCGCGGTTGATCTCGTCGGCGAGGACCACGTTCGCGAAGATGGGTCCTGCGCGCAGGCTGAACGTGCCGTCGCGCGGCGAGAGGACGTACGTCCCCGTGATGTCGGCCGGCAGGAGATCGGGCGTGAACTGGATGCGTCGCGCCGAGCAGCCGAGCCCTGTCGCGAACGCCTTCACCAGCGTCGTCTTCGCGACGCCGGGGACGCCCTCGAGCAAGACGTGACCGCGCGCGAGCAGCGCGACCATCATCATATCGAGCGCGCGGGCCGACCCGATGTACGTGCGCTGAACCTCACGTCGGAGCTCTTCGATGCGCTCCTTCGCAGCGGTGACCTCTTTGGCCCCTTGCTGCATCGGCTGCGTTGTCGTCACGCAGTTCCCTCCGGGTGCTGCTGCGGTTTCTGTTGATCCACACCCACGTTCGCGATGTCACTCATCACGAAGGCAGGGCGCGCTGCGTTTGCGGTCGCCATCTCGACGAGCAGCTTGACGGTGCGCGCGATCGACACGACTTCGTTGTCGCGAACCGACTGCACCATCCCACCGCTTCGCTGGAAAACGACCATCGTTTCGACGTTCGACATTCGTAGCAGAAGCCGGCGGAGCGCGTGCACCCCTTCGGCGTCGAGCAGACCCCGGGCGGTGATTTGCGCGAGAAGATCCTGATGTCCCGGGACTTTGCTCAGGCCGAGCAGGGTCGTGAGCTGCTCTTCGAGCGCGCTTTTCAGCTCCAAGACCGCGAGGACGCGGGTGGTCTGCGGCGCTCCAATCACGGCGGCGTGGCCCGCGACGCCACCCTGCGCGACGGCGGGCGTGCGACGAACGAAGCGCGGAATGATCGGCTTGTGCAGGCGTCCTGCGCGCGAGCCAACCCAAACGACGAGCGCGAGCCCAAGGGCGATCGCGGCGCCATACGCCAAGATCGAGGGCATGCCCTCCTTGCGGATTTGATCGAGCAGGTCCTTGAAGTCACGAAGCCACTCGCTGAACCAGTTCTGCTCACCGCCGTAGCTGCCCTTCTGGTCGAAGTTGCCTGCCGCGATGAAGAGTCGGCCGCCGCGCTTTCCCCATGCATCGCTGTCGACGGCATACCGCACGAGCCCGCGAGTGAAGGTCTTGTTCCCCGCGTAGCGGAGCATCGAGTTCATCACGATCGAAGGATCGCCGACGGCGAGCAGCCGCCCTTGCCCGACCGCGCCCGCGACGGCGACCACGACGTCTTGCTCGCCGCTCGTCGCGCGGATCTTGAGCACCGGCGACAGATCGGGGTGCGAGAGACCGGTCGCGTGGTTCGTCACGACGCGATTCACGTCGGCGACGACGGGGTGCGCGCTCGCAGGCTCGGCGAGCGCGAGCTGCGGGTTATGGCGTAGCGACTCGGCAGGGCGCCGTGGCAGCGGCACGCGCTTCATCCCGAAGTTCACGAGGAGCGACTCACCGCGCCCGAAGTCGTCGAGCATGATGACCCGGCCCCCTGCGCGCATGAATTTCGACAGCTCGTCGACGTCGAGCGATCGCTCCGGATACAAGATGAGGAGGCCATCCTCCGGCTTCAGCTCGGCGAAATCGATCTGCGTCGTCGCGACGACGCGCGCCGTCCCGAGCTCCGCGCGCGCGAGGCGAACGAGCTCGGACCCACCTTCCCAGTCACTCCCGGTCAGGTCGAACGGGGTCGCATGCGCCGGCAGGGCGAGAAGGAGGACGACGACGCAGAAAAGGAGCGCGTGCGCCTGTCGCCACGCTTTGGCAACACCTTTCGTCACTTGCGACCGCGACATTCGAGACACCACGACACGCTGCGGTGCAGCACGGTTCCCAGCGTCATTCTCATGACGCTCGAAGCGCGAGGGCGAGCTCGGTTCAGCTGGGGGCAAGCGAGCCTTTTCCAACACTTCGACACTACGCCCGACAGCCCGTGAACATGGGCAAAAAGAGAGGTTTGCGGCGTCAAAAAGGGCCTGTGGAACGGCTGGGTCACGCGGCGCATCAGACAGGGGAACGCTCGTGAAAATCTTGGCGCCCAGGATCAGAGTAGATGTCGCCCAGAAAGAGGCCGCCTACTTGACCGGTAAGGCCGGATTGCTAGCTTCCATGTAACAGGCCGATCGCGATGTGTTGGCGCGTTTCTCACGGACTTTTCTGCTGTTCCTTTTGGAGGAGGATCTGACCATGCTCCCTCCGTTCATCATCGAGCAGATTCGCAAGCGCGAGGAAGAGGAGCGAAAGCGTTACGAGCAGCCCCAGCTCGACCTCCCGCTCGCGCCCCCGAATCCGGTGAAACGGCGCGAAGAGACCGAAGAAGGTCAACGCGGCGTCATCATCGTCGAGCTGTAATCCACCTTGCCAAAGGTGAAGGGCCCCATCGCGCCAGAAGCTTGGCGGATTTCGCGACGCCCCCCCAACGCGCCCGTAGGGCGCCCGATGCGCCCATGCGCGCGCAGTGATGCGCGCGCAGCGTGGCGCCCGCAGTGATGCGCCCGCAGCGCGCCCGCAGTGATGCGACCGCAGTGGCGCGCGCGTGATGCGCCCGCGTGGCGCCTGCAAACACCGGTTGCGATGTTGTCTCAGCTATCCCACCGCGGGGGGACCCCCTCCCGTGGACAGCCGGTGAGGCTACCTTGCGCCCGCAGTGTGGCGCCCGCAGTGATGCGCCCGCAGCGTGGCGCCCGCAGCAATGCGCCCGCAGCGGTGCCCGCAGTGATGCGCCCGCAGTGATGCGCCCGCAGTGATGCGCCCGCAGTGATGCGCCCGCAGCGTGGCGCCCGCAGCAATGCGCCCGCAGCGTTGCGCGCGCAGTGATGCGCCCGCAGTGATGCGCCCGCAGCGTGGCGCGCGCAGTGATGCGCCCGCGGTGCGATTTCACCTTGGTTGACCAAGGCGAATGAAGCTGGACCTTGGTGATCGGCGCCATTTCGGCGCGTTCGGCCCATGATTCCGAACATTTCGAGTCGATCGGGCAACAACATGCGGGTTGGGAGCCTTTGCTGGTTTCCCGCGCGGGATCGTGGGCGGCCGTCCTTGGAATCGCTGTACGAACTTGGCCGGCCCTGTACTAGGGTGACCCTCCTTCATGTCTTTCCGGCTCGTTGTCTTGCCCTTCCTCGTCGGTTTGGCCGGCCTGGCTGCCCCAGGTTGTTACAACACCGGCGACGGTGATGCTCCCCCGAGCAACCAGTTCTACTTCCCTGTCGGGCTCCGTGTTTCGCATGGAGGAACGGTACTTTACGCCGTCAACTCGGACTTCGACCTCCAGTACAACGGCGGCACGCTGCAGTCGTACGACCTGCGGCTGATCCGCCAGCACGCGGTCCTCGCGATCAGCGACCCGATCAACCCGAACCTCCCGCTCTTGCGCAAAGATTCGCCGGCGGGCTGTCCGTCGAACCCGCCGGTCTTCCGCGAAGGCGAGCCTGGCCGGCAGACGCTCGGCGAGACGTGCGCGCCGCCGGTCGACTCGACGTTCTATTTCCGCGACTCGGCGATCATCGGCGCGTTCGCGACCGATCTGTTGCTCTCGCCACCACCATCGCGGCTCATCGTCCAGACGCCGAAGGTCCACGCCGACGATCCGGATCCGACGCCCGGCACGACGCACTTCGATCGCCTCTTCTCGCCCGTGCGTGGCAACGCGACGCTGACGTG
This sequence comes from Labilithrix sp., assembly GCA_044227045.1. Taxonomy (GTDB): domain Bacteria; phylum Myxococcota_A; class Polyangia; order Polyangiales; family Polyangiaceae; genus Labilithrix. The sequence continues at coordinate 156,639 of JBGAFW010000005.1, forward strand.
GGCGAGCGTCTTCCGTGATGATTTCAACGCGGCGCCCACGCCGAGCGACACGAAAGAGTCGTACCCGCCGTTCCGGATCTCCTGCGGACAGGACAACACGAACCGCTGCGACCAGATCCATCAAGTCGGTGAGGACACGAACGAGCCGGGCAACTCGCGGCACATCACGCTCCCGGGCGAGCCCTTCGCCGCGGCGCTCAGCGAAGACGGCGCGTCGATCGTGATGACCCACCAAAACGAGACGAAGAGCACGCTCTTCTCGACCGGGCTCTCGCGGACGCGAAACGACGACAACGAAGGGGATCCCGCGCACTTTCCGGCGATCAACTTCATCGTCGATCAGGTCCCCTACGGAGGCGTGGGCATCGCCGCGATCCCGCACGACCGCGACGCCTTCCTCGGGGCGCCCGCGCTGCCGCGGCCCGCGTTTCTCGAGACGAGCCGCGCGATCGCCGAGGTCAGCCTCCTCCGCCAATACACCGACGAAGGCTACCTCTACCAAGAGGGCGGCGGCGCCGCGATCCCGCGACCGTTCCTCGACGTCGAGGCAGCCTTCCCCGTGACGGCGAGCGCGGGCGGGACCGACTCACGCGGTATCGTGATCGATCCGACGCCGCGTCTTGCGTGCAAGGCGCGCGTGAAGCCCGTCGATCCGAACAACGGACGTACGCAGGCCGATCGCGATCGCGAGATGGAGGCGTGTGCGAAGAAGCCCGCCCGTGCGTTCATCGCCAACCGATCGCCGGCGGCGCTGCTCGTCGGTGACGTCGGCGTCACGCAGGGCATCGACGCTTCGTACAACCCCGACCGGCTCGTGATTCATACGTCCGTGCCGCTCTCGGCCGGTCCCTCACGCGTCTATCTCGCGCCTGTCGTCGATCGCGACGGCGCGTATGCGCTCCGCGTGTTCGTCGTGTGCTTCGACTCGGCGACCATCTTCGTCTACGACCCCGAAGGCGGCGTCCTCGAGAATGTCATTCGCGTCGCGCCGGGGCCCTTCGCGCTCGCCTTCGACCCGTTCACGCTCGACGAGGTCGCGCAGCACGCGCCCGTCCCGATCGATCAGCGAGACGCCGGCATTCGTCGTTACCGCTTCGGCTACGTCGCGAGCTTCACGCAGTCGTTCGTCCAGATGATCGATCTCGACAACGCCGTCGCCAACCCCATCACGTACGAGCGCGTCGTCTTCACGCTTGGTCGCCCGACCAACCCGAAGGGCACCTGATGGCGATCCACGACCTCGATGCTCCGCGCATGCTGACACGAAGAAAGCTCCTCGCCATCCTCGCCGCCCTCGGCACCGTCATCGGCGCCGCGGTGCTCTTTGCGTGCTCGCAGACGCCCACGAGCGTCCCGATTCGCACGTTCGAGCGGGCGCAGAAGGTCGACGTGCTCTGCCTTCGCGTCTTCGGATCGACCTCACCGGATCCCCTTCCTCAAGAGGCGTGTGCGCCGGTCCCTCCGGACATCAACGGCGGCAACCTCGACAACCAGCTCTTCGCGCTCGTCACCCAGACGAGCCGCGGCGAGGTCGCGGTCGTCGACTTGTCGGCCGGCGCGCTCATCGATCAGAGCCATGGCGTACCCGGCGTGAACTTCTTGCCGGTGGGCGCGCTGCCGACCGACATCGCGTCGACGCCCGACGGCCGGATGGCGTTCGTCGCCTCCGCCGAGCCGAACAAGTTCGCGATCTACGGTCTCCCGGGGCATCGCATCCTCGGCGACGCCGCAGGTCGTCGTGATCCGGAAGGCTCCGTCACGCTCGCCTCGTGGCCCGTGTGCACGCTTCCGCAGCGACCGGGCTCGCTCACCGTCGTTCCTCGTCGAGCCACCTCGGTCGCGCCGGCCGACGCAGGTAGCGATGGCGGCGTGGCCGACGCTGGCACGGGCACGACGAACACCGGCGGGCTCCCGCTCGTCGACGTTCCGTACGAGCTCGTGGCCGTGCTTCCCGGCGATCGCACGACGCCCGCCAAGGTCATCACGATCGATCCCGTCCCGTTCCTTCGCGGCTCCCCGCGACGTGACGACGCGAAGAATCCGATCGAGCGATTCAGCGATGGCCCGGTGCTCACGCCTGGTCAGCTCGCTCCCTGTCCGATCACCTCGGCGATCGAGCTCACGTCGTCGGACGTGCTGCCGAAGTCCTTCACCGCGGGCGCGCTCTGGGACGACGGCGTGAAGTACGTCGACGGTGGCGTCGACCTCACGTGCGCTTCGCCGGACAAGCCGCTTCGTTGTGGCCTTCGTCCTTGCAAGTGCGGCGGGAATGCGGACGCGGGCGCCGGCTCGGCCGACGCGGGCGCGGGCGCAGACGGCGGCACGACGACGGACGGAGGCGCAGCGGCGACGTGCGATCCCGACGCGGGCTCGGAGACCGCGCCGACCCTGAAGCTCGATCTCGGACCGCTCGATCCGCCGCAGCCCGTCGCGATCGCGCGCGATGACCAGACGCTCTACGTCGCCGATGACGGCGTGCCGCTCATCCACGTGATCGATCTGTCGACGCCCGGTGAGCCCAAGGAGCTCCCGCCGTTCATCGTCACGAGCACGGTCGATCCGTCGCGCGCCGTCTCGATTCGTGACATCGCGATCAGCCCGGCCACGCGCGAATACAAGCGCTTCCTCTACGCGGTGGATCGGAAGGAAGGCTCGCTCGCGATCTTCGACGTCACCGATCCGAAGACCGCCGATCGCTTCCCGCTCCGGCGGCCCCATCCCGAGCTGAACCCGTTCCAGCCGCCCGACCGCATCGCGTTCGGCGCGCCGGTCGTCTCCGTCGCGTTTGCCCGTCACGACTTCCCGCTCGCGCGCATCAACGGCGTGCAGGTGCTCAACGCCAAGAGCGGCCTGCTCTGCAATCCGAACCCCAACCTCGATCCGCAGAACAACCCCGCGGATCTCGGCGTGTATTACCGCGCCGCGTCCACCGATCAGACCGTCGACATCGGGCCAGGTCGTCTCCGCGGCGTGTTCGCGTTCGCGACGCTGTCGAACGGACAGATCGTCGCGATCGACGTCGACGATTGGGATGCGCCTTGCCGGAGACCGCTGACGCTCACGGGGTCGACCTCCGACACCGGCCTGAGCGTCGGATCGCTCGCCGCGGCGCAGCCCGCGCCTGGACCCGGCGACTTCGACCCGTATCACGCGCCCGTCCCGCCACCGGAGAGCGTCACGCAGGAGGTCTTCTTCCCCGTCTCGGCGCCGCATCGCATCCGGTCGACGTACTTCCTTCGTGACGACTCCGTCACCGGCAAGCACCTGCCGTTCTTGCCGTCGACGCCCTCCATCCAATCCACCGGCGCTCCGCTTCCGCTCTTCGGGCAGGGCAGCGAGAGCACGCCACGCATGCGCCCCACCGCGGTGAGCCCTGGCGTCTTCACCGGCAGCGAGGACGTGGGCATTCGCTTCTCGCTCGACGTGCCCGACGTGCATTTCGATCAGGATTGGACCGTCACGTACGAAGGCGCGATCCCTGGCTTTGACGGGCTCTCGGCGAACCTGTCGACGCCCGACGCGTATGCGTCGCTCGTCCTCGAGCAGCCACAAGCGCGGTTCTGCGCAAAGGGCGTCGAAGACTGGGCCGTCGGCGGTGAGCGCGCGAACGCGATCACGAACGCGCTCGCCGCGGCCGGGCGCCCGACGCATCCCGAGCGCCTCGACCGGCGCATGGCTGATTACGTTCAGATCGTCGACGAGCTCTTGCCCTCGGACGATCCGTTCTGGGCGCAGGACGATCTCCCGGTCGATGGCTGCTGGGATCCTCAGCTCAACACACCGAACAAGGCCGCGAACGCCGCCGCGCGCGTCGCCGCGTGCACGAACGTCTTCGGCACCGTCGCGCAGCAGAGCACGAGCCGCGATTTCCCGATCCTCGAGGCCTACGACGATCGCCTCGTCGTGGGACGCTTCGCGAAGATTGGTCAGAACGAGAGCCGCGAGATCATCTACAGCGACACCTCGAACGCTCCGTATCTGAAGCTGATGCGGTGCTGCTTCCACAACCAGGTGCACTTCAAGGTCCGCTCGTCGGCGCAATGGGTCACCGTGGGCTCTGCGGTGGGGCTGCTCAGCCACCTCACGCGAGGCGAGGGTGGGCGTTGCGTTCCGTCGTGCGAGTCTCGCGAATCGCTCCTCAATGGCCGCGCTCCGTCGCTCCCGTTCGGGGCCGGTGACTTCGCGCCGTTCCGCGACAGCCCGCTCGCGATGCGCAATCCCGCGTTCTCCTTCTTCGTCCAAAATGGCCAGAAGGACTCGAAGGATGTGCTTCCGACGCGTGACACCGTCTGGGTCTTCCAGACGCGCGGACAATTCCAGCCGCTCGTCGTGAACCTCGCCGCGACGACGACCGCGGTGAATCCACAATCGATGCGGTTCATCGAGTCGCTTGGTCAAATCGCGGTCGTCGACGGCGCCTCCCAAGGCCTCGTCCTGATCGATCTCGCGGGCGTGACCATTGCGCGCGCTCCGTACTTCTGACAAATCTCTCTCTCGAGAGAAAGATCTCGAGGATGTCCAAAGCTCACGGCGCAGACACGCCGGTAATGAAGCAATTCTTGGCGGCGAAGGCGCAGCATCCGGATGCGCTCGTCTTCTTTCGCCTTGGAGACTTCTACGAGCTCTTCTTCGACGATGCGGTCGTCGCGGCGCGTGTCCTCGACCTCACGCTCACGAGCCGCAACAAGTCGGCCGAAGACCCGATCGCGATGGCGGGCGTTCCCGCGCATGCCGCCAGCGGTTACGTGCAGAAGCTCCTCGACAACGGCTTCAAGGTCGCGATCTGCGAGCAGATGGCCGACCCAGCGACGGTCAAAGGGATCGTCCCGCGCGAGGTCGTCCGCGTCGCCACGCCTGCGCTTGCCTACGACGACTCGGGCGTCGACGCGCGGAAGAATCTCTTCCTTGCTGGGATCGAAGCCTCGAAGGACAGCGCCCGCATCGGCATCGCCGTGCTCGACTTCACGACGGGCGAGCTCTCCGCCTGCGAGGCGGAGGGCAGCGAAGCCGCGCTCTCGGAGATCGTTCGCCTCGATCCTCGCGAGGTGTTGATCGGCGAGAGCGCCGCCCCGCTGAGCGCTGTGATCAAGACCGCGCTCCCGCGTGCGGCGGTCCGTAACGAAGCGGCGCCAGAGCTCGTCGGGACGGTGCCTCCGGACTCATCACGCATCGCAGCGTCGACAGACGCGGCGACACCCACGCCGCCGCAGTCGGCGATCCGGCAGCGTCCGCTCGATCTCTCCGAGGCCATCGCCGTGCTCGACTCGGTGCTCGGCGCGGGCAAGGCGCGCAAGGCTTGCTCGAGCGATCTCGCGCTCATCGCGGCCGCGCGGTGCGTTGCGCTCGTGAAGGTGTGCGAGCCGGGAAAGAAGCTGCCGCTCACTCGCCTCGTCGAGTATCCGCTCGGCGACACGCTCGTCCTCGACGACGCGACGCAGCGGCATCTCGAGCTCGTGCGTACGATGGATGGCGAGACGAAGGGCTCGCTCCTCGATCAGATCGACGCGACGAAGACCTCTCCTGGCGCGCGTCTCCTCCGCCGGCGTCTCCTCGCGCCGCGTACGAACGTCGCGGAGATTCGTCGACGCCTCGACGGCGTCGAGCTGTTCGTGACGCAGCCAGGGCTTCGCGCCGAGATTCGCTCGCGGCTTGCGCGGGTCTCCGACATCGAGCGACTCGCGGTGAAGCTCGCGGTCGATCGGGTGGGACCGCGCGAGCTCTCTCTTCTCCGGTCGTCGCTGAGCGAGCTCCCTGCGATCAACGAGGCGCTCGTGAAGTGCCCCGACAAGAGCGCGCGCGAAGCGCTCGAGATCCCCGCGAAGGGGCCGTTTGTCGACATGTGCAAGGAGCTTCACGAGAAGCTCGCGAGCGCGCTCGTCGATGATCCTCCCGTTCGTGCAAGTGAGGGCAACGTCTTTCGTGACGGCTTCGACAGGGAGCTCGACGAGGCGCGCACGCTCACGAAAGACGGCCAAAGGCTGATCGTCGAGCTCGAGGCGCGCCTCCGCGAAGAATCGCAGATCCCGTCGCTCAAGCTCCGCTACACGCGCGTGTTTGGTTGGTACGTCGAGGTGACGAAGAGCCACCTCTCCAAAGTGCCGAAGAAATGGCGTCGCAAGCAGACGATCGCCACCGGCGAACGCTTCACGAGCGACGAGCTCGACAGCCTCGCCGACAAGCTCGCCCACGCCGAAGATCGCCTCTCGTCACGCGAGGCGGAGCTCTGGTCGGCGCTCGTCCGTGAGATGGCCGATCACTCCGAGCGCCTCCGCGCGGTGTCGGCGCGCCTGGCCGCGTTCGACGTCGCGAGCGCGCTCGCCGAGATCGCGCACCGCGACGACTACGTCCGTCCCGACGTCGACGACTCGCTCGAGCTCGTCCTCGAAGATGCGCGCCATCCAGTCGTCGAGCGCCTCGCCGCTGCAGGCAAGTTCGTCCCCAACGACGTCGATCTCGACGCGACGCCATCGACGTCGTCGTCCTCGGCGAACGACGGTCGCGCTCGCCTCTGGATCGTCACCGGTCCGAACATGGCGGGCAAGTCGACGTTCATGCGTCAAGTCGCCCTCGCCGTCATCCTCGCGCATGCCGGGTCGTTCGTCCCCGCACGCCGCGCGCGCATCGGCATCGTCGATCGCGTGCTCACGCGTGTCGGCGCGAGCGACAACCTCTCGCGCGGCGAGAGCACCTTCATGGTCGAGATGAAGGAGACCGCTAACATCGTTCGCCGCGCCACCCGCCGGTCACTCGTCGTCCTCGATGAAATCGGCCGCGGCACGAGCACCTACGACGGTCTGTCGATCGCATGGGCTGTCGCCGAGCATCTTCACGATGTCGTCGGTTGCCGCGCGCTCTTCGCGACGCACTATCACGAGCTCACCGAGCTGGCCGCGAGCGCTACGCGCGCGGAGAACTACAGCGTCAGCGCGCGCGAGCATGCCGGCACGATCGTCTTCTTCCACAAGGTGCAGCGCGGCGCGGCGTCGCGAAGCTACGGCGTCGCGTGCGCTCGCCTCGCGGGCCTGCCCGAGCCGGTGCTCGCACGCGCGAAGGCGATCCTCGACGACCTCGAGAAGAACGCGTCGCTCCCGACGGGAGTGGCCGCGAAATCACCGCGCGCGTCGCGAAAGAACGACGGTCAGCTCGGGCTCTTCGTCATTCCTGGCGGCAAGGGGGCGAAGGCCGAAGCTCCCGCCGAGGCGAACCCCGCGCTCGACATGCTGCGGCAGCTCGACGTCGAGCGCATCACGCCGATCGAAGCGCTCACGACGCTCGCGAAGCTCAAGGGCCTGGCGGGCAAGAAGAACAGCGGTGACAGCTGACGCTGATCGTGCGCGCGTCGCAGTCGCGACATCACCCACACCGCGCGCGGCACGCATTGGATATGCGCTCGTGGCCATCGCCGCCACGGGGTGGGGGACGTGGCCGCTCATCTTGCGCCATGCGCCGATGAACGCGTCGCTGCAGTCGCTCATCGTGATGACCACGCTCGTCCTCGCGAGCTTGCCGATCATGCTGCGCGGCGATCGCGTCTCCGCCAAGGCGAGCCTCCGCCATTGGCTCGGCGTCGGTTGGCTCGGCGTCGCAGACTCGCTCAACATCGCGCTCTTCTTCGAGGCGTACCAGCGCACCACCGTCGCGATCGCCGTGCTCACGCACTACCTCACGCCGATCTTCGTCGCGCTCGCGTCACCGTTCGTCCTTCGCGAGCGGATGACGCTGCGGGCGATGATGTCCGTCGCGATCTCGTCGTTCGGGCTCGTGCTGCTCCTCGAGCCATGGCGCACCGATCTCTCGCGCAGCGACGTGATCGGGGCGCTACTCGGGTCTGCGAGCGCCGTGTTCTACGCGTCGAACGTGCTCGTCAACAAGCGCCTGATGCACGTGTTCTCTGCTTCGGAGCTCATGTTCTTTCATGGCTTCGTCGCGATCCCTTTTCTCTGGTTGCTCGTCCCGTCCGGTGCGCTCGCGGCGACATCGACCAAGGCTCTGCTCGTCGTCCTCGCCGGGTCGCTCGGTCCGGGCGCCGCCTCGGGTTTGTCGTTCGTGTGGGGGCTTCGGCGCATTCCGGCGAGCCATGCGTCGATCCTCACCTTGCTCGAGCCGTTCGTCGCTGTGCTCTCCGCGACCCTATTTTTAGGGCAGAGCGTGAAGCTCACACCATCGTTCGGTGGTGTACTTATCCTCATCGGCGCAGTCGTCGTCGTGACAGGACGAACGACCACCCAACCTCCAGCGCCGAGCACGTAGGGGGAACCACGCACGACCCGAGAAGATCGAGTAGAATTGCCCCCTCTTCGCTGCTCGATCCGACCCATTCATGTCCGTTCGTGAGTCGCTTCTCTCTTCTGTTGCACCCATTGCTGCCGGCGAGCTGCTCGTCGTCGCGGACGAGACGACGCGAAAGCTCGTTGTGCATCAGATCAGCTTGCTGGCGATGCAGGCCACGCATGCGGAGAGTGTCGATCGCGCCGTAGCGCTCGCGTCCGAGAAGTCGAGCACGCTCGATTGCGTCGTGCTCGACGTGAGCCTTCCGGGGGTCGACGCGTGGGAGCTGATGAAGCGCCTTCGTGCCGACCCCGACACGTCGACGATCCCGGTGATGGTCATGCTCGGCCGGCCGCCCAACGAGGCCGACATGCTCAAGTTGATCGAGGCCGGCGTGATGGATCACGTCGTCAAGCCGCTCAGCACGACGCTCTTCTGCGCGAAGATCAAGGCGGTCGCCGAGCGCTCGAAGCTCCAGCGCGAGCTCAAGAACAAGCTCCGCTTCGCGCTCGAGTACTCCGCGCACGACGCGCTCACGGGGCTCTACAACCGTCGCTACTTCGAGCGACGTCTGCGTGAAGAGTCCGCGCACGCGAAGCGTCACAAGCGGCCGTTCTCGATCATCATCGTCGACATCGATCACTTCAAGCTGGTGAACGACACCTACGGGCACGAAGACGGCGACCGCGTCCTCTGTCACGTCGCGGAGCTGCTCGGCGGTTCGCTTCGCGAAGACGACATCGCGTGCCGCTATGGGGGTGAAGAGTTCGTCATCCTCCTGCGCGCCACGCCCGGCCCCGCCGCGCGCGTGGTCGCCAACCGTCTTCGGACGGCCGTGAGCGGAAAGGGGCTCGCGCTCGGATCGAAGAACGAGGAGCGGCACGTCACGCTGAGCGGCGGCGTCGCGGCGGCTGACGAGCGCAACAACTACAACGTCGACAGCATCGTCGACCGGGCCGACAAAGCCCTCTACCGCGCGAAGCGCGGCGGCCGAAATCGCGTCGAAATGGAATGAGCGCCGCGCGTCTGCGCGGACGAAGAAGCGCGGCGCCGCGTGCGTGAAGTGCCTGAAATGGCGCACGTTTTGAGCATTCGGCCGCGCGCGAAGAACGCCAGTAATGCTCTGACGCGTGGGTCGTTAAGAGGGGCATGATGGCGGTGGCCGTGCCCACACCCCAAGGCGATCCGAAGAGCGGAGAGATTGCGAGCCAGCTGGTTCCAGGCCTCGATCCCTCCTCGGTGGAGGCGTCTCTCGAAGACGACGCCCGGCGCATGCGCGCGATCGCGAACGGTGACAAGGGCGTGTTCGAGCAGGTCTACGAGGCGCATCAGCGGAGACTCCTTCGCGTCGCGTATGGCGTCCTCCTCAACGCGAACGACGCACGCGAGGTGGTCCAAGATGCCTTCGTCCGGCTCTGGGAGCATGCCGATCGCTGGGAGCCGAAGGCCGAGATCGGCGCTTGGCTGCACCGCGTCGTCGTGAACCTTTGTCTCGATCTTCGCCGTCGCTTCGTTCGCGCAGGAAGGCACGTGCTGCTCCTCGGCGAAGAGCCTTCCTCGTCGCACGCATCTCCCGAGATCGCCGCCGCGACATCGGAGGCGATGGTGATCATCGAGCGCTCGCTGCGATCGATGAGCATGAAGCAGCGTGCGGTCGCGTGCCTTCATCTCGAGTCGGATCTGCGACCCACCGAGCTCGCCTCGCTCGTCGACCTCACGCCCAACGCCGCGCGCGTCACCCTTCACCGCGCGCTCACACGGCTGCGCGAAGATTTGAGCGCCGCGGGCATCGAAGGAAGCTTTCGCGGTGCAGCCCAACAGGACGACTCCGCTCATCAGAGGAGAGGATGACGCGCATGCCGACACCGACACCGCCGAATCTCGAGACCGTCGTGCGCGATGCGCTCGATGCACGGCTTCCAAAGGAGTCCGCCGCCGCGCGCCGTGAGGACCTCGACGCGATCGAGCGAAAGATCGCGTCACGTCACCGCCGCGAGGCGATCCACAAGCCCCGGCTGTGGATCCTCGTGCCCGCGGTGGTCGTGATCGGGCTCGTCATCTTCCAGCTTGGCCGCCGCCCGAAAGAGATCGCACGCGGCGACGGCCTCGACCGATCGCCCGAGCGGCTCGCCGCCGCGCAAGGCCTCCACATTTACATCCACAGCGACGGAGAGCCTGAAAATAAGGCACTTCGTCTCGATCTCGACGCGATCGCCACGCCACCCCACCGAGACCCTGGAACGAAGTGAGCACCACCATGTTGTCCATCCAAAGCAAGAGCGTCGTCGCCTCCTTTTTCCTCGCCGCGGTCGCCGCGGTCGCGCTCGTGGGTGACGCCTCGTCGGCGAGCGCCGCGCCGGGAAATGTGCCCGCGCAGTCGCTCGACATCGAGCTGAAGGGCGCCGACGTGAAGCAGGTTTTTCGCCTTCTCGGCGACGTGTCGAAGCGCGACATCGATCTCGATCCATGCGTGCAAGGGCGAGTCGACATCAAGCTGCAGAACACGCCGCTGCCCCTCGTGTTCGACGCCTTCGCGTTGAAGCTCGGGCTCGTGTACGACGAGCCACAAGGAGCAACGGGGCCGGTGCACGTCTCGTGCGGCAAGAGCGCGCCGATCGATCCGCGCGCCCGAGCACGTGGGTCGATCTCCGAACGTGATGTCCCGCTCGATGAGGTCGCCAAGCATCTCGCCGATCTGGCGAAGCTCGACGGCGTAGACTATCGAACGAAGACGAAGCCAAAGGTGACGATCGCGCTCGAGCACGTCCGCGTCGCGACGATCATGACGGCGCTCGCCGAGACGACCGACCTCATCGTGCGGATCGACGGCGGCAAGCTCATCGTCGAGGACGCGGTGTCTCCGCCAGCGTCCACGCCAAAGTAGATCGCCCTCAGGGGCAGGTCGTGAGCGACGAGATCCACGCGTCGACCACGGCCGTGCCGTTCGTGTCGACGATCGCGCTGCCGAGCGGCGGCATGCGCGACGCGTCGGTCGCGTGCATCCGTACGGAGACGAGCGAGGAGCTCGGGTCACCGGCGACGATCAGCTTCGCGCCGAGAATCCCGAGCGTTCCAGCTTCGGGAGCCGCGTTGCACGCGTGCGTCTGGTCGAGCGACTGCATGAAGCGCCAGTCCGCGGCGCCACGGCCGGGACCTTGCGGGCGGTGACAGAACGCGCAGTTCGCGTGCAGGTACGATCGCGCGCGATCCTCGTCACTCGCGCTCGTGTCGGAAGGCGAGGGGAGCGCCGGACGTTGAGACGAAGGCGGCAAAGGCGCAGAAGCGCTGAACATCCCTAGCGCGCCGAGCTTGGTGAGCTGGTTCGAGGTCGTTCCGTCGGGGTAGGTGAAGTCGTGATTCAGCTGCGCTGTCTCGAGGCCGATCGAGCCACCGGTGGCGGCGTTGTGACAACCCATGCACTGTGCACGCGATGGGTAGGTCCATGCCTGCGTGCTCCCGAAGCCGGTGCTCACGTTCTTCGTCTTGCCGTCGGGGAGGAGCGTCGCGTCGGTCTCGGAGGCATCCCATTCGTACGAGTAGCCGCCCCAGGTGCCGTCGGTGTGACGCATGAAGAGGCGCGTCTCGACGCGCTTGCCGCCAAGGCGAAACTCTTTGACGAGGATGGTGCCGATCGGAAGGTCCCAATCGCCGTCGGCGCCGACCTTGATCTTTCCGCTCGGCGGCAGCGCCATCCAACGTGACTTCTCGGCGCCGTCGCTCCAGAGCGGAGAGCTCACGTCGTAAGGGACGAGCACGCTGTTCGGCGAGGTCGGATCGCTGGCGTCGAAGCAGCCGGTCTGCGAGAGCTTCTGCGGGATCCCGGACGAGGCGATCGTGCCGATGATGCGGCTGATCTTTCCGCTTCCGTAGTCGAGGACGTAAAGCTCACCGGCGTTGTCTTGCGCAAACGACGCGATCTGAAGGCCAGACTCCATCACGAGCACGGCCGCGGGCGTGGTGGCGAGGTTCGTCGTCGGAATGGCCCAGATGCGACCCGTACCGAAGTCGCCGTAGAGGTACTTGCCAGCGAGCGCGGGGAGCGCCGTACCTCGATAGACGTAGCCGCCCGTGATCGAGAAGCCTTGCGAGTGGTCGTACTCGACGATTGGATCGATCGCCCCGGCGACGTTGCAGGGCGGCGTCGAATAGCAATGAAAGCCTTCGCGCATGCCCCAGCCGTAGTTGCCGCCGAGGACGATCTTGTCGACCTCCTCGTACTTGTTTTGACCGACGTCGCCTGCCCAGAGGTCGCCCGTGACGCGATCGAAGGTCCATCGCCACGGATTGCGAACACCCCACGCGTAGATCTCGGGCCTCCCTCCGCCGTTGCGAAACGGGTTGTCGGAAGGGATCGCGTAGGGCGACCCATGATCGACGTCGAGGCGGAGCATCTTCCCGAGCAAGGTGTTTTTGTTTTGCCCGTTGCCTTGCGGGTCACCGCCGGAGCCGCCGTCGCCGTAACCGGCGTAGAGGAAGCCGTCTGGACCGAAGGCGATGTTTCCGCCGTTGTGGTTCGAGTAGGGCTGATCGAACGAGAAGATCTCGACGATCGAGCTCATGTCGAGCGTGGCGCCGCCGTCGTTCGTCTTGCCGCGCGCGATGACGGACGCCAAGCCAGACTGCGCCGTCGTCGACGTCTTCGTGTACGAGAAGAAGACGACGCCGTTCGTGGCGAATTTTGGATGCAGCGCCATTCCGAGAAGGCCCGCTTCGTTCGCGGTGGCGTTCACGCGAAGGTGCAGGTCCGCGAACGTGGTCTTCGTTCCGTTCGTCGCGGCGAGCCGCACGTAGCCCGTCTTCTCGACGACATAGAACCTCGACGAGTCGGTCGGGATCGGAAGCATCGCGACGGGATTCGAGAAGCCTTGTCCGCCAAGCGCGGGCTCGAGCGCGTAGCCCGTCGCCGGTCGTGGTCCTGCCACGCACGACGTGATCGCCGCCGTGGACGACGCGACCTCTTCGTCGTGGACCACTGCACATGCCGCAAGGAGAAGGGCGAGGAGCGGCACGACAGCGCGCGAAGGGAGCGGCATGAGCGCGTCCACGTAGCGCCAAAACGCACGCGCGCAAATGAGACCCGCCGGCCGCTGCGCGAATTTCAGGCCTGAGTGTCTCTGGCCGCAATCGTGGCGTACGATGGGTAAACGAGGGCTTTCGTGACGGGGGACGCAGAGACGAAGATCCGCGAGCTGCGGGCGGCAAACAACTGGGACGAGGCGACGGCCGAGATCCTCCGCCATTACGGGCCAGAGATCCTCGGGTTGCTCGTCGCACTCCATCGCGACGACCACGACGAAGCATCGGATGCCTTCTCGATCTTCGCCGAGAAGGTGTGGACGTCGATCGAGCGCTTCGAGGAGCGTTCGTCGGTCCGGACGTGGGTCTACGTCCTCGCTCGTCGGGCGTCGATCGACGTCCGGCGTCGTGAGAGCCGTCAGTCGAAGCGGCGAGCGCCATTGTCATCGCCGATCGTCGAACAAATGGAGGCACGCGTCCGAACGGCGACGCTCACGTTGCTACGCACGGAGGTGAAGTCCGAGCTCGCTCGTCTTCGCGAGACGCTGCCGGACGAGGACCAAGTGCTGCTCGTCCTTCGCGTCGACAGGGGCCTGTCGTGGGACGAGCTCGTGCTCGTGTTTCACGAGGGCAAGGCGCCTCTCGACGCGGCGGCAGCGAAGCGGGAAGCGGCACGGCTACGGAAACGCTTTCAGCTCTTGAAAGAGAAGCTTCGAACGATGGCTCGCGAGCGAGGGCTTCTCGGCATGGAGACATCATGATGGCGTCCATGCGCTCCGCGATGGCTCCCGCGCTCGTCATCGCCATCGCCCTCGGCACGATCGTGATCGACGCGCGGCCGGCGCATGCCGACGAGCCCGCATCGAACGACGACCGTGCCCTCGCCTTGACGTTGTTCAAGCGAGGACGAGAGCTCATGGATGCAGGCGAGGTCGACGCAGCATGCCGGAGCTTCGAAGAGAGCCAACGGCTCGATCCCGGTGGCGGAACGTTGCTGAATCTCGCGGTGTGCCACGAACAGCAGGGAAAAACCGCGACGGCGTGGGGTGAGTACGCCGAAGGTCTTGCGCAAGCGCGGCGCGACGCAAGGAGCGATCGGATCGATCTCGCGCGCGACCGCATGGCTGCCCTCGAGCCGAAGCTCGTTCGTCTTCAAATCAACGTCGTCGGCGGCGCGGAGTCGGTGGTGAAGATCCTGCGCGATGGCCGGCCGATGCCGCGAGAGGCCTGGGGCGTCGCCGTCCCGATCGATCCGGGGGAGCATCGCATCGAGGTGTTCCTCGATGGTGTTCCGGTTCATGCCGTGACGACCGTGGTCGCGAGCGAGCCTGGAGGCACGACCACGGCCACGATCGATCTACAGGGGATCACGCGGACGACCACGCCCGCGTCATCCACCCCAGCCCGCAAGGAGGAAAGTCAGGCGTCGGCCAAGCCGCCGACCACCGCGAGCACGGGATGGAGGCGAACGTTGGGCTGGTCGCTCGCGCTCGGCAGCGTCGTCACGGTCGGCGCGGCGACGTACTTCGGCTTGCGGGCCTTCTCGGAGCGAAGCTCGAGTGATGAGCAATGCCTCGGTGGGCGCTGCAGCGCGGCGGGCGTCCTCGCGAACGACAACGCAAAGACGGCGGCCGATCTCTCGACGGGGGGCTTCGTCTTGGGCGGTGCGCTGATCCTCACCAGCGTATACCTCCTCGTGACATCACCATCGTCTCCGCGGCATGACTGATCGCGACGAGAGCTTCGACGGCCTCGATGAGGAAGAGGACGAAGACGAGGAATGGTTGCGTGAAGCAGCGCGTGCCCCTTGGGTGACGCTTCCCGATCTGCTCGGAAAACGACTTGGGCGCTACGAGATCACGAGCGTGCTCGGCGCCGGTGGAATGGGGATCGTCTACCTCGCACGTGACACGCAGCTCGATCGCGTCGTCGCGCTGAAGGTGCTTTTTGCCGATCGCCTTGGCGATGACGCTCACCGAAAGCGATTCCTTCGCGAAGCACGTCTTGCTGCGAGGCTCACGACGCATCCTGCTATCGCGACGATCTACGACGTTGGGGAGATGGGTGACCGCGCGTTTCTCGCGATGGAGCATGTCGAAGGGATCACGTTGCGCGAGAAGCTCTCCACATCGCCGGATGGCCATCTCTCGCTCGACGACGCCCTCGCGATCGGGATGCGGATCGCGAGTGGACTCGAGGTCGCGCATGAAGCAGGGATCGTTCATCGCGACATCAAGCCCGAGAACGTGATCGTCTCCACGCACGATTTGACCGTGAAGATCCTCGACTTTGGCGCAGCGAAGGCGCTGCCGTCCTCGTCACGATCGACGGCCAGCGTGGCGACACGCGAAGGCAGTCTCATCGGGACTCCCGCATACATGTCGCCCGAGCAGGCAAGAGGATCGCGTGAGATCGACGCACGAAGCGACATCTTCTCGCTCGGGATCGTGCTCTACGAAATGGTCACAGGGGAGCGACCCTTTCGCGGCAAGACGCCGCTCGATGTGCTCGTCGCGCTCGACCGAGACGAACCCGAGGCGCCCTCGAAGAAGAAATCCGATGCGCATACGTCTCCGCGGGACCGCGCCTTCGACGCGTTGATCGCGCGCTGCCTGCAGAAGGACAAAGCCAAGCGATTTGCGTCGGCGCGTGAGCTCGGCGGAGCGCTCGAACGGATCGCGAGAGGACTTCCATCGGACGGACCGTCTTCTTCTCGCACGTGGGGTCTGTCGCCGCTCGCCTTCGCGCTCGCTGCGCTCGGTGGCGTGGTGCTCCTCATCGTTGCGCGCGGCGCCACATCGAACACGGAGCCACGCGCTCACTCTCATGAAGAAACGTCGCGCACGAACGACCTCGCTTCGGGCTCGGCTTCGTCGACCTCGCTCGCGTCCTCACCGCCCGCGCCGAGCGCTCCCGCGGCGAGCTCGTCGGGTACACCGAAGGCGTCCCCGGCGGTGGTCGTCGTGAAGACGCGCGCGCGGCCTCCCCAACCCTCCGCGACGACGACGGGCGCGACGCCGGGGCCGGGGCCGCTCGATGAGGCGAAGTAGCGCGACGATCAGGGGCAGAGGATGTTGATCGAGGTCTCGGTGTTCTCGAGGACGGGCACCGTCATCTTGCCGTTCGCAGCGCTCCACCCACCGAGCGCCTGCTGGCACATGCTGCTGTTCGTGCCTCCATCGGCGAGCATCGGTGCCGTCATCTGGAACGTCAGCGACCCGACGGGTGCGATCATGAAGACCAGCCCCTCGCCGATGCTGCCGCCCGCGTCGCGATCGATGTCGACCCCGTGCGCAGAATAGAACGGGCCCACGGCGCCCGCCGAGAGGGGCGCCACCGTGATCCCCGAGGTGTCGAGCTGATCGTTGAGCGTGACGAGGCCGTAGCCTGGTCGCGGATACGTCTCACCGGCCGTCTCGAAGAGCTTCTTGTTGACGGCGTCGGGGACGAGCGCAACTTGGAAGTTCTGGCCGATGCCTGCGAGGAACACGCGGAGCCAGAGCGTCTGCGCGAATCCGGTCTTCGAGAAGAGCATGCTGACGTCGCCTTCGGGGACGCACGTGTGCTCGTACGTACCGTCTGGCCCCGTCATCACGCAAGGGAGCTCGGGGTGATTGAACAAGCACACCTTCACGTCTGGAACACCAACGAACGGCGCCGGCGTACCGAGATCGAGGACCTTGCCGCTCGCGGAGCTCGCGCGCTCGAGGCTGCACGAGCGCGCAGGGGTGTTGTCCGTGCCACCGTCGGTCGAGGCAGGGCCCGAGTCGCCGTTCGAGGGTGTCGTGGTTCCCGGAGGAGACGCGCTCGCGTCGTCGCTATCGCACGCTGACGAGCCGGCAAGGAGCAGGGCGAGGGTGACCGTCGCGGAGAGGACGAGGCCAGAACCTGCGAGACGGATTCTGCGACGCGCCGCGAATGCCGTCTTCACCTGAGTCATGTTTGCCTTCATGCTGGGTAGTCGTCGAGGCCTGAGGGGTGTGAAGGACAAACGCCAAAAAAAGACGCGGGCCGTGCCCCACGACACCCGAACGATCGCTTACAAAACGCGGCCAAACAAGCCCGTGCGAGCCTGCTGGGTCGGCGTTTTGGCGGTCGTCATAGCCATCTCGCTGACCACGAGCTGCCGCACAGTCGTCGGGATCGACGATCGGAGCGAGGCACCCGCGTGTGGTCCCTCGACGTTTGCAAGCGAGAGCTGCCGAACGTGCTCCGAGCAAACCTGCTGCGCAGAGCTCGCTGCATGTGCGTCACTTGAACCGTGTGCCGTCGCGATGTCGTGTGCGCTCGCCTGTGCTGCTGGCGATGACGGATGCCGGAGCGAGTGCGTCACGTCGTCGTCGAGCGTGCTCGACCTGCCCAATCGAGAAGCCTTCGCGAACGTGCTCACGTGTCAGGTCGCAGGGTGCGCCTCCACGTGCACGGCGCCGAAGTCAAACGCGTGTGGAGCGCTGATCACGACGTCGAAGAGGTGCACCGACTGCTTGAACGAGAAGTGCTGCGGTGATGCCCGCTCCTGTGGAGAGAACGGCGCGTGCCGCAAACGGCGGCTTTGTCACGATGGGTGCACCGAGGCCGCGTGCCGGCAGCTGTGCAGTCAGCGCAACGGTGACGGTGAAGCCGCGGACAAGTCGCTTCAACGTTGTCAGAGCACGCAGTGTGCGAGTGAATGCACGACGTGGAGCTGTCTCTCTCCCGACGACCGCGCCAGCACGGTCGCCCCCGCGTCGAGCTTCGAGATAACGTTGCTCGTTCGCGACTCACTTTCCACGATGACTCCCGTCCAGAACATGCGCGTTCGGTGGTGTCGCGCGCAGTCGAGCGTCTGCAGTCCCATCGGCGATGAGATGACGACGGGTGACTCGGGCTCCGTCACCGTGCGTGTGCAGGGCGTTCCAGCTCAAGGCTTTACCGATTATCTCGAGCTCACGCATCCCGAGGACAAGTACCGGCCGACTCTCCTTTATGTCGCCCCACCCGCGCGCGCGAAGACAATCGTCTCCGTGGCCGTCTTCAAGAGCGACATCGCACGGAGCTTGATGCTCGGCCCGGGCGTGATGGACCCTGCACGTGGAAGTCTGGTCGTTCATGCGCTCGACTGCGGTCGAAATGAAGCTGCGGGGGTGAAGCTCACGGTCTCTCCACGCGTCAGCGATGACGCTCAGGTGACGGAGTTCTACATGAAAAACTCCGTGCCCCTCTCCGTGACGGCAGGCGCGACCATGACCGACGATGTCACCTCCTTCGGTGGCTTCTTGGGGCTGCCGGCGCAGTCCTATTCGATCACTGGGCTCGCGGCCGTCAGCGACGACCGCCCCGCCGAAGCCTTCAGCGCGGCGGTTTGGGTACGCGCCGGCACGGTCACGTTCGTCGGATTTGCTGCAGGCCGGTAGTCCGTGAGGTGGTCGTGGTAGATTCTCGGTCGTGAAACCAAGCCGGCTCGCCTCCTTATCGCTCGACGTCGCGGGTTGGCAGTTCGAGGGCGGATTGCCCGACGAGAAGAAGTACGTGTGCCTCGCGGTCCCGCACACGAGCAACTGGGACGGCCTCTTGCTCGTCGCGCTCCTTCGAAGCATCGGCCTCGACATGCAGTGGATGATCAAGAACGACTGGATGAGAGGTCCGCTCGGGCCGGTGATGAAGCGCTTTGGCGCGATCGGGATCAACCGGAGCCGGCACACGAACGTGGTCGATCAGATGATCGAGGAGTTTCGTAAGCGCGATCACTTCGTGCTCGGGATCCCGCCGGAAGGGACGCGGTCACGCGCCGAGTACTGGAAGTCGGGCTTCTACCACATCGCCAAGGGCGCGAACGTACCGGTGGTCCCCGGCTATCTCGACTACGGGCGCAAGCGCGCGGGGCTCGGGCCTGCGATCACGTTGACCGGCGACGTGCGGGCGGACATGGACAAGCTTCGCGCCTACTACGCAAAGCAGAACCCAGCGCCCTACGATCCCGCGCAATACGGACCCATTCGGCTGCGTGAAGAAGACGCTGCCAGCGCGGACGCATCGAAGACGAAGGCGAAGAACGCGAGCGACTGAGCGCGCGACGAGCGGCGAAGACGGATCGGATCCGAGGCGCTGAACAGCGTATCGTCGAAAAGAAATCTCGCGCTGACGACCTAGCGGTTCGGGACGCGCGGGTCGAGGCAGGTGGCGCCTTCGGGGGAAGGTGGCTCGTCGTCGCTCTTCGGGAGGCCGAGGTCGGGCGGGCCCAAGTGGCGTGCCTCCACCATGCCGAGCACCTCTTCGGCGACGTCTTGGTAGATCTTTCGCTTCGCTTCGGAGTCGAGCCACACGGTGATCTCGCGGATGCGCGTGCCGCCGAGCATCGTGTGCCAGCGGAGCGTGGTCATCATCGCGTTCGCGCTCATCTCGATGCCGACGCGCGCCGCGCCCGTGCCGAGAGCCGGGGCCGCGATCGACGTGCAGCCGTTCTCTTCGGCGAGGAGGAGCGCTCGAGCAAACGCGCGTCCGACGCACGAGACCTCGTTCCATGCGCTGACCGCGTGGAAGACATGCTTGGCTTGGAGCCGGTGCGCGCGCGTCCGAATGCACGAGCCGAGTGGCTGCTCGCCGCCCGACATCGCCTCGCGTTCGATCTCTTCTCCGCCGCGAAGACGAAGCGCTTCACCGACGCCCGTACGCATCCGTAGCTCGAAATTCGCGCTCGAGATGATGGCGTCGGCTTGTGCGTTCGCGATGTCACCGATCACGAAGGCCAGCCGAATGGGGCCGACGACGAGCGTGGCAGGGCCCATGCGCGTGGCGGTGATCGCCGGCGGCTCGATCGCCTTCGTCAGCATCCCGAAGTGCGCGAGCGGGGCGAGCACGTCGTCCGGCCGGCGCGTCACTTCTTTGGCGAGCATGCGTCGAATGACGTCTTGAAAATAGGCCTCTGCGGGTGACTGCGGCGGAGGAAGCCGCGGCTGCGCGCTGTCGTCGAGCACCTCGGCGACGTTCTGAAACGGCGCATGGCCATAGCGGAGATCGCACGCGGTCGCGCCCGCGCCCCACACGTCCGTGAAGCGACCGATCTCACCGCAACGGAGCTGCTCCGGCGCCATGAAGGGGAGCGTCCCGGCGCTCTCGAGCGGCGTCGAGTCGTTGCGCGCGACGGCGATGCCGAAGTCGCCGAGTCGGATTCCGTTCTCGGGCTCGCCGAAGACGTTCGATGGCTTGAGGTCGCGATGGATCACGCCAGCTTGATGCGCCGAGCG
The DNA here is from genome assembly GCA_044227045.1 of Labilithrix sp. Taxonomy (GTDB): domain Bacteria; phylum Myxococcota_A; class Polyangia; order Polyangiales; family Polyangiaceae; genus Labilithrix. The sequence goes on from JBGAFW010000005.1 coordinate 177,146, forward strand.
CAGCGCCATGCACACCTCACGCATGACGTGGCAGACGAGCCAGAGCGGAAGACCGACGCCGAGCGACGCACGCCGGCGGCGATCGAGCTCCGCGAGATCGAGGCCATCGACGTACTCCTGTACGAGGTACGGCGTCGACGCGTGGCTCGATCGGCCCGAGCCGGGGTCGTGCGGTATGCCGTCGTCGAGCTGCCCTGCGTCGAGCGCGCGCACGATACGAGGGCTCGAGACGCGAGCCATGAGCCGCGCCTCGGAGAGGATGCGGGCGGCCGCTCCATGCGCGTCCGTCTCGCGAAGCGTTCGCCTCAGCGTCTTGATGACGACCGGCGCAGAGAGGACGTTGTGCTTCGCGAGCCAGACCTCGCTCATTCCTCCTTCGCCGAGCAGTCCCCACACGCGATAACCGGGGACGTGGAGCTCACGCACCGTCGACCCGGAGTTGTCGTCGCGTGGCGCGGGAGGAGGGGCAGAGCGCGCGGCAGGAGACGACGAGACGCGCTCGTGCGACTGGTCGCCGTCGTCCTTCGCTACGGAAGGCGCGTCGGCGGGGCGGCCACCCCACTCCAGTGTCCTGTCACGGCTGCCCCCACTGCTCACGCTTCGATCCTAGCTCGGGTTGGCGCTCAACCCGAAGCCTTCACGTGCGCCGTGTAGGCGGCTTGATCGAGCAGCTGCGCGACCGCGTTCGGGTCGGCGGCCTCGAGCACGATCATCCATGCCTTGCCGTAGCAGTCTTCGTTGACGAGCTCGGGAGACTTGTCGAGGTCCTTGTTGATCTCGAGGACCTTGCCGCTGATGGGCGCGTAGAGATCGCTCAGCGTCTTGACGCTCTCGATCGTCCCGAAGGCTTTGCCTGCGGCGAGCTCGTCACCGACTTTGACGTCGAGGTTCACGAGCGTGATGTCGCCGAGCTGCTCGACGGCAAACGCAGTGATGCCGACGGTGATCTTGTTTCCGTCGACCTTCGCCCACTCGTGGTCCTTCGTGTATTTGAGCCCACCGGGAAAATCCATGATGCAGTCTCTCGCTTTCTGAAGATCGCTAATGGCGAATCGTGGCTAATGGCTTGAGGGAAACACGCGAGTCGCGGTGGCTCACGTCGCGCGCTTGTAAAACGGCGTCTTCACGACGACGGCTTCGATGTTCTTACCGCGGCAATCCACCTGGAATTTCGTTCCGATCGCGGTCATCTCGGCCGGCAGATAACCGAGGCCGATGTTCTTGCCAACGGTGGGTCCGGGGCTTCCGCTCGTGCAAATGCCGACCTCTTTTCCGTCCATGTCGCGGAGCGGATAACCGTGGCGAGCGATGCCTCGCCCGAGCGTCTCGAAGCCAATCAGTTTACGAGGAAGCGGCGCGGCCTTGACCGCCGCGAGCGCCTCTTTGCCGACGAACATCGCCTTATCCATCTTCGTGACCCAGCCGAGGCCCGCCTCGATCGGGTTCGTGGTCTCGTCGATGTCGTTTCCGTAGAGCGACAGCCGCGCCTCGAGCCGAAGCGTGTCGCGGGCGCCGAGCCCTGCAGGCTTGATCCCGAGCGGCGCGCCGAGCTCCATCAATTGATCCCACAGTCGCGGCGCGTCGTTCCACGCGCAGAAGATCTCGACGCCGTCCTCACCGGTGTAGCCGGTGCGCGCGGCGGTGCACTTCACGTTGCCGATGACGGCGTCGCGGAAGTGAAAGCTCTTGAGCTCGCGGAGCTTCGCGGCATCCGCGCCGGCCTTGTCGAGGACATCGAACGCCTTCGGACCTTGCAGCGCGATGAGCGCGGTCTCGTCGGACAGATCGGTGAAGTCGCAGTGATTCTCGGCGGCCTTCTTGAAGACCGCCGCCATCTTCTCGTGGTTCGACGCGTTGCAGACGATGAGCCACTTGTCCTGGGCGGCGCGGTAGACGATGAGGTCGTCGAGGATGGTGCCCTTTTCGTTGCAGGCGCACGTGTACATCGCCTGTCCGTCCGTGAGCTTCGAGGCGTCGTTCGTGATGAGGTAGTCGACGACGGCGGCTGCGTGCTCGCCCCGCATCGAGAGCTCGCCCATGTGGGAGACGTCGAAGATTCCGACCGCCGTCCGAACGGCCTGATGCTCGTCGACGATGCCGGTGTACTGCACCGGCATCTCCCAGCCCGCGAACGGAACCATGCGGCCCTTTGCACGCACGTGCCGATCGTAAAGAGAGGTCTTTCGCTGCGGAGAAGTGGGGGCGGCCGCGTCAGTCATGCGGCCGGAACCTTAGCGCATTCCGCCGCCGAGCTGTGCGGAGGTTTGTGCGTTTGACGCAGTTGCTCCAGGGCCCACGTGTTCGTCGGTCGTGTGCGCCGCCTCCCGGTCGCCGTTAATGACCTTGCGCGGTTCTCGCGCGTCTTCAGCGCCTCATTCGTTCGGTCCGGTGATGCCGAGGACTTTTACGCAGTACGTCGCGCCGAAGAGATGGCGCGCGAAGTTGCGGAGAGGGGTGCCGTCGGGCGAGGACCGCCACTTCGTGGCGTAGTCGTCCTGCGCGTTGTTCGCGAAGAGGGGCATCGCCGCGCCCTCCGTGTAGAGGCGCATCGCGCGCTCGGCGTTCCACGCAAGAAATTCGCGGCTGAGCGGGTTGTCGGTGAAGTACGTCGCCTCGATCTGCTCGGCGGCGAGCCCAAACGCAAACGCGTAGACCATGAGCTCGAAGGCGCCGCTGACCGCGTCGCGCGTCTGCGTTCCCCAGAGGTTCTCCTTCACGAGATCGACGGCGACCTCGCTCGCGTTCGTGAGGCCGACCCACTCTTCGATCAGGTAGGACGGCGAGTCGTTCCAGTCTTTCGCCGCGTTCACGACGTAGGTCGCGTAGCGCGACCCCCGAAGGCTCGGTGGAATGCGCGACGCAATGTCCGAGAGGTTCATCTTCGGCTCGACGAACAGCGTCGCGCGATCTTGCAGCACGTAGAACCCGTTCGCTGGCTTGCCCGTCACGTTGTACGCGAAGCGAAGATGCGCCGAGATGCCGTGCGAGTTGAGCGCCGCCCAGGCGAGACGATCGTTCGGGTAGTCGTATTGCGTCCCGTACGTCGGGTTCAGGTGACGGACGATGTCGGTGAGCGCGATCCCCCACGACGCGCCGCTCGCCTGCTTTTGCGCTGGAAAGTTGAAGAAGAACGCCTGCGACCCGGGCCACGGTCCCTCCGGCGTGGGACCGGCCGGCGGCGAGCTCGTGCCGCCACCCGATCCGGTCCCCTGTGCACCGCCTCCCGCTCCCGCGTTCGGGCCCGTGTTGTTCGTGTTGCCGGTATCGTTCCCGCCCGGCTCGGTCGAGGACGTCGAGCTTCCGGGCGTTGGGATCTTCTGCGCGGCGTCGCCACCACAACCTGCGAGCGCCGCGGTCACGACCAACACCACGAGCGATGAGCAGAAGCCGGTCCACTTGTTCATGCGGGCACCTCAGCCCGTCTCGTTAGCAATAAAACATGGCGGTTCCCATGATGCGAGAAGGCCGCATGAGCTGGGTTTTCAGGCGCATTTTGCTGACGCCTCGCGCCCTCTTCTTCGGGCGCTCTCCCCGCCTTTGCGATGCGAAAGAAGAGTATGCTTCCGCCCGAGAGATCACGCTGATGGGAACGCCTTGGGATCGCGCTGCGACTCGGTACATCGAAGAGTGGGTCCCGCGCTTCGTTCCGTACCACCTCGACCTCGTGCAAGAGCTGGCGCTGGCGCAGGGACAACGCGTCCTCGTCGTGAGCGCCGGTCCCGGCGCCGAGGTGCTCGCGGTCGCGCGTGCCGTGGGTGACCGTGGCGTGGTTCGCGCGACGGATCGCCGCGCCGAGCTCATCGCGATGTGCAACGAGCAGATCCAGAAGGCGGGCTTCACGTCGGTGCGCTGCGAGACGGCCGAGCCGACGGACGTCGGCGAAGCGCCGTGGAACGCGATCGTGTGCGCGTTCGGGCTCTGGAGCATCTCGAACCGCGTGGAGGTGCTCACCGCATGGGCACATGCACTCGCGCCGAACGGCAAGGTCGGCGTCCTCACGTTCGGCCCTCCGGACACCAACGATCCGTTCGAGATGCTCGCCCAAGCGCTCCGCGATCTCGAGCCGAAGGCCGAGGCGACGCCGACGCGCATCCCGAGCGATCGCGATTCGATGCTCAGGATGTTCGAACAGGCGGGGCTCTCGCTCGTCCGCCACACGGTGCTCCGTCACACGGTGACGTTCCCGACCGCCGAGGCGTTCGTCGCCGCGATCCGCGAAGGCCGGACCTGGCGTCGCGTGTGGATGGAGCTCGGCGAAGAGCGCATGGGCCTCGTCGCGGCGCGCTTCTACGATCGTATCGGTGGGCCAACGTCGCCTCTATCGTTCGAGCCCGCCGTCACGCTCGCGATCGCGGGTCATCCCGGCGCCGAGGTCGAGCTGATGTCACGACCAAGCGTGAAGGTCCCTCAGCTTTCGAGCGCACCGCCGCCGCCCACTCCTCCGCCGCGTCGCGAGCCACCCGATCCGTACAAGGATTGAGCGATGCCATGCCGATCCCCCGCTGTGGGATTCGGTGACGGGCGAGACGCGTCGCTAGAGGCGAAGGCCTGCGGTCGCGACGCCGCGCCACGCGACCGTGCCGTCGTCCCACGCGAAGAACGACTCGCCCCTGTCATGCCCCCGCGTTCGGACCTGCTCAATCGACAACGTTTCGACCGGCCGGGCGTCGTCCGTAATAACGGATTGATGTCCGCCTCGGTCGACCGAAACCGCGAAAACGCACGTGGATGTCGGTTTTGCAGGGGTCTGCGTGCGTCCACTATAACGGACGTGTCGTCCTAGAGGCTTTGCAAATGCCCGCGGGCGCGCTATGGCTCCTCCGGTGACGGAGCGCGGTAGTGCGCGCGCGACACCCAACACGAAACACTTTCAGCAAGCGCGGAGTCGAGATGGCACGTTATCAATTCACGTCCGAGTCAGTCACCGAAGGGCATCCGGACAAGCTTTGCGATCACGTCTCCGACGCAATCCTCGACGCGATCCTCACGCAGGACAAGCACGCGCGCGTCGCGTGTGAGTCGCTCGCGAAGACGGGCATGGTCGTCGTCGCAGGTGAGATCACGACGACGGCGACGATCGACTACCCCACGATCGTCCGCAAGACGGTGCGCGACATCGGCTACACCAGCTCGCAGATGGGCTTCGACGCGGACACCTGCGCGGTGATCACGGCGGTCGAGAAGCAAAGCCCGGACATCTCGCAAGGCGTGACCGAAGGTCAGGGCATGCACAAGGAGCAGGGCGCTGGCGACCAGGGCCTCATGTTCGGCTACGCCTGCGACGAGACGCCGAACTTCATGCCGGCGCCGATCGACTACGCGCATCAGCTCGCGCGTCAGCTCACCGCGATCCGCAAGGCGAAGAAGGTCGACTTCCTCCGTCCGGACGGCAAGACGCAGGTCACGCTCGAGTACGAAAACAACGTCCCGGTCCGCGCCGACGCCATCGTCGTCTCGACGCAGCACGACGAGGACGTGAAGACGAAGCAGCTCCACGAAGCCATCCAGGAGCTCGTCATCAACAAGGTCATGCCGAAGAAGCTGATCGACAAGAAGACGAAGATTCACGTCAACCCGACGGGCCGCTTCGTCATCGGCGGACCTCAGGGCGACTGCGGCCTCACCGGACGCAAGATCATCGTCGACACCTACGGCGGCATGGGCCGTCACGGCGGCGGCGCCTTCAGCGGCAAGGACCCGTCGAAGGTCGATCGCTCGGCCTGCTACTACGCGCGCTTCATCGCGAAGAACGTCGTCGCGGCGGGTCTCGCGAAGCGCTGCGAAGTCCAGATCGCGTACGCCATCGGCGTCGCGCGTCCGGTCGGCGTGCACGTCAACACGTTCGGCACCGGCCAGATCTCGGACGAGCGCCTCGAGGCTTACATCCTCGAGAACTTCGACATGCGCCCGAAGGCGCTCATCGACGAGCTCGGTCTCCTCGCGCCGCAATACCTCCCGACGGCGGCTTACGGCCACTTCGGCCGCGCAGAGTTCTCGTGGGAGAAGACGACGCGCGCCGCGCAGATCGCCGCAGACCTCCTCGGCGGCAAGGCCAAGGGCACGGTCGTCCACGCGAACGGCACGAACGGCTCGACCAACGGCCACGCGAACGGCACGTCGAAGAAGACGAACAAGAAGGACAAGAAGAAGAGCAAGGGCGGCAAGAAGGCCGAAGCCCGCGCCTAATCGCACCTCGCTTCGACCGACGCAGCCTGCGCCTCCTCGAGAAGCGCGGGCTGTTTCGTTTCCATGGCCGTGACCGTCGTGGATCGGCGCGAGCGGCGAGATCGTTCACGGCACGATCAAGGTGTCGGGCGCGGGTTCGAGCGGCGAGATCGTTCACGGCACGAGTCGGCGCGGGTTCACCTACGAGAGCGAGAGCGTGGCCCCGCGCGTCCCGCGGCCGGCGTGACCGCCTCCGCCGACGACATTGCTGCCCGTCGTTACTGCGGTGTACGCATCACGTCCGTTGCTCGCGCCGCTACATCCTCCGGCGAAGCGGATGGTCAGCGATGAGGGGACGCCCAACCAACCTGCGCCGAGCGCGGCGAATCTGAAACCTCGCGTCGCATCGCCTTGGCCGAACGGCGTCGCGGTCACGTTACAAGATCGCGGCCGGCCGCGCTTTTCGCAGCCAACGGTCGCGTGGGATCGCGTGCGATCGCGTGGAGTCGCGAGGGCCATTCACGATGTCGTCTTTCGCGCGACTTACACGCTGTCTCGAGTGCGTGACAATTCCGCCAAGCTTGGCGTTCACGGACTTCCTGCTGGTAACTCCGATCATGTTTGGGGAGAGCGCTCGGTGATCGGGCGTCGTGTTGCGTGATGGCGCGCGCGGCGGCTCGAAGAGGAGGTAGGACGTGAAAAAGGTATTTGGGGGTGTGGGTCTCGTTCTGATTGCGGCGCTCGCAAGCTTCGCCTGCGGCAGCTCTTCGTCGCGCGAAGGCTTCGATGATACGGCCGCCGGGAACAACGGCGCGTCGGGCAATGGCGACAACGGAAACGCCAACGGCAACCTTGGCAATGCTCCTCCGCCAGCGGCCCCGGCCGAGAAGACGGAGTGCGAGAAGATGGACATCGTTTTCATCGTCGACGACTCCGGCTCGATGCAAGAGGAGCAAGCGAACCTTGCGGCGAACTTCCCGAAGTTCGTCTCGAAGATCGACTCGTTCAAGACGAAGAGCGGGTCGAAGCTCGACTGGCGTATTGCGGTCACGACGACAGGCCGAAATCTCAACTACAAGATCTCGATGCCGATCGGCGGCGGCACGATGCCGATGTCCGAGAAAGGGGACGACGGTGCATTCCGCATGAAGTCCGAGTGTGGCACCACGAAACGCTGGGTCGAGAAGGCGGACGCTCAACCGACCCAGGAGTTCCAATGCCTCGCCAAGGTGGGCACGGGCGGCTCGAGCATCGAGATGCCTTTGCTTGCGACCAAGCTCGCGACGGTGGACCGCGTGTCCGACGGTACGAACAAGGGCTTCCTCCGCGACGATGCTCTGCTCGCCGTGGTGATCCTCACCGACGAAGACGACTGCTCGCGCGAGGACAACGACTTCACGATTCAGAATGACTCGTGCGAGACGATGCAAAACGTCAAGCCGGTCGCCGACTACAAGACGGCGTTTGACAACGTCGCACATGGCGCAGGCCGCTGGGCCACCGCGGTCATCGCAGGCGACAAGCAATGCGAGTCATCGTTCGGCAAGGCGATTGAAGCGAAGCGTCTCAAGCAATTCGTCAGCCTCGCCGGCAAGAACGGTACGTTCAGCAGTATCTGCGACGGCGACCTTACAGGCGCGCTCGAGAAGGCGCTCGACACGTTCGACGCCGCCTGTAAGACGCTCCCTCCCGCTTCGGTGAAGTAGCACGATACTCGTTCACGCCTGCGTCACCAACGCATGCACCCACGGTCGGCCCGCATCCCGCATGCGCGCCGACCGCTACGTTTTGTCAACGAGGCGATGACCAACGGCGGTCCACCCAGCGCCGCACGCGTACCTCCCTCCCGAACCCAGCGCCGCACGCGTACCTCCCTCCCGAACCCAGCGCCGCACGCGTACCTCCCTCCCGAACCCAGCGCCGCACGCGTACCTCCCTCCCGAACCCAGCGCCGCACGCGTACCTCCCTCCACCCAGCGCCGCACGCGTACCTCCCTCTCGAAACACAACTCGTGGTCCCGCCGCGAGGCGTGGGCTTCTCGACGATCCGCAAAATCGCCAGCCGCGATCAAGGATGCGGATCTCGGAGCATCTCTTCACGATCGACCGCAGAGCAACCAGGCGCGGCCGGTTCTCATGAGAGGAGATACGACCATGATTCAATCGACCATTTTTGCAGCGCTCTTCGCCTTCGTCTCGACCCTCGCGGTGGTGGGCTGCGGCTACGGCCCGACCTCCGACGAGGGGCATCACCAGCAGCAAGGAGTGGATGACAAGGACGTGCCGCCCACGCCGTCAACCGACGGCAACCCCGTGAAGGCCGACGACTCGAGCGCTTCACAGGATCCCAAGGTGAACATCGACGTCAACGCGAGCACGACCCAACCGGCGGCCTTCTGTCTGGGCCCGAAGCCTCTGTGCCAGTGGCCTGACATCGCGCAATGCGTATGCAACGGAACGCGCTGCTCTTGGCACTGCCCCTAGACGCCAGCCCACCCGGACGTTGGGTCAGTCGGGCGTGTCGGCGATCGCGCTCGCGTTATGCGAGCACGCAAACAAAAATCGTCAAGGGACGCCTCGGTTGGATCATGGCCAAACGTTGTGCGAACAAGGTAACGGACGTGGTGGATCCGCGCCTCCGTCGACGTACGGCTTCTACGCGCACCGCAAGAGGACGGACGCAACCGGCCGTTCGCGTCCCGTCAAGCGGCCTCAAGACAATCTCCAGAGAGGCCAAGTCGCCCCCTCTGCCGAAGTCCGCCGTCACCTCGGCAGAGGCCAGCGATGCGCTGCGCTCGCTCGCGTCGGCTCGGTGCCTCGTGACCTGTCATCGGTCTTCCCACGACCCACCTTGCGCGAACAAGGTGGACGGCGCCTTGGCTCGAGCTCATTGCGTCTGCATTGCATGGGGCGACGTTCATAACGTCCTTGCCGGCTGCGGATTGTTTGCCTTGGGTGACCAAGGTGAGAGCACCACGAGCGCGTTGTGCACGCACCGTCCGAACACGAAGGTCCCGAACACGAAGGTCCGAACAAGGGCCCCCTTCCGTCATCTGGAGGGGAGCGATTCATAATCACCCTTTCGAGGTGCGCAAGAGAGGTCGTGTCGATCATGAGCGACTTGATCGGACTCGTCCCGATCGTGAGCCGCGACGCCGAATGAAATCGCGTACGGAGAGGTGGCTTCGAGGTGGACGCGAAATGCGGAACCCCGCGATTGTTCATCGTTCAGGTCCTCACCGTGAACACTCGGCTTCACCCACGTCTAAACGCACGTGCGCTTAGACGTGAGTCTGCGGTGACTAAAGAAGAGGGAGGAAAGATCGGGAGCGTTTGTCCACAGTGAAAAAGTGATTCCACCCACGTCTAAGCGCACGTGCGTTTAGACGAGAGTCGATGCGTAAGGTGGATTGCCGCGAATCAATTCGCGCGCAATCGCACGATCAGGCGACGACACGAAAGGAAAGGCGATGGTCATTCACTTGGCGTTTGAGGGTTCTTCACGGCGCGTGCATCACACGATGCGCGGATCGTCACGTCAGGCCGCGGCTCGCGAAATCGGAACGGGTTGGCACGAGAGGGATGCGACGAGGCGCATGACGAGGGGCCCCGTCCCATAGGTGGAGGGTCCACGATTGCTGTCTCGCCTTGGCCACCATCGCCGAGAGCGTGCATCGGCAATCGAGTCTCGATTGTGTCAGCGAGCCTTCGCTCTTTGATCGCGGGACGAATGCGGCGGACGCAGGGCCACGGCTGTTTGGTGCAAGTTCTCTACGTGTTCACGAGGTCGCCAATGGAATGTGTAGCGCTTTCGGACAAGACCCTCATTCATAACCTCAAGGGCCTTTGCGGTGACGCGAGGGTGCGTACCTCCAAGGTCATCGCGTATCTCGCGGAGGTCGAGAGGCGGGACCTTCATTTGAAAAAGGGGTACCGGTCGCTCTTTGCATTTTGCACCCGCCGTTTGAAGATGAGTGAATACGAGGCCGTAACGAGGATCGCCGCGGCACGTCTTCTCGCGACACACGGCCACCTCGTCGAGCTCTTGGAACGTGGTGACGTCACGCTGACCACCGTCTACTTGCTGCAGAAGCATCTCGTCAAAGGCGGATGTGACGACCTCATCGCGGCCTGCAAGGGCAAGGGAGCACGGCAGGTCAAACAGATCATCGCGGCGCGATTTCCGCAGCCCGATGCGCCGGACCGGATTCGTAAGCTTCCGGCGCGTGCATTCGAGAGGCCTGCGGGCTTTGAGAGTCATGCGACGGAAGTGGGAATCGAAGGAGGAGCGGCGGGTTGGGATGCCGAGGCGCCACGGACGCCAGCCGTTGGCGTGCCCGCACCAAGATCGTCGGCTGCGGAGAGTGTCGACTTGTTCAAATGTCCAGAGTCCACGATTGCGCCAGTCGTCGCAGCCGCGTTGGGACTTGAGCCGATGCAGCGCGTCGAGGGCGCTCCTGCGATGCATGTATTACCCAACGCATGCGGTGGCTTACCCAACGAAGGCGGTGGCGTACCCGTGAGTCGGGGAGCCTCGAGCGCGGTCCCTGCAAGCTCCCATCGCGTGTCGTCCTCGGCTGGCCAAGGCATCGTCCCGCTGGCGTCGGATCGGCACAAGATTCAGTTCACAATCAGCACCGCGCTTTGCGAGAAGATCGAGAGAGCGCTGCGGCTCTCGAGTCACCGCAATCGGACGGGGGATTTCGCGACCATGTTCGAGCAGGCCGTCGACCTGCTCCTGTTGAAGCTCGAGAAAGAGCTGCTTGCGAAGACGACGGGGCGTTCGAAAACCTCGGTGCTTGGCGCGAGCGAGAAGCCCGAAGCCCAGTTGGCGTGTGAGGCGTCGGTCGCGCATGAGCCGTCACCGTCTTCCTCCAGCGCGTACCTCTCGCGGGCGGGAACGGTCACCGAGGTCGACCGGAGGATCACCGACTCGGGAGAAGAGCGGAGGGGGAGCTCGCTCGCTTCTCAAAAAAAGCCGTCCTCCGAGTCGCTGGGCGCGATCGGCGTCTCACGCTGCGAGGGTGGAGAGGCGCATGATGAAGCTCTGCATTCTCCGAAGGATGGTGAAACGGAGCTTGGGACACACGCTGCTGGAAACAACGAAACGACGACGGCCGAAACGTCGCCCGACGTGGACGCAGAGGAACATGGTCACGCGCTCTCGGATCGACCAGAGTGGCAGGCCAAGGGGCGACGTCGCGACAAGCGAAGAGGGGCGTTCGGCCGCGAGGCTCGTCGCGCCGCATTCTTGCGTGATGGCGAGCAGTGCGCGTTCATTGGTGATGATGGCGTTCGATGTGACGCGAGGTCGTTCCTCGAAGTCGACCACATCGAGCCGCGCGCCTTGGGCGGCCAAGGTGCAGCCAGCAATGCGAGAGTTCTCTGTGCGGCGCACAACGCGTACGAAGCGCGACGTCGATTCGGTCGACGACACGTCGAGCGTCGGATCAAGGAGAAACGTGAAGAGCGAGCTCGACGTGTCGATCGAAGTGCCTTCCACGACGTCGAGGAGCTAACGCGATGACCCTGTCCATGGGAGGGGGTTTTTTGCGGCCTTGTACGGACTGCAGAGGATACTCGCGTGCTAGTTTGCACGCGTGGGCTCGGCTTCGCCTCGCGGCCCCACCTAAAACAGCCGGTGGACCCCGTGGAATGCCGCCGCTCTCCTGCGTTCGGGGAAACCCGAGACGGCTCGCTTCGTCTTCGCGACGTAGCGCGAGCACGCGGGGATCCCCACCGTGAGTCAGCCACGCCTGCGATAGACGTCGCCATCGGGCGGGCTCGCAATGGGGTCCCCACCGCAGGGGACCTCCCAGGAGACAGCCGCCTCTCCCGTAAAACAGCGGACTCGACGGAGAGGTCGCGCGATGGGCCTCGCACCCAACATCAAGCGCGATGGGATCCCTCGCGAGGACGCTCGTTGCGTCAGCGCTCCATCGCGGCGCGGAACGCGCCGTCTTGCCTCTTGTGCTTGGCGCTGTCGAGGCTAGAAGCCGGCGCACACGGCGGGGACGTTGCGGCCCGCGAGCATCGTGCGGATCGCGCCAAGCTCGGGGGCCGTGCCGGTCGGGCCTGCCTGCGCGACGAGCGCAGTACATTGCTGGGCGGCCGTGTTGATCATTCCGGCTTCGGGGGAGGCGCCGAGGCGCTTTGCTTCGGCGGCGAGCGCGTTGCAGCATTGCTTGAGGCGCGCGAGGTTGCCACCACCACCGCCACCAGTGGCGGTCTTCATGCCCGGATCGTTGATGCCGGCGTACATCCGGGTCTCTTCGAAGTCGGGGCAGCCGTTCGATAGAGTGCGGCATGACGTGGCCGAGCAGGTGAGGGTGCCGTTGGCGTCGCGGCAGACGCGGAAGCCACCGCAGTTGATCGGCGTCAGCGCGACGGCCCCTTCATTCGCCTTCACGCACGCGGTGCCGGCTTTGCGGAAGCGTGGTGCTTCGGGAGCGACTTGCTCGGTCAGAGTGACTTGAGCGGCTTCGTTCGCCTTGCGCACTCCGACCTCGTCGCTGTACGTGAGGCTCACGGGGCCGACCGACGGAATCTGCGCGCACGACGCCGCGACCATTTGAGCGAGCGGTACCGTGCATTGCGGATCACTGTAGATGCCCGCAAACGTCCATGTCTGGGGAGCCGAAGCTCCCTGCTGGCAAGCAGTGCACGAGTTGATGTCCGCAACAGCGACAGCGCCGGCGTCAGCGACCGTCGTCGTGACGCTCGCGTCGGGGACCATCCCCGCTCCCGTGTTTCCTTTTCCGCAGGCCAATGCACCGGTGAGCGGAAACGCGAAGAGAAAGAGGACCGTAGCGAGCTGCTTCTTCGAGGGAGCGGTGGTCGTCATACGCGCACTCTAATCGCAACGCCCAGCCGTCGACACCTACTCCCGAGAGGCTGTGGATAACTTGCGGAGAGGGTGATTGCGATTTTCTGTCTTTGGTACCGCGGCATGCTGAGGCACGCGATGCGTGCTTCTAACTGCTCGCGATCCCATGACAAACGAGGCAGAGCTTGTCCGTCCGTGTTTTGGAAACAGGAAAATCGACAGAATCGTCCCCTGTGGAAATGACTATCATCATGTGGATGAGGAGGTGGTCGTGCGCGGGCACCCGTCAGGTACAAAAAAAACGCCAGAGCTCACGCCCAGCGCCGAGAGAGCGTCGAGAGACGAACGGGCAGAGAGACTCTTCAAGCTCTTTTGCATGGTGGGGACGCCCGGGCCGCTGAGCCGCCGCTTCCCGAAAGCGCGCGCGCCAACGTCGAGAGAACGAACGTCGAGAGGGCGTCGAGAGGGCGTCGAGAGAGCCCAGAGTTAGGTGGTTTGAGCTTCGGCAGGGCTCGTCGGCGCAGCTACTTGAGCGACGGTCCTTCGATCAACGTGCAGTCGGGGCGCAGCGCGAAGATACGCCATGGGGTTTGCGGGGTGACGTAGTAGCCGGAGACGCGCAACTTGAGCCGGTGGCGTCCGTCCCCGAGGGCGAAGGAGGTGTCGCGTGCGTTGAGCGCGGTGTTCTTTTCGTCGAATGCGATGAGGGTCGCGACGTGCTTTTGCGGAGGCACGGGGCTCCTGGGATACGTCTCGAGGTCGCCCCAACCTGTCGAGGCCTCTATCGATGCGAACGCGCTTGCCATCGAGAATGCGATGACCGCGCCGTCGAACTCGACGTCGATCACGACGTCTTGATGGCCATCGGGGTCGAGGCCGCCGTCACCGCCGATGCGGTCGGCTTCGAACGCGGGATGGCGAACGACCGACACGAAGCGTCCTTTCGCAGCAGGACCGCCGCCGTCGCCCGCGAGATGGCAGCGAAAGCTCGCGGCGTCACGTTCCCGATGACCATCGTGGCATCGTCGCTGCGGGGGGATGCGCCTCCGCCCTCCACACCCAAACGCGCGTCGGATGGATATGTCGAGGGGTGTGGCTGTGGTTGTGGTTGCGGTGAGCTTGGGCAGGCCGTCAGCGATGCCATCAACGTCGAGGTCAGGACGGTGGTGGTGAGAGAGCCACGATGCATGCGGCGACGTCGCATCTACTCAGCATACTGTGACCGTGGGCGAGTGGATCGGCTCGATGGCCTTTCGCATGGCCTCTGCCAGGGACTTTCGACGGAGCGCGCTCGTGACCAGGCAGTTGCTGAAGTCGGCGCGACCGCCTCCAGTGGAAGCGGAGAAGGCTGGCTTTATCTCAACGTGGGATCGTAACCGCGGGGGGACCCCCTCCCGTGAGACAGCACGCGCGTTCGCGGTCCAAGCCTTGCGTGCGCGTTCCGGTCGACCACTGCATGCACCAGCCAATCCCGCACGCGTCGATCGTGAAGTGCGGCTGCCGACTTTTTGGCGGGCGGTCACGAAGCGCGACGGCCTCTTCGGCGCGGAGCACGCCATAGTCACTCCGGTCGCGGCGCGAACCCTCTACACGATGGCGCGTTTGGCTCGCGCCTGCGAAGCGGCGACGCGACCGTAGGTTACGAGGTCATCTCCTTGGTGAACGCCGCGGAAGTCGCCGCGCTTTCCGCGGTGGAGAAGACGGCCGAGCTCGTCCGGAGGACGAGCGAGCTCCGACGCAACGCCAACACCGCGAGCCTTGGCGTTCACGTCGGTGACTTCGCACGTGCTCGCGAGCGCCTCTCGAGGCTCGGGTGAGATCGCGGTGAGCGCCGAGCGAAGGCATGAGAGCCCGCGCGCGCCGCGGGCCGAGAGCGGCTCGAGACTGGCCTGACGGCTCGTGTCGGCGCCGGAGACTTCGGTGGGTCAGCTCGACTTCGAGCTTCGTGTGCGTATTGCGCGGGAGCGGCGTGTGCGGCCCGCGGTGCCCGAGCGTGCTCGTGGCTTGCGGCGGGTCGTCGCTGCGCGGCGCGCTTGGCGTGACAAGGCGCGTGTTGACGCGGCTTTGCGCGGCTCGCGCTTCAAGGCACGCGTCGTGGCACGTGAGCGCTTCGGTGACGGATGGCTTGCGCGCTTGCGTCCTGCTGCGGTTCGGCCCTTCGCGGAGTCACGCTTGGCTTGCTTGCGCGTGCGTGACGAGGTCGTGCCCTTCTTCGGGGGCGGGAGCTTGACGCCGGCGCGGCGCGCCTTCGACAGGCCAATCGCGATTGCCTGCTTTGCGCTGCGTGCGCCATGTTTGCCTTCGCGGATGTGCTCGATCTCTTCGTGTACGAATTCACCGGCTTGCGTTGACGGGGCCTTGCCGGCACGCTTCGCCTTTCGAGCGCGTTCGATCGTCTTCTTCTCGGGCATGATCATCTCCTCGGTGCGCGCGGCCAGGGCCTCCGTGGACAGGATGTTCCCGCGGTCATGGGAGAGAGGCCAACCGCACGCGCACGGCCCAACGAAGCAAGGTTGCGGCCATTCGGCGAGGAGGCCGCTTCTCCTGGTGGCGGGCGGCCGCGCGGACGCCGCAAACTGCGCGAATCGCAATGCATGCACAGCGCATGCATTGCCTCTTCGCCTTCGTGACGCCTCGCGCATCGTGTGCGTAGGCTGATGCGTTTCGTCTCGAGCTGGCCCGGCGTCGGCTAGAACGTCACGACCAGCTCGAACGTCACGACCGGTTCGAACGTCACGACCGGTTCGAACGTCACGGCCGGTTCGAACGTCACGGCCGGTTCGAACGTCACGACGGTTAGAACGTCACGACGGCGCGGATCGATTTTCCTTCGCGCATCAACTCGAAGCCCTCGTTGATGCGATCGAGCGGCAGCACGTGCGTGATCATCGAGTCGATGTCGATCTTCTTGTCCATGTACCAGTCGACGATCTTCGGGACGTCGGTTCGGCCGCGTGCACCGCCGAACGCGGTGCCCTTCCATTCGCGGCCGGTCACCAGCTGGAACGGACGCGTCGAGATCTCCTGGCCCGACCCGGCGACGCCAATGATGACGCTGACACCCCAGCCGCGGTGGCAGCACTCGAGCGCCTGCCGCATCAGCTGGGTGTTTCCGACGCATTCGAAGCTGTAGTCCGCGCCGCCTTTGGTCAGCTCGACGAGGTGAGCCACGAGGTCGCCTTTGACGTCCTTCGGGTTCACGAAGTGCGTCATGCCAAACTTTCGCGCCATCGACTCGCGCGCGGGGTTGATGTCGACGCCGACGATCATGTCTGCGCCGACCATGCGGGCGCCTTGGACGACGTTGAGCCCGATGCCGCCGAGGCCGAAGACGACGACGTTCGCGCCGGGCTCCACCTTCGCGGTGTTGATGACAGCGCCGATGCCCGTCGTGACGCCGCATCCGATGTAGCAGACCTTCTCGAAGGGCGCGTCGGGGCGGATCTTGGCGAGCGCGATCTCGGGGAGCACGGTGTGATTCGCGAAGGTCGAGCAGCCCATGTAGTGGTGAATCTTCTTGCCGCCCGCCGAGAAGCGCGAGGTTCCGTCCGGCATGACGCCCTTGCCCTGCGTGGCGCGAATGGCGGTGCAGAGGTTCGTCTTGCGGCTCAGGCACGACTTGCACGCGCGACACTCGGGTGTGTAGAGGGGGATCACGTGGTCGCCTTTGGCGAGCGAGGTGACGCCCGGGCCGACGTCAACGACGACACCCGCTCCTTCATGTCCGAAGATGACCGGAAAGAGGCCTTCGGGGTCAGCACCGGACAGCGTGAACTCGTCGGTGTGGCAGATCCCCGTGGCCTTGATCTCGACGAGCACTTCGCCCGCC
Source organism: Labilithrix sp. (assembly GCA_044227045.1). Taxonomy (GTDB): domain Bacteria; phylum Myxococcota_A; class Polyangia; order Polyangiales; family Polyangiaceae; genus Labilithrix. Next base: position 193,966 of record JBGAFW010000005.1, read on the forward strand.
TTCGGCCCTTCGATTTCGACCTCTTCGACGATGAGTGGCTTCTTGGCTTCGTAGGCAACAGCAGCGCGGGTTTTCATGTGGAGGACGCCAGCATCGCGCGCTCTCTCCAACGGGACAATCCCCTTTGTTCATTTGCGCCGCAGCGCGCCAGGCAAAGGAGGTGGCTTGCCCATCGAGCGTCACGAAACTGCCGCGAGGCCAAGTCGCAAGGCCCACTCACGCCATGAGGCCAAAGCTGCAAGGCCGCTCACGCCCTCGAGCTGCGAGCCCTGCTCGTGCCACGAGCTACGCTGCAAGGTTCGCTCGCGAGGCCAAAGCCGCGACGAGGTGCGGCCGGACACCACGTTCGCGTGTCGTCACCGCTGAGTTCGAGCGAACGAACCAATCCTCGCAGACGGTTCCTTTCGCCTTTCATCCACGTGGCGGATTGCCTAGGTTGCGCGTCACCGTGGGAAGCGAAAATCTGCACGAACGATTCGAGGACGTGACCGACGAGACGCGCGACATGCACCGCGCCATTGTCTCCTTGATGGAGGAGCTCGAGGCGATCGACTGGTACCAGCAGCGCGTCGACGCGACGAAGAACGAAGCGTTGAAGGAAGTGCTGGGGCACAACCGCGACGAAGAGATCGAGCACGCGATGATGAACCTCGAGTGGATTCGTCGTCACCACCCGACGTTCGACGAGCACGCCCGCACCTACCTGTTCAGCCAAGGGCCGATCACCGCGGTCGAAGAGACCGCCACGGCTGGTGGTGGTGGCGGTGGCGGTGGCGGAAGCGACAGCGACAGCGACAGCGACGAGAGTGAAGAAGAGGGAGCGTCTGCGAAGGCAAGTGGCACGTCGAGCGCCGGTCGCGGCGGCGTCGGCGGCGGCGGCGGCGGCGGCAGCACGCCCAAGGACGGCTCTCTCGGCATTGGCAGCCTCAAGATCGCTTGAGGCGCCGGACAAAGACGGACACGGAAAAGGATCGAACACAGTGGATCTCCTCAAGCGAAAGCTCGCACCGATTCTCCCCGAAGCATGGAAGCTCATCGACGACGAGGCCGCGCGCGTTCTCCGGCTTCATCTCGCGGGCCGGAAGATCGTCGATTTCGAGGGCCCGTTTGGATGGAAGTACGCGGCGGTCAACACTGGCCATTTGAAAAAGCTCGCGGATGGTCCGCTTCCTGGCGCGACGATGGGCGTTCGTGAAGTCCAGCCGCTCGTCGAGGTCCGCGTTCCCTTCACCCTCACGATCGAGAACCTCGACACCGTGGCGCGTGGAAGCGAAGACCCCGATCTCTCCGCGGTCGTTCGCGCCGCCGAGAAGATGGCGCTGATTGAGGACACGGCGATCTTCAACGGCCTCGCCAGCGCGGGGATCGAGGGCATCGTCACATCGAGCCCACACCCGCCGCTGCCGATCCCGGCGGACATTCGGGAGCTTCCGAAGTCGATCCTCCTCGCGAAGGACGTCCTTCGTGTGGCCGGCGTGAGCGGCCCGTACGCGCTCGTCCTCGGGGCGGAGGTCTACGATCGCGTCTACGCCGCCACCGAAGATGGTTACCCGCTCGCGAAGCGCGTCGAGCAGCAACTCGTCGGCAAGCCGATCATTCGCGCCGGCGCGCTGAACGGCGGCGCCGTGGTCTCGCTCCGTGGCGGTGACTACGAGCTCTACGTCGGCCAGGATCTCTCGATTGGCTACACGTATCACTCGCGCGAAGAGGTCGAGCTCTACGTCGCCGAGTCCTTCACGTTCCGCGTGCTCGAGCCGAGCGCCGCGGTACGCTTGATGACCGAAGTCGTCAAGTAACCTTCACGCACGAACGAGCACGAGATCGCGCACGAGCGGCGAGCTTTGCCGAAGTCGCGACGACTTCGGTAGCGACGACTTCGGCAGCGGAGATGGCCGGCCTTCGCGTCAGTCGCGCGGCGGTGGCTCGCCGGGATCGGCCAGGCGCGCGCCTGCTTTGGCGTCGAGGAAATAGCCCTCGTCGTCGTGGAGCAGCACGCCTTCGAGGCCGACGCGGCGGAGGCGCGCGATCGTGACGTGGAGCCTGTTCTTCGCGGCTGCGGGCAGCACGCGCTCTCCAGGCCACCCCGCGCGCACGAGCGCCTCGGGCGGCACCGGCTTGCCTGGATGGCGTGCGCGTTCGAGCGCCAGTTGGTGCATCACGCGCGCGATGGGACGACCCGCGCCGAGCTTGGCGAGCTCACCCGCAGGCGTGCGCACCCAGCTTCCGTCGCTCGCGACCACGAGGCTCGCGCTGCGGTCGAGATGGCCCGCGTCGCTCGCTCCTTCGCGATGCACGTTCCGTCGTGAAGATGGCGGCTCTCCGCCACCGCGAACGCCCGAGCCTCCTGCCGAAGTCGAAGGCGTGAGCGCGCTCGGGAGGGCCGACGGCTTGGGTGAGCGGCGCGACGTCATCTGCGCGAGCACACGGCGGGCGAAGCGGATCTCTTCGACATCGCCCTCCGGCGCGGGCGCCGTCGCGTCGTCGTGTGTGGACGGCGCGGAGTGCGTGGAGTCCATGGAGTGCGACGGCGCGGAGTGCGCGGAGAGATCGAGCACGCGCGCGAGGATGTCGACCGCCTTGCGGCGCGCGGCGCGGCCGTCGCCTTCGAGGAGCATGCGCGCCCGGTCGAAGAGGTCACGCGCCGACGGCGTGCGGCCGAGGGCATGCTCGACGACCGCCGCGCCGGCCGTGAACAGCCCCTCCGAGGCGCGATCGCCCGCGCGCGCGAGCTTCACGATCGCGTCGCGGTAGGCGGTCTCCGCGTCGGGCAGCACACCTTGCTCGAGCGCCACGTTGCCGAGGAAGCCGAGGAGCAGGCCTTCGGTATGCTCGTCCCCGACGTCGCGGATGAGGGCGATCGCGGTGTCGAGATGGCGGCGCGCCGCCGAGGTGTCATCTTCTTCGAGATCGACGAGGGAGAGAAGGCCGAGCGTCCATCCCTCCGAGCGGCGATCTCCCGCTTGGCGGAGCAGGGCGAGCGCGGCGGAGCAATCACGGCGGGCCTCCGCGAGTCGGCCGTCGTCGACGAAACGACTCCCGAGCATCATCAACACGAAGCCCTCTTCGCGGCTGTCGCCGGCGGCGCGGAGGAACTGGCGCGCGCGGTTCAGCTCGACGACCGCGTCGTCGTTGCGGCCGGCCTCCGAGAGGACGTTCGCGAGGTCCTTTCGAACGATGCCGCGCGTGCGATCGTCGGCCGACTCGTCTGCGGCCACCCGCGCCTCTTCGAACAGACGGAGCGCCTCGTCGATCTCGCCCTTCAAGCCAACGACGACGGCCATCTTGGCGGTCGCGAGCGCGAAGACGCGGAACGAGCGCGAGGCCTTGGCGTCGCGTGACGCCGCGGAGAGATCCACGAGCCCCTCGTCGCGCTTGCCCTGAAACACGCGCGCAAGGCCCCTCACGTAGAGGAGCTCGGCGCGGTCGGCGTCCGAGAGAAGCACCAGGCGATCGAGCGCGAGCGTGACGCGATCGATGAACGGTCCGAGCGGACCGCGTGTGAGGGCGACGGGCGCGTAGGAGAGCAGCACCGCCGCGGCGTCGGCCGACTCCCTCGTGATCGCGAGGTCGAACGCGGCCTCGAGGTTCATGCGCTCGAGCACGATCTCTTCGAGAGACGCCGCCGGTACGCGCGAACGCAAGCTCGCGTAGTGATGCGCGAAGCGAGCCTCGATTTCGCCGCGATCGGCGAGCTCGGCGAGCTTCTCGGCGGCGAAGGCGCGAAGCGTCTCGGGGACGCGGTAGCGCCGCTCGGGCGTGATCGACGGCGCTGTGGGCAGCGCCGCGTTGGCTCCTGGCGGCGACGACGGCGGTGACGTGAAGGCGTCGTCGACGTGGAGCAGTGAGGCGTCGACGAGCCGCTCGATCCCGCGCGCGACACGCACCCGCGCCTTCGCAGGGCCGATCGCGTCCTCCGAAGGGGCGTGACTCGCGACATCGCACGCCGCGTGGAGGAAGAAGCCTCCGCGGAAACAGGAGCATGCCGAGAGGAGTCGCGCGTCCTCGGCGTCGAGCTCTTCCCACGAAAGACCAAAGGCGGAGCGGATCGATCGCTCGCCGCGCTCGTCTTCGAGGAGGTCGAGGCGCTCCTCGAGGAGATCGAGGATGTCTCGCTCGGAGAGCGCGACCATGCGCGACGCACATAGCTCGATCGCGAGCGGGACACCTTCGAGCTTGCGAACGATCGCCGCGACGGTCCGTGCATTCGAAGCGGTGATGCGGAAGCCGGGGCGCACGACGAGCGCCTTCCGCGCGAAGAGCTGAACGGCCGCGCTCGCCGCGATCGCGTCCGGATCGTTCACGTCCGTGCTCGGGACGTCGAGCGCGCCCACCTCGAGCCGCTGCTCGCCTGCGATGTTGAGGCGACCGCGCGCGGTGATGAGGAACGTCGCCACCGGCGCTTGTGCGCACCAATCGGCCACGAGCTTCGCGAGGGCCGCGCGGGATCGGTCGACGTCGTCGAGCACGACGAGCACGCGGCGGCGAGAGAGGAGCGCACGCCCGATGCGATCGGAGATGGCGGGGACATCGGCGAACGCGCTCATGGTGACGCCGAGGACGCGGGCCATCTCGTGCACGACGTCCATCGCGCTCCGCGCTTCGTCGAGCCGGCAGCTCACGATGGAGTCGGGCTCACGACCTCGTCGCTTCTGCTTCGCGAACGCGTGCGCGAGCGTGCTCTTGCCAATCCCTGGCGGTCCCGTCAGGACGACGACACGATGCGACCCCATCGCACGCGACAGCGCGAACAGCTCGGTGTCGCGAAACGCGAGCGGCTCGAGATGCTGACCGTGGGTCGCTTTCGTCGATTCGGTTGCCATCGCCTACGTGCGCGTGCGTATGTGCGCTCCCCCCAAGCATACGCGGTCCATGGGTGGACCATGATCCGGTCGCGTCGCCTTCGCAGGACAACGATCTGGATCATGGGCTCAGGAAATCGTGTGTGGAATGAGGAGTCTAGCCGCGATCTATCGAGGAAAATGCCGGCATTTGTGGATGCGATGAGCACTCGTGCTTCGGCATCCATCGTGCAATCTCGCTTGCCATCATGGAGCAGCATCGGCAGCGCGACAGGCGGGGAAGCGACTCGGGGGAGGCGACGTCGACCGCGTGCCGAACCGCAGAGGTCATTCCGGCGCTGGGTACGGTGCTCGTCGATCGCTACGAGCTCATCTCCGAGATTGGCCGCGGTGGGTGCGCGATCGTGTTCGAGGCGCATGACCTCCGGCTGGATCGCCTGGTCGCGATCAAGCTTCCGCTCGGGGTCATGGGAGACGCGTCGAAGATGGGGCGCTTCTCGCGCGAGGCGCGCATCATCGCGTCGATTCATCATCCGAACGTCACCGCCGTCCTCGACAGCGGGACGACCGACGAAGGCCTCCCGTTTCTCGTGATGGAGCGCCTCTTCGGCGAGTCTCTCCGCGCGAGCATCAACCGATGCGGCTTTCATTCCGTCGCCGAGACGATCTCGATCGGCCTCCAGCTCCTCTCGGCGCTCGACGCGGTTCATGCCGCAGGCATCGTTCACCGCGACGTGAAGCCCGACAACATCGTGCTCGTCGCTCGCGGTGGATGCGACCCGCTCGTGAAGCTCCTCGACTTTGGTCTCTGCCGGCCGGCGGCGGTCACACGACCGGGCACCATCGGTGCGCAGGAAGAGACGATGACCGCGCTCGGCGCGATCGTCGGTACGCCCGAGTACATGGCGCCCGAGCAGGTCATCGGCAGCTCGGCGCTCGACGTTCGCGTCGACATCTATGCGGTGGGCGTCGTGCTCTACGAGGCGCTGACGGGCGACCGTGCGTTCTTCTCGAAGACGCTACGCGACATCCTCAATGGCGTGATGACGAAGCAGATCCGCCCCCTCCGTCAGATTCGCCGCGATGTGCCGGCGTCGCTCGAGCGCATCATCGCGCGCGCGATGGATCGCCGCCCGGAGAATCGCTACGCGTCGGCCACCGAGCTGCAGGAGCACCTCATCGTCGTTCGCGAAGAGATCGCGGCCCTCGCGCGTGCGCGCGCCGAAGAGAAGGCGCGGCGCGAACGTCAGCTCGAGGATCAGCGCATCCCCGAACGCAGCGGCGCCTACGCAGCTGCACGCGCGACGCCCACGGCGCCGACCTCGGTCAACGTTCGGCTGCCGTCGACGGGCGCACCCTTCGCGCCGACGCCGCCACGAAAAGGGACGACCACGGTCCGTCGCGATGAGTGGGAGCTCCCCACCACGCCGCTGAAGCGCCAACGCCGCACTCCGCCTCCGCCGCCGCGCAGGCCGACCGACACGTCCGAAGCGACCAAGATCGCGCATGTTGGAGGCTACTCGCCGCCGCTCTCGCGCCGTCCCCTCACGCCGCCCGCGCCGCCGCGTCGCTATTCGCGAACCGGGACGGAGGAGTAGGCGGCGAGCTACTTGACCGGCGGGATCGGCTTCGGGCCGACGCACACGCCGACCTCGAGGAGGATGTGCATCAGCGCCTTCTCTTGCGCGAGGAAGCTGCCTTGGCCGAGCGCGGAGTCGCTCCCCTCGGCGTGGTACGTGCTGTAGAGGACGCGCCCGCAGCGATCTTGGAACGAGACGGTCGCCGGATGGCTTCCGCCAGGCTGCTTCACCGACGCCCACACCTTGGGCGTCTGCATGAAGGTGTTGCCGTTCTCGTCGATCGACGAGACAGGGCTCACCTTCGCGATCGTGCTCCACGCCGACTTGAGCGTCGCGTTGCCTTCGCCGATCGCCGTCATCCAATCGCGGAGCGAGTTGTCGTCGAACTCGGCCGGGGAGTCTGCGCCGCCGCTCTGGCAACCGGAGCCGATCTGGGACGTCTCCCCGACCCACGAGATCATGCCCGGCCATCCCTGGCGAACGTACTCGTAGCTCCAGTCGGACACGTAGAGCTTGCCGCCGGCCGCGACGAAGTCCTTCGCCGCGCTCTTCAGCTTCGGATCCACGGACACCTCGCACGCGGGACCCGACACGCCCGGATCACGGACCGACCCGGAGCAGGGGAGGAACACGATGTGATAGCTCGAGAGCGTCTTCAGCTTCTCGCTGTAGGCGTTGAGGTTGAAGCCTGGCTCGAACTTCTCGAAGTCTTCGACGCCGATCTTCTTGAGCGACATCTCGACGTGATCCCACTGACCCGGGAGGATCAACATGCGAGGCGTCGTGTCGTTCTGCGCAGCGTCGGTCTTGCCGGGAAGACGCGTGAGCTCCTGCGGCACCGTCTGGCTTCCCGGCGCGACCGTGATCGGCCTCGCCCGACGGAACTGGCCCTTCTGGACCACGATGTACTGGGCGCCCGCCTGGTAGGCGGGGAGCTCGAAGGTCCCGTCAGGCTTCGAGTACGTGAACGCGTACGAGTCGAGCATCACGCACTTGTCGCAGTAGGCCGCCGCGGGGATCGGCGCCGGGATCGTCGACGTGAGGTAGACGACGGCGTCCGAGAGCGGGATCGTCCCTTCGGGCATCACGACCTTGCCCGTGAGCGTTCCGATCGACGGAGGCTTCGCGTTCGGGTCGATCGACGCGTCGGCGTTGCCGAAGTCGCCGCCGTTGCCCGAGCTCGTCGCGCCGGCGCCGGACGAGGCGCCGTTCTGTCCGGCGTTGTCGAACCCCTCGCGGCTCGATCCACACGCCACCGCCAACGCGAGAAGAAGACCGACCGCTAGAGTACCCGCTCGTTTCATCGCCTCGGTAGATAGCGGCTCAAAGCAGGGCGATTCATCTCAATTGCGTCCAGTTTGGAGTAATTGCTCTAGATAAGTAGGACAAGGTACGGGCTGCCTGCGCACAAAAGGAAGACGGCCCGGCAGCGTGGTCGCTGGGGCCGTCCGTCTCAAGGGCTCGCCGTGCGAGCCGCGCTCTCAGATGTCGAAGTAGAGGTAGAACTCGTGCGGCGTGGGGCGCATCCGGATCGGGTTGAGCTCCTTCGTGCGCTTGTAGTCGAGCCACTCGGCGATCGCGTCCTTCGTGAAGACGTCGCCGCGGAGGAGGTACTCGTGGTCCTTCTCCATCGAGTCGAGCGCCTCGTCGAGGCCGCCCGGCATGTGCGGGACGTTCTTCAGCTCCTCGGGGCTGAGCGCGTAGATGTCCTTGTCGAGCGGATCACCCGGATCGATCTTGTTCTGGATGCCGTCGAGACCCGCCATCATCATCGCGGTGAAGGCGAGGTACGGGTTGCAGCTCGGGTCGGGGAAGCGCACCTCGATGCGGCGCGTCTTCGGCGACGGGCCGGTGATCGGAATGCGGACCGAGGCCGATCGGTTGCGGCTCGAGTAGGCGAGGTTGACCGGAGCCTCGAAGCCCGGGACGAGACGGCGGTAGCTGTTCGTCGTCGGGTTCGTGAAGGCCGCGAGCGACTTCGCGTGCTTGATGACACCGCCGATGTAGTGGAGCGCCGTCTGCGAGAGGCCCGCGTAGCCGTCGCCGGAGAAGAGCGGCTTGCCTTCCTTCCAGAGCGACTGGTGCACGTGCATGCCCGACCCGTTGTCTCCGAAGAGCGGCTTCGGCATGAACGTGGCGGCCTTGCCGTGCTTACGCGCGACGTTCTTGACGATGTACTTGAACCACATGAGCTGATCGGCGCAGGGGAGCAGCCGATTGAACTTCATGCCGATCTCGCACTGACCGCCGCTGGCGACCTCGTGGTGGCCGACCTCGACCTCGATGCCCGACGCCTGAAGCGCGAGCATCATCTCCATGCGGACGTTCGCGAGCGTGTCCGTCGGTGGAACGGGGAAGTAGCCTTCCTTGTGGCGCGTCTTGTAGCCGAGGTTCGGGTACTCATCGCGGCCCGAGTTCCACGCGCCCTCGACGCTGTCGAGGTAGTAGTAGCCCTCGTTCGGCTTCGAGTGATCGAAGCGGACGTCGTCGAAGAGGAAGAACTCCGCCTCGGGGCCCATGAAGGACGTGTCGGCGATCCCCGTCTGACGGAGATACGCCTCGGCCTTCTTCGCGATGTGACGCGGATCGCGCGAGTAGGGCTGCTTCGTGATCGGATCGTAGACCGAGCACACGAGCGAGAGCGTGGGGTGCGCGAAGAAGGGATCGAGCTTTGCCGTCTCCGCGTCCGGGATCATCGTCATGTCCGACGCGTTGATCGGCTGCCAGCCTCGCACCGAAGAACCGTCGAACTGGATGCCGTCCTCGAAGAGGGCTTCATCGAGCCGCGCGACGGGCAGCGTCGTGTGCTGCCATACGCCCGGAAAGTCGATGAACTTGAGGTCGATGAACTTCACATCGTTCTTGTGCGCGAGCTCGATAGCTTCCTTCGGCTTCATGGCTTTTCTTCTTCTTTCTCTCAAAGCGCCGGTTCGAGCCGGCCACTCGCTTCTCTCTGTTGCGCGCGGATGCGACTAGATCGCTTCCTTGCCGCGCTCTCCCGTGCGGATGCGCACGGCTTCTTCGATCGGGCTGACGAAGATCTTTCCGTCGCCGATTCGTCCGGTCTTCGCGCTCTTCTCGATCGCGTCGAGCACGTCGTGAACGAGCTCGTCGGGGACGACGATCTCCACCTTCACCTTGGGCACGAAGTCGACGACGTACGCCGAGCCTCGGTAGACCTCTTTTTTGCCGCCCGTTCGTCCGAAGCCTTTGACCTCGGTGACGGTCATTCCCTGCACGCCGACTTCGCTCAAGGCGTCTTTCACCTCGTCGAGCTTGAACGGCTTGATGATGGCCTCGATCTTCTTCATGGCGGCGCGCGCGTATGAAACACCCGCTGGTGGGGAGTGCCAACGCTTTTCTCTGCTCTCCGACCTTCTTTTTGCGCCCTCTCTCGTTTCGAAAATGTTTCGCTTCGCCGAATCTTGGTGCGATTCACGCCGTCGTTCTTCCTCCCGCCGGATGACGCGCCAAGCCAGGAGCTGTGGACAAACGGATGCGCCAATTGCGTGTATTATGCATGTAACTCTGCGTTTGAAGAGTGAAGCCGGTCGTCACCCCACCGAAATTCGGGTCTAATGATTCTCGCTAGTTATGGCTGAGCCTCTCCTTAACAAGGCGCTTCCTCCCGGAGCGCTCCGATGATGATCCGGCTCGGCACCTACCCGACGGTCCTCGGCACGCTCGACGAAGGCGATCGGCGTCTCTGGATCAAACGGGACGACCAGGTCGCCTCGCTCTACGGTGGGAACAAGGTCCGAAAGCTCGAGCACTTGCTCGGCGACGCCGTCGGCGAAGGCAAGACGAAGATCATCACGATCGGGGCGGCCGGCAGCCATCAGGTGGTCGCGACCGCGCTCTACGGCAGGCAGGAAGGGTTCACCGTCGAGGCGGTCCTCGTCCCGCAGGTTGCGAGCGAGCATGCGCGAAAGAACCTCCGCGCGGCGATCGCGCTCGGCCTCACGCCGATCGTCGCGTCCTCCTGGAGCGCAGCGCCCGCGAAGCTTGCGCTTCATCTCGCCCGTGCGCCGCGTGAGACCTATCTCGTTCCGCTTGGTGGATCGAACGCGCTCGGGTCCCTCGGCTTCGTGGACGCCGCGCGTGAGATCGCGGCGCAAGTGCGCGCGGGCGAGCTCCCCGAGCCAGACGCTGTCGTGGTGGCGATGGGATCGGGAGGAACGGCCGCAGGCCTCGCGGTCGGCTTCGAAGCGCTCGCGATGAAGACGCGCGTGATCGGCGTCGTCGTCTCGCCGCCGGTGTCGATGGTCGGCGCGATGGCCCATCATCTCGCCAAGACGACCGCGAAGCTCGCGGGGCTGTCGCCGGCGCAGGCCGCGCGTGCGGCCGCGCGCATCGAGGTCGACAAGCGATGGGTGGGAAAGGGGTACGCCTACCCGACCCCGGCCGGCGACGCAGCGACACGTGACGCGAAGAGCGGAGCGGGCATCACGCTCGACCCGACGTACACCGCGAAGGCGTTCGCGTGCGCGCTCGATCGCGTGCGCGCGGCTTCGACGACGACCACCACGCTCTATTGGCACACGCTCTCGAGCGCCTCGATGGACGCGCTCCTCGCGGACGCGCCGCCGCTTTCACCGGACGTGGACGCGCTCTTTCAGCAGAAGTGAGCGCCCAGCGCGATCACTCCGTCGGCGACGACGGCGTGCTCGGCGGCGGCTCGTCGTACGGCGTCGGCGCTGTGGCCGAGCCGCTCTCCGCAGGCTTTTTCGGCAACGCGCGCCGGCGAAGAGGCTTCGTCGTCGGTGCCGGTGCTGGCGCTGCGCCCGTGCTCGCCGCGGCCGGCGGCAAATCGTTGATGCTCGTCGACGCCGGCGCGGCTTGCGTCGTCGTCGGCGTCGTGGGCTGCGTCGTGGGCTGCATCGCAGGCGCAGACGTCGTCACCGGCGGAGGCGCGGTCGCCGTATCGGGCGCGACACCGCGACGACCCGCGAGGTAGCCGCCGATGGCGACGCCGACGATCGCGAGCGCGATCGAGGCGAGCGTGACGACGCGGCGGCGCTCGGCGCGAACGGCGAGCTTGTCGTCGCGCTCCGTCGTCGGCGCGAGCTCGCTCACCGGCAGCGGCTCGATCACCGGAGGCGTCGCGGGCATCGCGACGCCGCCCGCCGAGGAAGACGGGTGCGGATTGGAGCCTGGATGCGAGCTTGGATGCGAGCTTGGATTCGCGCTCGCGCGCGGCGTGAGCGGCACTCCGCTCGGCGATGAGCCTCGCTGACCGCCCGAGAACGAGTCAGGAGGGAGCGGCGCGGTCTTCGGTCCGCCCGAGCTCTTGCTCTCGGAGAACCCAACGGGGGTCGCCGTTCCCGTGCGCGTCGCGTCGGAGCTCGGCGTTCCTGGAGATGACGTGGCGTCGGGAACGGTCTTCGTCGAGTCTTGCTCGCTCGACGGAGCGTTGCTCGCGCGATGGCTCGGCGACGGCGATGCGCTCGCGAGCTGCGCAGGCGGTCCCGTGTTCGGCGCGTTGCTCGCGCGTCGAGACGCAGCGGCGAAGGAGGCCGCGGTGAACACCTCGGTGTCGCCCGTCCCGTCCACCGCGGCGGTGCCCTGCGAGACGATGACCGCCGTGTGCTTGCCCGTCCCGTCGGGGAGGACGGTGGGGAAAGCGTCGAGGAGCCGCTGCGTCACCGCGGCGGCGTTCGGGATGCGCGCGTCACGATCGTGAACGAGCATCGCATCGACGACCTTCGCGAGCTCCATCGGAACCCAAGGCGCCGCGTCGTGAAGGAGCTTCGGGCGCGAGGTGAGGATGCCGACGATGGTGCCGTGGTAGCTGCCACGATCGGCGAACGGCGGCGTGCCCGCGAGCGCTTCGTACATGACGGCGCCGAGCGACCAGATGTCGGCGCGTCCGTCGACGTCGTCTTTGCCTTCGGCTTGCTCGGGCGACATGTAGAGCGGCGTGCCGATCGGCGTGCCGCTTCCGGTGATGCGTGCGCTGCCCGGCGCTTCGAGGAGGAGCTTCGAGACGCCGAAGTCGAGGAGCTTCACGAGCATCTGCCCGTTGTCACGCTCGGTGAGGTAGACGTTCGCTGGCTTGAGGTCGCGGTGAATGACGCCGGCCTCGTGTGCCTTGGCGAGACCGCGGGCGACCTGGTGCGCGATCATCACGCCGGTCTTCACGTCGATCTTCTTGTCACGTTCGAGCCGGCCTTGGAGATCCTCACCGCTCAGGTGCTCCATGACCATGTACAAGCCGACGCGCGCGTCGGCGCCGACGTCGAACACGTCGACGATGTGCTCCGAGTTGATTTGGCCGGCGGCGCGAGCCTCGCGACGGAAGCGAGCGACGATGAGCTCGCTCTCCTTCATCGTCTTGTCGATCAGCTTGACGGCGACACGCTTGCCGAGATCGAGGTGTACGGCTTCGCACACCACGCCCATACCCCCCGCGCCGAGCACACGACGGATCTCGTATTTGCCGCCGACCGCAAGGCCGACCAACGAGCTGTACGTCGCCGCCACCGCCAAACCTCTCCCTTTTTGATCGTCTGAACGAAGAAAGTCACGCGCGAGTGAGATGGATCGAACCGCTCGCGAGGCACCCAGCATAGCGTGAATCGAGCACGAACCCGAGAGACGCTCGGTTTCCCAAGATACGTCGAAACACGCGTCGTCTCCCCAGCTTGGAGCCGCTATTCGTGCGTATATTTTCGACAAAACACCTGAATGCCGGCCGTCTCGTAGGCCGGTGTAGGCAACGCTGCTCGCTCGCGGCGAGGGTGGGAACAGGCCCACCTCTCGCTCGCGCTTCCCGAGATCCGTCTTCGTCGCTTCCCGAGATCAGTCTTCGTCGCTGCGTAGCTTCGCGAGGACACTCAGATCTTCGAGCGTCGACGTGTCGCCCTTCGTCTCGAGCGCGCCCGAGGCGACCTCCTTCAAGAGGCGCCGCATGATCTTGCCGCTGCGCGTCTTGGGGAGCGAGTCGGTGAACCGGATCGAGTCGGGGCGCGCGAACTTGCCGATCTCTTTGTCGATGTGCTCGGTGAGCTTCATCTTGAGGTCCTTGTTCGCCTCGTGACCCTGCTTGAGGGTCACGAACACGACGAGCGCTTGCCCCTTCAGGTCGTCCGGCTTGCCGACGGCCGCCGCCTCCGCCACCGCGGGGTGGCTGACGAGCGCGCTCTCGATCTCGGCGGTACCGATGCGGTGGCCCGCGACGTTGAGCACGTCGTCGATGCGCCCGACGACCCAGAAGTAGCCATCTTCGTCGCGACGGGCGCCGTCACCCGTGAAGTACACGTTCGGGATGACGTCCCAGTACGTCTTGAGGAAGCGCTCGTCGTCGCCCCAGAGGGTTCGCGCCATCGAAGGCCATGGACGGCGGATCACGAGCTTGCCGCCTTCGTTGGCCTTGCACTCCTCGCCGCGATCTTTGACGACGGCGATGTCGACGCCGAACATCGGCAGGCCGGTCGAGCCGGGCTTCGAGTAGCAGGCGCCCGGGAGCGTCGTGAGCATGATCGCGCCCGTCTCGGTCTGCCACCACGTGTCGACGATGGGGCAGCGGCCGCCGCCGATCGTCTTGTGGTACCAGGTCCACGCCTCGGGGTTGATCGGCTCACCCACCGATCCGAGGAGGCGGAGCGAGCTGAGGTCGTACTTGCCGGGCCACTCGTCGCCCGCGCGGATGAACGCCCGGATCGCGGTCGGCGCGGTGTAGAGGATCGTGACGCCGTGACGCTCGATGATGCTCCAGAAGCGTCCCCAGTCCGGCGCGTTCGGCGCGCCTTCGTACATCATCACGCTCGCGCCGCACGAGAGCGGTCCGTACACGAGGTAGCTGTGTCCAGTGACCCAACCCACGTCGGCCGTGCACCAATAGAGGTCGCCTGGACGAAGGTCGAAGACGTATTTCGTCGTGACGTGCGCGCCGGCGAGGTACCCGGCGGTCGTGTGCATGACTCCCTTCGGCTTGCCGGTCGAGCCCGACGTGTAGAGGATGAAGAGCGGATGCTCGGCGTCCACCGCGGGCGGTGCCTTCGCGAGCGCGAGCGCTGCGTCGCTCGGCTTTCGCGCGAGCACGTCGTCCCACCAATGATCGCGGCCGTCTTTCATCGGAGACGGACACTGCGCGGGGTTGTCGATCCGCCGCAGCACGAGCACCTGCTCGATCGGCGTGGGCGCGCCGGGCTTGTCGAGCGCGTCGTCGGCCATCTTCTTGAGCGGCACCACGTTGCCACGTCGCCACGCGCCATCTTGCGTGATGAGCACCTTCGCTCCGCAGTCGATGATGCGCTCGCGGAGCGCGTCTGCGCTGAAGCCGCCGAAGATGACCGAGTGTGTGGCGCCGAGACGAGCGCACGCGAGCATCGCCATCGCCGCCTCGGGGACCATGCCCATGTAGATCGCGACGCGGTCACCCTTCTTGACGCCGAGATCGACGAGCGCGGCGGTGAGGCGAACGACCTCGCGATGGAGCTCGAAGTACGTGAGCGTGCGGACGTCGCCGGGCTCGCCCTCGAAGATGATCGCCGCACGCGTGCGGGTCTCGCTCGTGAGGTGACGATCGAGGCAGCTCTCCGTCAGGTTGAGCGTCGCCCCATCGAAGAACTTCGCCTTCGGGAGCTTCCACTCGGAGAACGTCTTCCACGGCGTTCGAAAGACGAGATCCTGCGTGTGCTCGCGCCAGAACGCCTCGGGCTCGTCGAGCGAGTGCTGGTGCATCGACGTGTATTCTGCATGCGATTGAACGCGCGCATGCTTCGAGAACTCGGCGGAGGGTTGGAAGCGACGGTCTTCCTTCAGACGCGATTCGATGCTGTCAGAGCTCATGTCTTATCGGCCTCTTCTTGGATGAATCGGCATACCCTTTGTGGACTCCGTCGCCAAGGTGGTGCGGCTTTTTGGCGCGGCTTTCCTGCACAAGCCGGGTTGGGTGCTTCCGGGCCGCGAGCGTAGACTCGACGCCAAGAGACCGCGCCGGTTTCGCCGAATCGCCTCGTGCGAGGGGGGAAAAAGTGTCCGTAACGAGATCCCGCAACTGGGCCGCGCGGCTCAGCGCTCTGATGTTTCTTGGCGCCTCCGTCATCGTCGGAGTCGGGATCGCGTGCAGCGACCCCAGAGAAGGCGTGTCCGCCGACGGTACGCAGCGCCCGCCCACCGCCTCGATCGCGTGCGGTACTCCGCAGATGGGATGCCCATGCGACATCCCAGGCCAGACGGTGCCGTGCGGGAAGAAGATCACTGGAGACAACCACTTCATCTATTGCTTCGAGGGGCGTCGCGCCTGCTTGCCCTCGGGTGTCTACGGCGACTGCGGCGAAGGGACCATCGTCGCGAAGTCACTCACGACGATTCACACCAGCGCGCTCGCGAGCACGAGCTCGGTGTGTAGCGGCGGTGGTGTCAGCGGCCCGATCAAGGTGTGCACGAGCGGCAAGAACGTCGGCGACGAGTGCACCACCAACGCCGACTGCCCGGCAGGGACGAAGAAGTGCAAGGGGAACGGCGAGAAGAACAAGAACTGCGAAGACGACGGTGAGTGCAACGACCAGTGTGGCCAGCGGGACGGCACCTGCACGGGCGGCGCCGAGAACGGCTCCGGTTGCGACAACAACGGCGACTGCCCCGGTGGTACGTGCACGCCCGCGGGCGGCGGCGGCAACTGCGGATCGTTCACTGGGCTCTGCGACTCGAGCGGCGCCGAAGACGGCAAGGTCTGCAACAGCAACGCAGACTGCCCCACGGGCACCTGCAAACCCGACAAGCACGGTCACTGCGTCGACGGCAAGAAGGCAGGGAAGAAGTGCCAGAAGAACAAGCACTGCAAAGGATCTGCGTCGTGCAACGCCGACACCGACGCGGGCTCCATGCTCGACCCGTGTGATCCGTACTGCAACGTCGTGAGCGATACGCCGATCGGCCTCGACGCAGGGCCTGGCTTTGTCATCCTCGACGGCGGGCTCACGGCGCGCGGTTGTGGTGACGGCGTCCTCGACCCGGCCGAAGGATGTGACGACGGCAATACGACCAACGGCGACGGTTGCACGGGCGCTTGCACGGTCGAGCCAGGCTTTCAATGCCCCATGCCCGGCCAACCCTGCACCGCCAGCACGTGTGGAAATGGCATCCCAGAAGGCACCGAGCAGTGCGACGACGGCAACAATCGCCCGTTCGACGGCTGCTTCAATTGCCAACGCGAGGTCAGTTGCCCGACGAACGGCCCATGTGTCGCGGTCTGCGGAGACGGCATCAAGTTCCCGGGCGAGGCATGCGATGACGGCAATTCGAAGGACGGCGATGGCTGCTCGTCGGCGTGCGCGATCGAGCTCGGCGCCACCTGCAACACGATCACGTCACCGCCGCCGGCCTACCTGGATGTCCCGATCATCTATCGCGACTTCTTGGGAGGCATTCCGGCGAACCCGGATGGCGGGCCATGGAGCAATCCCATCATTCATCCAGACTTCCAGATGAATGCACCCCATGCGCCTTATGGTCCTCCTTATTGCAATATCTCTCTGCCCAACATGGGCATACCGAACAATGCACTCGCCGCAGACCGAGCGCCTGTCTTTCTCTCGACCCAAAACTGCGTCGGCGGCGCAGCGACCTTCGATCAGTGGTACCGGGACACTCCCGGCGCAAACACGACGATTCTCGGGCGCTTCTTACGGCTCTTTCCTTCCGGGACGTCCTACGTCTTCGATAGCTCGACGGACACGGTCGTGGCGAACAACATCAATTGCGGTTACGGGACGAGCGCTCATTGCCAAAACCTTGCGGGGTTTTTCCCTATCAATGGCCTCGGGTTTG
The DNA here is from genome assembly GCA_044227045.1 of Labilithrix sp. Taxonomy (GTDB): domain Bacteria; phylum Myxococcota_A; class Polyangia; order Polyangiales; family Polyangiaceae; genus Labilithrix. The sequence continues at coordinate 211,121 of JBGAFW010000005.1, forward strand.
GCAACTTCGGTGTAACGGGTAAGAACTATTCGTTTACGAGTGAGGTCCGTTACCCATTTACCTACTCGGGTGGCGAGTCCTTGTCCTTCACGGGTGACGACGACCTCTGGGTGTACATCAGCGGGTTGAAGGTCCTCGATCTCGGCGGCCTCCACACACCACGATCGGGAACCGTCACTCTTTCCGCGGCTACCCAAACGCAGCCAGCCGGAACGCCTCTCAACCTCGTTGTCGGCAATACGTACGAGATCGCGGTCTTTCAGGCAGAGAGAAACTCGACGGGAAGCAATTACCGGCTCACCCTTCAAGGCTTCAATCGACAGATCTCGCAGTGCTCGGTCCCGACGCCGCCCTCGACCTTCATTCGCGACTTCGAGGGCGTGTGCCCGAGCGGTACGAGGGTGGTCTGGCAGCTCTTTCGATGGAAGGCGGCGATCGCGTCCGGCACGATCGACTTCCGCGCATTCACGGGCGTCGACCCGGCGACGTTCCCGGTGAGCCCCACCGCGCCTGGAACGGTGCCGGTCGGTCAGGCAAACTCTACGAACAGCCCGGCGGCAGGCCCCATCGTCTGGACGTTCGACCCGCAGCCCGTCTCCCAGCGACTCACGACGGCAGGCCAGACCTCGCAGCAGTGGCTGCGTGTCTACATGACGTTCAACGGCGCCCCCACGCTCTATGAATGGCAGCAGCTCTACGACTGCGTCCCGAGTGAGTGATCCGTCACAGCGCGCGGAAATAGACCACGTCGCCCGCCTCGAGCAGGGCAGGGTCGCCGGAGGTGAGCGCGTAGCCTTCGGATTCGTAGAGTCGGATCGCTTCTTTGAAGACGACGCGCGAGCGAAGCCCGACGCGCACGTAGCCACGAGCCTTGGCGGCGGCGTGCGCGGCGCGAAGGAGCGCGCGACCTGCGCCGCGGCGTCGCGCGGCGTGGTCGACGAAGACCTTCGACACCCACGCCGTGCCGGGCTCGCCGTGCGGGCCGACGCTCGCGACGCCGATCGCGTCGCCCTCAGGCGACTCGGCGACGAAGTCATCGTGATCGGCTCGGCCGCCAAAGAACGAGACGTCAGCGTCACGACCGTGGGGCTCGAACGGCAAGCCAAACCCCGCGAGGGCCTCACGGATGATGCGCATCGCGGCAGGCACGTCGGCGGCGGTCGCGCGTCGAATGACGATCGGCGTGGCGTCAGCAGCCGGGGGCACGCGTGATCCCCATCTTGAGGCGTGCGATCTCCTGAAGCTCTTCGGCCATCGAGAGCACGCGCCGGCTTGCTTCGCGTGCTGCCGCGCGCGCTTCGGCCGTGACGGCGAGATCGAGGAGGAGCTTTCGACCGAGCTCGTGATGGTGCTTCTCGTCCGGCTGGATGGTGTCTTCGTAGAGCTTCGCCGTCGCCTCGTCGCCTTGCTCGCGGCAGAAGCGAACGAACTCGGCGTTGCGCACGAGCGCGAGCGCCTCACGCGTGAACTGACCCGCCGCGACGCGTGCGACGGTGCCTTCGAGTCCGAGGAGATAAGCGAGCAGTGGGCTCTTGCCTCCCGCGAGCGGATCGTGGCTCGACGTATCGACGCCGAGCTCCGCGAGACGCGCCTGGATCATCTTGTAGTGCTTCGCCTCGTCGCCGGCCTGACGCGCGAGAGCGAGCTTCACGGGCACCTCGGGCGTCGACGCGAGCCATGCCGCCGCGCACTCGGTGGCCTCGAGCTCGTTCTTCAGGGCAAGCATGAGAAGGCGCTTCACCGTGAGCGGCTCGCTCGTCACGGGTGCCCTGTCTCCCTTCGTATCACCAAAGGCGCGTGCGCCCCTGAGCGAGTCTTCGAGCGAAGGGGGATCCGTTTGCGCGGAGCGCGAATCGGCGCATGCGCGGGGTATGGGGCGGAGCCCCATGTTGGGAGCGCATGCCGAAGCCGCGCCGATTCGTGCGAGCGCCTTCTGGTTCTCGAGGTCGAGCTCGGCGACGAAGGCGCGGGCCGCGTTCTCTGTCATGCCCGCAGGATACGGTGCTCGGCTGATGCTGAGAACATCGGCGTTGGCGGGCTCGAGCGCGACCGCCGCCGAGTCGCAAGGAAAGGACGAGGACGCTTCGTCATCGCGGCCGGCGAATCGCGATGGCTTCGCCCAGGTGCGCGCTATCATCCGGCCAACGTCATGGCTTTTTCGTGGATCCCGCTTCATCGCCGCCTTGGATTGCGCACGCGGTTCAGTCTCGTCGGGCTCACCGGGCTCGTCATCTTCGTCGCGGTCTCGTGCGGTGACGAAGACGAGTCACCCTCCGCGTCGTCCTCCACCTCGTCCTCCTCTTCTTCGGGAGGTGTGGAGGCAGGCAACGATTCGCAGACGGCGTCCTCGTCGGGGACGCTCCCCGACGGGCCCACCGACACAGGAACCGGCTTGTCACCCACCTACGTGCATCGCGACATCAACCACGTGCTCGGCACCGGGCAGTCTCTCTCCGTCGGCGCGGTGGGCAACCCTGTCCTGTCGTCGGTCCAGCCGTACGCAAACCAGATGTTCTCGACCGGGATCCAGGCGGGTGCGGTGAATCTCACCGAGCTCGTTCCGCTCGTCGAGGGGCCGCAGGTCGAGACGATGTCTGCGGCGTTCGCGAACCTCACCACGAAGGTCGCTCAAGAGCGCTGGCTCGTCGGCCAGCCCACGGGACGGACGAGCCACGATCTGCTCGTGAGCCTCCATGGTGTTGGCGGCATCGCCTACAGCGGGCTGAAGAAAGGGACGGCGCCGTATGCCGCGGGGATCGCGCAGGCGCAGGCGGGCTTCGACATCGCCAAGAAGCTGAACAAGTCGTATGTCGTTCGCGCGATCACCAACGTGCATGGTGAGTCCGATCACGTCGCGCAGAATGCCAATTACGCCGCCGATCTCGCCGAGTGGCAAAGCAATTACGAGACGGACATCAAAGCGATCAACGGTCAGCTCGACCCGATTCCCATGTTGCATACGCAGATGAGCAGCTGGACCAAATATGGTCAGGCGACGAGCCTCATTCCGTTTCAACAGCTCGCTACGCACATGACGTCGAACGGGAAGATCGTGCTCGTGGGCCCGAAATACAATCTCGAGTACGCGGCGGACGGCGTGCACCTCACCAATCACGGTTACCAGCACATGGGTGAGTATTACGCCAAGGCCTACCAGCGAATCATCCTCGAGGGGAAACCCTGGGAGCCGCTTCGCCCGTCAACCGTTACGCGCGCGGGCGCGGTCATTACGATCAAATTCGTCGTCCCGACGCCGCCGCTCGTCCTCGATACGGATCTCGTCTCCGATCCCGGTAATTTCGGCTTCGAGTATGGCGATATGGGGATCGTCGCACCCCCTTCGATCAAATCGGTGGCCCTCGCGGGACCCGACACGGTCGTGATCACACTGACGAAGGAGCCGACGGGGACGGACAAGCGCATTCGTTATGCGTTTGGTGCGGCCGCGGGATCGCTCGCGGGGCCCAAGACGGGGCCGCGCGGCAACCTTCGCGACTCGGACAAGCCGCCCTCACGGACGGGCTTTCCTCTCTACAATTGGTGCGTCCATTTCGACGAGGCAGTCCCCTAAACCTCGAGAACGGCCTCGAACGGGGCTGATCCAACGACCGGTGGGCCCCAATCGACGCCGCGGATTGGGACCGTCCACGACGTCGCGTTATCGTTTTTGGGGTGGGGCGGCCGTCGAGGATTGCGTGGTGGTGGGGAAGGAGAGGCGCGCTCGCGTTCGCGCTACTCTCCCTGCCGGCGTCCTGCAAAGACAACACGCCGGAACAGACGAGGCCTGCGCCTGCGCCGCCGGTCTCGGTCGTCGCGACGTCGACGGCGGAGTCGGAGAAGGACGTCGTCGAGGCACGTTCGGCGATGGCGTCGAAGCTCGCGTACCGGCATCGAGACATCAACCACGTGCTCTCGACGGGGCAGAGCCTGTCGGTGGGCGCGGTCGGGTATCCCGCGATTTCGACGAAGCAGCCGTACGCGAACATGATGTTTCGAACGGGCGTGATCGCGGGAGGGGCGAACCTCGGGACGTCGTTCGTCCCGCTCGTCGAAGGACCCAACTTCGCGAACGCGGCGGAGCGCGACCCGCCCTATCTCGATGACGAGACGATGTCGTCGGGCTTTGCGAGCTTGGTGACGAAGATGTCGCTCGACATGGCACCGTCGACGCCGGGCATGCGGCGTCACGACTTGCTCGTGAGCGCGCACGGGATCGGCGGAATCGCGTACGTGGGGCTTCGGAAGGGTAGCCCGCTGCCTGCGTATGCAAACGGAATGGCGCAGGTGAAGGCCGCGTTCGAGATCGCGGTCGCGATGCACAAGGCGTACGTCGTGCGCGCGGTGACGAACGTTCACGGCGAGGCGGATCACGTCGACGGGAACGTGCACTATGCACGCGATCTCCTCGAGTGGCAGGCCACGTACGAAAACGACATCAAGGCGCTCACGGGACAGACCGAAGACGTCCCGATGTTTCATTCGCAGATGAGCAGCTGGACCTTCTACGGCCAGAGCGTGAGCGCGATCCCCGAGCAACAGCTCTCCGCGGCGCTCGCGAGCAAAGGGAAGCTCGTCCTCGTCGGACCGAAGTACAACCTCCAGTACTCGCACGACGGCGTCCACTTGACGAACGAAGGCTATCGCCACATGGGCGAGTACTACGCGAAGGCCTACCGCCAGGTGGTGCTCGAGGGCCGACCGTGGGAGCCGCTGCGGCCGCGCGCGATCGAGCGTAAGGGCAACGTGATCACGATCAAGCTCGTCGTGCCGAGGCCGCCGCTCGTGTTCGACGAGAAGCTCGTCTCGAACCCGGGCAACCTGGGCTTCGAATACACGGACTCGAGCCCGACGCCTCCGGCGATCACGAACGTCGAGATCGTGGGCGAGCCGCGTGACGCCGTCCGGATCACGCTCTCGAACGAGCCCTCTGCGACGAAGAAGCGAATCCGCTACGCGTACACGGGTATCCCCAACAACCCCGCCGGACCCAAGACTGGTCCTCGCGGAAACTTGCGCGACTCGGACCCGACGGAGTCGCTCCACGGCTATCCGCTCTACAACTGGTGCGTGCACTTCAACGAAGTCGTCCCGTAAGCCGTGACGGTGCTGGCGTGGGGTTGTGAACGAATGGCTCCGCGCCACGTCACGATCGCGTCAAAATCACGAGAAAAGCGCGAAGGCCGCGACCGGCATGGACCCTGCTCGGGGCGCGCGCATGAAACGCTTACTTCTGTCTTCGCTCGGTCTCCTTACCCTCATCACTCTCCTCGCGTGCGGCGGCGAATCGTCGTCGGACACGCGCGGTGAGACGAATCCAACGTCGCCGTCGGGATCGGGCGCAGGCGCCTCCTCCTCGTCGTCGTCGTCATCATCGTCGTCGTCCTCGTCGGGCGGGAGCGGCGCCGGCGCGTGTGCCTCGGCTGGCGCCGAGATCTGCGCGCGCGCGTGTGCGTGCGCGACGGACGGCAAATGCCACGTCGGCGTCGACATCGACGCGGGCACGGCGGCCTCGATCAACTTCGACAACGAAGAGAAGTGCAAGAGCTTCTACGTCGACCTCGCTTGCCTCGGAGGCGGCGAGGCTGGCCACGACTACGGCAAGTGCGAAGCCGCGATGAAGTCGGCCCAGTGTGTCGACTCGGCGGGAGGGAAAGCCGCGCTCCTCGCGCCGGAGTGCAACACGAAGAAGAAGTGACGTCAGCGTCGTGACGGGCGAGCGGCGCCGGCGAGGTCGATGAGCTCGCGGTAGTGCGCTTCGACCGGCGCGAGATCGATCGCATCCATGAACGACGCAAACGCGAAGTAGGGGAGCAGCGTCGACCATCGCGCGAGCCACGTGGGGCGGTATTTCGGGCGTGAGAGGAGGCCCATGCTCCGGAGCTCCACGAGGGCGACGACGTCGTCGAGCGCGATGCGACCGGCGACGAGCATCTCCACCTCGTCACGAAAGCCCGCGCGCACGAACGCCGAGAGGAACGCATAGACGTGGAGGAGGCCGGCGAGGTAGCAGGCGTCCTTCGTGAACGGGGCGCCGCCCTCGACGAGCCCGCCGCGACACACGCGCGCGACGTCGAGGAAGGCATCCCGCTCCTCCACGCCACGTTCGCAGAGCCAGCGATAGAGGTCGATGAAGCTCGCGCCGCCCTCGGCCATCTCGACCATCTTGACGCGCACGGCGAGCCGCTCGAGGCGCGGCGTCGCGAGCGCATGATGGTGAAGCTCGGCGAAGACGGCGAGGCCTTCTTGCGTCGGCGTGGTGCGCGGGCCGCCAGCCTTGAGGAAGGGGGCGAGCTCTTGGCTCGCGCCATTCTGCGCGGTGAACGCGTGCGTCTCGACCTCGTGGACGTAGAGGCCCTCGGCCTCCCATCCCTCGAACTTCGCGTCGGGGCGCACGCGCACGCGGTTCATCCCGGCGATCGCCTTCGAGGTGCAGCGGTCGTCGAGGATGACGTCGAGGTCGATCTTGGGCTTGTGCGCCTCGATGCGCTGCTTCAGCTCGGCGGCGAGCTCTTCGGCGCCGTGCTTCTTGGGCGCCTTGTCTTTCGCTTCGTCCCAGCCGTGCACCTGCAGGCGAGCGAGGAGGTGCTCGGCGAGATCGATGTTGCGCGTGGGGAGGCCATAGAACGTGGTGTGCGCGCCGCCGTAGATCTCGCGTGAGATGTCGCCGAACGCCTTCGTGCCGATCGCGAGGAGCATGCGGTTGCGATCGACGGCGGAGAGGATCGCGGCGCGAAGGAACGTCGGGATCGGCGCGTCGCCGTCGATCGACTTGGCGAGCTTCGTGAGGCGCTTGCTCTCGTCCTCGAGCGCGTCGCGATCGACCTCGTAGGTTGGTCGCGGGAGCTTCTCGCCCTTCGCCGCGAAGAACTCCTCTTCGACGTCGCGTGACCACGCGATGTCATCGAGCAGGTTGCCCTTCGACTTCGCGGGAATTTGGGCGGCGGCTGACCGTTCGGCGGCATCGGCATGCCTCCGGGGACCATGCCGCCCATCATCTGCCCCATGTCGACTTGCCGGTAGTCGGCGGGGACGACGAAGCGGCTGTCTTCGAGCTTCTTCTTCTCGACCTTCGTCGCCTCCATCCGGAACTCTTCGACGTTCTTCGCGTCGTACGAGATGACGCGAAGCGGGAAGTGGTTGGCGCCGCTCAACGCGGAGGCGGCCGCGACCTCGGGAGACGCCCATCCGAGATCGGTGAGATCGATCCACGTGATGCCTTCGGCGACGCAGACGTCTGCCTTGCTCTTCTCGCTCGTGATGATCCAGATCTCGCAGGTGTAGCCGGCGATCACCTCTTTTTTGCCGGTCTTGTCGATCTTCGGCGGCGCCGACGGCGCGCTCGGGGCGCCTGGCCGAGAGCCGGGCATTCCGCCGGGCGTCTTCATCGACTTCATCTTCTCGAAGTCGAGGACGATCGCCATCTTCTGCGGATGCACGAGCATGTACCCCTTCTTGATCGGCGGATCGAGGATCACCGAGCCGCCGCCCGCGAG
>JBGAFW010000118.1:0-26667 GCA_044227045.1 Labilithrix sp.
GTCTCGCGGTCGGTCATGAAGACGAAGCCGGTGGTGTCACCGTTCGGGACGAACGCGACGTCGAACACCGCGCCGGTCGCGACCTTGTCCGGGAACGTGTTCGCGCTGTTCGACCAGCGATCGCACGCGACCGAGTCGTCACATCGGAAGGCGAAGCTGCCGTTACCGAGCTCGCCTTTTTTGTACGAAGGCGTGTTCGTGTTGGGCGTCGCGCGGCATCCGGTGACGAGCGAGAACGCGATCGCGCCGAGGAAGAGGGCGGCGGTCGCCTTGCCGTAGGCAGAAGCCGAGGGCCGAGGAGAGGAGGTTCGTGACAAGGAAGAGAGGAGAGAAGAAGTGAGGCTCATCGTGAGGGTCCGTTCTGTTCGTTTCGTTTCGTTCGGTCATTCGCTCGTGACGCGCAGGCACACGTGCCCGACGGCCACGCAAGGCGCGAGGCGTGATGTGGCGGATGGGAGTGGGGTCACGCGTCAGGCGGGCTTGCCAGCGCGTTCGCAAAGGCATGTCGCAATGGTCGTGCCGCTGGGCTCGATGGGCCCGATCGGCCTATTTTCTAGGATCATCGAGGGTTGCGCCCACCCCTCGACGCGAACACGCGGCTCGGGCTGCCCTGACACGAATGCCATCCCTCCTACCCGGTCAGCGACTCGGCTAGTCTCGGCGGCCACCCGCACGACGTTCGCGCCATGCCGTTCGACGAGAAGCTCGCCCAGCGAATTCGCTCCTTCCTCGAGGGAGAAGCAGAGAGCCGCGACACGGACGTCGTGGAGAAGAAGATCCTCGGCGGAGGCCTCGGCTTTCTACGCGACGGATCCATGATCGCCGGCGTCATGGGCGACGACTTGATGCTCCGCATCGAAGACAAAGGCGCGCGCGCAGCGATCCTCGAGCATCCTCACGTGCGGGCCCTGATGTTCAACGGGAAGCCAACGGCGGCCTATGTGCTCGTCGATCCGAGGGCCGTGCGCACCGAGCGCGCGCTCGCGGATTGGCTCGCCCTTCCCTCCTCCTCCTCGACGAACGGGAAAACAGAGATGGCGGCGAAGAAGACAACAGCGAAGACGAAGACGAAGAGCACGACGAAGACGACCGCCAAGAAGACGGCCGCGGCCGCACCGCGCGTCGCGGAGCAGGTTTACATCGACACGATCTTCAAAGCCTTCGAGAAGGACCGGCGCCTCAAGCCCGTGATCGAAGGCTTCGTGACGGACAAGGCGGCGGCCTCCGGAAGGCGCCGCTTTGGATCGAATGCCCTCAAGGTGAACGGGAAGCTCTTCATGCAGGAGTGGCTCGCCGTCACGAGCACGTCGAAGCCGCTCTGGGTTCGTCTCGCGAAGGAAGCCTTCGAGCTCGTACGCACCCTGAAGTGACCCGCGCGCACGCTCGCGACGAGCATCCCCCTCTGCGACGGCAGCGCCGACATCAAGGTGAGCAAGGGCGCGATGTTCGACATCTTCGGTGGAGACTCGGCGCAGCAGAACTGCATGCCGCGTACGTACGACCGCGGCGTCGGCGTCCCGATGGTCTGCGCGCCTGGCCTCATCCAGTCCGGCGCCATCTGCTACCGCCCGTGCAAGGCTGGCTACAAGATGGTCGCGGGCGTCTGCTGGCAAGACTCGTGTCCCGATGGCTTCCGTGATGACGGCGCCTTCTGCGCGAAGCCGGCTGCCTACGGTCGCGGCGCGGGTTACGCGCTCTGGCAAGAGTCCAAGTGCGAAGCGCGCCACCCCGGCGGCTGCGAGAAGTATGGCTTGATGTGGTATCCGAAGTGCAAAGAGGGTTACGACAACATCGGCTCGAACATCTGCAGCCCGACCTGCCCAAACGGCATGACCGATATCGGCGTCTCCTGCCAGAAGAAGACGTACGTGCAAAACTCCAGCAACACCACGCCGATCTCGTACAGCCCCTGGCCGCGCCTCGACACGCCGATCTTCACGGCGCCGCTCAACACCTGCCCGTCGGACCATCCGTCGAGGAGCGGCGAGGTTTGCTACAAGGATTGCGTCGACGGTTACAAGGGCACGAACACGCTGTGCACGTACAGCGGCAACTGATTCGACCCACGCCGTCCCTCTGAACGCAGACGCCAGCTCCCACCGGGGCTGGCGTTTTTGCGTTGCCGCGCGATGAGCAGCCAAGAAAGGCGGCGCGACCGGTGCTAGGGTCGCGACCCGCATGACGAAGAAGACGTGGTGGATCCTTGGCGGGGCTTCGGTGCTCGTGCTCGCCGCCGTCCTCGCCTCCCGCCCGGAGACGCCCGCGACGTCGGCGCTCCCGTCGTCTTCGTCCACAGCGAGCACCACCGGCGCGAGCAGCACGAGCAGCACGAGCAACGTGGCGGTCGACCTCGAGAACGCCGACGTCCTGTACCAGCGAACCGTCCGTGACCGCACAGTCCGCGTCACCCGCGCTCAGCTTCCGGGCAAAGCCGCGCCGATGTACGGAGCGTTCGCGAAGACGGGCTCGGGCAAGACCGTGAGCGTCGTCTTGCTTACGCCGCTTCAGAAGCTCGACAAGGTCGCCGTCCTCGAGGCACCCGAGGTCCTCTCGGGGATGGCCTTCGAAGGGGAATGCGGCATCAGCCTCTCGATGTACGTCGACAACGGCAAGGACGCGCGCGCCTGCGCCGACGCGCTCGACCCGTCGAAAGACCTCGGCGGCAAGCGCGAGACCGTCGACCTCGCCAAATTCGGCGCGGCCGTCCTCGCCAAGAGCGACACGCCGCTCTTCGCCGACACGATCGACTTCGACGATCGCGGCGTCCCGATGCGACTCCTCCGGATCGTCGGCGTCGTCGACGATGTCTGCATCGCGATGCATGCGCAAATGAAGGCCGACACCGATCGCCAGCTGAACCTCGTCTCGCGCCTCGCGAACGATGTGAGCATCAAAGCGAAGCGCTGAGGGTCCGAGCCGTCGGGCGAGCCTAAAAGAAGTAGGCGATACGCCCGTGGAGGTGATCATCACGGAGCAACGCGCTCTCGAGCTTTCCGTGCTGGCCGAAGAACACATTGCCGTCGACCGAGATGCGCCAGTGGTCGCCGAGTCGCCGGCTGACATCGAGCTTGCCGAACGTGGTGCCGTCGAAGACGTCGACGATCGCGCCGGCTTGAATCTCCGTGCTCGCTGCGTCGTTGAACGCAAAGCGCGCCCCGACGAAGGCATCATGCTCGAAGAACGTGGGTGGTGCATTGAGCGGTCGCGTGTCCCAGAGGAGCTCCGTGGCGAAGGAGAGGTCGGCGTCCGAGACGAGCTTGACGAACGTGTACTCCGCGCCGGCGCCTCCGCCGACCGACACGATGCGATCTTCGGTCATCATGCGCACGAGAGCCTCGGCTTTGATGACGAAGGGACCGAGCGTCCATTGCATATCGGCAGAGCCTTGATGGAGGAGATCGTAGCGGGGAGCGACCTGGCCCGTCGTCAGCTCGGCGATGAAACGCGGCTCGCGCGATAACCCACTAAACAACCCGAGCCCCACGTCGAAATCGCCTATCGTGGCCGCGAATCGCGCCGCCCCGGAGGGCTGGAATCGACCATAAGGCGATTCGAATTGCGGGTGGTCGGTGTCAATCAATGCAGGAAAGCGGAGCCGCCCGCGAAGCCCCGGGAACGTGCGATCCCGAAAGAACCCCAGATAGTAGAGCCGCAAGGACGTCGTCTGGCCGAGAAACCCGACCTCCGCGAGCGGCTGACCCAGCTTCGCCGAGCCGTTCGGCTGCTCGACGAAATCGGTTTGGTTGATGACGTCCGTAGGCCGATACGACTCGAGCACTCCCCACGTCACTTGACCGATCCCAGCCTTCGCCTCGAAGTGATCGAGCGCGAGCTTGTACGACGCTTCGCGCACGTCCGCATGCGATCGCTTTACGTCCACGGGATCGAGCCGATAAAAGGGCCGCCCGGTCCAGGTATGCGTGTTGTCTTCGGTCTTGATCGACGCCTCCGGCTCGGCGACGAGCGACACGGACGTGCCTTGCGCTTGACCGGCATACTTCGGATCGAACGCAAAGGCGCGCCCATCGGCCGCGACGTGACCTGCCGTCTGAAACGTCGGGCTCGCACATCCGGTTAGCGATAGCAAAGTAGCTAACGCGATAAAGAGCGCCGCGATGACTCGGTGAAGCATGGAGAAGCGGCGCCCGGGTGAAGCGAATGACTCAGCGGGCCTCGAGCTTGCTGCTCGCGAAGTCACTCGCGCTCATCCCCGTCGCGAGGGTCATCGCGACGAACTTGAGCTCGGTCGTTTTGTTCGACTGGAGGTTCTTCATCGTCCACGACTGCGCGCGCCAGAACTTGCCGCCGAGCTTCTTGTAACCGTCATAGGTGAGCGACTTCACCTTCGTGCCGGCGCGATCGTAGAAGTCGGTCGAGACGATCTTGAACTCGGTCTGCTCGATCCGGAGGACACGCTTCGAGTAGGCCGATCCCTTGTCCTTCGGCGTCGCCTCGAGCACGAAACATTGCTCTGCGCCGCAGGCCTCCGTGCTCGCGAGTCGCCAGCTGTATTTGCGTGTCTCGTTTCCCGTCAAATCCTCGAACGAGAACTCGCTGCCGGCGAAGGAGCCCGTGCGGTTTCCCGTCGAGACGCGCTTGGTCCGCTTCGAGGACGGCAAATAGAGCCATTGCTCGTCGTCTCCGTCGATCTTGGCGTGGGAGAGGAGCGCGGTGCCTTTGACGTCGGCGGGGCTGTCGAACGTGATGAGGGACCAGTCACCCGCGTTTGGGCCTTCGGGCTTCTCGAGCACCTTGATCGCGAAGCGACGCTTGGCCTCGCCACCACCGGCGTCGCGAAGGGACATCTCGACGGTGCCGCCGAGGTCTTTGAACCCCGCGTTTCGCGCGTCGAGCTCCCGCGCGATCGACTCGCCCTTCTGCTCGGGGGAGCCCGCGCTCGTGAGCTCGGCGGCGGTCTTCGCGACGGCGTGGCCGCTCGAGAGGGTGGCGAGCGCGACGAGCGCGAACGAGAGGCCGAACGTAGACGATGCCAATGACTTCATGACGCACCTGCTGTGCCATCGATCACGATGGCGGCTGTTGATGGTGAGCTCGTGTCACCCCGCGACACGAGACGAGAACGGTTCGAAGACACGTGCGAGGTCGCGACGACGAGCGCTGGGACGAGGATGAGATCGCACACGGGCGCGACGCTCACGATGAGCACGCTGAGCCAGCCGAGGTAGCTCGTCATCTGGAACGCGGAGAGCGTCAGCACGCCAAACCCCGCGACCAAGATGGCGCTCGTCGAGAGCATCGCCGGGCCGACGTGCGCGAGCGTCTTCTGCATCGCGACCTCGGCGCTGAGCTTCTCTTTGCGATGGAGCGCCTGGAATTTGGTGAGAAAGTGGATCGTGTCGTCGACGATGATGCCGAGGCTGATGCTGCCGGCGACCGACGCGACGATGTTCATCTGCCCGACCGCGAGCTTCCATGCGCCGTAGCCGATCACGATCGGCACGACGTTCGGGATGACCGACAGGACGCCGAGCTTGAAGCTCCGCAGCACGATGATCATGCAAAGCGAGATCAGCGCGAGCGAGACGAAGTCCCCTTGCACCATGCTCTTCGCGTTGCGGTTCGAGAGCTGCGAGAAGATGACGACCGGCCCCGTCGCCTCCGTCCACATCGGCTTTGGGGTGTTCGACTCGAGCCACGCCTTGGAGCGCGCCGTGAAGTCGTTCATCTCGCGTGTGGTCATGTCGCGTACGGTGACGGTCATGCGCGCGGCGGAGCGATCGACGTCGAGCCGGTCGGTGAGGTCGAGCCCGGACGGCAACCCCATCTCGTAGACGAAGAGGGCTTCGCTCACCGCCTCTCGCGTCTCTGGAATTCGATAGGCCGCGCGATCGTCGCCGTGCAGCGCCTGATTCACGTGCTTGACGAGATCGACGATGCCGTAGACATGCTCGACCTCGGGCTGGGCGCGAAGCCACGTCGCGAAGGCGTCGAGGCGCTCGAGGTAGGCCGGCGAGGAGACGCCGGAAGGCGCGCCGCTGCCTACCTGGTACTCGAGCCGGTAGATGCCCGAGAGGTTCTTCATCGTGAAGTCGGCGTCACGGCGAAACTCGATCGACTCACCGAAGTACTGAACGAATTGATCGTTCGTCTCGAGGCGTGACGCGAGGACGCCCGCCCCGATCGTGAGGACCGCCGACATCGCGAGCACCGCGCGCCGGTGCCTCGTGACGAACGAGCCCAGCCACCGCATGCTCGTGGCCTCCTTCACCGTGACGGCAGGCTCGATCGCGCGGATGCGCATCGGAAAGAGCGCGATCAGCGCAGGCAGCAGCGTGATCGACGACACGAACGCGAGCGTCACGCCGAAGCACGTCATGTTCGCGAGGTGGCGCACCGGCGGAGCGTCGGAGTAGTTGAGGCAGACGAAGCCAACGACCGTGGTGAGCCACGTGTACGTGACCGCCTCGAGGTTCGTGACGAGCGCGGTGATGATCGCGTCGCCCTTCGACGTGCCTTTTCGCATCTCGGAGACCGCGGCGAGCACGATGTGCACGCCATCGGCGATCGCGACCGTGAGCACCATCATCGGCGCCGCGACGGCAGGAGGAGTGAGCGGATACCGAAGCCACCCCGCGAACGCCATCGACGCCGCGGCAGAGAAGAACATGATCGTCGCGACCGCGACCGTCGCCCACGCGCTACGCAGCAAGATCGCCATCGCGAGGAGCATCACGACGAGCATGAGCGGGATCATCACGCCCATGTCGCGGACGGACGCTTGCATGAACGCGTTGTTCATGAACGCCATGCCGCACGGTCGAATCGTGAGCCGAGGATGCCTCGCCGCCACGCGTGACGCGATCGCGCGCGCCGCCTCTGCAGACTCCGTCACCTCCTCGGGCGCCTTTCCAGGCAGCCGGATGGTGACGTTCACGCCGGTGGTCGTGCCGTCCTTCGAGAGGAGACTTCCGACGAGGAGCGGCTCGTTCATCGCGGCCGCGCGCATCGACGTCGCGTCGAGATCGCCGAGCGGCGCGACGTGGATGTCGTCGCCAGCGGAGCGCACGTAGGGGAAGTTCGTCAGCGAATCGACGCGTGACGCGTACGGGACCTTCCAACCTTCGTCGGTGAGCTCCTTGACGGCGGCGAGCGCATCGTCGTCGAAGACGGTCGCTCCTTCGTTCGTCTTGAGGACGAACAAGACGTTGTCGGTCTTCGTGAACACGTGCTCGAGGCGCTCGAACGCGGCGAGGCCTGGGTCGTCCTTCGAGAAGAAGATGCGATAGTCGGTCGAGAATCGAACGCGCCCGAGCCCGAGGGTGACCGCGGCGAGCACGACGAGGCACGTCACCGCCGTCGCCACGCGATGGCGCGTCGCGACGAGCCCGAGGAAGCGGCCCACGCGCTCGTAAAAGCCGATACGGAGCGCGCGATCTCTCCGAGCGAGCATGGTCTTGATGGCGTGGAGAGCGTTCATGTGGCTACGGCTGCCCTTTCAATGTGAAGCTCGACGAGGCCGCGACGCCGCGCAGCATCACGTGGACCTCGATCGGATTGCCCGAGATCGTCACGTCACAGGACTCATCGGAGCCGAGGACGAACGGACGGCAATCGAATGTCGTCGTGTTCGGCGCCGCGCCTTTACGCACGTAGAGGTCGGCGTCGCCCGTGCCCGTCAACGTGAAGTGGTACGTGCCCGGCTCGAGCACGCCGGTGACGAAGTAACGTGACACTCCTTGCGCGATCGTCCCCGACACGAGGAGCCCTGGCCATGTCGCCGTCCCCGCGTCGGGCGTCGCCGCCGCGTCGGGTGTCGTCGCCGCGTCGCCGCCCGAGGAAGACGAAGAGGAGGACGAAGTCGAAGACGAGGACGACGGCGTGCTCTTCGCCGCGTCTTTGCCGGCGTCGCGCGGCGCGAGCGTGCTCGGCTCGGGGACATCGGCTTGCGCGAGGTCGCCCGCGTCGACGAGATCGGCGACGCAGACGTCGATGCGCTGGTAGAGCGTCGCGAGCGCTTCGCAGTCCGCGCCGTTCTTCGTGATGCACGTGGCGATCGCGCGCTTCGTCGCGCTGCACTCACCCTCGAGCGCCGGCAGGGAGGCGCCACACTCGCTCACGATGCGCGATGCCTTCGCGCACGCATCGCCCGCCGCCGGCTCGGGTGCGCACGCGACCATCGCGAGCGCGAGCGACGCGAGTGAGGCGAGCGAAGCGACAACGACGACCGGCATCCTCATCACGGCCTCACATTCCTCGGTCGGCGAGGTCTTTGGCGACGCCGGCATAGAAGCGAGCGACGTCGAAGCCGTTCTCGACGTTCGCGTCGGGGAGGTTGCGTTGACCGAGCTGCTCCATGTGGTCCGCGGGGATGCAGCCTCGAAACTCTCCCCACTTCGCGGACGCCACGGTCGTGAGCCCGTCGCTTGGCTCTTCGCCGAACGTGTCGACGAAAGGAACGAGCGGGAGCGCCATCCAGTCGTGCCGCGTGATCGGCGAGCCGCACTCTTCTTCGATTCGCCGATCGATCGCGGGCGAGGACACGCCCCGGGGACGGCTCACGCCTGCCCACGACTGGTAGAGGACGCCGCTCGCGTCGACGATCTCGTCGTTGAACGCGGGCGCGTTTGCCACCGAGAGCGCGGCGAGCGCGTCGCGAAGATGGGCGTCGTTCTGGATCGCGCTCACGCTGAACCAGTCACCAGCTAGCGCTGCGAACGAGTCGATCGCGGACGGCTCGCCGGCGTTCGGGCTCGGCGTGGTGTCGAGGATCCGATCCGCGACCTTCGTCCCACGGTGTGCAGTGCCAATCGTCGTGATCGATGCGACTTGGCTCGCGATCGCCTCCGCCGAGACACCAATCTCCCAGTGGGCGCCGTTTTGGCTGACGAGATAGCGACAATCGAGACCTCCGAGGGAATGGCAGACGAGGTTCACCTTCGCTGCGCCGGTTTGTTTGCGAATCTCTTGAATGCGTGTGTAGAGCTCCGGCGCGCGAATGCGTGGCGGCTCGTAGGGCGTGAGCGTGGCGAGATGAACGTCGTAGCCCGCGTCCTTCATCACCTTCGTGATGCGCTCCGAGTAGCGAAAGAGCGGCGACGTATCGATCCCGTTCACGAGCACGATCGGGTAGGTCGTTCGACCCGGCTCGGGCGCAGGCGTCAGCGCCGCGACGCAGCCCACGCCGAACAGGCGACATGTCGCGCTCTTCGGGTCGCCATCGAGCGGAAGCGTGCTCGCGATGAACGAGCACATTCCGTTGCCCGTCAGCGCATCAATCCGATCGACATCAGCGTCGCTCACCGTGCTGCAGTCGAGCGGAGGCGCGCCGGTGCCGGCGCAGGTGGAGAGCTGCTCGTTGATCTTCGTGCATCGATCGCGCTGCTCGGTCCGCGCGTCGGTGCAGGACGTGGCCGCCGCGAGCGCGAGCGCGCCCGCCACGATGCGCATCAGAGGAGGCATCGCGAGGGAGAGATGGCGCATCTCAGTATCCCCTCTCGGCGAGATCCGAGATCACCCACTCGTAGAAGCGCGGCGCGTCGAAGCCCGTCACGGGGTCGGCGCTGATCCGCGCCATCTGCCCGATGACGTCGTAGTGGTCGGCCGGGATGCAGCCGCGAAAGTTGCCCCACTTCGCGCTGTCGACGCTCACCATTCCCGAGCAACTCGCTCAGCGAGTCTTCTTTTCCTTCGTGACGGAAGAACGAGAACACGCCCGACGAGTCGATGCATGCATCCCGCACGCTCCTCTCCGAGGCGGCGCTCGTCTTGCCGAGCACGTGGCTGACGCCGGCAAACGATTGAACGTAGACGCCGTCGATCTCGGGGACGTCCCCGCTGAGCGCCTCGACGGTGAGTCCTTCGAGCGTCTTCGCGAGCGCGCTTTGGTCGGGGAGCGACGAAGGCGCGGCGGCGCCGACGAGCGAGGCGACGACATCGGCCGTGGCGCCGCTTCGAAGCGCGTCGAGGGATGCGTCCGCGACGCGCGTACCGCGATGCGGCGTCGCTACCGTCGTGATCGACGCGAGCACCTCGCGCCGTGATGGCTCGCTCGCGACCCACCGGCAGTCGAGGCCGCCGACCGCATAGCCAATCAAGTTCACCTTCGCCGCCCCGAGGCGACGTCGAATCGACACGAGGTCACCCCACAGCTCCGGACCTCGCTCTTCGGTCGTCGCCCACGACGAGAGCTTCACGTGCTCGACCGCGATGCCTCGCCGCGCGAGCGCCTCGAAGATCCGCGGGCTGAACGCGAAGAGATCGGAGCTATCAATGCCGCTCACGAAGACGACGGGGTAGATCGGCTTCTTGTCGGTGGGCGCAGGCGTTGGTGGAGGCGGACAGGGAAAGTGGCCGAGCGCGCAGATGCGCGGGTCGACGTCGCTCGACGTTGGAGACGATGCCGCGCCGGCGCATCCGGATTGATCGATCCGCGAGACGAGGTCTTCTTGCGCGGAGGTGTCGAGCCGCGAACAGTCGAGGTCCGTGCTCGGCACGCCGCATGCGCCAAGCTTCTTCTTGAGATCGATGCACACGTCATCGCTCGCCGTCGTGCACGACCACGCTGCAGCCGCCGCAAGGACGATGAGGATGCCAAGGGCGACGCGCTTCATCGCGCCAGCTCCGCGGTCGCCACGATCGTATCGGCGGCCTTCTCGGCGATCATGTAGGTCGGGAGCGCGATGAACGTGCCGGGGATCTCGGGAAACACCGACGCATCCACGACGCGAAGGCCAGTCGTGCCGATGACGCGGAAGGCGCTATCGACGACGGCGTGATCGTCGTCGGCCGTTCCCATGCGGCTCGTGCAGCACGCGTGGTGGCCCCACGCTTCGCGCCTTACGAAGCGCGCGAGGTCGTCGTCGGTCGCGCGCTCGGGCCCGGGCCACACCTCTTCTTGGGTGACCGACGGCTGCAGATCGCGCGCGTGCTCGTTCAAGCGACGGACGAAGTGGATGCCTTCGACGACGGCGCGGAGGTCGGGATCGTGCTCCGGATCCCGCTCGTCGAACGAGTTGAACGCGATCGAAGGGCGCGAGAACGGGCTCGCGTCGCGCAAGCTCACCACGCCGTCGTGGTTCTTCGTGTGAGCCTTCAAGAGCAGCCACGAGAAGCGCGATTTCGCGCGAGCGCTGTCGGCCGAGTATCCCGGGTAGTAGCCGCGCGCGTCGGTCGGCACGGCGAAGATCTGGAGATCGGCGAGCGGGACGTCGGGGGTGGAGCGAACGAGCGCGGAGGCGAGAAATCCAGGCGTCCGGTACACGGCGCTCTTCGCGCCTCGCTCCCAGTCCGAGAGGCACGGATCCTCGTCTGCGCTCGCGCCGAGCTTGCAGCGAGAGACGATGCCGAGCGGCTCGCTGAGCTCGGAGACGACCGCGGCCTCGACGCGATCTTGGAGGTTCTCGCCGACGCCGGGACGATCCGCGATCGTCTCGATCCCGAGCTTGTCGAGCGAGGCCTGAGGCCCTACGCCGCTCAGCATCAAGAGCTGCGGCGTGTTGAAGCTGCCCGCGGAGAGGATGACTTCGCGCGAGGCATGGATCGATTCGGCCGTGGGGACGTCCTCGGATGAGGCGCGGCTTCCCGATCCCGAGATGCGTGCACCATACACGCCGCTCTTCTTGACGACCTCCACGCCGGTCGCGCGCGTGCCGTCGAAGGTGACGTGGGTGACGAACGTGCCGGTCATCACGTCGAGCGGAAAGCCCTTCGCGACGGTGTCCTGCACGAGCTCGCGGGGGCCATTGCGCTTTCCGTCTTTGGTCGCGAGCGGCAATCGAAAGACGCCCGTGGTCTCTCCGCGGCGGAGCGCGTCGTTGACGTCTCGCGTGAGCAAGGAGACGAGGCTCGTCGAGCTCGTGTCGTCGTAGGCGCGGGTCGCGGCGCCGATCTGGGCGGTCACGGTCGCGTCGCCGAGGGCGAGCGAAGGATCGGGGATCTCGACGCTCAGCCACTCGCGGACGCGGTCGTAATAGCGATCCATCGCGTCGGCGCGAAACGAGCCGTCGCCCGTGAGCGTCGCCAGGCGATTCCAATCCGAGCGCGATGGCAAGACGGTGACCATCGCGTTGACCGCGGTGGATCCGCCAAGCGCGCTCCCGCGTGGATAGAGGATGCCGTCGTTGGTCCACTTCGAGTCTTCTCGATCGATCGAGGCGTCAGCGTGGTGCGAGACGAAGAACCACCAGGACATCGCCGGGTCTTCGGTCGCGAGCGCATGCATCGCGGGGACGTCGTATTTGGTCGAGCCGCCGACGTCATCGCCCGCCTCGACGAGAAGCACGCGCTTGCCGCTGCGAGCGAGGCGCGACGCGACGACGCCGCCTCCCGCGCCGGAGCCGACCACGATGAACTCGTAGTCGCCGTGGCTCGTGCCCGCCGCCGGCGCGCTCGACGTAGAGCCGCTGGGCGACGCGCTGCAATCGGGGAGCAGCGCGAGGACAGCGAGCGTCAGGGACATGCGGCGAACGAGCAGCATCGAGTGAGCGCTGTATGGCGCATGGCGACGCCACGTGCCGCAAACCATTGCGGCAACGATCGTTTCCTCCCCGGCAATGGATGGAGGGCGCCTTCGATCGTAGAGACCGCTCACGCCATGGTCTCCCGACGACAAGCGCTGATCGGCCTCGCGCTCGGCCTTTTTGCAGCTTCCTCTGCGTCCGCGTGCGCCAAGCCGCGCGCCGCCGCCGGCGACGGCGACGCGACCAAGCCGCCTCTCGGCGAGCTCGATCCGCTCGGGCCAGAGCCGAAATACCGCGACAACGTCGACGCGCTCTTCGACATCCTCATCCCCACCGAGCGCGACGCGGAGGGCAACGTGACGTCGCCTGGCGCGCGTGAGGCGCAGGTCGATGACGTGCTCACGATCGATCGCTTCGCCGCGCTCGCGTCGGCGCTCGGCCTGCTCCCGATCGTGCTGCCGGACGGCGCGATGCGCTCGCTCGATGCGCTCGGCGGCGCGGCGCGCGCGGCGCTGAACGCCGATCTCGATGCCCTCGCGGCCTTCGAGAAGCCGCTCACACCATTTCGTGAGCTTCCTCGCGCGAGCCGCGAGGCGATCACAGCGCGCGCGTTCGAGGACGACAACGCGCTACGCCCCGTGATGCTCGCGGTCCGCGCGGCGTGCTTCGTCGCATGGCTTGGCGCCGTGACGAACGACGCTGGGCTCAGAGCCGTGGGCTTCCCTGCGTTCGAGGACTTCGACGACGGGCTCGCGATTCGCGGATACCCCACGCGCGCCGGCGACGATTACACGTTCAACGAAGAGCCGCCGGGTCCGGTGGAAGACCTCTCGCTCGTCCTCGACGCGAATGGAGACCTCCTCTGATGGCGGACACCTATTTCGATATCGTCATCATCGGCTCTGGATTCGGCGGCGCCGTCATGGCAGCCCGGCTCGGGGCGTGGGCCCGCGCGAACAAGAAGAGCATCCTGGTCGTCGAAAAGGGCTTTGACCATACCGGGCAATTCGACACCGACGCCTCGCGCGTCGCCGACGGCGGCGCGCGAAACGCCCAAGGAAATCGGTTCAAGCAAACACTCGACCCTCGGTATGTGAGCACGGTCGCCGACCTTTACACCGATACGAGCGGCGCCTTCCAGAAAGACGTCCCGAGCATGAGCGTGCTTGCGGGCAAAGGCCTCGGCGGCGGCTCCAATGTCTACGACGGGGTGAGCCTCCGCGCCCCGAAGGAGACATTCGAACAGACGCGCGAGGGCAAACGACTTTGGCCAACATCGTATTCGCGAGAGCTCCTGAATCCCTATTACGTAACGGCCGAGAAGGAGCTCGCAGTCCATCGACTGGAGTGGACCGACAAAAGGGTCCCCCATTGGCAATTGGCGACCAAGCGCGATTGGGTGTTTGCGGATGGCTGCGCGCGGATCGGCGCGACGGCGGTCCCGCTGAAGCTCGCTGACAAAGACGACGCCAACGAAGGCTGGTGGAACCAAGGGCAGCGCTTCGAGGGGCGACAATCGCTATCGAAGAATTACCTGCAATTGGCCAAAAGCGCCGGCGTGGCGTTTCGAACGTGCTCCGAAGTCGACACCATCGAGCGAATCGGTTCGTCTCCTCGCGCGACCTACGTGCTTCGCGGCAAGGAGACACGCACGCACGGCTCGGCCACCGATTTCGAGATCGAGGCCGGCCTCGTCATCGTCGCGGCGGGCGCGGTGGCTTCGACCGGGCTTCTCTTGCGGTCGCGAGCCAAAGGAACGCTCGCCAGCGCGCTCGGGTTCGATCTCCTCGGCAAACACGTCTCGGGCAATGGTGATTACGGCGTATCGGGCGTCGTCGGTCCCACATACGAGCGCGCGGTGGAAGGCCAGCGTGGAAAACCCATGTCGAGCTTTTGTCCGTCGTTTTGGCGGGAGCACAAGCTCATTCTCATCCCGTTTCACGCCGAGCCGCTGTACCTCGCGCTCGGACAGCCCACGTCGATGCTTCGCGAGGCGAAGGGCGACTTCCTTCGCGGTGGCACCACACCTTCCGAGGGTGAACGAGATTGGGGTCTCGCGTTCAAGAAGCGACTCACGTCGTTCACGACCCGGGTGCTCACGATGGGATGCCTCGCGCTCGATCGCTGCGAAGGAGAAATTCGCTTGGGCACGAACGGTCGAACAGAGGTGGCCTGGCCCGCCACACACCCCGAGACCGAGGCGCGCTGGCGCGTCGCGGTCGACGCGATGAGGCGGATCTACGAGTCCCTCGATGGAGAGATGTACCTCGACAACTACCGCCGTCACGGCACCGTGAACACGGCCCATCCGCTCGGCGGCTGCCGAATGGCAAGCAGCGCCACGGAGGGCGTCGTCGATGCGTTTGGCGAGGTCTTTGGTTGTGAGAACCTCTTCGTGATCGACGGCGCGGTCATTCCGTCTGCGCTCGGCGTGAATCCTTCGCTCACGATCGCCGCGGTGGCCGAGTCCATCGCCGATCGCCTCACGAGCGGCATTGGCACGCGACCGCTCGCTGATCGACTCGCTCGCTAACGCGTTATCGGTTAACGGACGAGCGCCGCGCAGCGGTCGGCGATCTCTTTGGCGATCACGAGGCGATCGCCCAAGTCACTTCCAACATCTGCATCATCGAAGAACGTAACGCCAATCACGCCACGGCCGTCGGCCGCCGACATGGGCGCGACGATGCTCGCTTTGATTCCGCGATGCTCGAACCACGCCTCTTCGGCGAGCTTGGCGCCATCGGCGGTGAGAAGGATCGGGGCATCTTGCTCGATCGCGCGGGCGACGTTCGGCCACTGCGCAAGCTGGGCCACGAAGCTGCTGCGTGTCCAATCCCAACCCACGAGCGCGCCGTGCAGGTCGCGACCGTCGGCGCTCAGCAAGAAGATCGACGCGGCGCTCGCGCCGAGCTTGATCGAGCCCTCCGCGATGATCGCGCGAATGGCATGTTCATCCGTGAGTCGGGCCGACGCGGGTGATGGAGTGGAAGATGGTGGAGCAGACGTCGGAGAAGATTCGGAGCTGCGCTTGTTACTGCTCATGAAATCCTGGCTGCGGATACCATAGCTCGCCAGCAGGACAGCCGTAACCGGTCCGTCATGGGAGAGCTTTGCGCGAGCTCGTGTCACGCATCTGCTCTTCTCGTCGCGCGTTCGAGCTCCAGAAACGGCGCGCCTGCTCGTAGGTCGCGCGAACGAGGACGTTCTTCTCTTCGTACGACAACCCAGGCATCGAGCTGCGATGCAGCGCCTTGCTCGCGAACGAGAGCGCATGACCTCGCGCCTCGGGGATCGTGCCCGGCCAACCGCCTTCACGCACGCGACCTTCGCGCTCGAGCTCGCTGCAAAACGACATCGCCCAAGCGCGACCGGCATCGATCGCGACTTGCTCGAGGACGAGCGCACGGGGTGATGACGGAGCTGGCGCTGCGACCTTGACCGCGACGGCGACCGCGACCGGCGCGATGACCGTGGATGATGGTGTGGTGCTGCTGCTCGCGTTGTTCATGACAGACATGTTCCTCTCGGTCTCGGATTTCCGCGCTGGCGCGCGCCAGGTCGCTCGAAGGCGCTTCCCTCGGCGCCGCGCGCTCACGGTCTTCGAACGGAGCGAGCGTACGGGGCGGACCCTAGCACGATGTCCCCTCCACTTCCTTCGAATACGCGCGCACGGGACCATCACTCGGGACAAAGCGGCTCGATCGACTCGATTCGCGATTGTCATCTTTCGGTGTGCATGCGCGGTCGGCGATGGCGCATGGGACGGCCGCGCGCTAACGTGGGGCTGCGTTTGCGCGATTTCTCTCGCGTCCTCGCGATGGAGAACGTCAGCGAATGGAGCTCGTTGCGCCGACAGCGGCGAGTTGTCCCTGGGCGGACTTTGCGCCCGGCACCATTCGGTTCTGTGAAGATCGCGTCTGCGGTTGGGTCACGGAGCCTGCAAACGCGTGGTCGAATGTCGCGTTCTTCGTGATGGGATTTTATCTCCTCGCACGAGCCGCGAAGCAGAAGCGCGCGCCGCTTTATCTCGTGGGCGCGACGAGCCTCCTCGTCGGGATCGGATCGTTTCTCTTTCACACGAGCGGGACGTTCATCGGCGAGTTCTTGGATCTCTCCGCGATGTACTTCATCAGCGCGCTCATGCTGACGATGGAAGCGCGACGCATCTGGACGATGACGCTTCCAAAGCTCGTCATCTGCTTCGCTCTGCTGAGCGGCGGGTCGATGGCGCTCGTCTTGCTGTTTCACAAAATCGGCATTGTCGTCTTCGGCGTGCAGGTCGCGCTCGTCTATGCCGTCAACATCGGCTGGAAGTTTCGGCGCACCGCGTCCGTCGACCATCGTTATGCATTTTGGCTTGGCGGTACCTTCGCCGGGGCGCTCGGGATCTGGTCACTCGATCTCACCGGCGTCATGTGTGAGCCGAAGAACCATTTCTTCAATGGCCATTCCGCATGGCACGTCCTGACCGCGCTATGCCTTTATTTCTTTTACCGACATCATGAGCAATTCGTGGCGCCGCGGTCTGCCGCGGACGTCGCGCAGCCAGACGGAGCATGGGTCCTTCTTCGCTGACGCCAGCCACGACCTCTCATCTTCAGCTCGTTGAGACGAGCTCCTCGCCCACCAGACAGACAGACGGACACTATGGATAACAGGCTCTACGTAGGAAACCTCCCCGACGACGTCAGCAGCGATGCGCTCAAACAGCGGTTCAGCGAGCACGGCGAGGTGACGGAAGTGCATCTCCCCGTCGATCGCGGAAGCGGACGCCTGCGTGGATATGCGTTCGTCACGATGAGCACCGCGGACGGAGCACGCAAAGCGATCGACAAGCTCGATGGCGCGATGTTCGAAGACCGCCCGCTTCGCGTTCGTGAGGCAGGTGAAGAGCGCGAAGGGTCACAGTCGGCGCGAGCGAGCGCCCGTCGCAAAGACGAAGTGCGCATCACGATGCAGTTTCGTGAGCGTCACAACATGACGTACGAGCTCGACTGCGCTGGCGTGCTCCTTCACGTGCGAATGTTTCCCGTGTCGCGTGAAGAGGCCGATGGTTGGCGCTTCGAAGCGAACATCAAGCAGGTCGTCACCGTGCCGCCGTCCGATCCGCCTCTCGTCGTGAGCGCGACGGCGCCGACACGAGCGCTCGCCCTCCAAGCGCTCGCGCGCGAGTGGGTCGAGCGAACCGCGTCCGCCGACGCCACGAGCGAGCTCAAAGCCGTCAATTGGACGGCGATCACGGATGCTCTCACGATCGTGCGCGCGCTCTGATCGCGCAGTTCGCGTCACGCAGAAGTCGCTTCGTTCTCGCCCCTTTCGATGACGTGCGCGCATGTGCGAGCGCCGTGATGACTCGCGTCCTCGGCGCAAATTCCTTTTGAGACGCTCTTGCGAGTGTTCCATCCGTCCATCAGCGGATAGGGTCGCCGGCCATGCGAACGCGTGTGCTCGGTTCGATTGGCGCGGTGGTTTGTTCTGTGGTCGCCCTCGGATGCGGCCCACATTCCGGCGCGTCGGGATCGACCGAGATGATCGCGCGATCGGCCAAGACATCACCGCCTGTCGCGGTCGCGGCGGCGGCGTTCGAGTCCCCTGCGCCGGTGCCCTCACCCGAGTCGCTCGCGCCCGTCGCCGTTTGGGAGAAGTCGTGGCAAGGCTTCGGCGTTCCGAAGTGCTCGTACCTCGCGCCCGCGAGCACGAGTGACTTCATCGCAGAAGACGGAGGCGTGGATGTCGTCTTCCACTTCCATGCGGGCCAGATGTCCGAACGCGACATGAAGGCAAGCGGCGTCCACGGCGTCTTCGTCTCGTGTGGCTATGGAATGGGCACGGGCGGCTACTCGAGCGCGTTCGAGGATCCCCATCGCTTCGGCTGGATGATGAAGCAGCTCATGTGGACGCTCGGCCAGCGCTACATGAAGAGCGAGAAGGCCTCCGCGAACGTCACGAGCGCGGCAAGCAATGCCAAGCCTCATCTGCGACATCTGGCGCTGGTCAGCTGGAGTGCCGGCTTCGCGTCCGTGAACCGCATCCTCGCCGTGCCGGAGTGGTACGCGGCGACCGACACGGTCGTCCTGCTCGACAGCCTCCATGCACAATACATCGATTCGTTCGAAAGTCCGAACCCGCACACGCCCGCCCAAGGCGTCGAGAAGGTCGATACGCGAGGGCTTCGACGATTCGAGCGCTTCGCCGCGGACGCCGTCGCGGGGAAGAAGACGATGGTGATCACGCACTCGTCGATCATCCCGCCGGACTACGCAAGCACGAGCGAAGCGACCGCTGCGCTCCTCTCGGACATCGGCGCTGTGGCAGAAGTCATCGAAAAGGGCTCGCCCGCCGAGAAGGACGGTCCGCGACTGCCCGAGTCGAACATGGCGCTCGCCTCCCGCCTCGACCAAGGAAACCTCCACGTCCGTGGCTTCCGCGGCACCGGACCCCACGACCATTTCGACCACCTTCACCTGATTGGTGAAGCGCTCCGATCCTGGCTCGTCCCGCGCTGGTATACTCCGGGCGGTGAGCGACCCTGATCAGGGCGACGGCAAAAGCGCGTCCTCTACGACGACGACAACTTCACCTGGCTTCTCTCCTCTCTCTCCTGACGGCGAGACGAAGACGGACGTCGACAAGCCCAACGAGAACGGCCACGCGAACGCGAACGCGGAGAGCCCGGTCGCGATCGCATACGCCGCGACCGTCGTTGGAGAGCCAGCGCCGTCCATCGCAGCGCCCACCGCGAAAGAGCCAGGGATCGTCGGGACGACCCAAGCGTCGGCGACGAGCCCGCTCGCCAGCGCGGAAGCGAAGGCGCGCCTCGACGCGAAGAAGCGGCTTGGGCAGACGGCCATCGGGATCGCTCCGCCCGCCGCCGGCTCGAAGGGTCCTGCGCAGGCGCCTGCCGCCTCGCGTGAGGTGAGCGCGAAGAAGACGGACCCTTCGCCTGGAACACCGAGCAAGCCGCCGCCGCTCCCGAGTCGGCCGCCGCCGGCGCAGGGCGGCAGCAAGCCACCTCCGCCGAACCTCGGAAGCAAGCCGCCGCCGCCCATCCCCGGACCGGCGCCTGTCGTCGGAAATGTCGCCACTGGGGCCTCGCCGTTCGCCGAGACGATCATCACGGCAGGCGTCGCGCCCCCTGCACAACAGAAGGCGAGCGCCGATCATCCGCTCGCCGCGACGACGCGCAGCGCGACGGGTGGCTCGAGCATTCCACCGCCGGTGCCGGGAGCAGGCGTGTTTGGCGGTGGGCCCTCACCCGCGGCGGTCGTCGGCAAGAAGGTCGGGAGCGCCACCCTGATCGGGACCGCGCCGCCGGCCATCCTCGACGCACGTCCCCCTGTCGCGCCGATCGTTCCGCGCCGTCGAACACCCGCCGCCGGTATGCCCGCGGCGGCGCCAATCACGGAAGACACGAAGCGCGCCCTCGCCGAGTCACAGGCGATGGCGGCTGCGGCTGCTGCCGAAGGCACATCTCCGGATGGTCCCCCACGCAAGATGACGCCGCTCGCCGGCACGGCGATCCCGAAGATCACGCCGCCCACGGGCGGAAGTACCGTCGCAGACGTCGTCCCCGCGTCGCTGCCCGATCCGGTGGTCAAAGAGAAGGAGAGCAGCGCCTCGCTTGGCGATGCCGCGGCGCCGAAGCCGTCGGTCCCTCCGATCATTCGCATTCCGCAGGGCGGCCTCTTGGGCTCGTCGGCACCGGCGAAGACGGATCGATCGGGAAGCCTCATTTGCGAGATCCTCCTCCGCAACGGCGCTGTCACGCAGGACGCGGTCGACAAGGCGATCGCCCTTCAAGAGGAGCGCGGTGGCCAGATCGGACGCATCCTCGTCTCCCTCGGTGCATGCACGGAAGAAGCGATCGCGCGCGCGCTGATCGATCAGCTTCGCATTCGCAAAGACGAAGGCCAGCCGTGGAGCGACATCTCCGCCGCCGCACGCGAGCGCAAGGACGTCGTCGGCCTCAAGGTGCTCACGCGGCCGACGCGCACGGTCGTCACGCTGCTCGTCACCGATCTCTTCTCGCTGATGCTCGCGGCGCTCCTCGCGACGAGCATCCACTGGCTACGAACGTATTCGGAGCTGCAGACGATCGACTGGACGACATGGCTCGTCGTCGGGCCGTCGATCGCGCTGTGCATGCTCACGTTCCTCGGGCTCGAGCTCTACTCGCCGATGGCGAAGAGCACGCCAGACGAGATCCGAGACATCGTGTTCGCGAGCTCGCTCGTCCACCTCGGCGCCTCGCTCCTCTCCACGCTCGGAGATCTCCCGATCGTTCGATGGGGTGTGTTCGTTCGAAGCGTTTGGTGGATGGCCACGCTCTTCCTCGTGCCCGTCATTCGCGCGCTCGTGCGCAACTACTTCGCCGTCCAGCCGTGGTGGGGCATTCCTGTTTGTGTCCTCGGCGCGGCAAAGACCGGCCGCTTGGTCGTGCGTACGCTGAAGGCGCAGCCCCGCTCGGGCCTCAAGCCCGTGATGATGCTCGACGACGACATCACGAAGCACGGAACGCTGCGCGCGAGCTTCACCGACGAGAAGATGGACGTCTACTCGGTCAACGTGTCCGCTGCGCACTTCCTCACCGAAGCGCAGCGTGCGGAGCTCGCGAGCGACATCTTCGGTGACGAGGTCGATCGCGCAAGCCAGCCGATCAGCTCCGATCACATCCCGATCGCCGCCGAGGCGTGGCAGACGAAGGTCGATGTCGTCCCCGCGGTGGGGAATGTCGCGAAGCACACGCCCGCTGCCGGACGCCCGCCGAGCGAGAGCTCGATCCCGACGCCCGGCAAACGTGACAGCAAGGAGCTCTTCAACGTCGAGAGCCCGCGATCGACGCGCTCACAGATCACGAAAGACGCGTCGCTCTTCCCGCGAGGAAAGTTCGCCGAGGTCGACGGCGTCCCGCTCGTCGGCGATCTCTCGCTCGCTCCCGTGCTCGCTGCGCGACTCAAGATCCCGTATGCGGTGCTCGCGATGCCGGGCGTCGACTCGACGAAGCTCTTGCAGATCGTCGAGCGCATCGGCGGAAAGTTCACCCACCTCCTCATCATCCCCGACCTGTTCGGTTTCGCGACGATGGGTGTTCCCGCCAAGAGCCTTGGCGGAATCCTCGGCGTCGAGGTCCGGCAACAGCTCCTCCTCCCTGGTCCGCGTCTCGCGAAGCGCATCATGGACGTCGCGCTCACGGGTGTCGGCGCGCTCTTCGTGCTGCCGTTCCTCCTCCTCATCGCGCTCATCATCAAGCTCGATTCGAAGGGCCCCGTCTTCTACACGCAGAAGCGGCTCGGTCGCGATGGCGGGTATTTCAACGCTTACAAGTTCCGCACGATGCACGGCGATGGCGAAGCGCGCCTCAAGGCCATCCTCGACGCCGATCCAGCGCTCCGCGCGGAATACGACATCTATCACAAGCTCCGGAAGGACCCGCGCGTCACGCGGATTGGAAGGTTCCTCCGCAAGTTCAGCCTCGACGAGTTTCCGCAGCTGCTCAACGTCATCAAGGGTGACATGAGCCTCGTCGGTCCGCGTCCGTACATCGAACGCGAGCTCACCGAGATGAGCGGACAAGAGAAGATCATCCTGCGCGCGCCGCCGGGAATGACCGGGATGTGGCAGGTGTCCGACCGCAACGCGACGTCGTTCGCGCAGCGTGTTCAGATCGACGTCTACTACGTGCGCAACTGGTCGCCCTGGCTCGACATCCACATCTTGGCGAAGACGTTCGGCGTGGTGGTCAAGGGATCGGGCGTTTAACGCCCGCGTCCGCTGGCATCCCCGCATCGACCGACGTCGGTGCGGCATCTGGCTCGAACGCCGGAGGCTCGAGGCAAGGACGCGGACGGCATGCATCCACCGCGATACCGCTCGCGCTTGCCATCGCGAGCGCGAGAAAGCGCTTTCGACGCGCGTGCACGAGGTCTCTCATGCGCGCGCGGGCGTCGCGGGGATCGCGCTCATGGTCACTCAACGTTCCGTCCTCCGGTGCAGGTTCTTGCGCATGTAGGGCAACGGCAGAATACACGTATGCGCTGCATCACCGCGGCCTCTTGAAAGGCGTGCGAACGCTCGCTCGAATCGAGCTAAGATCTCGGGATGGGCTTGGTTCGGCAGATGATCGGCGACGCCGTCGAGCTGGCGCGAGCGCTCAAGAAGGCGCGCCCCGAAGATGGTCCGGCGCCGTCGATGAAAGACGCCGTGAAGGCGGCGCTCACGCAAGATGGCTACAAAGTCCTGATGATGAGCCGCGTGCGTGAGGCGGCGCGACGCTGGCATGTGCCTGGCGTCAACCACGCGCTCCGGCTGGTCACGACGGTCCTCTACAGCATCGAGCTCGGAAACGACATCGAGCTTGGCGATGGCATCAACTTCACCCACACACTTGGCACCGTCATCGGCGGCACGTCGAAGGTCGGCGCGCGCGTGAAGTTCATGGGCAACAACACGATCGGCACCGCGAAAGACAATGGCTGCCCCGTGATCGAGGATGACGTGGTGATTGGGTGTGGAGCGCGCGTGCTCGGCCCCATTCGAATCGGTCGAGGAGCCTTCATCGGCGCAAACGCCGTGGTCCTCACCGATGTCCCGCCTGGCGCCATCGCCACAGGCATCCCCGCGAAGATTCATGTGCGCAAGACGGACGAGGGCACGTCGACCTCGAACGGCGTCGATGCGACGGGTGAACACGCAGAATAATGTCCGAGGCCCATTCCACGAGCACGACGCAACGTCGCTTCGAATCTGCTGAGCGCATTGCTCCAGGCGATATCGTCCAGGGCAAGTTCCGCGTCGAGCGCATCGTCGGTCGTGGAGGTATGGGCATCGTGATCGAAGCGACGAACGTCCAGCTCGATCAGAAGGTGGCGCTCAAGCTCCTCGCGACAGGCGCGGAAGATCCGACGATGGTCGATCGCTTCAGTCGCGAAGCGCGCGCCGCCGCGCGATTGAAGAGCGAGCACGTCGCGCGCGTCTACGACGTCGGGAAAGACACGCTCTACGGCCCGTTCATCGTGATGGAAATGCTGGACGGCAAGACGCTCGCGGAGCTGCTCGCCGAGATCAAGCGCGTGCAGCTTCATCGCGCGATCGAGTACGTCATCGACGCATGCGAAGGGCTCGCCGAGGCGCATGCGCGCGGCATCGTTCATCAGGACGTCAAGCCTGCGAACCTCTTCCTCGTCCTCGGGAGCGACGGGCGCCCGTCGATCAAGCTCCTCGACTTCGGCATCGCGACGATGCGCGCGAAGACGAAAGACGAGACCAACGACGGGAAGTCGAGCCAGCCCTCGGCCGGCACACCGGCGTATCTCGCGCCCGAGCAGCTTCGTGGCTCGCCGTCGATCGACCATCGCGCCGACGTCTGGGCCCTCGGCTGCGTGCTCTTCGAGCTGCTCACCGGTGAGCGTGCGTTCAAGCAGCTCCGGTTCATGGAGCTCGTCACCAACATCCTCGAGTCGCCGCGCACGGCGATGCCCGCTGACCTGACCGTGCCCTTCGAGGTCGTCGCTGCGATCGACCGTTGCCTCGAGAAGGATCCGAAGAATCGCTTCGCCAGCACCGCCGAGCTCGCGCTCGCGCTCCTTCCCTTCGCTCGTCGTCGCGCGCATGCGTCCGTCGCACGTGCTGTCGCGCACGTGAAGACCGCCGGGCTCGATCCGTCTCTCGAGATGCCGTCCTCGATGCCGCCACCTCCTGCCTCCTCGCAAGGGTCGATCGAAATGATCGCGGCCGCGTCGAGCGGAAGCTTGAAGGCGCCTGGCGTCCCGTCCTTCTCCGATCAGCCGCAGGCTGCTCCATCGAAACCTGCGCTCGCGGCTGCAGCACCGTCGCGCAATCGCGGACTGCCGATCGCGATCCTCGCGCTCGTCATCGTCGTCCTCGTCGTAGGCGGCATCGTCGTTCAGCGGCTTCGTGCTCCTCGAACGATCGAGGCGCGTGTGACTCCGACTGGCTCACCTCCCGCTACATCCTCGACACCAACGGTGGTCACGGTTGACTCAGTGTCCACCCCACCTACTCCTACGGTCGCGGATTCGTCGCCGACCGCCGCGGCTTCGAGCGTAGCTCCGACCTCGCTTCCCCCTCGATTTCGCGGCGATTGGCGTCCACGCGGACCGGTAAAAACAGGCACATCGACGCCGCCCACGGCTCCGGGTCCAACCCCTGAATCCGAGATTCGCCACAATCGCTAAACGAGCTCGTGGTTGAGCGAGCTGTCGCGCAAAGCGCGCAAGCGTGCAATCGACTGCATAGGCCCGCTTGTAGACGTAGTGAGAGAAGGGCTCACGTCTTCACACTGAAGTTGAAGATCGCAATTGAGGTCGCGGACAATGCGGCCGTTTTGTTATCGTGGCATTGCAGTGGCGAACCAACCGGCAAATGCCAACCCGAGCGGCGCGCACGTGATTGACCTTCCTGTTCGGGCGGGTCAAGTGCTCGAAGGCAAGTTTCGAATCGAGCGGATCATCGGCGAAGGCGCCATGGGTCTTGTCGTCGAAGCCACGCATCTTGCGCTCGACCAACGTGTCGCGCTGAAGTTCCTTCGCGCAGCCGCTCGCGCTCGCCCCGACATCGTGTCGCGCTTCGCGCGCGAGGCTCGCGCCGCCGCGAAGATCAACAGCGATCATGTCGCGCGCGTCTTCGACGTTGGCGGCACGGACGACGGCACTCCGTTCATCGTCATGGAGTATCTCGAAGGTCGCGACCTCGAGCAGATCCTCGTCGCGCATGGCTGTCTCGAGATCAGCGAGGCCGCCGAATACATCATTCAAGCCTGTGAGGGCGTCGTTACAGCCCATGCACGCGGCATCGTTCATCGCGATATCAAGCCCGCCAATCTCTTCATCACCGAGCGCGCGTCGGCAAAGCAGGTAAAGCTCGTCGACTTCGGCATCTCGAAGGCGGGGATCACGGACAAGGAAGTCGATGTCGCGTCGGCAAACACGACGCAGATCATGGGCTCTCCTCATTACATGTCCCCGGAGCAGATCCGATCGACGAAGGATGTGGATCATCGCGCCGACATCTGGTCGCTCGGCGTCGTCTTGTTCGAGCTGCTCACGGGACAGACGCCGTTCACCGCGACCGAGGTCACGGGGATCATCGCGCAGGTGCTCCACGAGCCTCATCGCCAAGCGCGCGCCGTGCGCCCCGAGCTCCCTGCACCGCTCGAGCGCATCATCGACAAGTGCCTCGCCAAGGACGCATCGCAGCGTTACCAGTCCGCAGCCGATCTCGCCGAGGCGCTCGTTCCGTTCGCACCGAAGCGCTCCCGCGCAGTCGCGGAGAAAGCCGCGGCGATCGCACGGGCCGCCGGCGCGCCCGTTCAAGTGCCGATCGACTCCCTCGCCCCGCCTGCACCTTCCGGCTTGCGCCCGATGGGCGTTCAGTCGGGAGATACGTTGCAGCTCGGTGAAATCACGATCCCTCGCGCGGCGCCCGTTCCGAGTGGCGCAGGTGTTCCCGTCGCCGCGCAAAGCAGCCCGAGCCTTGGTGCTCCCATGATGATCGCTTCTCAGACACCACCGCCTCGCGGGGGTGCGACGGTCTACGTCGCGCTCGTCGCCATCATCATTGGCTGCCTCGGTGGAATCTTCGCCCTCGTCACACGCTTTGGATCGTCCCCGCCGGCGCCCACGGTCGTGGTCGTGCCTTCGGGCGCGCCTGCCACCCCCGCGGCGACAGTGACGACCGCGAACAGCGCCCCCGCGAGCGCGGACTCGGTCGCCGCCGACACCCCTTCGGCCAACTCCGCAAACGGCGAGACGTCCGCGCGCCCGGTCGGAGCTGGTGCTGGCGCAGTGATTCCGGCGCAGACCGTCGCGACGCCTCCGCGCCCAGGTCCCGTCAACCCCGTCAATCCCGCGATCGGCCGTCCCGTGGCCGCGCAGCCCGCACGCCCGACGACGAGCCCTCCGGTCGTGGCGAGGCCGCCTTCGACCGAGAGCGACATCCGACACGAGCGCTGAGCGCGCGATTCGATCAGGAATTGTCGAGCGCAGATTGCCGACTAGCGGCTTGCTCGAAGTGCGCAGCTCCGTGCGCGCATTGCACATAACCACTTAACCAGTTGGCCCCACGCGAGGGTGAGCGGTGAGGCGCGGGGCCTCAACTTTTTGGTCGCAGTCTTCCTAGACGCCGTATAACCGTGGGACGTTCGGCCGAGCATTGGCCTCGACCACGTTGGAGAAGTCGACCGCGTGATCGACCCAGCTGTCGCCTCGGCGTGCCCGTCATCGGAGCA
>JBGAFW010000119.1:0-25454 GCA_044227045.1 Labilithrix sp.
GTTCGGGGACTGGAAGGATCCTCCGCCCGGCTACATGGAGATCGACCTCGTGTCCCACGGCGGTGGAACGGTTGAAGGAAGCTTCGTGCACACTCTGACGCTCACCGATATCGCGACGGGCTGGACGGAGTGCCTCCCACTCCTCGTTCGCGATAGCGGCCTCGTCGTGGAGGCGCTCGCGCGTCTTCGTCCGACGATGCCATTTCCTCTCCGAGGAGTGGACACGGACAACGGGAGCGAGTTCATCAACGAGGCGCTCATTGCATACTGCAAGGACACGAACGTCGAATTCACCCGATCGCGTCTCCCGGCGCGCAGTCGATCATGGACAGTGGCGTGCAAGCGATCTCCACGAATTCGCACCGATTCCCTTCGGGAAGCTTTTTTACTTTTGAAGGAGAATCCGCACATCAGGCGGCTTCGCACTGGGCGGCGCGGTCTGCAAACTTTGGAGGTGGTGGAGTTGTGTTGCGAGGAACCATGCCGTCGCGTATTGCGACGGGGCTGGAACAAGCTGGACTCATGAAGACTAGTCCCGTTCCGGGCTTGCCGTTCTTTCCACCGGAAACGGTCTTCATGCCCGACGCACTTCCTGTCCTTAATCAACATGTCGTTTGGGAGTTGGTTCCACCAACCTATTGATCTGGAGTTAGTCTTGACACCACCTGAAGTCTTCGAGGAAGCAATGGGTGCGTTGGCCGCGCAGTCGTGGCCAAAGCCGAATCCCGTCGCTGATGATCCCGCGGCCGTACAATTCACTTGGATCGTCCGCTTCAGACACTCTCCAAGCAGGGTGACGATGGACTGGTATGAGGAATTGGAACGAGAGCTGACGAGCGAAACCCAACGTCAAATTGCGGAAGGGCGCCCGACAGAGCCGTCCGTGCACGTGAGAGTGAGCCTGGTGGATGACGTTCGCGTACTTGTCCACATCGAATTGCGAGATGCGGAGGACCCGCCAAATGCCTGGCTAAGCGCATCGGCTTGGGCGTTGCGACTATTGAATGCGAGGGAAGAGATCGATGAACTCCAAGGTATTCCGAAGCACTTCTGGCTTATCTTTCGTGACGGCTGATGCTTTGTTCGCTGAAAATTGGACCGAGTGTCTGGATTCTTAGGGCCAGCGATAACTCCGGAGTTGCCAATCTTGATCGGGCCACCACGGTCGAGGAGCGTCGAGTGACGTCGGTCACGTTGTTTAGCATCGGGCAAGGAGCGAGGTCATTGGCTGGCTCCTCGGCCTTCGTGGCGGTCTTCTCGGAGAGCGTGATGGGGTTTATCTCCACCTTCTCCGGTTGCCGTCGCGCCACGGGCGGACCGTTTGGGAAGCGCTCAGGATGGGCGGCGTAAGCCGCATCAAGTGCGCGCTGTCGCGTGGTCGCGACCTCCATGGAACACGTCGCCGGGTGTGAAGAGAGCGAGCCCGGCGTGATGATGCTCATCGTTGTGCCAGCCAAAGAACTCTTGCAGCCAAGCACGCCCATGCTCGATTCCGTGGAAGCGGCCCGGGTAGTCGGGCTGGTACTTCATCGTCTTGAACTGCGCCTCGCTAAACGCGTTGTCGTCCGAGACGCGCGGCCGACTGAAGCCGCGAGCCGCGCCGAGCTCGGCGAGGAGTTGCGCGACGGTATCGCTCTTCATGGCGGAGCCACGGTCGGCGTGCACGATGAGGCCGGGCTGAATGTTGTGACGAGCGATCGTCTCCGCGAAGAGTGTCGCCGCGAGGTGCTTGCATTGCTTCGTTGCGAGCATCCAACCGACGACGAAGTGGCTGAACAGATCGATGATGACGTACGCTTGAAGGAAGATGCCTTCTCCGTCGTGGCCAGCTTCGTAATGTCCCACGTCCAGACCTGGTTGGGCGCGTTCGCCGTGAGCGACGGCACCGGGTGCACCGCGCGCCGCGAACGTTGCGCCGTTCACGTACTTCGCCCGCATCGGCGAGCACGCGATACATCGTTCGGATCGAGCCGATGTACTCGCCACGCTCGAGAAGAGCTGCGTAAACCTCGGCAGGTGGCTGGTCGGCGAACTCGGGACTGTGGAGGACGTCGAGAATGCGTTGCCGGTCTTTGCCGGAGAGGCATCGCGGCGACGGCGATCGTGGCCGCGACGTGGTGCGAGCCGGTGCTGGATAACGAGATCGATACAACGTCGCCCGGCTTACGCCGAGCACCTCGCAGGCGGCTGCGACGGGCACGAACGCATCGCGTTGTTCGAGTAGATCCATCAGCTGTCTTCGTCCGGCGGCGTCGGCAGCCGAGCACTGCGTGCGCTTTTTTTAAGTTCAATGAGCGCGTTCGCGACCTTCAGTTGGTGCTCGAGCCGAGCAGTCTTCTTCTGCAGAGCGAGAATCTCGCGGTCCGTCGCGCTCAACTTCGGTTTGCGTCCCGGCTTGCGGGGCGCCAGTCCCTCGCCTCGAGCGCGCCACGGCAGCTTCCGCGGCGTTCAAGATCCGCAGCTTCTCGGCAGCGGTGAAACGGCGGCGAGTCTTCGTTGGGACGGTCTCGACGGCGGCGCCGCTCAATCCGCGTGCCTTCTCGGCGTCGACGGTCTCAACGGCAACGTCATGACGACGGTTGGGGTTCGGCTTCGGCACGATCGCGGTTTCCATTCTCCGCCCTTCGGTACAGAGATATCCAGCAAAAGCTGTCTCACGCGACATTGGCACATAGGGGAGGGCTGGAAAACCGGCGGAATTTTCAGCTTTCCGGAGGTGTGATCGGCGCGCCTTGGGCTGGTGAAAATGTTGTAGTCTCCGCGCGATGCTCTCGTCTTTCCTTCGCCGACAGCGTGGGTGGTGTGCTGCGGTCGTAACCAGTGTCTTGATCGCTCCGGCCGTGCTGACGGCGGGTATGGGGACGGCGTTTGCGCAGCCGACGCCCGCGGGAGACGCCAAGGCGTCGATGGCGGACGCGGACAAGGCGGCGAAGGCGAAGGATTGGGCGTCTGCGGCGCGGCTGTATGACGCGGCCAACAAGGCGAGCCCCACCTCCGAGGCGCTCGATGGGCTCGCGAACGCGCAGTACCAAGCCGGCAACCTCGGCGAAGCGCATGCATCCTACACAGAGTGGATGGACAAGTACGCGGGCAAGGCCGCCGCGGCGAAGAAGAACGCGAACCAGGCTCGCCTGAAGGAGATCACGGACAAAACCGGTGAGCTCAAGGTCACCGTCAACGAGGCTGGCGCGGCGATCACCATCGACGACAAACCCGCCGGGACGTCGCCGCTCGCGAAGCCTCTGCGTCTCACTGCAGGTCCGCATCGCATCCGCGTGACGAAGGATGGCTTCTTGCCGTTCGATCAGGCGCCGAACGTCAGCGCGGGTGGCTCGCAGCCCCTCGCGGTGGATCTCGCGCCGTCGACGAGCAAAGGAAAGCTCGTCGTCAAAGAGAAGAGCGGCAAGGCGATCCGCGTCACGGTCGACGGCGTCGACATGGGCGACGCGCCGTGGACGGGCGACGTCGAGGCGGGCGCGCACGACGTGGGCGCACGCGGCGTCGGGATCGCGGCCACGCCGGAGAAGGTCACCGTCGAGCGCGGCAAGACCAAGGAGGTCGAGCTCGTCGCGTCGACGAGCAGCGCGCCGGTGAAGCTCCAGACGTCCGATGGAAAGGGCCTCATCTTCATCGACGGCAAGCTCGTCGGCGAAGGATCGATCGCACTCGACATTCCGTCTGGTCCTCACAAGCTGAAGATCACGCGCGAGGGCTACGACCCCTTCGAGGAAGACATCACGATCAAGGACAAGGAGCCTTACGGTCGAACGGTCACCCTCAAGCTGAGTGGCAAGATCGAGACGGGGCCGGTGCAAGAGGTCGAGCGCCTCGAAGGTTTCTACGGCGGCTTCTCGCTGCTCGGGATGGTCACACCGGGCGGGACGGGCAACGACATCGAGAAGTCTTGCGACACCAAAGACTCGCTCAGGGAGCTTCGCTCTTGCGACGCGGGAGGCGGCGCGGGCGGTGGTCTCGGCGGCTTCGTCGGCTACCACTGGGATCCGGTGGGCATCGAGATCTTCGTCGGTGGTCAGTACGACCAGCTGTCGATGAAGCGGGAGTGGGATGCCGCAAGCACCGACCCCGGCATTGGCCCCGACCCGGCGCGCAGCGAAAACTTCAAGCTGCGTCGCATCGGCGGCATGGCGATGGGGCGCATTCGGCTCACCAAGCAGTGGACGAAGATCCGTCTCTCGTTCGCGAGCGGCGTCGGCATCTCGTACCGCGCGATGTATCTCGAGCGCGAGACGCTGGCGCGTGACAACTCTGGCGGACGTGACCTCTACGTGAGCGACAAGGCCGCGACGTACTTCAGCCCCGTCGTCGTGTTCGAGCCGGCGGTGATGTACCGGCTCACGCCCGGCGTCGCGATCTCGCTCGGCGCGCAGCTCTTCTTCGACGCGCCCTCGACCGGGCTCTTCGGCGGCGACAATCCACGCACGGAGAAAGAGGCCAACCACGCGCTCGCCGTGCAAGGCCAGCCTCCGAGGCCGCTCACGACGCCTTCGTACGAGCTCGCCTCGAACATGCAGGTGTACATCGGCCCGTTCGTCGGGATGATGTTCGGGCCGTAATTCACGACGTATCGTGCGGCTCGCGCTGTTCTTAGCATGAGCTACGATGGACCCAGGCGACCGACTCAGGCCGCCGAGGGTGCGGGCGGAGACCCCAAGAAGGATGCGTAGGTCGATTGCGTTGGCGTGCGCCGTCCTTGGCGCGACGTCGTTTGCATGCGGCATCAGCCTCGTCGGCTCCGCGGGCGACGCCGACGGTGGCGTTGGCGGCGGAGAGGGCGGCGCGCAGCTTCCCGACGGCGGCATCCTGCTCGATGAAGCAGGGCGTCCCATCGTAGGCGATGGCGGCGCTGGCGTGGACGCGTCGTTCACGCCGAGCCACGCCTCCACGTCGTTCGACCCGAGCGCTCCGGATCTCGCGAACGTCGCCAAGATCGACACCTCGTCGCGATCGATCTCGCTCGCGAGCGGCTCGCCTCCTCCCGGGCTTCGCTTCGAGGCGATCGACGGCAAGGCGGTGCTCTTCGCCGGCGCATGGAACGTCGATCGCGACGTCGTCGTCGCCGGAAGCGTGCCGCTCGTCGTCGTCGCCGCGCGCGACGTCACCATCAACGCGCTCGTCGACGGAAGCGCGAAGGGAACGACGGCGGGCCCCGGTGGCTCGGCGGCCGCGACCGGCACCGGCCGTGGCTACTCGGGCACGCCGGTCGGCTCGGACGATCCCGGCGGCGGAGGCGCAGGCTTCGGGACGCCCGGCGCGCGTGGAGGCAACGGCGGCTCGAGCAACGCAGGTGGTGACGGCGGCGTCGCGTACGGCGCGCTCCTCACCGATCTCTTCGGCGGCAGCGGCGGAGGACATGGCACGCCGTTCAACGTCGCGCCGTGCACGAACGGCGAAGGCAGCGGCGGCGCGGGCGGCGGTGCGATTCAGATCTCGTCGGCGACCAAGATCCAGGTGATGGCGGCCGGAGCGGTCACGTGCGGCGGCGGCGGCGGCCGCGGCGGCTGCATCAACGGAAGCGAGGACACGATGTCGGGCGGCGGCGGAGGGTCCGGTGGAACGATCTTCCTCGAAGCGCCGACGATCACGATCCTCGGCAAGGTCGCCGCGAACGGCGGCGGCGGCGGAGGCGGCGCGCAGGTCTCGACGTCGGTCACGGGCTCACCCGGCGACGACGGGACGATCGCCTACACGGCGGCGGCCGGCGGCGCAGGCTCGGGCGGCGATCGCCACGGCGGCAGCGGCGGCGTACGCGACGCCGTTCCTCAGCAGCCCGCCGCCAACGCGAACAACGCTGGTGGCGGCGGCGGCGCGGTGGGCCGCATCTGGCTCCGAACACGCGGCGCGCCCGCGGCGACGACGAGCGCGCTCGTGATCTCCCCGAGCGCGTCGATCGACACGGGGCTCTGAGTCGCCTCGGCCGAAGTCGACGCGCCATTCGGCAGAGCGCCCCGCCTCCCTCTGCCGAATTCGCGAGCGCGTTTACTGGCAGGCCTTGCGGAACGCGAACACCGGGATCGGAGGCGGCGTCTGGAAGTAGATGCCCGCGAACGAGGCCACGTCGCTGACCGACTTCCGGTAGACGTCGCACGACTCCTTGCAGAGGAAGATGCGCTTCGTGTTCGCCGGGAGGCCTGCCGTGTTCGTCGCGTAGGCCCAGCCCTTCCCCGGAGTGCCTTCGCCTGCGCCGCATCCTGCGTTGTGATCGATCTTCGTCGCGACGCCGCTGAGCGGGTCGACGAACGAGACCGAGTCGGTGTCCTTCGGCGCGGCTGCGTTGTCGGTGACGTCGTAGACGCACGTGCCGAGCGAGTTGACGATGTCTTGGAACTTCACCTTCGCCTCGTTCACGCGGTACGCGGCGAGGCCGGTGCCGCCGGCGGCGGCGAGCGCGTCGGCCTGCGTGGACTTCGTGCCCGCCGTCTCGGGCGGGATCGGCGCCGGGTCCTTCGTGAACTGGACGACGTACGTGTCGACCTTGCGCGCGTTCGTGCTCGCGGAGGTGGCGAGCTCGAGCGGGCCGCCTGGATCGGAGCACACGCCGGCCTCGGTGAAGCCGCCGTTGCCGAGCACGAGCACCGCGCGACGGAAGTAGTCCTTGTACTTGTCGCCTTGAAGCTCGGTGTACGCGCGATGGAGGCCGCCTTCGATCGCGACGGGGTTCACCGCGAGCGATCCTTGCTTGGCCTTCAGATCCGCGAGGATCTTGTCACGCGCGGTGGCGGACTTCTCCGGCGGGATCTCGGGCGCGCCCGCCGAGCACGTCGCGTTGTTGCCGGCGTAGACGAGACCGATGTCGGTCTTCTGGAACGCCGGATCGGAGAGGGCGAGCTTGATCGCCGGCTCGACGAACGACTCTTCGTCGGTCTGGTTGAACTGCTTCGTGACCGCCGCGAAGAACTGTTGATGCGCGAGCGTGGAGTCGACGACCACCACGAGCGCGGCAGGCGGTGGCTTCAGCTCGACGCTCGAGCAGACCTCGGCGGGAGGCTGCGGCTCCTGGCCGTTGGCGTCGAGCCCCATCTGCGCGAAGAACGACGAGCCTGCGCAGAACGGCTGCCAGGTCTTCTTCGTCTGGCACGTGCCGCTCGTCTTGATCGCGCTGATGCGATGCGGGGTCGGGTTGCCCTTGTCGTCGACGCCCTTCAGCATCTCGCAGAGGCCGGGCGCGAGCTTGAACTGTTGCGGCTTGTTGACCGGGTCGGGGATCGTGAAGCCCTCGTCCGGATCGCCGTCGAGGATCTCCTTGTTGAGACCGCCGTCGTAGGTGACCTCGACGTTCACGCCGTCACCGCTCGACGGGCCGCTGAAGGGGTTCGCCCCGATGAGCGGCGCGGGAGCGCTTGGCGTGTTGGGGACGGCGAAGATGCAGTTGGCCGAGTCGACGATGACCGGCGGCGCCTTCGCGCCCATGCAGGTGTCGATGTTGAAGCACTGGCCGCCCGTGCCGTCGACGAGCTCCGGCGCGTACTTCGGGAAGGCGAGCTTCGCTTGCTCGGCGGAGAGCTCGGCGTTCACGCACTTACCGCCCTTGCACGTCTGGTTCTCGTCGTCGCATGCCTTGTCGAAGCACGAGTACTTGAGCGGCATCGGCAAGAAGAGGATCTCGTCGGGGATGTACGGCTGCCGGCTTCGGCGAAGGATGCGCGCGCCGTCGGAGCCGATCTTGGGCGCCGCGCACGCCGCGAAGAGCGGGTTGGCGCCCTGAAGGTCGACGTCTTCGGTGAAGCCGACGATCGTGTACGTGATGGGACCCGAGTTGAGCGACGCCTCGCGCTGCGGATAGGAGCCAAGGCTGCGCGGCAGCTGCACGACGCCGTTGTAGACCTTGTAGCCCTGACAGAACTGCGGGATGCCGCTGACGTTGACGTCCACGCGAACGACCTTGAGGTCGCGCGGCACCGTTACCTGCGTCGAGATGCCGGCGACGTATTCGGTTGCCTCTTTGCTTTTGCAACCCGACCAGATCACGGCCGTGGCGAGACAACACCCAACGACGATCGCTCTACGAATGAAGGAACGCATGCGCTTCTTTCTTTTCCTGTCTGAACCTTAGCTAATCAACGTGACATGCCCGGGTAGGCGGAGCGAGTCGGCCAAACGCATGACTGACGCTGGTGTCGTATGGTCTCGCTCAAAACACGAACCCCGGGAAGTGTTGGGTGGGGACCTTGTAAGGCAGCAGCGTGCCGTCCACCGGCTTCTCGTCGGGCGGGGTCGCGAGCAGGATGATGCCGATCGTGAGGGCGGTGCCGATCACGAGCGACCCGATGAGCCAGGGCACGAAGCTCGTGTTCCGATCCTCGTTGAGCTGCGCGGTGACCGATCGCTCGCCGCCCTTCGGGACCTCGACGTCGTAGCTCCACGGGTAGTAGCCCGTCTTCTTGACGACGACCTGGTGCACGCGTGCGTCGACGGGACCTTCCCAGCGCGACGCGCCCGCGAACTTGCCGTCGATTTCGATCGTGGCGCCCTCGGGCTTGGCGAGGACGATGAGCTTGCCCTTCTCTTGCTCGGCGGAGAGCTGCAGCGTGAGGTTGAGCGTCTCGCCTTCCTTCACGATCGCGCTCTGCGTCGTCGAGATGTAGCCAGGTGCCTCGGCGGTGAACTGATGCGGATCGGCGGTGACGTTGACCTGACCGACGTACGGCGCGGCGCCCACCTCGCGGTTGTCGATCTTGATGATCGCGTTCGGCGGTCCGACGACGGAGACGTTGACGCGCGACGTCTTCACGAGCGGCTGGAGCTTCAGCGACACCTTCCCGCTGCCGCCGCCGGCGAGCTGAATCGACTCGACCGCCTCCTGAAAGCCCGCTTTTACCGCGCGAACGCGCCGTTCACCGAGCTGCACCGTGACGGTGCCGGGCACCTTCGACGGATCGATCTTCTCGTTGTCGATGAAGACCTCGGCGTCCTTCTCGTTGATCTCGATCGTGAGCTGCGCGACGAACTTCTCGAGGCTGGCGATGACCGCCTGCACCTCTTTCTCTTCATCGGGCGCGAGCTGCCCTTTGCCGTCGGCGAGCTCCTGCTTGAACTTCTCGAGCGCCGCGGCGTAGCGTCCGAGCTCCTTCTCGGCGACGCCCCAGTTGAAGAGCACGCGCGGGTTCTTCGAGATGTCCCACGCGGCCTTGAAGCTCGTACGTGCGCCGTCCCAGTTCTTTCGCTGCGCGAGCGCGATGCCGGCGTCCCAGTGGCCGCGCGCTTCGAGGGGAAGCTGATCGCGGACGGACTTCTTCGGCTGTGCGTACGCGATGGTCGGCGACCAGGTCGACATCGCGGTCGGGAGACCGAGCGTCAAGGTCACCGCGAGCGCGATGGCACGCCGGCTCCGAGAGCGCGAGCGAGCGGCATGGGAAAGCAAGAACGTCGAGGACGTTGACGCAAGAGAGCGAGAGGAGCGCATGGAGGTGTCTCGCTGCCAGGCTAATGGAAAGCGAGCCTGTCATGAAGGCTCTGCCGCGATTTGTTGCGCCTTTTGAGAGCCGCGCGCGCTCCGCGTGCCCTCCGCGCGTCTCACGCCGGCAAGCGCCTCATTTTCGTGCTCAAACCGCGTGCAAGGCGTGCGGGGACTACCGCTTCAAGCCCTTGATTCCGACGTCGAGGCCCGGCTCGGCCGGATCGCTCGGGACGTGCGGGACCGGGCCGACCGGCTTTGGCTTCGCCGACGCCGACGCCGACGCGGAGGCCGACGCCGAGACGGAGGCCGACGGCGGAGCCGACGCGAGGGTGCTCGGGGTCGACGCGACCTGCGACGTCACGTTCGTCGGCGTGGTGGCCACGGCCGTCGACGCGGTCTGCGGTGGAGCATCCGTGCCCGTCGTCTTC
This sequence comes from Labilithrix sp., assembly GCA_044227045.1. GTDB lineage: Bacteria > Myxococcota_A > Polyangia > Polyangiales > Polyangiaceae > Labilithrix. The sequence continues at coordinate 9,844 of JBGAFW010000119.1, forward strand.
TTGCTGTTCGCGACGAACGCGGCAGCTCCGCCCGCGAGACCGAGGACGGCGATGATCGGGAGCGCCCAGACGACCGGCGAACGACGTTGGGTCGCTGCGGCGGCCTCGGCCGCGGTGGTGTCGCGCGACGCGCCGAGATCGGTCTGCGCGGCAGGTTGCTCCTTCGGCGGCAGGCTCGATCCGATAATCTTGGGATCCATCTCGAGCTGCGTTCGGCCGAGCGCATCTTCGGGCCTGGCGCGCATCGAGAAGAGCTCGGGCGTCGCCGAGACGTGTTGAGCTTGCCCTCGCGGCTGATTCGGAAGGAGCGCGGTCTTCGGCTGCACGGGCCCGAGGACCTTCGTGTTCGGCGAGATCGGAGCGTTCAGGATCTCGGTGACGGGGGGTCCCTTCTGCACGTCCGTCGTCGGCCGGTTGGCCATGACGTCGGTGCCCGCGCCCTTCTGGAGCTGCGAGAACGCCGCCATCGACGTGGGGAGGCCCTCCGTCGGGACGATCGACTCCATCGAGGGCGCCTTGAAGGTGCGCATGCGCTCGACGAGCGCATGCGTCTTCGGGCCCGCGAACGGCAGCAGCGCCTCGGCCATCTCGAGCGCGCTGGCGTAGCGCTCGGGCACCTCACGCGAGAGTGCTTTGTGCACGATCGCGGCGAGATCATCGGGCAAATCAGGGCGTGTTTGCTTGATCGGCGGCGGGTCTGCCGTGAAGAGCTGGAAGAGGATCTCGGTGAACTCACCGCTCTCGGAGAAGAACGGCGTGTGACCCGAGAGCAGCTCGTAGAGGATGACGCCGACCGAATAGAGATCGGAGCGTTGATCGACGTCGCGCGGGCTACGTGCTTGCTCCGGTGACATGTAGAGCGGCGTACCGAGCGCCGAGTTCGTCTGCGTGAGCGAGGCGCTGCCCGGCTGCGCGATCTTGCTGATGCCGAAGTCGAGGATCTTGACGAAGTCTTCCTCGCCGTCGTGCGTGACGACGAAGCAGTTCGACGGCTTCATGTCGCGATGGATGATCCCGATCGCGTGCGCCGCTTGAAGACCACGCAGGATCTGCACGACGAAATGCACCGCACGCTGGATCGGGAGCCCCGATGGCCCGTCACGCGCGAGGAGATCGGCGAGATCGAGGCCGTAGAGGCACTCCATCACGAGGTACGGCGTGCCCGTCGGCAGACACCCGACGTCGCTCACGGGGACGACGTGATCGCTCTTGATCGCACCGCTCGCGCGACCTTCGTTGAGGAAGCGCTCGACCGCGCCCGGGAACGTCATGAACTGCGGGTTCATGAACTTCACCGCGACCGTGCGATGCAGCAAGAGGTGCGTCGCGCGTGCGACCGCGCCCATGCCGCCCTCGCCGAGGAGCTTCTCGACGCGGTACTTGTCGTCGAGGATTTCACCCGGCGCGGGATACGGATTGGGTGCCACGGATGCGTTCATGGAAGGTTCGCCATCAGGCAGAATAGGAGGCTCGCGGTCGAGATTCCACATCCCTAGACGGGCGACGGGGCCGAAAGCGTTTTCGGCCGCGCTTCGGTTGGCTGGTCATCGACCCGACCCCATTCGCAGGGTTTGTTTGCGTCCGCGGGCGGGTTATGTAGGTCGCCTCAACCATGTCGGAAAACGAAGCTCCGAAGCCGTCGGTCAACAGCCGCCCACCTGCACCTCACCTCGAGCGCCTCGACGCGCTCAACCAAAAGGCGCTCCTCGGCGGAGGCGCCGACCGCATCAAGAAGCAACACGAAGCCGGTAAGCTCACCGCGCGCGAGCGAATCGACCTCCTGCTCGATCCCGGCTCGTTCGTGGAGCTCGACCGCTTCGTCACCCATCGATGCACCGACTTCGGCATGCAGGAGCACAAGGTCCTCGGCGATGGCGTCGTCACCGGCTGGGGCCTCGTCGATGGCCGTAAGGTGTTCGTGTTCGCACAAGACTTCACCGTCTTCGGCGGCTCGCTCTCCGGCGCCTACGCCCAGAAGATCTGCAAGGTGATGGATCTCGCGATGAAGGTCGGCGCGCCTGTTGTCGGGCTCAACGACTCGGGCGGCGCGCGCATCCAAGAGGGCGTCGAGTCGCTCGCCGGCTACGCGGACATCTTCCTCCGCAACACGCTCGCGAGCGGCGTCGTCCCTCAGATCAGCGCGATCATGGGCCCGTGCGCCGGCGGCGCCGTGTACTCACCGGCCATCACGGACTTCATCCTGATGGTCGAGGGCACGAGCTACATGTTCATCACCGGCCCGGAGGTGATCAAGGCGGTCACGCACGAAGAGGTCACGAAAGAAGATCTCGGAGGCGCGCACACGCACGCGAGCAAGAGCGGCGTCTGTCATCTCACCGCGCCCGACGACCGCACGTCGATCGCGCAGGTGCGTGAGCTGCTCTCGTTCATGCCGTCGAACAACCAAGAAGACCCGCCGTTCAAGCCCTCGACCGACCCTCCGCTCCGCGAGGTGCCCGAGCTCGACACGATGATCCCGCTCGAGTCGAACAAGCCGTACGACGTGAAGGACGTCATTCGTTCGGTCGTCGATGATGGTCACCTGTTCGAGATCGCCGAGGCCTTCGCCGCGAACATCGTCGTCGGCTTCGCCCGCATCGGCGGCCGCGCGGTCGGCGTCGTCGCGAATCAGCCTGCCATCCTCGCGGGCGTCCTCGACATCGACGCCTCGCAGAAGGCGGCGCGCTTCGTCCGCTTCTGCGACTGCTTCAACATCCCGCTCGTCACGTTCGTCGACGTCCCCGGCTTCCTCCCCGGCACCGATCAGGAGTACGGCGGCATCATCAAGCACGGCGCCAAGCTGCTCTTCGCGTTCGCCGAGGCCACCGTGCCGAAGGTCACCGTCATCCTCCGCAAGGCCTACGGCGGCGCGTACGACGTCATGGCGTCGAAGCACATTCGCGCCGACGTGAACCTCGCGTTCCCGAGCGCCGAGATCGCCGTCATGGGCCCCGACGGCGCCGTCAACATCGTCTACCGAAACGAGATCGCGAAGGCGGCCGACCCGGCAAAGATGCGCGCCGAGCTCATCGCCGACTACCGCGAGAAGCTCGCCAACCCGTACAAGGCCGCCGAGCTCGGGTTCGTCGACGAAGTGATTTACCCGCGCACGCTCCGCTCACGGCTCCACCGCTCGCTCGAGATGCTGAAGGACAAGCGCGACACGAACCCGGCCAAGAAGCACACGAACATCCCGCTCTAGCCAGCGCTTCGGCCCTGTCGAGCGCGTGTATGCTCCGCGCATGATCCGATCCCGAGAGATCGCGCTCTTGCTTCTCTCGCTGCCGCTCGCTTGTGCGAAACCCAGCCCGAAGGCAGCCGACCCTTGCCCACCCGTGAGTGGCCAGACGCTTCCCGTCCAAGCCGTGCGAATGCATCCCACGGGTGACAGCTCACAGAGTGGTGTCATCACGACGGAGTTAGAGGTAACGTGGTACATGATCGACACCGGTGCGGTGGCGGCGCGGCCAGGCGAGCCGGAACCACCCAAGGTCGACTTCACGAAACAACGCCTCGCCTACTTGGTTCTCCGGCAGCGCCCGAATGCGGCGGTTCTGTGGGTGGTCGAGACGCCGACGGAGATCGTCGTTGGCGTTCGCGTTGATGCCTACTGCGGTGGCGCAGCACCACCCGACGGCGTGGCCGCTGTCCTCCTACCAGCCTCCTCGAAGACAGTTCGCTTCGCCACGTGCAGCGTCGGCTCGTGCGATCCCTCCGTCCTCGCTCCTTGATCGTTGAAGCACCAAAGCGCACCTCTTCGTGCACGTCGGGCGGCGTGCCTCTCCGTGCTCGCTCGTATGTGAAGTACGAGAAAGAAGTCTTGTAAAACCGCTGGCTTGCCGATTGCGTCCGCGCTTGCTCATGCCTTCGCGAGCGCTTGGTTTGGATGATCTTCGTGGCCCTTCGCGAGACGTTCGCAACCTCACGCGGGCGTGTCGCGAGCACTCGCTGCGCGCACCGAGGAAGAGTGGGCACACCCTCGTCTCTCTGCTGATGATCGCGGCGTCCGTGGGCATGGCTGCGTGCAGCGCGTCCGTCGACGCACCCGAGCCGAGCACCGAGACGCAGACTCAGGACAACACGAGCGGCGCTCCTCACGACCACACGGCCTCGTCCACGGCAGAGACGACCGGCGCGACGATCGGCGATCCCGCTCCTGCTCCCACTGCGCCTGCAGAGCCCACTCAGCCCACGCAGCCGCCCACGACGCCAGCGCCGCCAGCGCCCGTCACCGCGGACGCGCTCCTCGCGAAGCTCGCGTCGTGCACGACGAAGGCGTCCACGGCGCCCTACGCAAAAGACAGCGGCGGATCCTCGACGATCGACATCTGCAAGCTGACCGGCGCGGTCTTCTTCAAGGCCGACATGGACATCGACTGCGATGGGAAGTCGTCGGCGGTGTGCAACAAGACCGCGGACGCGGCGTACCAGAGCCAAACGGCAGCGGTCGACTCGAAGGGTAACGCGCTCGACGCCGCGACGCTCCCGTACATCGTCGTCCCGGGCGTGAGCTCGCGCTGGAGCTACAAGAACGCCGGCATCACGATGGGCACGGTCGGCGCGGTCATCTACAACGGCAAGATCGAGTACGGGATCATCGGCGACATCGGACCGACGAGCATCGTCGGCGAGGCGTCGTACGCGATGGCGAAGAGCCTCGGGATCAACGCAAACCCCTCGATCGGAGGCGTCGACTCGGGCGTCACCTACGTGATCTTCACCGGCGCCGGCAGCAAGGTCTCGAAGAACGAGGACCACGCCGAGGCCGCGGCGATCGGCGCGGCTCGCGCGCAGCAGCTCCTCGACGAGAACTGAGCTCCGGCGCGTTCGGGTGGGTGAGCGGTCGCAAGCGGCAGGTGAACGGAGGACTTTTGACGGGGCGGGTGACGTCTTACGTCCATGCTCGGACAAGCCGCTCGTCGCTCCCTCTTCCGCTCCCTCTCCAAAGGCCTCGCGCCCTCCTCCCCCACGGCGATCCACGTCGCGAGCGGTCCCGAGCTCCCTGAGCCGATGCGCGCCCCGCCGGCGCTCGATCCATCGCGGGTGACGCCGCCCCCGCGACCAAAGCACGCGCTTCTCCTGAATCCTTTCTACGCAAAGGATCGGCATGCCAGCTTCGGCAAGCACGTCCTCGTCCCCTCCCTCGCGCTGACCTCGATCGCGGCGTCGACGCCGCCGGATTGGACGATCGCGTACTGGGACGAGAACCTGCTGCAAGGGCCGCCGCCGTCGGATCCCTTTCCGGCCGTCGTCGGCATCACCGTGCACCTCACGTTCGCCAAGCGCGCGTACGAGCTCGCCGCGTGGTACCGCGCGCGCGGCGCGAAGGTCGTGATGGGCGGCCTTCACGTGCTCTCGTGCCCCGACGAGGTCCTCCCGCACGCCGACGCGATCGCGATCGGTGAAGGTGTGCAGCTCTGGGGCGAGATCCTCCGCGACGTGACGAACGGCGAGCTGAAGCCGCGCTACGAAGGCAGCTTTCGGACGAAGCCGTACCGCGAGGATCCAGCGCCTCGTCGCGACATTCTCCCACGCGAATCGTTCCTCTCCACCGCGAGCGTCATCGCGACGCGCGGCTGCCACAACCGATGCGGCTTCTGCTACCTCGCGACCGACGGCCTCTCGATGCCGTACCAGACGAGCGACGTCGACGCGATCGCCGATCAGCTGACGAAGACACGTGAGCCGTACGCCGTGTTCGTCGACAACAACCTCGGATCACGACCCAACTATTTGCGTGCACTCTGCATGCGCCTGCGCTCGCTCGAGATGATCTGGAGCGCGGCCGTCACCGTCGACGTCGCCGACGACCCGAGCCTCGTGCGCGAGATGGCGCTCGCGGGATGCACCGGCGTGTTCATCGGCTTCGAGTCGCTCACGATGGACAACCTCTCCGACGCGAAGAAGAAGACGCCGCGACCCGAGGACTACGCGCGACGCATCCGGATCTTCCACGACAACGGCATTCAAGTGAACGGCAGCTTCGTCGTGGGCTTCGATCACGATCGCAAGGACGCCTTCGAGCGCCTCGCGCGGTTCGTCGAGGACACCCGCCTCGAATGCGCCACGTTTCACATCCTCACGCCTTATCCAGGCACGCCGCTCTTTCGTCAGATGGAGGCGGAGGGGCGCATCCTTCATCGCGACTGGGACCGCTACGACACCGCGCATTGCGTGTTTCAGCCGAAGCACATGACGCCCGAGGAGCTCGAGGCGGGCTACAGCTGGCTCTACGAGCGTCTCTTCTCGCACGCGTCGATCTGGCGGAGGCGCCCGGAGGATCTCCACGCCGTCGTGCCGTATCTCGGCATGAGCTACCTCTACAAACGATCGAACGGCCTCTGGCCGAAGCTCATCGAGAAGCGGCTCGTCCACGCGGTGTGGCGTCCGCTCGTCGAGGCGACGCGCCGCCGTCATCTCGCCTACCGCAAGGCGCTCGCCGCGCGCCCGATCCGCGCGTTCGATCTGCCCGTGCTCGCCGAGCCCCGCATCGAGGAGACGCGCGAAGGCAAGCGCGTCGCGACGCGCTTGCCTGTCTACGCGGGCGTGTAGCGCTTACTTCTTGAACTGCTGGTCGCAGTTCATCTTGCACTGCGTACGCGGCGGCACGCAGCGGGTGCCTTCGGGCGCCTTGTCGTCGAGCTTCTCGCAGCCCGTCTTGCAGGTGGCGAGATCCTTCGGCGGCGTCGCGGGAGCCTCGGGCGACTTGCACGTCTTGTCGCCGGTGGCGGGCGTCGCAGGCGTCGCAGGCGTCGCGGGCGTCGCAGGTGTGGTCGCGGGCGTAGCGGCCGCAGGCGTCGTCGGATCGCCCGTGCCGTTCGTGGGCGCCGCGGGCGACGTGCCCGTCGTCTGCGTGGTGCTGGGATCGCTCGCGGGCTTGCTCTCACCACAGGCGACGAGGCATGCACCGGCGACGAGGGCGGAGAAAAGAAGGGTCTTGTTCATGCGGGCTTCGTAGCGGCGTGCTGCTGCGAGCGCAACCGTTGGCTTGCGCGATGAGAAGCGGACTTAAGGAATCGCTTCTTACTGCCTGACATCGCACGAGAACAATCGCTCGTCCGAAACTTGGCCCGATCTTCGATTCCTTTCTACGTGATGAAGCGGAAGCGAGATCTGCTTCGCGCTGCGCCCGTGAGATCGATGATCGATTTCCCTCGGTGCGATGCGCAGGCGCTCCTTCTCAATTCGCCGTACGCGGTTCGGTCGGAGGAAGAGTCCATGAATAGTGCACATGATCGCCGAGCGCCTGGAACAGCGCGCATGCCGTTCGATGCGATGGTCGAAGTCGGGGGAGCGCTTGGACCGTCATTCGAAGCACAGGCGGTCAACCTGTCCGAGGAGGGCATGTCGCTTCGCACGGCGTACCTGCCGGAGGTTGGTCAGCCGGTGATGTGTCGCTTCGATGCCGGGCAAGGCATGAGCGTCGTCGCCGCCGGTGAGGTCCTCTGGAAGGACGACATGGGCGACGGAGGCGAGTTTGGTATTCGCTTCACCAACCTCGACGGTCAGAGCACCGTCGCGCTGCAACGCATCCTCGGGATGGCCGAAGACGGTCAGATCGCGATGGCGGATCCGCACGGCCGCAAGGTGCGCTTGCACATCGAAGGCCTCGCCTCGCCGATGCGCGCACGGATCAAGGCGCAAGCCGAGACCGGCGTGACGGCGTACAGCGAGCTTGGCTTCCTCCAGATGGGCAAGCCGCTCGAGCTCGAAGACGCGTCCTCCGGCAACCGCCGGCCCGCGTTGATCGATCGCGTCGAGGTCGAGGTGAACGGCGAGTCGCGCATCCCGCAGCTCGTCGTCTCGCTCCGCTACGACGACACGGACGGACGCGCGATGGCCATTCGTCATGCTCCCTCGCATCACGATCAGCAGCACGCGCACCAAGAGGTCCCCGTCGACGAGGATCCGCAGCACGAGGACGAGCAGCACGCTTCGCACGAGCACGACGACGCGATCGTCCCCGGTCCGTCCGCGCACGGCACGCCGAGCGGCGAGCACGAGGCGCCCGCCGTCGAGGTGAAGACGAACCACGAAGAGGACGTCGACGAAGAGTCGAACAAGCTGAAGAGCGCGTTCGCACGCAACGCCGCGAAGGTGACGCCGGCCCTCCTCGCATGGGCCAAGCGCGCGAAGATCACGGCTGCCCTCCTCGCCGCCAAGGCGCGTCGCGGTCGCGGCACCGGCGACGACGTCGAGATCCCGATGCGCCGCACGACAGCGCCCGCGCCGGGTGGCGGACTTCATGCGTCGGGCCGCAAGGTCGTTCGCGGCAGCGCACCCGATGGTCACCTCCGCGCCTTCGAAGACGAACAGAGCGGCGCGAACGCAGGCGAAAACCAGGGCAAGAAGGCCTCTGGGATCGCGTCCAAGATCACGAAGAAGCGCGTCGCGATCGCGAGCACCGTCGGCATCGCGCTCATCCTCGTCTTCTTCGCGATGAGGAAGCCCGCCGCTGGACCGCAGCTCGCGAGCGCACCTCCGGGCGACGCGAGCGGGACGGCGCAGACGTCGAGCGCGCCGGGAGCCGGTGCACCTGGCGCCGCGAACGCTCAGCCGGGCGCGGGCAAGCCGCTCGCTCCGCCGAACGATCCGCTCGCCGCAGCGGCCGCCGCGATGAACGGCGGAAGCGCGCCGGGACACAAGGGTGGCAAGCCGATCCCGTTCACGAACGGTCCGGTCGGCGCGCACCCGAACGTCATCAAGATCAAGATGGACGGCAACATCGACGGCATCCAGGGCGCGACGCAGCCGACGGGCTTCACGATCGTGACGCCGAACCGCAAGTCGATGGATCCGACGAACACCCTCGCCGGCAAGGATCCGCGCTTCGCCGACGTCCAGGTCTCGAACGAGGCGGGCGGCGCCGAGTTCAACGTCACGTTCAAGGACGGCGTGCCGAACTACCTCGTCCGCGCGCACGGCGACACCCTCGAGCTCGTGCTCGCGTCGCCGAGCACGCACGAGAAGGCCGAGGCGAAGGCCAGCGGCGGCAAGAAGAAGAAGGGCAAGAAGCACTGAGCTTCCGGCCTCTTTTCATTTTCGCCTCGGCCACCCGCGCCTCTCTTGCCCGCGCTCAGGGCGTACAGCAGAGCATGCGTGAATTCGAGACGCCGACGGTCGGCGCGCCAGGCGTCGCGGTGCATACCGGAGCAGCCGCGTAGATCTTGAAGTGGTTGATGCCCGACGCGTTGTTCGTGCGCGTGCAGACGTTGTCGGCTGCCGCGACGTAGCGCGGCTCGTTGCACGCGGCGCTCGGGTGGTACTCGATCGTGCACTTCGTGGAGGTGAGCGAGCAGCCGCACGGCGCGCACTGGATCGCGGGGCCGTCACCGAAGAGCATCGGCACGGAGAACGTCGGGCTCGTGCACGTGTTCGTGCTGCCGGCGTGGACGCAGAGGCGCTCGCCCGCCGACGTCGCTGCGCACACGGCGTCGGTCGTCGTCGGGATGCACGCTCGGGTTGTCGTGGTGGTGACCTTGCTCGGATTGGCCGTGCTCGTCGCGGTGCACGTGCCAGGCTGCGGCGTGCGCGCGCTCCAGCCATGGTAGTCGGTGACGGTGAAGGTGCCCTGGTTGAAGTCCGTGCACGCGCCGTCGGTGACGTTGAACGTGAGCGGGCCGTTGTTGCAGCTCGAGGAGAGGCCGTAGTCGAGCTGAAGTCCATTGCCGCCGCACGACGGGTTCTTCGTCGGCGTGCACGCGGTGCATGTGCACGCGCCGTTCGTGGCCTGCGCGTTCGAGTGGAGCGCGGTCTCGGTGCTGCCCGCGGGACACGCGCCAGCGTCGCTTCGCGGAAGGATCGCGACGATGACCTCGGTGTTGCCTGGCCCCGCGTCGCAGGCCGACACGCCGGCGTCGTCGAGGATCGATCCCGAGTCGACGGGCGAAGCTCCGTCGGTCAGCGAGGACGCATCGCCAGAGGCACCTCCGTCGCTCGACGCGACTGCGTCGTCGCGACGTTGACCCACGACACTGATTCCACACGCCGCGCTCCCCCCCAGCACGACCACGTACGCGACGCGGAGCGCAAGAGACCGCATGATGACGAGTCTACACCGTCACGTGCCTCAGGTGCTCTTCTCCGCGACGCTCTCGCCGCGAGCGCGGCGCTGGTCACTCGACAAGCCAGCTCTCGCGGCGCTTGGCTCAGCGTTGGCCTGCCACGACCTGCGCGGTCGTGACGCTCTCGAGCGGGAGCTTCTCGTCTTTGGCGTTGGCGTAGATCCGCGTCAGCGCGGCCTCGAGCTGCGGGAGGTAAATCGCCGCGGTCTCGTGGTGGAAGCCGATCGAGACGACGACGTTCTTCTTCTTGTTGCCGGCGAGGAAGGCCGCCTTGTTCGCCTGCCACGTTCCGTACATCTGGTCGGCGCTCACGTAGTCAGCGAGCGCGCCGTTGTCGGGGATCTCGGTGAGCTCACCAGCGGCTGTCGGGATCTTGTACGGCTGCGACGTCTCGGTCGTGCCTTGCCAGAGCTCACTTAGCCATCCGTAGACCGGCACGGTGGCGAGCTTCGGTTGGAGGAAGGCTGTCGGGACGGCCGACTCTTCGTAGAGGAGCCCCTCAGCGGCGATCGCCTCACGCACCTCGGGCTTCGCCATCCACCCGCCGCAACGGAAACTCTTCGCGCGGCCGAAGCCCTGCGCCTCGAGCTTGTCGAGGCTGAACTTCACGACCTTGCGGAGCTCGCTCGTGCTGTAGAGGCTGATCGGCACCTCGTGCCCGCAGTCGTCGATGCACTCGTTCGGACGAAGCGAGGTGCCCCAGAACGTGGGCGAGCTCTTGAAGGTGACGCCCGACGCCTCGAAGAGGCGCTTCCATCCGTGAATGTGGAGTCCCTTCTCGTCCCCGTCGGCGATCGCGCTCGCGATACGCGTCTTCGCATACGTCGCGTCGGCGCCGGACTTGGTGAAGTACGCCGCGTTGAGGAAGTGAACGATCTTCACCTGCGGAAAATGGGCGTGGAGGTTCTGCATCGCGCGGAGGTTCTCCTCGCGAAGGTCACGCCCCTCCCAGTCGACGGTCACGAGCAGCTGTAGCTTCCCACGGCGCGTGTAGTCGTCGTCTTCGCTCGCGGGGTTGTCCTCGCTGCCGGCGTCCGAGCAACCTGCGGCGAGCAGTCCAAGCGAGAGCGCGCCCAACGCGAAGAGAGACCGAAACGATGCCATGCGCACCTACACGCACATGGTGTGCCACGGCGTTTCACGGCGAAATTCTCCGATTCATGCGCGTTTCACGCGGTGCTCAGCGGGTCTTCATCTGCTCGTGGATCCCTATGGAGCCAGAATGCTCGCGCTACCATCCTCCCCGGTCCCTCCTTCGACGCGCAAACCCCTGCGCAACCCCTCCTTCCCCACCGCCCCCTCTCCGCACGTGGCTCGCATCCTCCTCATCGACGACGACGCGTCGCTCCTCGACGCGCTCTCTCTCGCGTTCGAAGATGCCGGTCATGAGGTGCTGACCGCGCCCGACGGCACGCGTGGCCTCGACCGCATTCGCGCCGATCGTCCCGACGCCGTCGTGAGCGACGTCAACATGCCCGGCCTCGACGGCCTCTCGCTCTGCCGAAAGCTGCGTGACTCTGGTGACGGCGTCCCGCTCGTGCTGCTCACGTCGCGCGACAACGAGATCGACGAGGCGCTCGGCCTCGAGCTCGGCGCCGACGACTACGTCGCCAAGCCGTTCAGCACGCGGGTGCTCCTCGCGCGCGTCTCTTCGCTGCTTCGACGCGAGTCACGTCGTAAGTCTTCGGAGCTCGAGAGGCCGACGACGAAGGGCGCGCTCGAGCTCTTCCCGGAGCGGCTCGAGGTTCGCTACGCGAAGTCGGCGATCGTCGTCACCGTCACCGAGTTCCGCCTGCTCGAGGCGCTCGCGAGCCGCGCCGGCATCGTGCTCTCGCGCGATCGCCTGCTCGAGATCGTGCGCGGGGACGACTCCGTCGTCGCCGAGCGAATCATCGACACGTACATCCGTCGCCTGCGCCGGAAGCTCGAAGCCGTCGACGCTACGTTCGATCGCATCGAGACGGTGATCGGCGCGGGGTATCGCTGGAAGGACGATTGAGCCCGCGCGACATCCTCTCCGCGCTGACGCGCCGGGTCGCCGCCGAGCGCGAGCGCGAGCTCGATCGCAACAAGAGGCCACCTTCGCACATTCGGCCGTCGCTCCGCACGAACGCGGTGCTGATGGTGCTCGCGATGCTCGTGCTCCCGCAGCTCATCGTCGTGGGCTGGAGCCTCATGGAGCGTGACATCGGCGGCAAGCTCCAGTGGGAGACGAAGATCTCGACGGAAGAGGCCGCCGCGATCCTCACCAACACGAGCAACGAGAAGGAGGTTGAGGCGAAGCTCAACGACATCGCCTCGCGCTGGGGCACGCGCATCCGCGTGGTCCGTGAAGACGGGACGTCGGTCTACGACGCCGACGCCGATCGCGGGACCGATCTCGTCCACCAGGTGGGCACGCTCTTCTTCGGTCCCGACGGCGCGCCGACGCTTCGCGAGCTCGACGAGACGCTCGGCCCCGTCACGAAGCGCCCCGAGGTGGTGAAGGTCACCGGGTGGACGCCGCCGTCTTCTTCGGCCGCGCCACCGAACGTGCTGCCCGAAGGCACAGCACATCGCTATCCCTTCGTGAAGGATCGATCGAACGACACGTTCGGCTCGGCGCCGGTCTCGACCGCCTTTCGATCGAGCGCGCCGCCACCTCCCGGCGATGGCACGGTCGAGACCGGATGCCGGACCTCGCCCGCGGGAAAGCTCCTCTTGTGCCATGCGGCACGCGCGGTGGTGATCGATGGCCGCCCGCACGTCATCTACGCGCAGGAGTCGTCACGACGCGCCGTGCGTGCGCTCTACGACCTTCGCTACCACCTCGCGCGGCTGTCGGTCGTGATGCTCCCGTTTGCGTTGTTCTTCTCTTGGTGGATGGGCCGACGCATGGTGAGGCCGATCGAATGGCTGCGTGCGCGCGTGCTCGAGAAGGCCAAGAGCGCCAACCCTCGCGCAGACATCGACCTTCGCGGCGGCGACGAGGTGCGCGACCTCGCCGTCGCCTTCAACGATTTGCTCGGGGCGCTCGACGACCGCCGGAAGGCCAACGAGGCGTTCGTCGCCGACCTCGTCCACGAGTTCAAGAACCCCGTCGCCGCCATTCGCGCGTGCGCAGAGTCGCTCGAGAAGGGCGGCGTCGACGAGAAGCGCGCGGCGCGGCTGTCGAAGATCCTCGCCGACTCGAGCGGGCGCCTCGACGCGCTCGTCTCGCAGTTCCTCGAGCTCGCCCGGGCCGAGGCGGGCATGCCCAAGGAGGCGCGCTCGGACGTGGACGTCGGCGCGCTCGCACGCGGCATCGTCGGATCGATCGAGTCGTCGTTCCCGGGCGTCACGATCGAAGCCGTGGTCGACGTGCCGGACGACGCGCCCGCGATCGTGCACGGCGTCTCGACGCGCCTCGACTCGCTCCTCCGTAACCTCGTCGACAACGCGGCGTCGTTTGCAGGAGAAGGCGGCGCGGTGCGCGTCAGGGTGAGCCGCGCTCCGATGGAGGCCTCGTCCAACGCGGCGCAAGGCATGATCGCGATCGAGGTCTCCGACAGCGGCCCTGGGATCGCGGCCGAGGATCTTCCCCACGTGTTCGATCGCTTCTTCACGAAGCGCGCGATGAAGAGCGACGCGCGCCCGAAAGGAAGCGGCCTAGGTCTCGCGCTCGTGAAGGCGGTGGCCGAGGCGCACGATGGCTCGGTGTCGGCCGCGTCGACGCCCGGCGAAGGAGCGCTCTTTCGCGTCTTGCTCCCCGCCGCGACGCCCGCATCCCCATCCGCGACGCATTCATCACCGATTCACAGCGACCTCAAGAGCAGTCCATCGGAACCGTCAAACGAATCCAACTGAGCTGTTCATGATGGGAGCATGACAACCTTCGTCACGCTCCTCGACATCGCATGCGGCCGCCCCATCCCATCCGTCGATAGCGGTCAGTCCCGACGGCTGCAGCTCGTCGTCTTCGCTCTCCTCGCCTCGCTCGTCTTCGCCGCGATGTGGGGGCTCGCGGCAGGAAGCCAGGCCACCGGCCTCGCGCTGGCCAATCTCTACAAAGTCCCGATGGTCGTCCTCCTCTCGTGCGCGTTCGCGGCGCCGGCAGGGCTCCTCGCGTGGCGGCTCAGCGGCACGCCGATCAAGGGGAGCGACCTCGCGCTCGGCTACTCCGGCGCCGTGTTCGGCGGGACGTTGGTGCTCGCCGTCCTCGCGCCGCTCGTCGCGCTCTACTACCACTCGAGCGCCTGGGCCGGGCCGATGCTCGGGATCGGATCGGCGCTCCTCGCCCTCTTCACCGGGACGGTGATGTTCATCCGCGGCACGATGCGGCGGCTCCCCGCCGGGACGTCGAAGCTCGCCGTGCTGATCCCTGTCGTCGTCACGCTCGGGATGCAGCTCCTCACCTTGATCCAGCTCGCGTCGATCGCGGCGCCGATCTTCCCCGAGCGCACGCCCTTCAGCGGCGGCATCGACCACCTGGCCCACTGATCACGAAGGACAGGTGCCAAGCATGAGCCTCTCGACGTTTTTGCGCGCCCATCTTCGGAGCGCAGCCGCCGTTCTCTTCCTCGTGGGTGTCTTTGCGCTGGAGGCTCCGGCCCAGGCCGCCGAGCCCACCTCACCGCAGGGGATCTGCACGCTGTCTCCCGCCTCGAACATCCCGATCGCGGGCGCGATCACGACCGCGCGTCACGTTCGACCCTCGACGAGCGATAGCAGAGGCGACATGACGCTTGCCTGGGACACCCGCTTCGTCGTCGAGGTCGACGCATCCTTCGACTTTCACGGCGGCTCGATCGCGTTCGCGCTTCCCCTCGAGAAGGAAGAGGCGCTCTCCGCCGAGTCGGAGGCGCAGCACATCACCGCCGCGCGCGACGACTCGGGGCGCGTCACCGGCATCTGCGTTCCTCCGCAGGCGATTCGGGACCGAACGATCGCGGTGTCCTTCGTCCAGCCGCTCGCCAGCACGAAGGGCGCAGAGGTCGTACCTCTCGGCGTGCCCGTGGCGGCGAGCAGCGCCGTGCAGATCATCGAGACGTCCCTCGCAGGCGGGTCGAGCGACGCACGGATCGAGCCGGTCGTCGACGCGAAGGCCGGGACGCTCGAGAAGCACGTCGGCTACGTCGCGCCTCGTGCGATCAGCCACGGCGCGCGTGAAGAAGCGCGCCGGCTGACGGAGACGAAGGCCAAGGTGACCACGAGCCCGATCTTCCTCCGCGGCGACGATCTGCGCGCGGCGGGCGGCCTGCACGGACAGATCGTCGATGCCCGCGCGCGCGCCAAAGGCAGCGCGCTCAGCGTAGGGGTTCTCTTTGCGTTCGCGGTCGGCGGGCTCGTCTTCGCGGCGCGGAGGCTTCGTCACTCGGCGACCGAAGAGCATGCCGACGCCGTGCTCGCCGCCGAGATCGAGTCGGCCGCCACCCGATCGCGCCGTCCTTCGCAGCGCCCCGACCAAGGGGTGCTCTGACGATGTGGCCCGTCTTTCCGCTCTCCGAGACCTTGCCCATCATCGCCATCATCGCGGTCGTCATCTTGTTCTCGGCGGCTGTGATTCAGCCCGCCTGGCTGCGATCGCGC
>JBGAFW010000006.1:0-208618 GCA_044227045.1 Labilithrix sp.
TTTGCCTTGTTGAAAAGGCAGAGATGTCTGCGCTCTCCGTCCTCCCTGTCTTCCTGTCTCCCTGTGAACCTTTCCGGCGGGTGGGATGAGAGAAGCGAACCTCGAAGCAGCGCCAGCGAGAGAATAGAAAATTCCCTCCCTGTCTTCCTGTCTCCCCGTGAATTTCTCTCGACCGCGACGCCCGTTGCATCATCGAAACACCAGGTCATCGAGAGCAAAGAAGGCTCATCGCACGTTCACTTCATCACGTCGTCGATCGCGTCGTGTGAGGCGTCGGAGCCCCGCTTGGATGGTGAGGGCGTTGAAGTTGACGAGAAGCGCGACGTTCAATTTCGTCAGCTTCAGGTACGTCAGCGTTTGGGCCACATGAATGGGATCGAGCCTTTCCACGACCTTCAGCTCGACCAGGAGCTCGTCCTGGATGACGAAGTCTGCCCTGTAGCCGCAGAGGATGTCTGTGCCGCGGTAGGTGAGGTGGATGGGGACCTGACGCTCGAAGGGGACATTCAGGAATCGGAGCTCCTCAGCGAGACAGGCTTCGTACGCCGACTCGAGCAATCCGGGGCCGAGCTGGCGATGCACTTGAATGAATGCGCCAACGACTCGTTCGCTCAACAACCATGGGTTGTCGAAGGTGGTCATGGTTGTCCATCGGCTGTGGGAAGCCAGAGGTTGCGTGAATTCGACCTCTGCTTGAAAGAGGGCGTGGCGGCATGATCCTCGCGGGGCTTTCGTTCGCGCAGCTGGCGGCCATTTTTGGGGCGGCGGCTGTCTTTGCGACGGCGCTTTACATCTTGAAGCTTCGGCGGCGCACGGTGGCGGTGCCGTTCTCGAAGCTGTGGGAGAAGATTCTTCGCGACAAGGAGGCGACGAGCCTCTTTTCGCGGCTGAAGCGGCTGCTTTCGCTGCTCGTTCAGCTCGCGCTGCTCGCGCTGTTGGCGTTTGCGCTCGGTGATCCGCGCGCGGCGGCGACGCTCATCAAGGGGCGTAACCTCGTCGTGATCGTGGACGCGAGCGCGTCGATGCAGGCGACGGACGTGGCGCCGGCGAAGAACCGGCTCGAGGCGGCGAAAGAGGAAGTGAAGAAGGTGATCCGCGGGCTCGGCGGATCCGATCGCATGCTCATCGCGCAGATGGACGCGGCGGTCACGCCGCTCGGTCCGACGAGCTCCGATACGAGCGAGCTCGAACGTGCGCTCGACTCGATCAAGGCGACCGACGCACGGGCGGATTTTCCCCGTGCGCTGAGGTTCGCGACCGACTCGCTCCGTGGCGTCGAGAACGCCGAGATCGTCGTCGTGTCCGATGGGCGACTTGGCGAGGCCGTCGACTCGGCGGGCAAGGTGCACCTCGGCGACGACATCAAGCTCACGTATTTGCCGATCGGACGTGGCGTTCGCAACGTCGGGATCACGGCGTTCTCCGTGCGCCGGTATCCGCTCGACAAGAGTCGCTACGAGGTCATGCTCGAGGTCACGAACACGGGGCCTGAGACGGAGGACGTCGAGCTGTCGCTCTTCGCCGACCCGAAGCCGGGCAACGGCAAGGACAAGGGCCAGCTCGTCGACTTGACGAAGCTCCGGCTGAAGCCTGGCGAGAGGCTCCCTCGCTTCTACCCGAACTTGTCGGGCGCGAGCCGCGCGCTCGAGGCGTCGCTCGCGCCGCTCTTGAACAGCAAGGACGAGCTGCCGGCGGACGATCACGCGTTCGCGCTCTTGCCGGAGCGCCGGCGCGCGAAGGTGCTCGTCGTCACGACGGGCAACACGTACCTCGAGGCGGCGCTCTTGCTCGACGAGTACCTCGACGTGCAGCTCGTGTCGCCGCGTGACTACGCCGAGAAGGTCGCGCCGAGCGGGCAGAAGCAAGACGTCATCATCTTCGACGGCGCGACGCCTGCGGATCCGCCGCGCGCGCACGCGATCTACCTCGACCCGCGCGGACCGGGCTCGCCGGTGAAGGTGGAAGGCGAGATCAAGAACCCCGGCTTCGACAAGATCGAACGCAAGCATCCGATCGTGCGCTGGACGGCGCTCGACGACGTGAACATCGCGCGCGGTCACAAGCTCGTTCCTCAGCCTGGCGACAAGGCGGTGGGCACGAGCGCCGAGGGACCGATCCTCGTGACGGGGCAGCGCGGCGGGTACAAATTCGTCGCGATCGGCTTCGATCCGCGTGACAGCGACCTCCCGCTGCGCGTGGCATGGCCGCTCCTCCTCCTGAACAGCGTCAACTTCTTCACCGACGAAGACTCGCAGTACATCTCGAGCTTCCGCACCGGTGACGTGTGGCGCGTGCCCGTCGTCACGCAGACGGGGCAGGCGAAGCTGAAGACACCGGCCGGCAACGAGGTGCTCGTCCCGGTGCACGAAGGGCGCGCGGTGTATCTCGGAGAGAACGCCGGCTTCTACGAGCTCGCGGGGGCCGAGGGCGTGGATCCGACGAAGGGCCTCGACGTGCCTCTGACGCCCGAGCCAGGAGCTCCTGCGGGAGCGGGAGCGCCGCTTCAACCCGCAGCGAACACCACCACCGCGGCGTTCGCGGCGAACCTCCTCGACGCGGAGGAGAGCTCGATCGAAGCCGCCAAGGAGCTCGTCGTCGACGGCAAGAAGGCCGGCACGCTGTCGGGCTTCCAGATCGGCGTGCGTCGTGAGATTTGGATCTACCTCCTCATCGCAGCGATCTTGCTGACGGCGATCGAGTGGATCACGTACCACCGGAGGATCACGGTATGACTCCCCGCAAGCTTGGAGTCGGCGCTGCGGTCCTCGCGCTCGTCGCGATCGGCATCTTCGTCTCGAACAAGATCACGCACGGCCTCGTGTGGGCGTTCCTCTCGCAGCGCGCGGATCTCCTCCTCACGGGTGGCATCGCGGCGGGCTGCGTCTACGTCATCGCTCGATCGCTCATCGATCTCGTGCTGCAGATCCGCGCGAAGAAGCAGGTGGAGAAGGCCAAGATCTCGTTCGCGGTGGCGGGTGGGATCGTCGGGCTCGCCGGCGTGTGGATCTATTGGCGTGAGGTGCTGAACGCGTCCAAGGCGACGATCACGTTCGCGCGTCACGGCACCGATTACGAGCTCCTCTCGCCGAAGATGCTCGGCCTCGCGCTGCTCACGCCGTTCTTCTTCTGGATGATCGGGCGAAGCCTGGCGGACCTGCCGCTGCCGCAACGCATCCTGTCGGTGGTGCTGCGCATCGCGTTCGTCGCGCTGCTCGCGCTCGGCCTCTCACGTCTCGCACGAACGGCGACGACCCAGAAGGTCGCGACGGTGTATCTCGTCGACGTATCCGAGTCCGTGCCGGACGCGGCGATCGAAGACGCGCGCGCGGAGATCACGAAGGGGCTCAAAGACAAGCCCGAGGACGCGATCGTCCGCGTCATCACGTTCGCCAAGCGCCCACGCGTCGTCGCGATGGCCGATGACGCGAAGGAGGCGCCGAAGCTCGAACGTCACGACCTGCCTCCGCAGCCCGGAAAAGACGGCACGCCCGCGAAGGGACGCACGGGCCTCGGCGCCGCGACGGACATCTCGAGCGCGATGCAGCTCGCGTACGGCCTCTATCCGTCGGGCTATCTGCGACGAGCGGTCATCTTGTCGGACGGCGTGCAGACCGACGGCGACATCCTCGCCGAGGCCAACCGCGCACGTGAGTTCGGCGTGAAGATCTTCACCGTGCCCTACCACCGGCCGGTGCCGGGTGAGGTGGCGCTCCGCGACCTTCGCCTGCCGGAGAAGGTGCGTGTCGGCGAGCCGTTCAACCTCCACGCGAACATCTTCAGCTCGCGACCGCAGAAGGTCCGCGCGACCCTGAAGCAGGGCGAAGCGATCAACGGCCTCGACGGAATTCGCGATCTCGATCTGAAGCCGGGCGACAACGACGTCACGTTCAAGAGCGTCGTCCGCGTCGCGGGTGAGGTCACCTACGCGCTCGATCTGCAAGACATCCCCGAGGACCGCTTCAAGGAGAACAACCGCTTCGCCGTGTCGGTCGCCGTGCCAGGTCGTCCGTCGGTCCTCTACGCCGAAGGAAACACCGCGCGCGCGAGCTACCTCGCGTCGGCGCTCTCGGCGCAGGAGTTCGACGTCGACGTCCGCGCGCCTCGCGAGATCCCGTCGTCGATCCGCGAGCTCGAACGCTACGACTTCGTCATCCTCTCCGACGCGCCGGCGGAGGCGGTCTCGCTCACGCAACAAGACGCGATCGAGAGCTACGTCCGTGACCTCGGCGGCGGATTCCTCTTCGCCGGTGGCGAGGCGGGCTTCGGCCTCGGCGGCTGGTACCACACGACGATCGAGCGCATTTTGCCTGTCCGCATGGACTCGGAGAAGAAGCGCGACGAGCCGCAGGTCGCGATGGTCCTCGTGCTCGACCGCTCCGGATCGATGAGCGGGCTCCCGATGGAGATGGCGAAGGCCGCCGCGAAGGCGACCGCCGACACGCTCTCGTCGGACGACCTCATCGAGGTCATCGCGTTCGACTCTGCGCCCACGCGCGTCGTCCGCATGACAGCCGCGAAGCATCGCGCGCGCATCCAAAACGACATCGCGCGCATTCAGGCAGGCGGCGGTACGGAGATCTTCAGCGCGCTCGACGCCGCGTACCAGTCGCTCACGTCGACACGCGCGCGCCGCAAGCACGTCATCCTCCTCACCGACGGCCAGGCCTCGCACAACGGCATCCGCGACCTCGTCCAGGCGATGAGCGCCGAAGGCATCACCGTCACGTCCGTCGGTCTCGGCAGCGGCATCGACGAAGGCCTCCTCCGCATGATCAGCGACATCGGCGGCGGTCGCCTCTACAAGGTCATGGACCCGCAGCAGCTCCCGCGTGTCTTCACGCGCGAGACCGAGATGGTCAGCCGCAACGCAGCCGTCGAGGAGTACTTCCAGCCGAAGGTCGTCTCCCCGGCGGACTTCCTCCGCGGCGTCGACATGAACAGCGCGCCGTTCCTCCATGGCTACGTCGCGACGAAGATGAAGCCGCCGCCGGCGCAAGAGATCCTCCAGAGCGAGGTCGCCGAGCCGATCCTCGCGCGCTGGCACGTGGGCCTCGGTTGGTCGCTCGCGTGGACGAGCGACGTGAAGAACCTCTGGGCCGTCGAGTGGCTACGCTGGCCGGGCTACGGCCAGTTCTGGGGTCAGCTCGTCCGCGAGCACATGCGCCAGAAGAAGCGCCAGCAGTACGACATGGCGTGCTCGATCGATCCCGCGACGGGCCACGTCAAAGCCTCGATCGACGCGATCGGCGGCGACGATCGCTTCCAGAACGGCCTCGACGCGAAGCTCACCGTCACGGGTCCTCAGCCGAACGGCGAGACGAAGAAGATCCCGATGCGCCAGACCGCGCCGGGCCGCTACGAGTCCGACTTCCCGCTCGAGCGCTTCGGCTCCTTCCTCCTCCACGCGAGCCTCGAGAAGGGCGTCGACGACGGCAAGGGCGGCCAGAAGAGCGTGCAGGTCGCCGAGAGCTTCGGCCACGTCACCAATCCGTATCCGCGCGAGTACCTCGCGCTCGCGCCCGACCTCGTCACGATGTCGCGCACCGCGCTCGTCACCGGTGGCCGGATGGACCCAAGCGCGAAAGACGTGTTCGACCCCGCCGGCGAATCGATCAAGTACCACCAGGACCTCTGGTCGCGCTTCATCGGCGCCGCCCTGGCCGTCTACTTGCTCGACCTCCTCATCCGCCGCGTGCGCATCTTCGACCGCAAAAAGACCGCCAAAGCCTCGATCCCGCGCAACACTGCCCGGGCCTGAAATCCAGGCGTGAGAACCCGCGTGAGAAATCACGCAACGCTTCTCTACGCGCGGCCGATGCCCGCGCATGGTCCAACCCGTCGATGGCTACCGCCGCTCACGTGACGACAACGAAGTAGACACCGCTGCCCCGCTGGGGCGCGTTGATGAACGCTCGATGGCCGAGCGCGCGGCCCGAGGTCGGAGCGCCCAGCGCCTCACACCCCAAAGGGCGGTCGACGCGTTCATCGCGGAGACGCTTCGCGAGGCGGCCGCCGCCTCGAAGGAGCGAGGGCCGTCCAACGACGACGTCCTCTACTGCGGGCTCAACGACCCGAGCACCGAGTCGGAGATCAAGGCCCTGCGCTCTGGCGCCGGCCAGGTCGAGGTCGTGCCGACGAGGCCAGGCGAGAAGATCAGCCACGGAGGGCGCGACTACGATCTCTATGCGGAGGCCGATCGGCGCGCGTTCGTCGCGACGCTCCATCTCTCTCCTGAATGTGCGAGCAAGGTCGAGGCGCTGCTCGGCGATCCGCGACTCGGGGCGACGCGAGCCAACATCGCGGCGGTCGCCGTCGTCTGGGCGAGGGCAGAGAACGGCGGCCCGATCCCCTCGCGCATGGTGATCTCCGGACATAGCGGCGACGGGGTCGAGCTCTGGGGTGGAGAGAAAGGGCTATCGCTCGAACACGTCCGCGCCCTTGCCCGAGCGATGCCGCGCGCCGCTGCTCGGATCGAAGACCTTCACGTGGCGGCGTGTTCGAGCGCAGGTAACGCAGGCCTCGACCGCGCGAGCTGGAGCGACGTATTCCCGAACCTGAAGACGGTATGGGCGTACGACGGCGCGGCGCCGTCGCCGGCGGGCTCGCATCTCCGCGCGTGGTCAGCGGCGACGCTCGGCCGGCGCGCTGACCTGAAGGCGTCACCCGATCAGCTCAAGGCGAACGTGGTCACGTGGAGCGCATCGAATTCCTATGTCTCCCGGCGAACGATCGAGAGCCTGCGGGTCGAGTCACCTCGGGCGGACGCGCGCTTCACGGCGGTGTGGACGGGTCGAGCTCCGTCGGACGGTCGGTCCGTCTCCGACTACCGGACGTACCGCGCGATGTCGACGCATCCGAACGCGACCGAGGCCGAGCGAGCGAGCGCGAAGACAAAGGCAGAACACCTCCTCCGGCTGAATCACTTCCGGTCGATCGCCAACCACTTCCCAAAGGACCAAGAGAACCCCGAGACCTTGCGTCGAGGCTACGCCGCGCTCGGGATGCGGGTCCCGTCCTTCGAGACGATGACACGCGCGCAGACGCTCGCCGAGGTCGAGAGAATCGATCGCGTCGTCGATTCGATGGATGCGCCGCCGGCTGCCGTGCGTCATCTGCGCGGGCTCCTCGACAAATACGGCGCGCTCGATCCTACGGTCGCGAAGCAGGAGTGGTGCGACCGATGAGGCTCTCGCGGTCGTCGCGCGGCGTGTGCGGGCGCTCGTCCGCACGGTGCGGGGATGAACCCTCGGATTGAGCCTTCATGGACCAGGGTTTTGCCCCGGATTGCGCAAGTTTCACCACAAGAATGCTGGAATTTCGTCGGGCGAGATTCTTGCGAGGCTATTCCGAAGCGGAGTGTGCTGCCTATGACCTACCTACTCGAACGATTTGGCGTGGCCGTAATTTTGGCGGTTTGCGCGACATCTCTCGGCTGCAGCAGCGGAGAGCACAAGGTCAAAGACGCGTCGGACATGAAGGGTGGGTCCGATCATGCAGAGGTTGGCAAACCAGCCCCGGATCTCTCGATCCAGACCCTCAACGGAAAAGGCAAAGTCTCGATCGACGGCTCTGCTGGAAAGATCCTGATCATCGACTTTTGGGCGACGTGGTGTGGGCCATGTAAGGAATCGTTCCCCAAGCTCGAGGCGCTCTCGAAGAAGCTCGGAGACAACGTCCAGATCGTCGGCGTCTCCGTCGATGACGAGAAGGCGGGTGTGCTCGAGTTCGCGAAGGAGAACGGCGCGACGTTCGCGATTGGTTGGGACGAAGGTCACAAGCTCGCGGCGGCGTGGAAGGTCGACAAGATGCCGACCACGTTCATCGTCGATGGCGCCGGCAAGGTTCGCTACATCCACGACGGTTATCACGACGGTGAGACCGACAAGATGGCGAAGGAAGTGGCGTCGATCGAGAGCGAAGGTCCCTCGAAGGGCGACACGCGCGTCGCGAAGAACGACACGAAGGACGACAAGGTCGACAGCAAGCCCGAGAAGAGCGACTCCTCGAGCAGCAGCAAGTCCGACAGCAAGTCCGACAAGTCCGAGAAGGATGGCGCGGTCGCGCAGGCCGACACCGCCGACGAAGAGGCACCGCCGCCGAAGAAGAAGCCCAAGGGCAAGGGCAAGAGCAGCGGCAAGGCCACGGCGAAGAAGAAGAAGAAGTAGACGTGAGGTGACTACGACGTGAAGGAGCCTTCCGAGAGCTCCTTCACGTTCGCGAACCACGTGATGCCTTGCGCGAGCGCCTCGAGATCAGGCTCGAGCGCGAGCACGAGGTCGACCACGTCGTCCCATTCGTCGGGCTTCCAGGCGACCTCGATCCGCGCGTCGCAGTCGGCGATCGCGCGCTGATGGGGATGCTCGCTCGCGTAGTGCTCGGCGATGGAGCGAGCGTCGCCGAGCACGTCGGGGCCGCTCGCGAGCGAGAGGCGCACAGCGCACGTGGCTTCACCGATGTCGGCGCGCACGTAGACGAAGAGACCTGACGCGGTCGGCACGAGCGCACCTTCGGTCGCCACGCGCACGAGATCGGCGAGCGTGAGCGTCTTGTCACGGCTCCGAAAGAGGACCAGCTTCTGAACCTCGTACGCCATCGCGATCCCCTTCAGGGTAACGCGACATCGGACGGGCGCGCGAGGCCGTAGGAGGCGCCGGCGTCGCGAATGTCGAGGACCTTCCGCTCGAACGGCTCGAAGTCGTCGCGGTAGGCGATCGCTTCCCAGATGTTCTCGACCTCTTCGATCAGCATCGTGCACGGGCCTTCGCGGTCGAAGACGCGCGCGTGCTCGGTGGGCTCGAAGGCCTCGAGCAGGGCGCCGAGCTCTTCCCAGTGCGGTCCGGCGTAGTGCTCTTTGGCGGGCCCTGCCATGACGGCGCGCTGCACGCGAGGGAGCAGCGGTCCGCCGAACAGGTCGAAGAAGAACTGCTCGAAGTCGATGCCGCTCGAGTCGAGCAGCGTCCAGGCAGCTTGGCCGAGCGCGGTGTTCATGTCGGAGTCTTCGCTCGGGATGAGGCCGAGCCTCCGGATCGTGGCGAGCGTGAGCTCGGCGTCGTAGCGATCTTCGAACGACTGCGTCGCGCTGCCGAGCGGCGCGCTTGGCGCGATCAGCCGCAGCGCGTCGGCGAGCCGCGCGACGTTCCACTGCACCGCCGCCGCCTGGCGCCCAAACGCATAGAGGCCGCTGCTGTCGAAGTAGGCGGCGACGAAATCGGGATCGAAGATCGGGATGAAGCGCCAGGGCCCGTAGTCGAAGCTCTCTCCCGTGATCGTCATGTTGTCGCTGTTGAGGACGCCATGGCAGAACCCCGCGGCGACCCATTTCGCGCAGAGCTCTGCGCTTCGTGTCGAGGCGCGCTCGAGGAGCGCGGCGACGCGATCCTCGCCCGATGTCGGCGCCAGATCGGGGTAGTAAGCGTCGACGCAGAAGTCGACGAGCTTCTTCATGCGTGCTTCGTCCTTCTCGCGCGCGAGGCGTTGAAAGGTGCCGAAGCGAATGTGCGAATGTCCGAGGCGCACGAGCACGCTCGAGCGCGTCGGCGAAGGCTCGTCGCCGCGCATCAGCTTCTCGCCGGTCTCGAACAAGCTGAACGCACGCGACGTCGGGACGCCGAGCGCCTCGAGCATCTCGGCGGCGAGGACCTCGCGGATGCCGCCCTTCAAGGTGAGCCGGCCGTCGCCGCCGCGCGAGTAAGGCGTCGTCCCGCTGCCCTTCGTCGCGAGATCGAGCAGGCGCTCTCCGTCACGAAGCTGCGCATACAAGAAGCCGCGCCCGTCCCCGAGCGCGGGGTTGTACACGCCGAACTGATGGCCGTGGTAGCGGAGCGCGAGCGGGGTCTCGAGGTTGTTCGCGAGCGGCTCGAAGCGCGCGAAGGCGCTCTCCCACTCTCTGGGCGTGAGCTCGGCCAACCCTACCTGCCGCGCGGCGCGGTCGTTTCGAAACCGCAGGAGATGCTTCGGAAAGCGTGCAGGTTGCACGGGATCGGCGAAGCCGTCGCCGAGGGTGAGGATCTTCGGGTCCGGCGAGTAGGAAGGCGAGACAGGGGTGATCACGCGTGCGGCACACCAGCGTACATGCTTTTCCCAACACTGTTAGGGAGGTCCGGCCCCAATCGTTCGGAAGACAAGAGAGAAGAACGAACCAAAGGCGAGGCCGTACCCAAGGAGACGACGCGTGAGGCGTCAGTCCCTTTTGGCACCCCAAATTGGTGGGTTAGGGACGACGGCGAGGAGAGAAGCGTTGCGAAGGAAAGACGTGTCGGCGTATCGGGCGAAGCTCGCCTCTTGGACCAAAGGTTTCTCCGTCTCGTTCGTGCTGATCGCAGCGGCCGCCGCCTGCCACGGAGGCGCGCCTGCCGACTCCCCGAGCGACGGCCGACGCGCACCTGGCGCGACCAAGAGCTCGTCGTCAGGACATCCGAGCACGGCGTTCGCGGTCGATGAGGCGCCGGTGACGCTCACCGCGTCGGACGGAACCGGGCTTCGGCTCGCGGCGCTGGAGGCGAAGGCGGTGGTCGATGGGCCGCTCGCGTTCACGGAGATGCGCCTCACGTTCGACAACCCGCTCGACCGAACGCTCGAGGGAACGTTTCGCATCGCGCTTCCGCATAACGCGTCGCTCGGTCGATTCGCGATGAAGATCGGGAGCGAGTGGCAAGAAGGTGAAGTCGTCGAGCTCGAAGCGGCGCGGCGCGCCTACGAAGACTTCCTCCATCGGAAGCAAGATCCCGCGTTGATGGAGAAGGCCGCAGGCAATGAGTTCTCCGCCCGCGTCTTTCCGATCCCCGCGCGAGGGACGAAAGAGATCCTCGTCTCGTGGGTCGCCGAGATCAAAGACGAGCGCTACGTGCTCCCGCTGAAGGGCCTGCCGGAGCTCGGCGCGGTCGACGTCGCGGTCAAGGTGCTCGGTGGAAAGAGCGAGCCCACACCCCTCTCGTCGAAGAACACCGTGCCCGCCAGCGACTACGTCGTCGACTTGCGCACCCACGAATCGGAGCAAGAGGCGAAAGGGAAGACGAGCGCCGTTCGAAGCGGCGAGCTCGCGATCCTTCGCGTGCGCCCGCAGACCACGCCCAAGCCGGAGGCGCTCGACTCCGCGATCGTGCTCGTCGACACGAGCGCGTCGCGTGTGCTCGGCTTCGAGAGGGAGATCGACCTCGCAGAGCGCATCGTGCGCAAGGTGGGTGAGTCGAACGGCAACGTCACCGTCGCATGCTTCGATCAGACGGTGACGCCGATCTTCGAGGGCAAGGCGACCGCGTTTGGCGTACCGGAGGTCGCGAAGATCCGCGATCGCGGCGCGCTCGGCGCGAGCGACCTCGAGCGCGCGCTCGGCTGGGCGCATGACACAGCGAAGAGAAACCAAGCCAAGCGCGTCGTCCTCGTCACCGACGGCGTCGCGACGGCAGGTGCGACCGAGTCGAAGAAGCTGGCGCCGAAGGCGCTCGCGCTGAAGGACGTGGGCGTCGTCCGGATCGACGCCGTGGCGATCGGTGGGATCCGCGACGACGAAGGGATGACGCGGCTCGTGCGCGGCAATCTCGCGCACGATGGGATCGTGGCGGACGCGCAGGGCGATCCCGCCGGCGCGATTCGTCGGCTCGGCGAAGCCACGCGATCGAACATCGCGGTGAAGGTCGACGGTGCGTCGTGGGCATGGCCCGCCAAGATCGACGGGGCGCAGGCAGGCGATGCGTTCTCGATCTACGCCGAGGTGCCGCCGAACAAAGAGCTCAAGGTGTCGATCGACGGCGGCGGCGTCGAGCCGGTGACCCTCCGCAAGAGCGAGCGGCCGCTCCTCGAACGCGCGATCGCCCAGGCCAAGGTCTCGAGCATGCTCGAACGCGAGAGCACGGCGAAGGAGGGCAAGGACAAGGACGCCCTCAAGAAGAGCATCATCTCGCTCGCCACGCAGAGCCGCATCATGACCCCCTACACCGCGATGCTCGTCCTCGAGACCGAGGCGGACTACGCGCAGTACGGGATCGATCGCAAGTCGCTCACCGACGTGCTCGCGATCCAAGACGGCGCGGTGCGACGCGTCCGTCGTGACCATTGGGTGAAGCTCCCGCTGCGGCCGCCGCAGAACCCCTCGAGCGAAGGCTACGGCTACGAGTTCGCCGACGATCCGCTCGCGGCCGGAGGCTTTGGTCCGAACGACGCGACCATCCGCGTGCGCCCGGGACCCGTGGCGACGAACCCTTCTCCCGCGGGCGAAGACAAGAAGAGCGATCGGCCTTCCGCGGCGCCGCCCTCGCCGCGCGTCGCCGCGCGGCCATCGTCGGGAGCGGCGAGCCCCGAGTCCGTGCTGCGCCATGCGCTCAGCGACGAGAGCGACGTTGGTGGGGGTGGCGGAAGCGCTCCTCCGAGCCGCGATCAGCGGGCGCCGCCGCAGCGGAGAGCGCCGCCCTCCGACGACATGGCGATGGACGACGGCGACTCACGCGAAGGCAAGGCGCCGTACGAAGGAAAGCTCGCGTCCGTGATGGATCTCATCAAGGTGAAGCGCCTCGACGAGGCGCTCGCGGCGGCGCGCGCATGGCGTGCCGAGGCGCCCGGTGACGTGCTCGCGCTCGTCGCGCTCGGCGAAGCCGCCGAGGCGAAGGAGCTGACGGAGCTCGCCGCGCGCGCGTACGGATCGGTCATCGATCTCTTCTCGAACCGCGCCGATCTTCGCCGCTTCGCCGGCGAGCGCCTCGAGCGCTTGTCGGTGAAGGAGTCCGGAGCCGCTGCGCTCGATCTCGCGATCGACTCGTTCGAGAAGGCGGTCGTCGATCGTCCCGATCACCCATCGAGCCATCGTCTCCTCACGTTCGCGCTTCTTCGCAAGAAGTCCTTCGCGAAGGCCTTCGACGCTGCCGTCGCCGGCGCGCGTCATGGCTATGAGGTCGACCGCTTCGCGGGCGTCGACCGCATCCTTCGCGAAGACATCGGTCTCGCTGGCGCGGCATGGGCGAAGGCGGAGCCCGGCAAGCGCGACGAGATCTTGCGTCGGGTCCGTGAGGCAGGCGGCGTCGTCGAGGACAAGCCCTCGATCCGCTTCGTCCTCAACTGGGAGACCGACGCGAACGACGTCGACTTCCACATCCACGACAACCGCGGCGGCCACGCGTTCTTCAGCCGTCCGCATCTGCAGAGCGGCGGCGACCTCTACGCCGACGTCACGACCGGGTACGGCCCCGAGTGCTTCACCATCCGTGGCACGAAGGCCAGGCTCGCCGGCCCGTACAAGCTCGAGGCGCACTACTACTCCCGCGGTCCGATGGGCTACGGCATGGGCAAGCTCGAGGTGATCGACCACGACGGCAACGGAACGCTCAAGTTCGAGGAGCGACCGTTCGTCGTGATGGTCGACCAAGCGTTCGTCGATCTGGGCACCGTGCGCTGAGCTGCACGCGCTCGTTCGCTCCTCATCGCGAGCGTGTTCGCGTGGGATCGCGAGGTCCGATTGCGGTGATCGCGTATCACCTGTCTCCACGCGATGACAGACGTCGCACTGCCTCCTCGCTCGCGTCTTTTTCAGGCCAAACGTGGTCGCTCGACGGCGCCGCGACGTGCATTTCGTGTCGCCGCTCGGTGACGCCACCATCCTCACGCACCTGCGGTTCACCGCACATTTCGCGGGCGCGCGTGCGACGCGATCAGGGCGCGATGTTTGCTCATGCGCGCCCGATGTCGATGAACCTTGCCACGACGCCCGACAGGGCGGACGACGACGCGACCCAGCCGTACCACGCCGCCGGCGCTGATCCGATGGATCGTAGACGGGTGATTGTCGTCGTCGGCCAGGGGCAGCTCGTCACCGCGATCGTCCTTCGAGGGATGGGCTTTCAGGTCGACCTCGCCGCCGACATCGACGAAGCCACGCGGCTGATGCACAGCACGCATGCGGCCATGCTGTTCGTGCGGATCAGCCGGTCGCATCTGCGCTCGCTTCGACGTCCGGGGATCGCGCAGAGGGCGCGCGAGGGGAGGACGCTCGTCGCGATGGTCGACTCCGAAGACGACACCCCGCTTCCGGGGTTCGACGCGACGATCGCGATCGATGACATCGCGCTTCCTCCTCGAAGGCCGTTCGCCTGGGCTCCGGCGCGAGGTGAGCTGAGATCATGGGATCGCGAAGGTCTCGAGCGCGCCACAGGACGATCCGCTTGGGCAACCGCAGAATGCCTGAAATTTAGCCCGATCCGCCTGGCATCGTACCTGCACTTACCCGGCGTATGATGGGGAATGGGACACCGGGCCTCGTGGGGATTCTGACGCTGGCGCTCATCGGGGGCGCGCTGTCGTTCGCGTGCAGCTCACCCGATTCCTCGAGCAAGACGCCGCTCGTCGTGTGCACGGCGGGCGAGAAGGGATGCCCCGACGAGAAGCGAGGCAACACCCCGAAGCAGGGCACGAGCACGGGGACGAGCGGCGGACCTTCGGGCGCACCCAGCGCGCCCTCGGACGACGTGAAGGACGACACGAAAGACGAAACCAAAGACGAAACCAAGGCGACGCCCGAGGGCAGCGACGGGGGCGCGGAGCCCGTCGAGGCAGGACCGCCGCCGCTCGGCGCGGTGTGCACGGAGCTGAACACGTGCTGCCAGCAGCTCAAAGACCAAGGCTACGATCCCGCGACGTGCGAAGGGATCGTGGAGACCCGCAACGAGAACGCCTGCTCGCTCCAGAAGAAGCAGTACACCGACTACGGCGACTGCACGCTCTGACGAGCAAAGCGCGACCGTAAGCCCGCTTGGATCTTTGGGAATGCGGGAATGAACGACGGCGAGCGCGGGTTCGTGTCTCGTGCACGAAGCCGAAGCGCCGCCGCCTCCGTCACGACACCTCAGCCATGGCCTCGGGGCCACGCTCGGCCGCTTCGCGTGGCCTGCCGCGTTCGTCGCGATCGCGGCGATGTCGTTCGCGTACCTGCGTGACGCGCGCGAGAAGCCGAGCGGCACATCGGAGGTTCGCGTCGAGCATGCGGGCGTGACGGTCGTGCGCGAGCTTCGCGCGCTCGCGCGGCTCGAGACGAGCACGCTGCGCGTCGAGAAGGTGATCGAGCTGAAGGATCACCAGAAGCGTCTCCATGGCCTCGTCGACGCCGACGACGCGCTCCTCTTCGTGGGAGCAGGCGAGGTGGTGCTCGGCGTCGACCTCGCGAAGCTCGGCGACGAAGACGTCCGCACGGACGCCGTGACGGGCATCGCGTACGTGGAGCTGCCAGCGCCGGAGGTGCTCTCAGCGCGCTTCGACGAGTCGCGGTCGTACGTCCATCATCGAAAGACGGACGTCCTCGCCGAGCGCAACGAAGGGCTCGAGGCCGCCGCGCGCAAAGAGGCGCTCGCCGCCTTCGAGGCCGCCGGCAAAGAGCCGAGCGCGATGGACGCGGCGAAGGCGAACGCCGAGAAGGAGCTTCGCGTCCTCGCGAAGGCGTGGGGCGCCAAAGACCTCGTCGTCACGTGGAAGTCGCCGCGGGGCGAGGTCGCCCTCGAACGCAAGTAGCCGCCGATCGCCCGCCGCTGGCGCCTTTGGGCCTTCAGGTTCGGAAAAGGTCTTCTCTCGCCAGGCGAGCCCCAGGGCGCTGGAGCATTTTCGTAGCGGCGGTTTCGCGATCCCAGGCTATAAGCGGAAACCCCGCTCTCACCTCGTTCTGTCCTTGTTTTTGGCCGGTTTCGGGGCGCTCCGAATCCGACCTCACGCCCGGGGACCGACGAGGCTCCTGAAACCGTCTCGTTACGAACGGCATCGAAAAGGGATTGGCCACCACCGTGACCGCTGCGACTCCGACCACCACCGACAAGCCGATCTCCGGCTACGACGACCTTCTGTCGATCTTCCACAACGCGATCAAGCCGCAGTCGGCGTTCCGCGTCGGCCGAACGTGGCGTCCGCGCCATCCTCGAAGACCTCGTCAAGAAGGGCTGGCAGCCAGAGCGCGAGAGCGAGGACGGCCCGCTGATCGCGCTCGTGAGGAACGGCGCGAGCATCACCCTCGAGCCCGGTAGTCAGCTCGAGCTGTCCGGCGCGCCGCTCGTTCACGCGCACGAGATCTGCGCCGAGTTCCGCGGGCACCTCGCCGAGATCGCGCCGTTCTCGCAGCAGGCGAAGATCAAGTGGCTGGGCCTCGGATTCCATCCGTTCGCCAAGCGCGACGCCTACACGATGGTGCCGAAGCAGCGCTACGCGATCATGCGCGAGTACCTGCCCACGCGCGGCAGCATGGCGCTCGACATGATGCTGCGCACGTCGACGGTGCAAGCGAACTACGACTACTCGTCCGAAGCGGACGCGATGCTCAAGATGCGCGTCGCGCTTCGCCTCTCGCCGCTCACCACCGCGCTGTTCGCGAACTCGCCGTTTTACGAAGGGCAGCCCTTCGGCGGAAAGAGCTACCGCGCGAAGGTGTGGCTCGATGTCGATCCCGATCGATCGGGTCTCGTGCCGACGCTCTGGAAGAAGACGGCGACGTTCGTCGACTACGTCGAGTGGGCGCTCGACGTCCCGATGTTCATGTTCAAGCGCAACGGCGAGAAGGTCGTCAACACCGGCCAGACCTTCCGCAGCTTCTGGAAGAGCGGCCACGCGGGGCACAAGCCGCTCCTCAGCGATTGGAAGACCCACCTCAACACGCTCTTCCCCGAGGTCCGCCTCAAGAACACGATCGAGGTTCGCGGCGCCGATGCGCAGGGCGCCAAGCTCGCCTGCACGTTGCCTGCGCTCTGGACGGGCATCCTCTACGACGCGCAGGCGCTTCACGCGGCCGACGCGATGACGGCGGACTGGACGCACGACGAAGTGAACGCGACGCGCAAAGAGGTCTGGCAGAAGGGGCTCGCCTCGAAGTTCCGCGCCGGAACGCTGCAGCCCTTCGCCGAGAAGCTGATCGAGATCGCCGAAGGTGGCCTCGAGCGGCGTAAGTTCCTCTCGCCGTCCGGCAAGGACGAGCGCGCGCACCTCACACGCCTGAAGGACATGGTCTCGCGTGGCGAGAGCCCCGCCGATCTTCTGCTCGCCGGTCTCGCAGACGCGCCGAACCAGACGGCGGAGATCATCAACCGCTGCGATCTCGGCGCGGGCTAGTCACTCCGCGCGGCGTCGAGGAACGCGGCGACGGCGTCGAGGTCTTTGACGCCGGGTCGTCCCGCGCGTTCGACGCCGCTCGCGACGTCGACACACCACGGCTGCACGGCGCGGATCGCCTCCGCTACGTTGCCAGGATGAAGGCCGCCGGCGAGCGTGAGCTTTCGTTCGCGCGCGAGGTCTTGGACGAGCGACCAGTCGAACGACTCGCCGGTCCCGCCGAGCGCGCCGTCGACCTTCGCGTCGACGAGGATGTAGTCGCCAGGAAAGGCGCGCGCGGCGAGGACGTCTTCGCGTGTTCGGATGCGCACGGCCTTGTAGGCATGCGGGAGGAGGGGAGCGAGATCGCTCGGCGACTCGCTGCCATGAAGCTGCAAGCAGCCAAGTCCCGCGCTGGCGACGAGCGCGCGAAGCCTCTCGATCGGCTCGTCGGCGACCACGCCCACGACGAGGACGCGCTCGCCCGCGGCGCGTAGCGCGTCGGTGATGACGCGCGCTCTTGCGACCTCGACGCGGCGCGGGGACGAAGGGACGAAGTTCAGCCCGATCGCGCTCACGCCGAGGCGCGCGCACTGGAGGGCGTCGTCCACCGTCGTGACGCCGCAAATCTTCACGTGCACGCTCACGCTGGCGTCTCCGCTCACGTGATGGGCGTCATCGGCGGCATCGCGGAGCTCGGCGGCGCCTCGATCCCGAGCAGCTCACGCACCTTCGCGATCACCTGCGGGGCCTGAATGGGCTTCGTGATGTACGCGTTCGCGCCGAGCGACAGCGCGCGCTGGCGATCTTCTTCGGCGCTCTCGGTCGTGATGATCACGATCGGCACGTCCTTGTGGACCGGATCGGTGCGCACGCGCTTCACCAGCTTCAGGCCATCCATGATCGGCATGTTGATGTCGGTCAGGATGATGTCGAACTTGTTGGCGGCGAGCTTCTTCAAGCCGTCCACGCCGTCGTCCGCTTCGGTGACCTTGAGCTGCTTGACGCGCGAGAGCGCGAACACCAAGAGCTGGCGCATCATCGGCGAGTCTTCGACGATGAGACACTGGAATTCCGGCTTCGATTCAGAAGGAGTCGCGGTCAACGTGGTCTCGCGTGCAGAGAGCGAACGTGCTCGCTGGCAGGTGAAAGCGGAAGCGTCCTCTTCACGTTACCGAATCGCTCCTGTTTCGGCGAGCGGCAAGTACGAAGCTCGGCTCATCCTTGGGCGTCGAGCCACGCTTTGAGCTCGGAGCCGAGGACGCGGGGCGCGCGCCTCAACGCGCGAACGTTTTGGCTGCCCGTCAGCAGCATCACCGTTCGGAGCTCGGTCTCGACGCTCTTCAAGAAGTCGACCGCGCCTGCGCGCCCACCGGACGTGAGCGCCTTCAGCGCGGGACGCGCGATGCCGCACGCTGTCGCCCCGAGGGCGATCGCCCGCGCGACGTCGAGCCCAGAAGAGACGCCTCCCGTGGCGATCAGCGTGTCGAGGTTGAGCGGCGCGAGCGCTCCGACCGACGCGGCCGTCGGGATCCCCCAGTCCCAGAACGCTTCACCGAGCTTGTGCGCGGCGACATCGTTGATCGACTCGGCGCGCTTCGCCTCGACCGCCACCCACGACGTTCCGCCTGCGCCCGAGACGTCGATATGACGGACGCCCACGCTGGCGAGCCGCTTGGCGACGTGACGTGAGATGCCACACCCCGTCTCTTTGACGACGACCGGGACGGGCAGATCACGGACGTAACGCGCGATCGTGTCGAGGCCGCCGCGAAAATCGCGATCTCCTTCGGGCTGCACGACCTCCATCGCCGGGTTCAAGTGAATGCAGAGCGCGTCCGCGCCGACCTCGCGGACGAGCGCCGTGACCTCCTCGGTCGACATCGATCGCGCCTGCACGACGCCGATGTTGCCGAGCACGAGGGTCGTCGGGGCGGCGGCGCGCACGGCGTACGTCGCGCCCGTCTCGGTGCGGAGGTGCATCGCGCGCTGGCTGCCGAGCCCGAAGCCGTAACCCCGCTCTTCGGCGATCGACGACAGCTCGCGGTTCACGCGCGCGGCCTCTTCGGTGCCGCCGGTCATCGCGGCGATGAGGATCGGCGCGCGGAGCTTCTTGCCGAGCAACGTCACCGAGGTGTCGATCGCGTCCGCGTCGAGATCGGGCAGCGCATCGTGGATGAAGCGCACTTGCTCGAAGAGCGTGGTCTTGCTTCGGAAGGCGACTTCGTCCGTGGCGCAGAGGGCGAGGTGATCGGCTTTGCGCTGTCCAATGGTGCTCATGCTTGCTCGGTGGTGGGGCCAGAGGGCGCGCGGGCCAGCCTGGGACATGGCGGCGCGTGGGGTGGCTGCGACTCTAATAATTCTTCAAAGAAAACTGAAACATGCCGAATTTGATGAGAATTTATTCTTTCATCTCAATTGACGCCGATCCGGGGAGACCCTAAGACCTAACGCGTCATGGGACGCTCGGGCCGGCCCTATTTCGAGAACGACGAAGCTCTGATTTCCCGCACGCGAGGAGCACGAGCTCTCGTCTCTTCTGGAGCCGCTCGCCTCGCGCCGCCGACCACTCAATGGGTCGACAGTGGCACATGCCTCGGTGCGCGTCCATCACATGGACGGAAGACACGATGAGCAGCATCGAGAGCAAGAGGGAAGGCGCCAAGGGATCCGATCGTGAGGCATGGAGCACGCTGCTCAGCACGGTCCGTGCGCGCGTCGACGAACGCCTCGCCCGCTGGCTCCCGCCGCGCGTCGCCGCAGCGGCGCAGATCAGCGAAGAGGTCGCGTTCGCGTCGGAGGCGGTCGCCGATCTCGCGCTCCGAGGTGGCAAGCGCATGCGGGCCGCGCTCGTGGGCGCCGGATTCGAAGCATGCGGTGCATCCGAATCACGGAGTGGATCGAATCCATCATGGGCCCCGTGTGAAGAAGCCATGATGGCGGTCGAGCTCCTGCAAACCTACCTGCTCATCCATGACGACTGGATGGACGACGACGACACGCGTCGCGGCGGTCCGTCGGTGCATGTCGGTCTTCGCGCGAAGCTGGGGTCCCGCACGCTCGGAGACGCCGCGGCTGTGCTCGCGGGCGATCTTGCCTCGGGTTACGCGCAAGAGGCGCTGCTCGAGTCGCAGCTGCCCGCGGCCAACGTGCTCGCGGCGGCGCGCGCGTTCGCGAAGATCCAGGTCGAGGTCGTCACCGGCCAGCTCGCCGAGATGCGTGGAGAGCGCCGCGTCGGACCTTTGCCGAGCGTCGAGACGATCCACGCGTTGAAGACGGCGAGCTACACCGTGACGGGGCCGCTCCTCGTCGGCGCCGCCCTCGCGGGCGCAGACAGCGCGCGCTTCGCGGAGCTCGAGCGCTATGGCCGACCGCTCGGCATCGCGTTCCAGCTTCGCGATGACCTCCTCGGGACGTTTGGCGATCCCTCCGCGACGGGCAAGCCCGTGTGGAACGACATCAAGCAGGGCAAGCGCACGGCGCTCGTCGCCGAGCTTCGGGGAGACGCGAAGGCCGACGCGCTCCTCAAGCGCGCCAAGTCACCGTCCGCCACGACGGACGACGTCCGCGCGGTGGTGGGCATGATGGAAGAGACCGGCGCGAAGAGCCGCGTCGAAGCGCGCGTCCGCGACCTCTGTCACGAGGCGGAGCGCGCCCTCGACGCGATGCGCGCGTCTCGAGCAGACGATGACTCCACGCTCGGGCAGGCTTGGCTTCGCGGCGCGATCACCGCGCTTGGAGAGCGCTCCACATGAACCGCACGTCTCTCGACTCGCACGCGCAAGAGCACCACGGCGCCGCGCACGGAAAGGTGATCCTCTTCGGCGAGCACGCCGTCGTCTTCGGTGTCCCCGCCATCGCGGTCGGGATCGATCGCGGCGCTCGCGCGATCGCGCGCCCTTCCTCGAAGCCGAGCACGCTTCGCGTTCGCGACTGGAATGTCGTGCGCGATGACGATCGCGACGCGCCCCTCGCGAAGGCCTTTCACGATCTGCTCCGCGTCACGCGCGAGGCAGGCGTCGAGATCGACAGCGTGGCCGTCGAGGCCGAGACGGACCTTCCGCCAGGTGGCGGCCTTGGCTGCTCCGCGGCGCTGGGCGTCGCGGTCGCGCGTGCGCTCGACCCGTCGGCGCCCGCCGAGGTGATCGCCGAGCGCGCGAACGCGTGGGAAGGGACGTTCCACGGCAACCCATCGGGGGTCGACACAGCCGTGTCGGCGCTCGGAGG
Source organism: Labilithrix sp. (assembly GCA_044227045.1). GTDB lineage: Bacteria > Myxococcota_A > Polyangia > Polyangiales > Polyangiaceae > Labilithrix. Next base: position 21,271 of record JBGAFW010000006.1, read on the forward strand.
CTGCGTCGAGTTCGTTCGCGGGTCGGCCGGCAAGCCGTTCCCAAACACCATCACGCGCATCCGCGTGCCGGGTCCCGTTCATCTCTGCATTGGGAACACAGGGCAGGCGTCGAGCACGCGATCCATGGTGGAGGCGGTCGCCAGGCTTCGCGACCGGAGGCCCGAGACGACGCAGAAGACGTTCGACGCGATCCACACGCTCGTGAAGAACGCGCGCCTCGCGATCGAGGCGGGCGATCGCCGTGCCGTCGGCCAGCTGCTCGATCTCAACCAGATGCTCCTCTCCGGCCTCTTCGTGTCGACGCCCGAGATCGAGCAGATGTGCGCCGCCGCGCGCGGGGCAGGGGCCTTCGGCGCGAAGCTCACCGGCGCTGGTGGCGGCGGGTGCGTCGTCGCGCTCGTCGACACGCCGGAGATCGGCGCCCGCGTCCTCAGCGCGTGGAAGACCGATGGCTTCGACGGTTTCCTCACCACGTTCGGTAGCCCGAACCTCGACAGCATGCGGCGGGCATCGAAAGCGCTCGGCAGCTGCGAGGAGAGCGCCCCGTGACCACCCACCAAGCCACCGCGCTCGCGCATCCGAACATCGCGCTCTCGAAGTACTGGGGCAAAGCGGCGGGCGGCGGCAACGTCCCCGCGGTGCCAAGCCTCTCGGTGACGCTCGCCGGCCTCGCGACCACCACGACCGTCACGTTCGACGGCGCGCTCGAAGCCGACGAGCTCGTGCTCAACGCGTCACCGGCTCCCGCGGCAGCGCTCCAGCGCGCGACGGAGCTGCTCGATCGCGTCCGCGCCGCCGCGGGCATCACGACGCGTGCGCGCGTGGTCTCGGCGAACGATTTCCCAACCGCGAGCGGCCTCGCCTCGAGCGCATCCGGCTTCGCGGCGCTCGCGGTCGCGGCGGTTCGCGCGGCAGGCCTCGACCACAGCGCCGATCGCGTGGCCGATCTCGCACGTCGCAGCTCGGCGAGCGCGGCGCGCAGCATCTTCGGCGGCTTCGTCGAGCTCGACGGGGAGGCGGCGCGCCCTGTCGCTCCGCCCACGCAGATTGATCTCACTGTGCTCGTTTGCGTGACCACCGAAGGGCCGAAGGCCGTCTCGTCGCGCGAAGGGATGGACATCACGGCGAAGAAGAGCCCGTACTACGGCGCGTGGCTCACCGAGGCGCCGCGCATCCACGCCGCGCTCAAGGAGGCGCTCCTTCGGGGCGATCTCGAGACCACCTGTGCGCTCGCCGAAGAGAGCGCGCTCGCGATGCACGCCTCCGCCTTTGCCGCGGGCGTCGTGTACGTCTCGGGCGCGACGCTCGAGGCGCTCAGCGCGGTGCACGCGCTTCGCCGTGAAGGCATCGGCGCGTGGGCGACGATGGACGCCGGCCCTCACCTCAAGTGCTTGGTGTGCTCACGCGACGCCGCGCGCGTCAAAGAGCGCCTCGCGCGTGTCCCCGGCGTGCTCCGCGTGCTGTCGGCGCTTCCGGGCGAAGGCGCGCGCGTCGTGAAGGAGCAGCCGTGAGGACGTTCGCGCCGGGCAAGCTCGTGATGACGGGCGCGTACGCCGTGCTCGAGGGCGCGCCTGCGATCGCGGTCGCGGTGAGCCGCGGCGCGTACGCCGACTCGTCGCGCACCGCGCTCATGCCCACGCCCGAGGTGGCGGCGGCGCTCGGCGGGATGGACGTCCCGGCTCCGCACGCGGACGCGTCCGAGATGTTCGTCGGAGCGCGCAAGCTGGGGCTCGGGGCGAGCGCGGCGATCCTGGTCGCCTCACTCGGAGCTCGCGCATCCGATCAAGGCGCAGACCTCGAGAGCCCGAAGGTGCGCGAGGATCTCTTTGCGCGCGCACGCGAAGCCCACAGCGCCGCGCAACAAGGCGGCAGCGGCGTCGACGTCGCCGCGAGCGTCCATGGTGGCGTGATCCGCTACGTGATGGGCGAGCCGGTGAAACACGTCGCGATCCCCGCAGGGCTTCATGTCGAGGTCTTCGCGTGCGGAACGAGCGCGCGCACGAGCGAGCTTCGCGCGGAGATCGCGCGGCTCGCCGACTCGAACCCCGCGCAGTACCGCACCTGCATGAATGATCTCGTGACGATCGCGAACGACGCCGCGGCCGCCGTCGTCGCAGGGGAGGCCGCCTCCTTCGTCGAGTCGCTTCGACGAACAGCGCGCGCGCTTGCCCGTCTCGGCGCGGCTGCCCAGGTTGGAATCGTACCTGCAGGCTTCGACTCACTCGAAGCCATCGCGGCACGGCACGAAGCTTCCTTCTCGGTGTCGGGCGCCGGTGGCGGCGACGTGGCCGTGTGGGTCGGTCCCTCACGACCGCCCGAAGCATTTCTCGAGCGTGCCCACGCCCTCGGCTTGTTCTCGCTCGCTCTCTCGCTGGACAACAAAGGAGTAAGGATCGCGCCTCTCTCCACGGCTTCGACGGAAACGTCGAGCCACACGAACAACCCAGGCGCGCATCCTGAGCACACAACCCCATGACGAACGTGAAGCAGCCTCGCACCTCCCAGCTCCCCGGTTTCTACAAGGTCACCGTCGACGAGCGCCGCAACCTCATCAGCGAGGCGACCGGCGTGAGCGTCGACACGATGGCCTCGGCGCTCGACGGCGGCGGGCTCAGCGCCGACACCGCCGACAAGTTCGTCGAGAACGTCCTCGGCACGTACGGCCTTCCGTATGGCGTCACGCTCAACGTGCGCGTCAACGGTCAGGATCACGTCGTCCCGATGGTCGTCGAAGAGCCTAGCGTCGTCGCCGCTGCGTCGAACGCGGCGAAGATGGTTCGCTCGGGCGGAGGCTTCCAGGTGGAGGTCGACGAGCCGGTCATGATCAGCCAGGTGCAGATCATCAACGTGAAGGATCGCAGCGCCGCCGCGCGCGCCATCCTCGCCGCGAAGACCGAGATCCTCGCCGCAGCCGACGCCGCCGTCCCCGGCCTCGTCGCACGTGGCGGCGGATCGCGTGGCCTCGAGGTGCGCGAGCTCGGTCAGCCCGAAGACGAGATGATCGTCGTCCACATCCTCGTCGACTGCCGCGACGCGATGGGCGCGAACCTGATCAACACCGTCGCCGAAGCGGTCGCCGATCGGCTCGCCGCGCTCGCGAACGGAAGCGTCGGCCTCCGCATCCTCTCGAACCTCTGCGACAAGCGCTGCGTCCGCGTGCGCTGCCGCGTCCCCGCGCACATGCTCGCCACCGATCAGATGGATGGCGAGGCGGTCATCGACGGCATCGTCAACGCGTCACGCTTCGCCGAGCTCGATCCGTACCGCGCCGCGACGCACAACAAAGGCATCATGAACGGCATCGACGCCGTCGTCATCGCCACCGGCAACGACTGGCGCGCGGTCGAAGCGGGCGCTCACGCGTTCGCGGCACGCAGCGGGCAGTATTCTCCGCTGTCGATCTGGCGCCGTGACGGCGACGCGCTCGTCGGCTTCCTCGAGCTTCCCCTCGCGCTCGGCACGGTCGGCGGAACGTTGCGCGTGCATCCAAGCGCGCGACTCTCGCTCGACGTGATGGGCGTCACCGAGGCGCTCGATCTCGCCGCGGTCGTGGCGTCCGTTGGGCTCGCCTCGAACCTCGCCGCTGTCCGCGCGCTCGCCACCGATGGCATCCAGCGCGGCCACATGGCGCTTCATGCCCGCTCGGTCGCCCTCGCTGCCGGCGCTTCGGGCAGCGAGGTGGAGCGCATTGCAGCCCTCATCGTGGAGGCTCGAGACATCACCATCGAGGCGGCACGTCGCGCCCTGAGCGTCGTACGTTCGCACACCGCGAAGAGTGAGCCGTCTAGCGAGAGCGTGATCGACGCGGTTGCGAACGATTAGCTCTCGAAACTCAGAAGCTCGTCAGAAGCAGAAGCGAATCAGTTGCCGTTGCCGTCGGGGTGGCTCGGTGTCGGACGGCTCGGGAGGATCGGCACCGGGGGAAGATCATTTCCCGAGGTGATCGAGTGGGCCACGCCCGTCGTGTAGGGGTTCGGGGGAACCTCACCCGAGAAGGTCTGCTGCGTCTTCTCTTTCGCCGGGGGATCGGGGGTCGGTTCGGGCTGCGGGTCTTCGACGCCCGCCGCACAACCTGCCATCACGAGTCCGAGAGCCACCACGGTGAGCCAACGATTCATTTGTAAGAGCCTCCTTGAAGCGGGATGAGCGACCACGGCTGCAGAGTGAGGTTCGCCCAAGAGTAAACGGTCCCGCCAGTTTTCTACGGGAACACGAATCTCATCACGATCACAAGCGTCTCAAGTGGCCTCGACGCAAATCGGTACAACATCCACTTGAGCTTCCACACACGCGCAGCGCTCGCTGTTTGGATCGTTCGTCATGAGCGTGAGAGCGCGCGGGGGACTCCAAGATTCACGCCGCGCGATCGCGCTTCCGGCCCACATCCACCGCGCGCGAATTTGCCCTGCATTTCAGCTCTCGTTCCTTGGGCGCCGCGCGTGCAGCCAACCCGATCACGCACACGGTGTGAGGGTCGTTTGATCCACGTTCTTCGAACGCAAAGAAAGCGCGTGCTTCCGTTCATTGCCGAGGAAGATCGGCGTCCGCGCGACGTAACGCGCCGCTCATTTTCGCGCCGAAGTCGCCGCGGACTTCGGCAGAGCGTGCAGAGCCGAGCGACGTGCCTCTGCCGAAGTGGTCGCGGACTTCAGCAGAGCCGAGCGACGTGCTGCCGAAGTGGTCGCGGAGTTCGGCAGAGCCGAGCGACGTGCCTCTGCCGAAGTGGTCGCGGAGTTCGGCAGAGCCGAGCGACGTGCCTCTGCCGAAGTGGTCGCGGAGTTCGGCAGAGCCGAGCGACGTGCCTCTGCCGAAGTCGTCGCGCACTTCGGCGCGGGAACGGCCGAGTCGCTCCCTCGGCCTCCGCGCGCAGCTCAGGCCGTCGCGCTTTGAACGATCGCGACGAGCGCGCCCGCGAGGAGATTTCGAACGTCGGCCGCTGGTGGCGCGGGCGGCGCGGCAGGGTTGTTCTCGGCTTCGACGCAGGCCTCGACCCACGTGATGCTCGCGGCCTCGGCGAGCCCGATCCATCCATGGAGCGCGATCTTCATCATCGGCGACCCGAGCGCCGACGGCGTCGCGGGGAAGATCTCGGACATGCCGCTCGTCAGGCGATCGAGCAGCGTCGCGCGCGTCTCGTCGACGACGCTCGCGAGCTCGCGATCGATGCCGACGCCAGCGCGCATCAGGTTCGAGTACGCGCGACCGTGCGCGCGCACGTAGCTGAGATACCGATCGAGGCCGGCGTGGAGCTGCTCGAGCGGTGAGCCCTCGTTGATGCCGTCCATCTGCGCGACGAGCCGCGACGCCGCGGTGCGAATGCACGCGAGGTAGAACGCGCGCTTCGTCGGGAAGTAGTGGTAGAGGAGGCCCTTCGAGATCCCCGCGGACTGCGCGATGAGATCGATCGAGACCTCGTCGTAGGTGCGCGTCCCAAACTCGGTGAGGCCAAGCTCGACGAGCTGCGCGCGGCGCTCGTCGACGTCGAGCCGGAGGCGCGGCGAGGCGCCCGCTTCGCTCGCGGCCTTCTTCGAGGCCGTCGCGCTCTCCTTCGCCTGCTTCGGTCGCAACGCTTTGCCGCTTCGCTTCCGGCGCGTCGTTCCTTTGGTCGCAACGGAGGCGGACGGGGTGCGCATCGACGAGGAGGTCCTCCGACAGAATAGGCCAAAAACAAGGAATAGCGCACATTGACTCTTGTTCAATAGGCGCTAGTGTTTATTGAACGATAGTCAGCAAGGAGCTCCGAATGAATGCCGACCCCTCTGCCAAGGCCGTTTCCGCAGACGCTTCTGCTTCGAGCGCGGCCACGTCTCCCTCTGCCAAGCGGCCCGCGGTGAAGCCGCGCGCGCCGCGGCTCGCGCTCGGCGGCATCCCGAAATACTGGTTCGCCGGGAGCCAGGGCGCGACGCAGATCGCGAACGGAGTGAACCTCCTCTTTCCCGCCGGTGAGCGCTTCTTCATTCGCAGCGTCCGTCGTTACCTCGATCGCGTGACGCCCGATCTCGCGGCGCAGGTGAAGGGCTTCTTCGGTCAGGAGGGACGCCACGCGCAGGCGCACGAACGCCTCTTCGACACCATGCGAGCGCAAGGCTTCGACATCGACTCGATCCTCGAGCGTTACGAGAAGGTCGCGTACGAGGGGATCGAGAAGCGCACGCCGGAGGCGATCCGCCTCGCGGTCACCGTGGCGCTCGAGCACTTCACCGCCATCCTCGCGGAGGACGCGCTGACGGCCGACGGGCTCGCCCACGCGGATCCCGAGATCCGCCGCTTGCTCGAATGGCATGCGGTCGAGGAGCTCGAGCACAAAGCGGTGGCGTTCGACGTCATGAAGCAGGTGAACCCGAGCTACCTCCTACGCGTGGCCGGCATGATCCTCGCGACGCTCACGCTCTCCGGATTCTGGATCTGGTCGACCCGCGAGCTGCTCGCGCAGGAAGGCACGACGCTCCGCGAGGCGATGAAGGAGCTTCGCGCGCTCCGCGAGGAGGCGGTGCGTCGCGGTGAGACCCGCGTGATTCAGCCCGTCGCGCGCCGCGTCTTCTTGCGCGGCATCCGCGAGTACCTGAAGCCGAGCTTTCATCCGAACGATCGCGACCACTCCGCGCTCATCGCGACGACGCTGGCGCGTCTCGCGCGCGAAGGCGTCGTGCCGGCGGAGGGCGCCGAAACAGAAGAAGACCACGCGGCGAGTTGCGCGACGGAGGTGGCTGCATGACTACGTTTGCGATCATTGGGGCAGGGTTCTCCGGGCTTGGCGTCGCCGCAGCGTTCAAGAAGAACGGGATCGACTACGAGCAGTTCGAGAAGGCGGACGCGATCGGCGGCAACTGGCATCACGGCGTCTACGAGACGGTGCACATCATCTCGTCGCGCAAGACGACCGAGTACAGCGACTGCGCAGATGCTCACGTACCTGAACGCGTACACGGATCACTTCGGGCTCCGACCTCGGATCCGCTTCGAGACGCAGGTGACGCGCGTCGAGCCTGCGGCCGGCGAAGAGGGGAAGTGGCGCGTCGAGTGGGAGGGACCGGACGGCGTACGGAGCTCCAAGATCTTCGACGGCGTCGTCGTGTGCAACGGGCACCACTGGGCGTCGCGCATGCCCGACTATCCGGGCACGTTCACGGGCGAGATCATCCACTCGAAGGCGTACAAGTCTCCGCAGCAGCTCGCGGGCAAGCGCGTGCTCGTGATCGGCGGCGGGAACTCCGCGTGCGACATCGCCGTCGAGGCCGCGCGCTTCTCGAAGTCCGCGCACATCAGCATGCGTCGCGGCTACTGGTTCTTGCCGAAGACGTTCCTCGGCGTGCCGCTCGTCGAGCTGATGAAGCCATGGATGCCTGGCTTCGCGCAGCGCGGCCTCGCGCGCGTGATGGCGCGCGTCGCGGTCGGGCCGTACGAGCGCTACGGTCTCGAGCACCCCGATCACCGGCCGTTCGATCGCCATCCGACGATCAACTCGGAGCTCCTCTACTTCTTGCGCCACGGCGAGATCACGCCCCACCACGACATCAAGCGCTGGGACGGCAACGAGATCGAGTTCGTCGACGGCACCCGAGGCACGTTCGACCTCGTCGTCGCGGCCACGGGCTTCGACGTGAGCTTTCCGTTCCTCGCCGACGGCGTCGTGAAGTGGAAGGACGGCTACCCGCAGCTCATCGGCGGGCTCATGCCGCCCGATCACAAGAACATCTACTTCTTCGGCCTCGGCCAGCCACGCTACGGCGCAGGCCCGCTCATCACCGCCGGCGCCGACCTGCTCTGCACGACGGTGCGCACGCAAGACAAGCTCGACATGCCGATCGGCGCGGTGCTCGAGGCGCTCGGCCAGAAGCCGCCACGCACGTGGATCCAAGATCCTTTCGTCGTGCTCCGGAGCGTGCGGATGGGCAAGCGTCTGATGCCGCGGCTGCCCGCGATCGCCCCGCTCGTGATGAGGCGCGCCAAGCAAGGGGAAGCCGTCGCATGAAAGACCTGAAGAACAAGTCCGTCGTCATCACGGGCGCCGCGAGCGGCATCGGCCGCGCCACTGCCGAGGCGCTCGCGCGCGAAGGCGCGAAGCTTTACCTCTGCGACATCGACGAGGCCGCGCTCGAAGAAGCCGCGGCAGCGATTGGTCGCGCGGTGGTGCTCACGCGAAAGGTCGACGTCTCGAAGCGCGACTCGGTGAAGGCGTTCGCCGATGAGGTGCATCAGGGCGGAGCGATCGACGTGCTCGTCAACAACGCTGGCGTTGGCCTCGCGGGCGGCGTCCTCAGCACCACGCTCGAGGATTGGGAGTGGGTGCTCTCGGTGAACCTTTGGGGCGTCATCCACGGCTGCCACTTCTTCGTGCCGCAGATGGTGGAGGAGAAGAAGCAGGGGCACGTCGTGAACGTCGCGAGCGCGCTCGGCCTCTTCGCCGCCCCCAACATCGCCGGCTACTCGACGAGCAAGTTCGCCGTCGTCGGTCTGAGCGAGTCGCTTCGCGCCGAGGTCGCGCCGCATCACATCGGCGTCACGACGATCTGCCCGGGCGTCATCGACACGAACATCGTCAAGACCACCCGCTACAAGCAGACGGACCCGGACGCGGCGCGGGCGCGCGTCATCGCGATGTACAAGAAGCGCAACTACGCGCCCGAGCGCGTCGCAGAGGTCATCGTCCGCTCGATCAAGACGGGCCGCGCCGTTGTTCCGGTGACGGCGGAAGCGTGGCTTGCCTACTATTTGAAGCGATTTGTGCCGAGCCTTGCGTCTCCGCTGTCGCGCGTCATGGCCCGCCGCTCGCTCGGCGAGGGCTGAGCGGGCAGGAGCCCGGAGCCAACCGCCGTTCGTTCAAGCAAGGCCGCATCTCAAGGAGATGACTCGAAAGCCACTTTGGCGTAGCGTGCCCCGTCGTGACGGATCGCGACGATCCCAAAGAGACGGGCAGCAGGCCCGATCTCGGTGGAGGTGCAGCCAGCGCGAGCGGTGGCATCGGCTCCACCGATCCGCATCGCGATCTCGCGGGCGTGCTCCACGACGTGTCGAACGCGCTCACCGTCCTCCTCGGCTGGGTAGGGGAGGCTCGCGCCCCCGAGGCCGACGCCGAGACGATCAAGTACGCGCTCACGATCATCGAGCAGCGCGCGCGCATTGCGCGAGACCTCGCGCGACATGCGATCGGCGGCCCGCGCATCGACGAGCAGCTTCCGCTCGGGCAGATCGTCCGCGATGTCACCGAGGGCCTTCGCGTCGAGGCGAGCCACAAAGGCGTGGCGCTCGTCGTTCGCGGCGACGACTGCGCCGCCAAGGTCGCCGGCGCGCTCGACGTCGCCCAGGTGCTCACGAACCTCACGCTCAACGCGATCGCCTTCGCGCCGAAGGGCACGAGCGTCGAGGTCGAGATGTCTGCCCCGGGCAACGAGTGCGTGATCAGCGTGATCGACCACGGCTCTGGCGTCCCCGCGGCGTCGCGCGACGGGATCTTCCGCGGCGAGTCGTTCCGCCCGGGCGGCACCGGCGTGGGCCTCCGCCATTCGCGTGCCCTCGCGCGCGCGTGGCGCGGAGACGTCGCGCTCCTCGACACCGAGGCCCATGGCGGCGGAGCCCACTTCCAGATCACGTGGCCGCGCGTCGATGCCATCCCGCAGCCGCCCGTCTCGCGCTCGAAGGTCCGCGAGCTCGTCGGCACGAGGATCCTCCTCATCGAAGACGACGACGCGGTCATCCAGCTCCTCGAGACGGCGCTCGAAGGCCGCGGCGCCGACGTGACGGTCGCGAAGGCGAGCGCCGAGGTGACGACCGCGCTCGGCGAGGGACCGTTCGACGCCGCGCTCGTCGACCTCTCCCCCATCGCCGACGACGTCGACGGCGCGATCGCGCGCATCCGGACCGGCTCGCCCGGCATCGACCTCGTCCTCATCACCGGAAGCGCCGACCGGGTCCCGCCGTCGCTCACGGACGAAGCGGCGGCCGGGCAAGCTCAAGGCGCCTCGGATCCGGCTTTAAATGAGGCGAAGCGCGGCTCGGTCAAGCTGGTTCGAAAGCCGTTCGAGCTCGCCGAGGTCTTCGCCTCGTTACCAACCCGACACGAGAAGACGAAGCGGGCTTGACTCGAAACAAAAGGGGCGGTACTTCCCGAGCCCCACTCGCGAAGGTGGCGGAATTGGCAGACGCACTAGCTTGAGGTGCTAGCGGGTAAAACCGTAGGGGTTCAAGTCCCCTCCTTCGCACTGACTCAGTCCACCAAGAAAAGACGACGCGAGCTTCCCGCTCCGTCGTCTTTCGACGTTTCGGGCCAGGAGGCGGGCTACTCGCTGGCGCTCGCGAGGTAGGCGGAGATCTGCGACCGGAAGCGAGCGGCGGCGTCTCCGAGGGAGCGGAACTTCGGCCGGACGGCGCGCTCGACGAAATCGAGCTCGTCGAGGGTCTCCCGCGTGGCGTAGCGCTCGAGGCTCGTGACGTTCGTGTCGAAGGCGGGGTTGCCTTTGCGCGCGCGATGAGACTTCAGGAGCTCTTCGAGCGTGAGCTGCGTGTAGCCCATCTGCTGCTTGCGCACGGCGGTGGGGAGCGCCTTGTCGCGAAGGTTCGAGGGGACGAACAGGTCGAGGAGGCTCGAGTAGGCGACGTCGACGCGCGGCTTCTTCCTCGCCGCGTCGACGGTCACGTCGAACGCGCCGTCCGGCAGCGCGCCCTTCGCGACGAGCTTCTCGATGTCGTCGCGGATCGCGGACGCGACGTCGTCGATCGTGGCTGCGGCTGCGGATGGAGGCGGAGGAGGAGGTGGTGGTGGTGGCTCGGGCTTCGCGGGCTCGGCGGGCGCGGCGGCTTCGGGCGGCGCCTCGGCGATTGTCTTCGGCTTCGGGCGTGCGCTCTTGTCGTGCGTCTCTGGGGCTTTGACGATGGGCGCGCTCTTCGGAACGGCGGGGGCCGGAGGCGGCGCTTTCTTCGCCAACGCTTCTTTAAACGCCTCTGCGATGGCTCGTTTGATTCCAAGGTCGAAGGTCACGCGGTCATCTTCTCACAGAAAGAGCAAGGCCCACACCCGACCTTCGCCGGGGGTGGGCCTTACGTTTGCGAGTCGGGTCTCGTCAGCTCGCGCGACGACGGCGTCGCCACACGAGGCCGAGCGCGAGGGCGAGGCCGGCGAGGACGCGTGCACCGTCGGCGGCTGCGTTCACGCTGCCCGTGCCCACCGCGCGGCAGCTGCAGTCGTCGTTGCCGCCACCACCGAGGTTGATGCCCGGGATGGTGCCGGCGTCGACGCCGCCGCTGCTCGAGCCAGGCGGCGGCGGGGGAGGCGGAGGCGCAGCGACGGTGACGGTCGCTTCGGCCGTCGCGCCGAGCGAGTCGGTGAGGCGAACCGTGTCGACGCCGCCGTTTCCGCCGGCAGTGTAGAGGCCGGTGGTCGCGCCGACGTTGCTGCCCGAAGCGTTGGTCGGGATCGAGTAGATGTAGCCCGTTCCGCTTCCGCCTGCCGCGGTGAAGGTCACCTTACCGGTGACCGCGACGGACGTGACGTTGGGCGTGATCGTGAGCGACGGGCCGACCGAGACGGTGACCGCCGAGTTGTTGCCGAGCGAGTCGGTGCAGCGAACGATGTCCTGGACGTTGCCAACATCGCCCGCGACGTACGCGCCGGTGTCCTTGTTGATCGTGCCCTTCGAGAGGTTCTGCTGGATGGTCCAGGTGTACTCACCGTTGCCACCGAACGCCTCGAACGGGATCGCGCCGCGCGTGGTCGTCGTCGGGTCGGACGGCGTGATGGCGAGCGCGCCACCCACCGACACCGCGACGGTCGCCGTGTTGCCGAGCGAGTCGGTGACGCGAACGATGTCGACGGCGCTCGGCGCGTCGCCCGCGGTGTAGAGGCCAGTGTTCGCGACGACGTTGCCGCCGGAGGCCGCCTGCGCCATCGCCCAGACGTAGCCCGTGCCGCTTCCACCCGTCGCCGAGAAGGCGATCGTGCCCTTCGGCGGGGTGATCGGCTTGCCGGGTTGAATGGTGATCGCGGGGCCGACCGTGATCGTCGCCGTCGCTTGCGCGCCGGCCGAGTCGGTGACGCGGACGACGTCGACGACGTTGCCCTTCGCGCCTGCCGTGTAGTTGCCTTGCGGGCTGATCTGCCCGTTCGACGCGTTCGAGACGAAGCTGAATTGATACGGCGGGAGGCCGCCGCTCGCGGTGAAGGTGCGAAGTCCCTTCGGCGGAAGCGTCGTGCTCGCCGGGCTGATGATGAGCTGCGTCGTCGCTTGGCCGACGATGACCGTGGCGGTCGCCTTCTGGCCCGAGAAGTCGACGACCTGGACGATGTCGGTGACGCCACCCGCTGCGCCCGCGACGTAGTCGCCGGTGCTCGGGTTGATCGTCGCGCCCGATTGGTTCGCGAAGAACGAGTAGACGAAGCCGAAGCCCGCGCCGCCGAAGGCGGTGAACGTCTGGCCTTGGCCTGGCGCCAGCGTGACCGACGGAGGCGAGAGGAGGAGCGGCGCGACGGAGATACGTGCACCCCAGGCGTCGCTCGGTTGGAACTCGGGGTCGGGCCTCGAGAGTGCCGGCTGGAGCGCCGGTCCGATCGCGCCGTTCGTCGTCGAGAAGACGAAGAGGTTCGTGCTGTTCGTCGTGCCGGCGAGGTGGACGCTCGTGCCGCCGCCGCTCACGCTGACGGAGTTGCCCTGATCGAAGCCGTCGGCGCCGCCGTAGTAGGTGGAGAAGAGGACGCTCGCGCCATCACCCTTGACCCACGACACGAAGGCGTCTTCGGGCTCGCCGAAGGCGTTTCCGATGTTCGGTTGCGGGGCGGTGGGGGTGATTGGGAAGTTGGTCGTCGAGCTCGTGTAGCCCGTGACCCAGAGGGCGTTTCCGGAGTCGAACGCGACCGACTGCGCCGACTCGAACTGGTTGCCGCCGAAGTAGGTCGAGAAGACCGGCGTCGCGTTGTTGTCGAGCTTCGTGATGAACGCATCGCCGAAGCCGTTGAGCTCGTCTTGGAAGACCGTGGTGGTCGGCGCGGCGACGATCGGGAAGCTACCCGACGTCGTGCTACCGACGACGGCGACCTCTCCAAGCGGGTTGACCGCGATGCCGTAGCCGTAGTCGTCGCCTGTTCCCGCGAGGCACACCGCCCACGCCGCAGGGGCGTTCGACGCGAAGGCCGACGAGATCTTGATGACGACGGCGTCGCCTTGCTGCGTGTTGACGTTGTGACAGCCGAGCGAGAGCGGCTGGTTCACGACCGGGAAGTTCGTCGACGTCGTGTAGCCCGTGACGTACGCGTTGCCGCTCGCGTCGATCGCGATGCCTTGACCCACGTCTTGGCCGTCGCCCCCGATGCCGAACGGGTTTCCGTCGTAGTTCGAGCCGTCCGCCAAGAGACGGAGAGCGTAGAGCGTGCTGTTCTGGCCGATCTGTCCCTCGGGACCCGCCGCGGGAACGCCGCCGCCCACGCCGCCACCACCCGGAGGTGCGGCCTCGAGGATTTGCGTCGTCACCTCGCCGGTGATGTACGCGCGTCCTGCGGCGTCGACCGCGATCGCGTAGGCCGCGTCGTTGCCGATGCCGTTGACGTTGAGCGGGAGCTTCGAGTAGCCGATGCCCGAGCCGTCGGAGTTGAAGCGCGCGACGAAGGTGTCGTTGCCGAAGCCCTTGTCGACGCCGAAGCCGCCGGCGACGCCCGTTGTCGGGAAGTCAGGCGAGTCCGTGTAGCCCGCGATGAACGCCTCGTTCGTCGTGGGGTTGACCGCGATGCCGTACGACTCTTCCGTGCCGCCACCGCCGAAGTAGGTCGCATAGACGAGCGCCGTGCCCGACGGATCGATCTTCGCGACGAACGCGTCGCCGCAGGGACCCTTGCAGAGGCTGCCGCCGGTGCCGTCGAGCACCTTCTGGTACGCGTTCACCGTCTCGGGGAACGTGTCGGCGAGCGAGTTGGTGTTGCCCGTGATGTACGTGCTCCCGGACGCGTCGCCCGCGACGCCCGTGCCTTCTTCGTTGCCGTCGCCGCCGAAGTACGTCGCGAACGCGAGCACCGGGTCGATGACGAGCGGCTTCGATCGATCGTAGGAGGCGACCTCGAAGCCGATCTTGTTCTTGTCGACGATGCGATACGACGACGCGCGCACCTGCTTCACGCCGTGCTCGTCGTACTGGAAGACGATCGGACGAGGCTGAACGATGTCTCCTCCGTCGGTGTGAATCGCGAGGTCACCGGTAGACGTGAGCGACATCGAGGCGGCGCCGTCGACGTTCATCGCGATGCCATCGACGCTCGTGCCGGGCGCCACGACGAAGTCGTATTCGAGCGCGCCGTTCTCGCCGTGGTAGACGAGGTCAACGCCGTCGAGCACGCCCGGGTACGTGATCTTGCCGTACGTCGGGATGTTCGTGTGCCACTTCGAACGATCCTTGCCGAGGAGGTAATTCACCTTCGTGACGAGCATCTCGCTCGGCACTGGCGTGACGGTGCGGCCGTTGGCGACCGTCATCTTGATCGTCGCGCGCTTCGGTGCTTCTGCGACGTGATCGCTGGAAGCGTTCGCGTGCTTCGCGCCGCGCTTCTTTTGCTTGGTCTTCTCCGGTTTGTCAGTCCTTACGCTGAGCGTGGCTCCTTCATCCTTCAGGAGGAGAGCAGAGCCGCTCTGGCGAGCGATGAAGCGCGCATCGGAGCCAAGCTGCCCCGCGTTCGCTTCGAAGCGAACGGGCAGCTTCGCCATCGCGAGCGACGGCGACTTGGGTTTGGTTGTGGTCGTCTCTTCGTTCGACGCTACCGAAGATGGCGAACCATCCACGAACGCGAGTGAGAAGAGCGAGAGTAAAAGGAGGCGAAAACGGACGGCCGACATAATGCCATCCTATTCCGCAGCGACGCGACGCAACAGACAAATAGCCGCCGTTCACGCGCGCGTCGCACGAGCGCACGCGCCTCTCCGGATGTCGGCGAGCGAACGACATGACGACATGGTCGACGTCGCGCTTCGCGGCGGGTTTTCTGAAACGCCTCCTGGTCAGTGATGGGACCGCGGAAGATTCCGCCCCCTCTTCACCCGTGACGCCGGCGGAAAACTACTTCGGGTCGGCGGGGCGTTCCGTCGACGTCTCGACGACCTGGCCGCCAATCCACTGGAAGTTGTCGAGGAGCACGCTCGAGTCGAGGCTGCCGTCGCCGCTGTCCCAGATCATCAGCTCGAGGGTGAAGGTCTCGCCGCCGTTGACGGACGCCTGGGAAGACAGCCATCCGGTCGCTCCACCCTGCGTCGCCTTCTTCAACGTGACGCCGCACGCCAATCCTTGAACGCCGAAGCCCGTTCCTTCGAGCTCGTTCGTGCCCGCCTCGCAGATGGAGGTCTCCTCTTTGCCGCCGAGGCATCCGGTCTTCGTGCCGGGCGTACAGCGATCGAAGAAGCCGTTGTTCACGCTCAC
Source organism: Labilithrix sp. (assembly GCA_044227045.1). Lineage (GTDB taxonomy): Bacteria > Myxococcota_A > Polyangia > Polyangiales > Polyangiaceae > Labilithrix. The sequence goes on from JBGAFW010000006.1 coordinate 36,656, forward strand.
GGGGTTCTTCTTCGAGTCGAAGGAGATGTTGTCGGGCGTGCCTCCGTTGAAGCCCTTCGCGCTCAAGTAGGCGACAAAGCCGTCGTTGAACTCGGAGCAGATGTACTTGGGCCATTCGCTCGAGTGGAAGTTGAAGTCGAACTTGAAGCCCGTGGCGTTCTTCGGCGCGGTGAGCGTGAGCTTCAAGCTGATGACGTCGTTGACGTCGTTGCTCTGAAGGCAGCCGTCGGCGCCCTTCGGGAAGCCCGGCGGGACGCGACCCGCGCCTCCTCCTCCAAGCGTGCCCCACCACGATTTCCCGGGATCGAACGGCTCGCTGCCGCTGTCGAACTCCTGCGCGAAGCCGGTGCTGAGCACGCCGAGCTTCGCGCCTTCGCGTGGCCGGAGCACGTTGCCGAATTTCGACAGCACGCCGTGCTGCTCTTCTTTCGGCGCGTCCGTCACGTTGTAGCCCTGCGAGAAGGACGCCGACACGAGACCGAAGCCGCGCTTCGAGGCCTCGTCGCAGATGCCGAGCGCGTGCGCGAAGTCCTCGGCCGACGATCCTGCGGACGTGTCGCACGACGGCGGGTTGTCGACCGTGCCGTCCCCGTCGTTGTCGCAGTTGTCGTTCGGCACGTCGTAGAAGGAGGGATCCTTCACGCACTCGCCGGTCGGCTTCCCGTTGGGGCCGCCCGCGGTGTCGCCGAACTGACCCGACGGCGCCTTCGCCTCGTTCGGGTCTTTGCTCGTCCCGAAGCCGGAGCCGTCTTTCGACGACGAGCAGGCAGAGATGGCGACGAGGAGTGAAAGCAAGCCGAACGCAGACGAACGCATGTGGAGGATGTCTTTCCTCCCCAACTCCTCACGTAGAGTCTTCGCCACCGCGAGGGTCGGAGCACGTCTCATCGGAGTGCGTGCATTCTTCACGCAATTGGGCGAGCGCCGATCCACGCCGCGTCGCTCTTTTGGAGGGGCGTCGGTCGTCGCGAGACTCGGACGTTGAAAGAAGAGGAGGAACGAGGCGTCCATTCTCGGTGGAATCTTCCTCCGTCGACCGAATTCATGTGAATTGACGCGAACTTGCGCAATGTAGGGTGGCGTGTGTGCACCCCAGGCTCGGATCGCCTTCGGCCCGATTGCGCAAGTGCGCGACGGGTGGAGATCATGGTTTTGCGTCTATCCGGGCAAAACCGGCCCTCCAGAGTGCGTCGAGGTGGGATGGTATCCGCCTTGCTGAACCCTCGACCATGCCTGCCAAAAAGCTCGGACTGGTTGCAGCGTTGATCTTGGCCGCCTCCTCGGTGGTCGCATGCGGAAGCGATGACGGATCTCTCCCCGGCGATCCGCCGAGCGGCAGCGGCGCGAACGGCGGAGCCGGCAGCGGCGCGAACGGCGCGAACGGCGTCCAGATCGGCCCCGATGGAATGCCGGTGGGTCCTGACGGCAAGCCCCTCGCTCCGAAGCTCGACGGTCGCTACGAAGTCTCGAGCGAGTTCGATCTCACGCAAGCGGGCCTCTTGCCCGAGGTGATGAACGAGACGCTGAAGGCGCTCTCGAACTTCAAAGAGCATCCTTCGCAGACGATCGTCGATCTCGCCGACGCCGCGAACGTGCCGGTCGTCCCGACCGCGATCAACGCCATCCCCGGGCCGATCCGTGGCCTCGTCCTCGGCTACATCGACGACCACGTCTTCAAGGCGCTCTACGACGCCGTCCCCGTCACCCAGCGCCTCACGTCGATCCTCGACGACCTCGCCTCGCTCGTGACGCAGTTCGAGCTCGTCACCACGCTCGACCTCCCGATGCCGAACGCCACCGGCGACGCGACCGCGAAGCACACGATCGCCGGCGTCGGATACCACTGGGACGACAAGCGTCACGTCATCAGCTCGCCCGAGCTGCTTCAGAGCCTCGTCGAGCAAAACGTGAAGGCCAACGCCGTCCTCCTCGAGAAGCGCACGCCCGAGCTCGAGACCGGTCGTCTCACGCTCGGCGATCACACCTTCTCGGTGCCCGTCGGCACCTTCACGGTCTACGCGGCCGATCAGCTCGCGAAGGAGAAGTTCAAGGCCAACGACCTGCGCGACGCCATCGGCAAGGTCGTCGATTGCGAGAAGCTCGCCGACGACGTCTCGAAGCGCTGCATCGACCCGATCGGCCCTGGCAAGGTGTGCGTCGATCACAAGGCGGAGATCAAGTCGATCTGCACCGTGGGCCTCGACCTCATCGTCGGCGCCGTCAAGGGCGCGATCAAGACGCTCGACATCCCCGTCCTCCAGATGAAGGACGGCCTCGCACAGATGTGGGACGCGAAGACGCCGGGTGGCGCGCTCGACGCGACGATCGATCGGATCGACCACGGCTTCTGGACCTCCGAGATCACGATTGGCAAAAACCACAAGCCGATGATCTCGACGTTCGTGGGGACGCGCACCGGCGACACGCGTGACCCCTCCGGCCCCACGCGCTGAGCGACACGGACCCGACGATTTCACGAAAGAGGATGAGATGACGAAGCTCGTGATGATCGCGATCGTTGGCTGCATGCTCGGCGCGGTCGGATGCGTGGCGAATTCGCAAGACGATTCGTCGAACGCCGTAGCGGGAGACGAGGCGAACGTCACGAGCGACGCCACGTTGAAGCTCACGAGCGACTTCACGACGTCGCTCGTCGGTCACGCCAAAGCGGGCGGCGCGCTTCGCGTCGAGTACGCGCTCGAGCGCTTGCCTCAATGCCGAGGCAACGTCGGCGGCGGCGGCCCCGGCTGGACGATCACGGGCTATTACAGCGAGAACGGCGCGGCAGCGAAGACGTTCGACGTCAGCGAGCTGTCCGCCGACGGCAAAGATCGCGTCGCGAAGCCCGCGCGCATCACGCTCTCCCAAGGTGGAGATCTGGCGCTCTGGTTCCAGGTCACGAGCCGCTTTGGATGCTCGGAGTACGACTCCGCCTTCGGCCAGAACTTCCACGTCGACGTCGAAGGCGCTCCACCCCAAGCGGGCGCGACGATCACCTTCGCGAAGGACGGCGCCCCGTCCGTGCAAGGGCAGCTCAAGGCAGGCGGCAAAGCCAAGGTTCACTACGAGCAGGATCGCTTGCCGCAGTGCCGCCGCACGCAGGCGGGCAACCCGCTCTGGAGCATCAGCGGGTTTTCGTCGATCAACGGCGGCGAGGCGAAGAGCTTCGCGACGGGTCGCCCCGAAGGCTCGGACCGAGAAGAGATCGACGCGGTCATCGACCTCGATCGCTCGGGCGAGCTCGCGCTCTGGTTCGAGGTGACGAGCGTCGGTGGATGTCATGAAGTCGACAGCTCGAGCGGCCAGAACTACCGCTTCCACGTCGAGTGACACTTAACCGGCGCAGGGGAGGGCCGTTGGGATCGGCGTAGCCTCCATGCCCATTCTTCGTCGTCGTTCCTTGGATGGTCTCCCAGCGACAAAGTCGCCGTCAGAGGATGACCACGGCCACTCCCCCCACGAAGGTGCGCCCTTCGTCCCCGAAGAGTCCGGCGAGCATGTGATCGCGGGACGGTTTGGGAATCCGGCGCAACAACCGAAACGAACGACCACGCAACAGATGTGGGCGCCGCGTCGCGCCGGCGCGAACCCGTCCACGCTTCCGCTGATGAACGCGGTCGCGCAAGGTCGTGGTCACGTCGACGACGCCGAGATGGAGGCCGACCTTCCGACGCTCCACCCTGCGCCGAAGAAGCCCAACGTCACCGCCGCGAAGCCCGCCACCCGCGTACGGGCGCAGCCTTCTCCATCCGGAAAGGACGCGCCCGGACCGCGCCGCTACCAGGCGGTGCAGATGGAAGCCGTCCGCGCTTCGGCGAAGGATCCTCGTATCGATGCGCCGCCGTCGAGCGGCCGCATGTTCGACGAGCATGATTTCCTCGACACCGACTCGTCGCTGGCGCTCGACCTCGACGCGTTGCCGAAGGGGCACGTGCAGTTCGAGACGATGGCAGGTCCGCTCTCGCGACCGTCGACGGCGCGCCAGCCCGCGCAGGCGCCCGCGTCTTCGCCGCGACCCTCGTCCTCGAAGACGAAGCGCGTCGTCGAGCCGGTCGTCCACTTCACGCCGCAGCCGATGCAAGCTCCGGAGCTGCCCGGGCAAGCCGGCGCGGCCACGGAGGATCAAGGGACGCCTCTCGAGCTGATCGAGCCGGCGCCCGTGTCTTCGCCATCCCCGGCGTCGCAGAACGAGCACAGTCTCGTGCGGCGCATCTCGTCGACGACGACCGCGGTGACCAGCGACGGCCTCAGCTTCGACGACGAGCCCCCCGCCTCCTCACGCTCCGGACGCGCGGTAGGGATGAGCCCAGTCGTGGCCGCCGCGAACGTCGACCCCAAGCGACCAGGCATCTTCGCGTTCGCGGGGTTCGGCCTCCCGCCTTCGAGCTGGAAGGACCTGCCTGGCTACGCGCTTCACGTCCTCGCGCGCCGGCGGGCGCTGCGCCGCGATCTCGAAACGGCGCGCCGGTATCGGGCATCGGATGTGGACCTGTATGAAGCGGCGCTGCATTCGGCCGACATCGACGCGTTCCGGCGAGGTCTCGCGCTGATCATCGCCGTGGTCGGCTTCGCGCTCGCGGCTGCCGCAGTCGCGATCTCGGCGATCCTGTAAGCAGCATCACGAGCCGAGACGGCAAAAGCGGTCAGCGGTCGCCAACCGCGCCGCGCGGTGGAGCATCGAAAGGTCGAGAGGTTCGCACGCGATGTCGGGTACCCTAAGGGATACCGGCAGGTACACGTTCCTGGCTGCACGCGTGCGGTCACGAGCTTCTCGATGGGGGCTTCCCCCCAAATTTCGATCGCGCCATGAGCAGCACGTCGTCAACCCTTCGTCTCGTCAATGTGCGCCCCGAGGAGCGCCGTACGACGTTTGCCGCGTTCGCGACCTTGCTCTTCATCACGACGGGCCACACGTTTCTCGAGACCGCCCGTGATGCGCTCTTCCTCTCGAAGCTGCCGGTCGCGCAGCTTCCGTGGATGTACCTCATCATCGTCGTGCTTGCGCTCGGGCTGGCTCAGCTCAAGAAGGCCGATAGTCGTCTCGCGATCGTCAGCGTCCTCGCGTTGGCGTCGGGGGTGACGGCTGGGTTCTGGTTTCTGACCACGCGGCTCGACGTGAGCACGCGCCCCTGGATCCTCTACACGCTCTACGTGTGGTCGGGGCTCTTTGCGTCGTGGGTGATGGTGCAGTTCTGGACGCTGCTCGGACGCGCCCACACGATGACGCAAGCGAAGCGGCTCTACGGCTTCATCGGCGGCGGCGCCGTGCTCGGTGGTGTCGTCGGCGCGTTTGGCGCGCGCGCGGCCCTCGAGATGTTCTCGCCGCGCTCGATGATCCTCGCGTCCGCCGCGCTCTTTTTGATCGCGACGATCCCGGTCGGGCTCGTGCGCGTGCCGGAGGCGATCGCCGAGCCGCCGGTGGGCGTGCTCGACCCGAGCGAGCCCACGGGCTCGATGACGACGGGGATGAACCTCCTCTGGAAGAACGGCTTCGCGCGTCGCATCCTCTTCATCGTCCTCATCTCCACCGTCGCGGTGACGCTCGCGGACTTCCTCTTCAAGTCGAGCATCGCGAGCGCCTTCCCGCAGAACACGCGCGGCCTCGCCGCGTGGCTGTCGACGTTCTACGCAGTGACGAACACCATCTCGCTCGTCGCGCAGCTCTTCATCGGACCGTGGATCTTCCGGAGCATCGGCGTCCAGCGCGCGCTCTTCGTCTTCCCTTTGCTCCTCGCAGGGGCCGCGGGCGGCGTGCTCGTCACGGGCGGCGTGCTGGCGGCGGCGGTGATCTTGAAGTCGATCGACGGCACGCTTCGCTACTCGGTCCACAAGACGAGCACGGAGCTCTTGCTCGTCCCGATCCCCGACGGAACGCGCGAGCGCATCAAGCCAATCATCGAGCTGCTCGGGAGCCGCGGCGGACAGGCGCTCGCGTCCATCATCGTGCTCGGCCTCGTCGCGCTCGGCGCGGGCAACACGCTCACCGTCGGCGCGTTCGTGCTCGCCCTCGCGGTCCTCTGGCTCACGAACGTCATCACGATCCGCGGTCACTACCTCGCTGTGTTCCGCGACACGCTCCGCGCCGGCGGCCTCAGCGGTAAGGCGGAGCTACCCGAGCTCGATCTCGGCGCGCTCGAGATGCTCTTCACGGGCCTGAACAGCAGCCGTGACATCGAGGTGCTCGCCTCGCTCGAGCTGCTCGCCGAGCAGCATCGCGAGAAGCTCATTCCTGCGCTCATCCTCTACCATCCGAGCCGCGACGTCGTGCTGCGCGCGCTCGACATCTTCACGCAGCGCGGGCGCGCCGACTTCGTCTCGATCGCCGACCGCTTGAACGCCCATCCCGACCGGGAGGTGGCCGCCGCCGCGCTTCGCGCCCGCACCGCGGTGGCGCCGGACCGAAAGCTCCTCGAGGAGCGCCTCGAGGATCCTTGCCCGCAGGTCTCGGCGACCGCGCTCGTCGCGCTCATCGCGCGCGGATGGATCGAGCACGATGAAGCCGAGCGCCGGCTCCGCCTCGCGATCGGGACGCGATCGTGGCAGACCGCCGCCGAGCTCGCGCGCGCCGTCCGCGACGTCGGCGGCACGGAGTCCGCCGCCGCCTCGCAGACGTTCGACGATCTGTTGATTCGCCTCGCCCGTGAAGCAGGCACGTTCCGCGATCTCGCGGCCGACGCCGTCGATCCGAGCGAGGTGGTCAGCGAAGAAGCAGGCGCGCGAAAGCTCTTCGTCACCCACGAGATCCCGATCGACGCGCGCGTTCGGCTCGAGGTCGCCCGCGCGATGGCCGTCCGCAAGAGCAAGGCCTTCTTGCCGGTGCTCGTCGGCATGCTGGGCCGCCACGAGCTGCGATCGACGGCGCGTCAGGCGATCGCGAACATCCCGACCGCCCTCGAGTTCCTCGACGAGGTGCTCGGGCAGACCGACTTCGCGCGCGACGTACGCGTGCATATTCCTCGCACCTTGATCTTGTTCGAGCCCGAAGCCGCCGCGCGAAAGCTCCTCGGTCGCTTGCTGCTCGAGCGAGACGGCGCGGTGCGCTTCAAGATCATCCGTGCGCTCGTGAAGCTCCGTCACCAGCGGCCCACGATCCATCTCGAGGCCGACGTGCTCCGGCGCGTCGCCGAGAACACCCTCGATCACGCCGAGGAGCTGCATCGGTGGGGGCTCGGCCTCTCGACCGACGACGCCGACGCGCCACCGCCGTCCGTCGTCTCCTCCGATCCGCTTCGCGCCGCTCACCACCTTTTGCGCGATCTCGTCCGCGACAAGGAGAGCCACGCCACGCAGCGCCTCTTCATGCTGCTCGAGCTGATCTACGGCGAGGAGTTCGAGGACATCGAGCGCGGGCTTCGCAGCAAGAACGCAAAGAAGCGCGCCAACAGCCTCGAGCTCGTCGAGAACATCGTGCGTCCTCCGCTGAAGGCTCGCGTCCTCGCGCTCGTCGGCGACGCCACGGGCGAGAGCGCAGAGGGAGCGCTCACGTACGAGCAGGCCATCCGCGAGATCCTCGTCAACGGCGGATCGACGATGCGAACGCTCGCCGAGTACCGCGCGCTCGAGCTCGGCCTCGACGCCGCCGAGATCACGGGCATTCGAACGTCCACCCCTCCTACGATGGAGTCGATCGGCAGGCAGCTCATCGATCGCGCGCGCGATCTCTTGACGACGCCTGCCGGCCGCGACCCAGGAGCTACCGGTGCGCCAGCTTGAGCTGACCGAGCGGCTCCTCCGGTTGCGGAGCGTGCCGGTGTTTCGCAGCCTCTCGACGGGAGAGCTCGCGCCGCTCGCGCAGACGATGCGGTCGGCCACGTTCGAGAAGGGCGACCTCATTCTCCGCGAGGACGAGCCGCCGCGTGCGTTCCATCTCTTGCTCACCGGATCGGTGACGATGCGGCGGCGCGGCAATTTCCTCCGCACGATCACGGCGCCGGGCGGCGTCGGGTTTCTGTCGCTGCTCGCGCGCAACGCCGGGAGCACCGAGGCCATCGCCGAGGCGCATTGCGAGAGCTTCGAGGTGCGCGCGGACGCGATCGAAGAGCTCTTCGAAGATCACTTCCCGGTGCTGCTCGGGACGATGCGCTGGATCGCCGAGCGGCTCATCGACGAGAACAAGGCGCAGAAGCCCCCGCCGTTCGTCCCGCCACAAGACGCGTTCGATCATTTGATCGGAGATCGCGAGCTCGGCATCGTCGAGCGCATCTTCCTCTTACGACGTACGCGCGCCTTCAAGGCGGCGAACGTGAACTCGACCGCGCGGCTCGCGCGTCGAATGCACGAGGTGCGGCTGCCCGCTGGCGCGACGATCTGGCAGCCGGGCGACAAGGCCGACACGAACCTCTTCATCGTGAAGGGCCACCTCGACCTGCGATGGCGCTACAAGGACGAGGACAAGGTCCAGGACATCGGGCCGGGCTACATCGTCGGAGGCGCCGAGTCGATCGCCAACCAGCCGCGCTGGAACGAGCTCGTCACGCGCGATCCGACGGTGATGCTCCGCGGCAGCCGCGAGTCGTTGATCGACATGTTCGAAGACGATCTCGAGGCGGGCCTCAAGTTCATGTCGCTGCTCGCGGGCTTTTTGATCTCCGCGTGGGACACGAAGGCCGAGGAGGCGGCGCGTGGTCGCGCGAGCCTCGTGAACGTCGCGTCCCCCACCGATCCCGACGCCGAGCCCGCGTCCGCCACGCCCTGAAACGGCCTCGAGAGAGGCAAAAAGCTGGGAAAAACCGCGAAGACCCCGTGCACAGTACATGGGTCTCGTGACCGCCCCGGCGCGCCGTGCTAAGCGCCGCCGATGATGTCGGGTACGGTCAGGCGGGAAGAAGAGCGCGACCAGCGCGAGCGTGAGCCGGTCTCGACGCGCTTCATGCGCGCGCTCTCACGCGGGCCCGCGCCGCAGCGTCGCAAGTTCGAGGCGCCCGAGGTCTACGGCCGAGCCGCGATCGGAAACATCGCGCGCTCACTCCCGCTGCTCGAGCGCGCCTACGCGAACATCCGCTTCTCGATCCTCCGGCCGAAGCTCCTCAGCGTCATGGATCTCCTCCTCCCGGACGAGGGGCGCATCCTCGACATCGGCTGCGGCTTCGGCCTCTTCGCCGCGTACTTCGGGCAGACGCAGCCTGCACGGCGCATCGTCGGCGTCGATCCGAACGAGAAGCGCATCACGATGGCGCGCCACGTGTGCGACGCGATCGGCCTCGAGGGCAACACCTTCCTCGCGGGCGACGCGCGCGACGTGCGGATCGAAGGCACGTTCGCCGGCGCGTACGTGCTCGACGTGATGCATCACATCCCCGAGGCCGATCAGCTCCCGCTGCTCGAGCGCCTCCGCGATCTCCTCGCCCCGCGTGGCGTGCTCGTCGTCAAAGACATCACGACCGAGCCGGCCTTCGGGCTCGAGTTCACGCGGCTGCTCGATCGTGCGATGGTCGGCTGGAACGAGCCGCTCCGCTACCGTCACCACCGCGAGTGGGGTGAGATGCTCTCGAGTCTCGGCTTCCACGTGCGCATGGTGCGCGTGCCCGACGTGCTCCCGTATCCGCACGTCGTCATCGCCGCGACCAAGCGCGACTGACCCACCGCGGGGATCCCGCTCAGCCGATCAGGCTGCCCTTCGTCGAGGGGAGGACGCCTTGTGCGCGTGGATCGATCGTCGCGGCGGCGCGGAGCGCCTTGGCGAAGGCCTTGAAGCAGATCTCGGTCATGTGGTGGAGGTTCTGCCCGGCGTGCAAGACGAGGTGCAGGTTGCACATCGCGCCGCGGACGAAGGCCTCGAAGAAGACCTCGGCGAGCTCGGTGTCCCACGACTCGCCGATCTTCGCCTTCGGCATCGGCACCTCCCACACGAAGAAGGGACGCCCGGAGAGATCGATCGTGCACATCGCCCGCGCTTCGTCCATCGGGAGCGTCGCCCAGCCATAGCGAGCGATCCCCGTCTTGTCACCGAGCGCCGCGGCGAACGCGCGCCCGAGGACGAACCCGAGGTCTTCGGTCGTGTGATGGCCGTCGATCTCGACGTCGCCGGTGGCCTTCACGCGGAGGTCGAAGAGCCCATGCCGTCCGATCTGATCGAGCATGTGTGAGAGAAAGGGCAGGGGCGTGTCGATCTCGGTCTGTCCAACCCCGTCGATCTCGATCTCGACGCTCACCGACGTCTCTTTCGTCACGCGCTCGTCTTTGCCTCGTCTGCCGCTGGCGCTCGTCACGATGCGCCATTCGACCATGGCTCGAACCGACGCGCCAAAGATTGCGGCCAGCGTCATCGATCCTCTATCGTCTCCGGCGTGACGCAGGACGGGTTCACCGGTGGTGGCGGCGGCGGCAGGGCTTGGGAGCCCGGCGGGACGCCCAGCGTGGGCCCGACCTCCGACTACGGCGCGCCGCTCGACGTCACCTCACGGGCGCTCATCGAGCAGTATGGCCGGCCTTTCGTGCAGGGAGACATCCTGTTTCGCGAAGGCGAGCCCGCCACGCATGCGTACCTGCTTCAGCAAGGGCGCGTTCGTCTGCTCAAGCGCGTCCGGATGGTCGAGCGAAGCCTCTCGGTCCTCCGGCCCGGCGACCTCTTCGGTGAGGGTGCGTTGCTCGAGAGCGCGCTCCGTGCGTCCACCGCGGTCGCGCTCTCCGACGGCATCACGCTTTCGCTCGACAAAAACGCGCTCCGAACCATCGTCGAGCGTTACCCGCAGCTCTCCGAGCGGATCCTGACGCAGCTCGTGCGCCGGCTTCGCGACGCCGAGGACCAGATCGAGGTCCTCATGCTCCGCGACACGCAGTCGAAGGTCGTGAGCGCGCTGCTCAAGATGGCGCGCGGTCACCCCGGACCGATCGAGCTGACGATGTCGCCGGTCGATCTGTCGAGTCGTGTCGGCCTCGATGTCGACACGGTGAAGCGCACGGTGCAGCGGCTTCGCGATCAGCAGTACCTCCGCATCGTCGGAGAGCGCGTCGAGATCCCCGACGTCGATGCCCTTCGCCGTCTCTACGCGCTCCTTGGGACGAAGGACGAGCTCCGCGGCGATCGCTAGCGTCACGGCGCTGCGACAACCTCGCAACCTGTCCCGAGGTTTTCCACAGGTCCTGTGGGCACGCGCGACTTTGAACCATCACGTAAAAAGTCGCCTCTAAGTCGCCTTGATACGTCGCGTTTTTGGCGCTCGGACCGCGCAGCGAGACGACGCGAGCCCGATGCGCAGGCGGGCGGAGGGTGGTGAAATAATATGTAATGTCCAGCAAATAGGTCCGGCCATTCAGGGTTGACGACCGAAGAGGGGTGGGTTAAGTCCGGCGCTCCCCACTCATGCGCTTCTCACGATTCTCGCTGATGACGCTCGGAGCCGCGATCGCGTTCGCGCTTACGGTCATCGCAGGATGCACGAGCGCAAACAAAGGGCAGCCTGGTGCGCAGAGCCCCGAGCGGCAGAGCGATGCAGAATACGACATCGCGCGGGATCTCTTTGCGAAGGGAAACGCGCGGATGGCGCTCGATCACGTCGACAAGGCGATCGGGCTGAACGAAGAGAACGACAAAGCGCACTACCTTCGCGGCGGCATTCTCCTCGCCTTTTGCACGGGGCCGCGAGGCTTCGAAGGCGTCGAGTGCAAGCTCGGTGAGATCGAAAAGAGCGCCCGCGCCGCGTTGAAGAACAACCCCGACTTCCGCGACGCGAAGAACCTGCTCGGTCAGGTCCTCATCAACGAGAAGAAGTACAAGGAAGCGATCGGCGTCCTCGAGCCCCTCACGAAGGACCCCGCCTACATCCATCCGTACTTTGCCTGGGGCAACCTTGGCTGGGCGCAGGTGCTGGATGGACAGCTCGACGCAGGCATCGCGTCGCTCCGCAATGCGGTCACCGAGCCGCGGTTCTGCGTCGGTCACTACCGCCTTGGCATTGGCCTCGAGAAGAAGGGCGACGCCGGTCAGGCCGAGCAGAGCTTCACGAGCGCCGTCACCGCCGATCCCCAATGTGCAGATCTCCAGGACGCATGGGAAGCCCGTGCTCGTGTTCGGGTGAAGCTCGGCAAGTCTGCCGAGGCGAAGTCCGACTACGAGCGATGCGCCGAGATCTCGAAGGAAACAAGCACCGGAAAGATTTGTGTTCGCGAGCTGACGAAGCTGCCCTCGGGCGCGACGTCACTCTCTGACGGAGGCGGAGCTGTGGCTCCGCGGCAAGTGCAGTGAACCCGATCATCGCGCCGCAGGCGGCAGCAGCTCTTGCTCCTGTGCGCGAGACCGAGACCATGAAGAGGAAGCAGTGAGCATCGAGACGGTCGGAACAACACTACGGCAGCGGCGCGAGAAGAAGCGCATGGGCCTCGCCGAAGTGTCGCGCGTCACGCGCATCCCCGTAGCCACCCTCGAGTCCATCGAGCAGGATCACTTCGACGACCTGCCCGGTGAGGTGTTCGTGAAGGGCTTTTTGAAATCCTACGCGCAGACGCTCGGGCTCATGCCCGACGAGATCGTCGCGCGCTACACGTCGAGCCGTCGCGTCGCGATGGTCACGCCGCTGCCGGTCGCCTCGCCGGTGCAGGCCGCGCGCGCAGGGCAAGGTCGCCGCTTTGGCGTCGCGATCGCCCTCGTTTTGCTCCTCATTCTGTTCACGCTCGCGCTCTCGATCGTGCTGAAGCCGCGTGGCCGTGACATGCCCCCCGAGCTTTCGTTCGGTCCGAGTCAGGCTACGCTTCTCGAAGCGTGATTCATCGCATCGATTCCGCCGCTCTTCTCGTCCGGAGCATTCCGTACGGAGAGGCGGACATCATCGCGACCTTCTTCACGCGTGACGCTGGCAAGCTCTCGGCGATCGTCCGCGGCGCGCGTCGATCGACGAAGCGCTTCGGCGGCGCGCTCGAGCCGATCCACGAGCTCTTCGTCTCGCTCGAGGACAAGGGCAAGGATCTCTGCGTGCTCAAAGAGGCCCGGATCAAGCGCCCGCGCATCGGCATCTCGTCGAGCCTCGAGGCGATGGAGGCCGCTGGGCAGGCGCTCCGCTGGGTTCGCCATCTGTGCCCGCAGCGCACGCCGGAGCCCGCCGCCTGGCGATCGCTCGAAGACGTGCTCGAGGCGCTCGACGCCGAAGGAGCCGCCTCCCCGGAGAAGGCTCGCCAGCATCTCGCATTGTTCGGGCTCCGCCTCCTCACCGACATGGGCTACGCGATCGAGCTCGATCGGTGTGTGCGCTGCGGCCGCGTGTGCCCCGAGGGGCGCTCTGCGTTCATCGACGCGTCGTACGGAGGCATTGTGTGCACGACCTGCGGGGGTGCCCGGCGGACGATCAGCGGCGAGCTCCGCGGGCTTGCAGCGCGCGGGCAGCGCGGCGAGATGGTCGTCCTGTCTCGCCAAGATGCCAGTGAGATCGTCGACATCGTCGAAGAAGCGATGGCGGCGCACTCCGACTTCAGCGAGGCGAGCGTGAGATCAGGGTGAGATCGCGAGAATGTGGGCTTGTGGGCCGCCGCGATCCGAAGGAACATCAGAGACATCGTGAGTACAGCTGGGATTGACGTCGCGTGCTTCGGCGAGCTTCTTTGGGACTTCTACGAGGCGGACGCGAAGACGGACAAAGAGCCGATCGCGCGGACGTTTCGCCGTGAGATCGGAGGCGCCACCGCGAACGCCGCCATCGTGCTCGCGCGGCTCGGGATCAAGACGTCCGCGATCGGAGGTGTCGGCGCCGACAAGCTGGGCTCCGCGCTCCAGTCGCTGCTCGACGCCGAGGGGGTCGACGCCAGCAACGTGGTGAAGATCGACGGCGCGCCGACGGGCATCACGTTCGTCACGACCAGCGCGACCGGCGAGGCGACGTTCATCCCGTACCGCGGCAACACGGCGGACATGAAGCTCGCCGAAGACGACATCACGACGGCGATGGGCAAGGCGCGCTTCGCGCTCATCTCGACCACGAGCATGTTTGCCTCGACGCGCGCCGCGACCGAGAAATTCCTGAGCGTCGTCGAGAAGGCGAAGGGCACCGTCGTCGTCGACCTCAACGTGCGCGCCCATCTCTGGTCGGACGCGGAGGCGATGCGCTCTGCGGTGAAGGAGCTCGTCGCGCGGGCCGCGCTCATCAAGGCCTCCGAGCGCGATCTCAACGCCGTCGCCGGCAAGCGCGGCATGTCGTGGCTCGACGAGCACGCGAAGCACGCCAGCTGGATCCTGACGCGCGGCGAGAACGGCGCCGCAGCGGTAGGGGAGCACGGCCAGGCGACGGCGCCCACGAAGCGTGTACGTTGCATCGATCGATCGGGCGGCGGCGACGCGTTCATGGCGGGCGTGCTCGCCGTGCTCGTCAAGGCCAACGCCAAGCCCGGCTCGGCGGAGTGGAAAGACGGCAAGCTCTGGTCGCGGGCGCTCGAGGTTGGTCACATCCTCGGCGCCAAGGCCGTCGCCGCGCTCGGCGCCACGACGGGCCTCGCGAGCCTCGAGGACGTCAAGGGACGCCTCGTCGGGTCGAAAAAAGGCTGAGCCTCGAAGCGTCTCGCGCGGCCGGGCGTTCTTTGTACTAAAGACGTCCATCATGGATCCGCGAACGCGGTGCAAAGCCGTTCGGTCTCCTCGCGGCGCGAAGGTGACCGAAATCGATTGGGGTGACGGCCACAAAGGCGTCTATCCGCACGAGATCCTGCGGGGCTATTGCCCGTGCGCAGGCTGCCAGGGCCACACCGGCACGATCAGCTTCATCGAGCCGGGCGGCGACACGCAGATCGAGATCGACGCGATCGAGCCGGTGGGCAACTACGCCCTGCGGATCGTGTGGTTCGACGGCCACGGCAGCGGCCTCTATTCGTACAAATATTTGCGCGCTCTCTGCCATTGCGACGAATGTCGACCGGGCATCATGAAGGACGATCGCGGCGAGCTGCCCCGGATGTAGCGAGCGCACACGAGACACATGCCCGCCTCCGCCTCCGCACCAAGCCCCCCATCCGCCGCCGAAGAGGGCGCGAAGGAACGCGAACGGATCGTCGGTCGCGCAGGCGTCGTCGGGGCGGGCACGTTGCTGTCGCGGCTCCTCGGGTTCGGTCGTGACGCCGTCATCGCGGCGCTCTTCTCGCGGCGCGAGACGGACGCGTTCTGGGTCGCGCTGACGATCCCGAACGCGCTTCGCCAGCTCCTCGCCGAAGGCGCGGTCTCGAGCGCGGTCGTCCCCGTCTTGAGCGGTCGTCTCGCGAAGGGCGGCGACGAAGCAGGCCGCTCCTTCTTTGCGCGCGCTCGCGGCGTGTCGCTCATCGCGCTCGTCATCGTCTCGATCCTCGGCATCCTGTTCGCCAAGCAGCTGACGTGGCTCTTCGCCTCCGGCTACGAAGGAGACGCGAGCAAGTACGAGCTCACGATCACGCAGACGCAGGTGATGTTCCCCTACATCTTCTTCATGGGGACGGCGGCGCTCGGCATGGCGGCGCTGAACGCGAAGAAGCGGTTCGCGGTCGCGGCGTTCGCGCCCGCGCTGTTCTCCGTCGGCATCGTCGGGGCGGCGTTTCTGTTCCGCGGCACCCTCGTCGCGCATGGCGTCGACGCGTCGATGGCGCTCGCGATCGGCGTGCTCATCGGCGGCGTCCTGCAGGTCGTCGCGCAGATCCCGTCGCTCCGCGCGATCGGCTACGCGTCGCGGCCGATCGTCGACTTCAAGGATCCTCACGTGCGCGAGATGCTCCGGCGCATCTTGCCGATGACCTTCGGCCTCGGCGTCTACTACGTCGATCTCGTGCTCTCTCGGCGCTTCTTGTCGGAGCTCGGCGAAGGCGCGCAGAGCTATTTCTCATGGGCTTCTCGGCTTTGTGACCTGCCGCAAGGCATCTTCGTGATGGCGATCTCGAGCGCGACGCTGCCGTCGCTCGCGACCTTCGCCGCGAAGGGCGAGATGGACGAGCTCGTGAAGACGTGGGCGCACGGGATGCGGCTGGCGATGTTCGTCGCGATCCCCTGCAGCGTCGCGCTCATCGTGCTCGGCGAGCCGATCGTGATCTTGCTCTTCGAGCGTGGACACTTCGATCCCGAGTCGTCGCATCAGACCGCCCGCGCGCTCGCATGGCAGGGCGGCGCCATCTTCACCGTCGCTGCGACGCGCCAGCTCGTCCCTGCGTTTCATGCGCTCGGAGACACGCGCACGCCGGTCGTCGTGAGCGCGCTCGACCTCGTCGCGTTCCTCGCGCTCGCGCTCGGCCTTCGCGGATCCTCGCTCGGCCACGTCTCGATCAGCATCGCCGTCGCCGGGTCGAGCGCCGTGCAGATGCTGCTCCTCGTCTACGGTCTCCGAAAGCGCGTCGGATCGATCCGCGGCGGAGAGCTGCTCGCGTCTGCCGCGCGCGTCCTCGGCGCGTCTGCCATCGCCGGCGTCGCGAGCGGCGCGCTTGCCCATGTCCTCGACGGCGCCGTCAGCGGCGCGGTGGGACGCGCTCTCCCTGGCGCTTTGTCGTCTCTTCTCTTCGTCGTGATCTTCGCCGTCGCCGCATGGGGCCTTGGCGCCCGCGAGCTCGGCGAGGTCGCCGGGCCGCTCAAGCGGCGCCTTCTTCGCCGCCGCCGCGCGTGAGGCGCGTCACTTCTTCTTGCGGGGCTTTCCGCCCTTCTTGACGGGCGGCGGAGGCGTGGGCGCGGCCGGCGCGGACGGCGCTTCTCCGAAGGTGATCGCGGCCTTCGTGTCGCCGGGGTTCCACGTCGTCGTGCCGGATCGTCCGTCGGTGCTCGTCGCCGTGACGGTGATCGTCGTGGCGTTCTCGTCGGGCGTGAGATCGACCGCGACCTCGGGCGCAGGCACATCGAGCTCGGTGACGCGCTTGCCGATGCGCACACGCGCGATCGGCCCGTTGGCAGACAGCACGAGCTGAGGTGGCAACGGCTCGGGGTCGCCGAGCGACGATCGCTTGGGCGCTGTGGTCGTGTTCGTCACCGCCGTCGACGAGCTCGTCGCGGTCGGCGACGCTTGCTGCGCGCTCAGCGTCCCGGAGGAAGCCGTCATTGGGTCCGTGCTCGCGTTCGCGCTCGTGTTGGCCGTCTTCGAGCCGCCGGTCGCGACGAGCACGATCACCGCCGTCAAGATGAGCGCTGCCGCGATCGCCGAAGCGCCGCCGATGACGACGGCAGGCTTCTTCGCGATGTAATACGTGATGCGATCGACGATGGTGGCCTTGAGCTCGACGAGGCTCTTGTAGCTCGAACGACCCGAGAAGGCAGGCCGTGACACCCCCGACGGAGTGCCCGACGGCGTGAAGCTCGAAGGACGATCGTCGTTCGGCGCGCCGCCGCCTTGCATCGCAAGCGACGACGACGACGAGTGCGGCGCGGGCACCGTGAGCGATCCGCCGAGCATGCGCGTCGACGACGCCGAGGGCGCCATCGCGCTCCCATCGGGGCCGCCCCAAACCGCGATCGGGTTCGATCCCGACTGCGACATCAGCTCGTTCGCGACGCTCGCCGGCACCGTCGGCGCGTTGTCGAGGCGACGTGTCACCATCGGGATCTCGGGGAGGGAAGGCAGCGGTACGGTCGCGCCCTGATACGACGCGCTGGACGGGTCGCCTTGGGCGTCGAGCGAAGACGGAAGACCGTAGTCGTTCAACGTCGGGCTCGACTGCGCCGCCTCGCGCGTCTTTCGTGCCTCGGCGATCTTCTCCTTCCGCTCGGCGAGGATCGGCGCCACCGCATGCTTCACGTGCTCGGCGACTTCTTCGACCTCGGCGAGCATCCCGGCGTTCCTCGCCGCGTTGGTGAGCTCGCGCGCGAACATCAACGCGGTCGGGGTTCGCGCTTCCACCTCCATCGCGAGCGCGCGCGCGATGACGTCGTCGATCTCCTGCGGAATGTCGGGGAGCACCTCACGCACACGCGGCGGCGGACCCTTGACGATGTCGAGGAGTGTTCGCTCGGTCGACGGATAGAGCTTGCGGCCGATGATCACCTCCCACGCGACGACGCCGGCCGCCCAGACGTCGCAGCGACGATCGAGCGTCTTGCCGCGCGCCTGCTCGGGTGACGCGTAGCTGACCTTGCCCTTCATCGTGCCAGCGACGGTGATCGACGCGCGCGATGTCGCCTTCGCGATGCCGAAGTCGGTCAGACGGGCGATGCCATCGGTGCCCACCAGGATGTTCTGCGGGGAGAAGTCGCGATGCACGAGCGAGTGTGGCTTGCCATCTTCATCGACGTGCTCGTGCGCGGCGTGCAGTCCTTGGAGCGCATCGACGACGATGCGAAGGCCGATCCGCGGAGGGACGAACGCGCTCTGCTTCTTCGCCGTTCGAACGAGCCCGCCGAGCGAATCGCCAGGGACGTACTCCATCACGAGGAACACGGCGCCCATCTCGTCTTCGCCGACGTCGAGCACGGGCACGACGTTGGTGTGCCGCAGGTGCGCGACGAGCTTTGCCTCTTCCACGAGGTGCTGCGCAAACTCGGGGTCGTCGCGGAGGTGCTCCGCCGTGAGCTTCAGCGCGACGTAGCGATCAAAGCCGCCATGGCCTTCGGCCCGCGCCAGGTAGACGGTCGCCATCCCGCCCCGCGCGATCTGCAGGACGATCTCGTATCGACCTATCTTTTCCGGCATCGGGCTGCCGAAGACCATGATCCGAATCTATCGTGTTTCTCGTGCCCGCCGAAGATCTGGCCGCACCATCGAAGCAGTTATAAGAGTATCGTGCGCAGGCGGTTGGCTTTTGGACAGGGCCCCCGGCTGCATCGGAAAAAATGAAAAAGCCCGCTAGAACCACGACTCTCCCGACGCCAAAGCCAGCGGGCGCAGGCGCGCCGCACGGCGCACCTCACAAAGAGGGCGCCGCGGGAGGCCTCAAGGTGTCGACGGCCGAGTTCAGCGCAGGCGCGGCGCGATCCGATCAGGTCCCGCAGACGTCGCTCTTCGGCGATGCCCCCGAGATCGCGTTCGCGGGGCGATCGAACGTTGGGAAGTCGAGCCTCCTCAACATGATGCTCGCGCGTCGAGGGCTCGCGCGGACGAGCAACACGCCCGGGTGCACGCGGCAGATCAATTTCTTCGACGTGGGGCTCGCGCAAAAGCAGACGCCCACGCCGCCGCCGCGGATCGTGTTCGTAGATCTCCCCGGGTACGGCTACGCGAAGGTCTCGAAGAGCGAGGCGCAGGCGTGGAAGCAGCTGCTCGAAGGCTACCTGCACGAGCGTGCTACGTTGCGTGCCGTCGTCATCCTCGTCGATGTGCGGCGCGGGCTCGAGCAAGAAGAGGAAGACCTCATCGAGTTCCTCGAGCAGCGCGAAGGCCTCGTCGTCATCCTCTGCGCGACGAAGGTCGACAAGCTGCCGCGCAACCAGCAGAAGCCTGCGATCGCGAAGCTCAAGAAGCACGGCTCCGCGCAGCTCGTCGTCGCGACGAGCGCCGAGACCGGCGCCGGTCGTGAGGAGCTATGGTCGCGCATCCTCCAAGCTTGTCGTGTAGAGTCGCAAGGCGCGGTCGAGGATGGGACCGCGGCGATGGTCGATCCGAGGGGGGCGTCACCCCCATCCACCGACGGATGATGCGCATGAGGCCCACTCTCTTCTCACTCGCGTCGATTTGTTCTCTGGGCGTCGTGGCGTTCGGAGGTTCGGCCTGCAAAAAGGAATCGACCGGCACGGACACGCACAACGCGCTCTCGAACGCGACGGAGACGTGGTGTCCTGACGGCTTCGAGTCGGGGCCGTCCGACACGTGCTTCGCCGTGCCCGAGCACGGAGCGAAGGACACGCCCGTCCTCGTGTATCTCCATGGTCCCTACGAGGGCCACGGCACGCCGGCCGAGTGGGAGGCCGTTCGCGTCGCCAAGGATCGCGGCTTCGCGGTGATCATTCCGCGAGGCAAGCGAGGTTTGTGCGCGTGGCGCACCGAGCTCAAGAACCACTACTGCTGGCCGCAAGATCCCGAAGACACCGACGCGATGAAGGGCGTCATCGCCGAGTGGGACAAGGTCCTCTGGCAGGTCGACGCGCTCCTCGAGCCGGGCACACACAAGCGCTACGTGCTCGGCTTCTCGAACGGCGGATCGTTCGCCTCCTTCCTCGCGACGCACTCGCTCTTCCAGGGCCAAGCCTATGCGATCGTCAACGGCGGGCCGCTCGGCGCGCCGGGCAAGTCGAAGCCCGTGCCGATGCTGTTGATCACGGCGCAAGACGCGGCGGAGACCGCGCCGAAGATGACGGAGCTTCACGACACGCTCGCAAAGGCGACGCTCCCGCATGCGTTCTGTCCGCGGACGGGCGGCGCGGCGCTGACGACCGACGACGTCGAGTCGGCCATTCGCTTCTTCAAGCGCGACATGGATGGATCGCTCAAGGCGCAAGCCAACGCCTACCCCTGCGACGCGGCGGTCTCGCGCAAGTAGGAGCAGACGTGGCGAGCCTCGAGTCGACGCTTCGCCGGATCGCGCTTCGCATGACCGCGTCGCTCGACGTCGACGGTGTGCTCGCCGAGATCACGCGCGGCCTCGTCGTCGAGCTCGACGCCGCGCTCGCGCGCATCTGGCTCGTCCGCCGCGAGCGACCCGACGCGCTCGAGCTCGTGGCGAGCGCCGGGATCTCGGAGCGGCTCGACGGAGCGCATCGCACGATCGCGGTGGGCGCGCTCAAGATCGGCGAGATCGCCCAATCACGAACGCCGGTGTGCACGAACGATCTCCTCGGCGATCCACGCTTCGCGGACAAGGAGTGGATTCGAGGTGGTCATGTCGCGGCGTTCGCGGGCTATCCGCTCGTGTTCGACGACGAGCTGCTCGGCGTGCTCGCGATGTTCGGCCGGCGCCCGATGGACGACGACGATCTCGCCGCGCTCGCGCACTTCGCCGCGCAGGCATCGATCGCGATCAAGAACGCTCGGTTGTTCGAGGAGGTCACCGAGCTCGGCCGGAGGCTCGAGGCGGAGAACTCGTATCTGAAGGAAGATCTCGCGGCGCTCGACCAAGCCTCGAAGGCGGGCATCATCGGACAGAGCAAGGCGCTCGAGCACGTGCTCGGCGAGCTCGAACGCGTCGCGCCGACGACGTCGAGCGTGCTCCTGATGGGTGAGACCGGGACCGGCAAGGAGCTCTTCGCGCGCGCGCTCCACCAGATGAGCCCGCGTCGCGACAAACCGCTCGTGAAGGTCAGCGCTGCGGCGCTCGCGCCCACGCTGATCGAAAGCGAGCTCTTCGGCCACGAGAAGGGCGCGTTCACCAACGCCGTGCAGCGACGCATCGGGCGCTTCGAGCTCGCCGACGGTGGCACGCTCTTCCTCGACGAGATCGGTGAGCTCCCGCTCGACGTCCAAGCGAAGCTGCTTCGGGTGCTCCAGGAACACGAGATCGAGCGCGTCGGCGGCGCGCGCGCGATCCCGATCGATGTCCGCGTCGTCGCCGCGACCAACCGAGATCTGGCGGCCGAGGTTCAGGCGAAGCGTTTTCGAGCCGACCTCTTCTTTCGTCTCAACGTCTTCCCGATCGTGATCCCGCCTCTGCGCGATCGCCGCGAGGACATCCCCGAGATCGCGAAGGCGTTTCTGCAGTCGCTCGCGAAGGCGCAGGAGTCGGCCTCGATGCACGCCGTCCCGCGCGACGTGGATGACGACGCCATCGCGTATCTTCGAGCGTACGACTGGCCAGGCAACGTCCGCGAGCTTCAGAACGTGATCGAACGCGCCGCGATCCTCGCGCGCGGTCGGCGCGAGATCACGATCGACGATCTTCCGGAGCTCAACGCGCGCACGCCAGCCCAAGACGACGCCGGCACGCGAGGTCAGGCTCAAGGCGGGTCGCTCAAGGAGCGCGTGCAGGCCTTCGAGCGGGTGCTCCTCGCCGACGCGCTACGCGAGGCGGACGGCAACCAGTCCGAAGCGGCGCGGATGCTCGGGACCACGCGCACGGCGCTCCAGTACAAGATGAAGATTCACGGGCTCTGAACGCGACACGCGCGAGGCGGCTGCCGGAAATTCGGCACTGCCCAATTTTCGGCACCGGCAGCTCGCGACCGCGAGCGGCCTTCAACGTGGTTTTGCCGACGTGTTCACGCCTTCGGGCGATCACGGAGCGCGGTACTGCACGTGCATCGTCTTGGCGCATGAGACAGCGAGCGTGCCATTGTGGATACGAGCGGGGACACCAGGCGATCCAGGAAGAGCCTGAGTACAGCTTGTGGGGATGGATCCTGCTCAGCATGTTCGGGATGACACCACGCCCGCAGTACATCGCGTTTCGGTGCATGTACTGCCGCGCCGAGGTCGGGCGGTCGCGCGACTCACGGCTGCTCGCGCGCCGCTCGCTCCCGTCGAGCGTGATGCGCTGAGCTACGAGAGCGTGAAGGCGAACGTCGCGCCCTGGTTGGGCGCCGCGTCCGCCCAGATGCGTCCCCCGTGATGCTGGATGACGCGGCGGACGATCGCGAGCCCGATGCCCGTGCCGTCGAACTCTTTGACCGAGTGGAGCCGTTGAAACGGCTTGAACAACATGGCGGCGCCTTTGGGATCGAAGCCCACGCCGTTGTCGGCGACGAAGTAACACGTCGGGGTCCCCGAGGGGGACGAGACCGGCTCGTCGTCGAGCTCGCGGTCGCGTTCCTCCTCCGTCATCGGCCGGAAGCCGATCTCGATGCGTGGGTTGTCGGTCTTGCTCGTGAACTTCCACGCGTTGCGTACCAGATTGTCGAGCGCGATCCGAAGGAGCTGCGAATCGGCGAGCGCCGTCATCGAAGGCGCGATGACGATCTCCACGGAGTCCTTGTCGGCGCGTGGCTCGTTGGTCTGCACCTCGGCGACCACGGCCGCCGCCAGCGCGCTGAGGTCGACGCGCTCGATGCGCACGTTCGCACGCGAGATCCGCGAGAGGCGGAGCAGCTCCTCGATGATGTGCTCCATCCGCTGCGCGGCGTTCGCGATGCGCTCGAGCAGGCGCTTGCCTTCCTCATCGAGCTTGTCACCGTAGTCTTCGAGCAAGATGGAGCTGAAGCCGGCGAGCGGCCGAAGCGGCGCGCGGAGGTCGTGCGAGACCGAGTAGCTGAAGGCGTCGAGCTCGGCGAGCGCCTGCTCACGTGCACGAACGAGCCGCTCGAGCTCCTTCTTGTGCTGGTGAAGATCGAGAAAGATCTGGACCTTGCTCGCGAGGATCGTGGTGTTCACCGGCTTGAACAAGACATCGACCGCGCCGCTCTCATAGCCGCGAAAGAGGCTCTCCTCGGAGTTGGTCGCGCCGGTGACGAAGATGATCGGGATCGTCTGGAGCGCCGGGTTCTCTCGGACGTGCCGCGCGACGGTGAAACCATCCATGTCGGGCATGCGTACGTCGAGCAAGACGAGCGCAAACTCACGCTCGCCGAGCATGCGAAGCGCCTCACGACCCGACGTGCTCGACACGACCTCGCATCGGAGATCCGCGAGCACCGCCGCCATCAACTTGAGGTTCAGCTCTTGGTCGTCGACGAGCAAGATCGCGGGAACCTTCTCGTCGGGCACCAAGGACATACCCTCGAAAGGTATCCCGAAGCGCTCACAAGACAATCAAGACTTGCTTGTTTCCCAGCCGAAACCAAGCAGTCAACCTACCGGACGACCTGATCAGAAGCAGGACATTTCCATGACAGGCGTGCGCGCCGTCCATGATCGTTTGCCAACGAAAAGCTCGACCGGCGAATCGCTCCAACGAAAAGCGCTGACCGTTTCACGGGCCGCGCGTCGATTCTGCATGCACCTGCTCAACGCATGAGCATGAAGCGAAGGCGCTCTTCGAGGAGAGCGGTTCGCGTCTGCGCGAGGAATCTTTGTGGGCGCAGAGGGACTTGAACCCCCGACTTCAACCGTGTGAAGGTCGCACTCTACCGCTGAGTTATGCGCCCCAGCCGGGGAAGAGATAGCGCAGGGCCTCCTCCACTTCAAGCCCCCTCGACTTACGATGGGCCCGGTGGACCCGGAAGGCGCGCAAAAGCAGGAGCTTCGTCCTTACCAGGAGGAGTGTCTCGGCGCGATTCGCGACGCCTACAAACGCGGTGTGCACCGGCAGCTCGTCTGCTTGCCGACCGGGACAGGCAAGACCGTCGTCTTCGCGCAGCTGCCTCGCTTCTTCAAGATGCGCCGGCGCATGCTCGTCCTCGCGCACCGCGAGGAGCTGCTCGATCAGGCGAAGGACAAGATCGTGCGCGCGAACCCGGAGCTCCGCGTCGAGATCGAGCAAGGCGCGCGGCAGGCATCGGCCGACGCAGACGTCGTGATCGCGAGCGTGCCGACGATCGGTCGTGAGGGATCCGATCGGATCGCGAAGCTGCCGCCCGACGAGTTCTCCATGTTCGTCGTCGATGAGGCGCACCACGCCGTCGCCGAGAGCTACCGGCGTGTGCTCGAGCACTTTGGGGTGTTCGACGAGGGCTCGAAGAAGCTCCTCGTTGGCTTCACCGCGACGCCGTCGCGTGGGGACGGGCAGGGGCTCGACGCGGTCTTCGAGGAGATCGTCTTCTCACGTGAGCTGCCGGAGATGGTCGAGGCGGGATACCTCGTGCCGATCGCGGGCTGGCGCGTGACGACGGACATCGATTTGTCGAAGGTGAAGACGCGGCTCGGTGACTACGCGACGAGCCAGCTCTCGGAGGCGGTCAACGTCGAGCGCCGCAACGAGGTCGTCATCAAGGCGTATCGCGAGCTGCTCGCGGGCCGACCGACGATCTGCTTCTGCGCCGACGTGGAACACGCAAAGACGTTGTCGGAGGCGTTCGTGGCGGCGGGGATCGAGTCGGCGTCGATCGATGGAATGATGGATCGCGGCGATCGCGCGTCGGCGCTGGCGCGATTTCGCGCGGGCGAGATCCGTGTCCTCACCAACCACATGGTGCTCACCGAGGGATACGACGAGCCGTCGGTGTCGGGCATCTTGCTCGCGCGACCGACGAAGTCGGCGCTGCTCTACGCGCAGATGGTCGGACGAGGGACGCGGCTCCATCCGGGAAAAGAGAACGTCGTGGTCGTCGA
The DNA here is from genome assembly GCA_044227045.1 of Labilithrix sp. Lineage (GTDB taxonomy): Bacteria > Myxococcota_A > Polyangia > Polyangiales > Polyangiaceae > Labilithrix. The sequence goes on from JBGAFW010000006.1 coordinate 61,576, forward strand.
CATCGTCGACGCGACGCGGGAGCACGAGCTAGTGACGCTGCCCACGCTCTTTGGATTGCCGAGCGGCTTCGACTTGCAGGGACGAACGACGCGCGAAGCGGTAGAGGCCTTTCGGTGGACGACCGCCAATCGTCCTTGGGTGCTCGCCGAGCACGCGACGTCGTTCGACGATCTTCGCCTTCGTTGCAAGCGCGTCGACCTGCTCGACCTCGAGACGCCCTCCGAGATCGGGGTCGTGACGCGGTTTGCATGGGTAAAAGCGGGGCCAAACGCGTACCGGCTCAACTTGCCCGAAGGCGAGCGCGTCGACCTCGTGAGGAACTTGCTCGGCGAGTGGGAGCCGCGCGTGCACGTGCGGGAAGAGGCGCCGATCAAGGCCAAGCTCCGGCGTCATCGCGAAGTGCGGCGCGTGATCGAGGCGGTCGAGAAGATGATCGAGGCCGAGCGCAGCGAGGCAGTGCCGCTCATCGATCGACGGAGCAAGTGGCGAAAGAGCCCGGCCTCCGACAAGCAGCTCGAGATGCTACGGCGCCGCGGTCTCGCCATCCCCGACGGCTTGACGAAGGGGCAGGCGAGCCACCTCATCTCGATGATCCTCACGCACTAACTAGAGCGTGCGGAGCTGGCGGACGAAGACGTAGACGATGATCGCCTCACCGAGGAGGCCGGCGCCCATCACGAGGAGCGCGGCCTTCGCGCCGACGGCGATAACGGCGTACGCGAGGCTCACGCCCGTGACGACCGCGACCGCGCCGACGAACGCGTGGAGCGGCGTGATCCCGCGGTCGGCGCGTTTGCGGGCCGCCTCGACGGCGTTTAAGAAGAGGCGGGTGAGGAGGACGAAGGCCGTCATCGCGAAGTAGCTGCCGCCGTACTCCTCGTGAGAGAGGAGGAAGTCGTAGACGCCGTGGATGCCGACGACGAAGAGCGACGCGCGCGTGAAAGCGGCGGCGTTGCGCTCGCGATCGGTGACGAAGTCGTCGACGGCGGAGGCGAGCGTGCCGGTCAGCGCCATGTGAAAGAAGTTCGCGGTGAGGAAGCGGCCGAGGCCGGTCGTGATGTTGTCGGCGGCGAGGTAGTTGAGGTTTTCTTCGGCCGCGAAGCCGAGGCCCACGAGCGCGCCGCACACGAGCACGTCGAGCTTGTCGCCCCATTTGCGGAGGATGGGCAGCAGCGGCAAAAAGAGGAGGATCTTGGCGGCCTCTTCGCGAAGGCCGACGCCGAAGACGAAGAAGAGGATGTCGCGCGCGGGATCGCCCGTGTCGTGAAGATTGAGCTTCGCCTCTTCGATCGCGATGAGGAGGATCGTCGGGACGACGCTCGCGATCCCGAGGATGAACGCCGCGATGTACATCGGGAGGCGAAAGCGCACGCGTGAGCCGAGCTTGCCGAGACGCGCGCAGAAGAACGCCCAGCCGAACGCCGTGATCGCGCTCATGACGAGGCCGGTGCCACCGAAATGCGGGCGCCAGATCGCGGGGAGCGCCCTCGCGGCCGCCTGCCAATCCTTGTCGTGGACCGCGAGCTTGTATTTCACGAGCGGGCCGGCCGCCTTCGCGACGCGTGGATCGGCGAGCCGCTGGCGAAGGGTGTCCCAGTCGCCCGCTTCCATCCAGATCTCGAGCGCCTTGTCGACGTCGGCGCGGCGGTCCTCGAAGGCGAGGCCCTCCCTCTCGTAATAGGCAGAGGCCTCTTCGCGTTTCTGCTCGCGCTCGGCCTCGCGCGCGAGGAGGTGGTTGGCCCACGGCAGTGGAGGCTCACGCTTGGCGCCGTCGACGATCTTCTCGCGGAGCTCTTCGGGCACCGAATGCCGGGCGACGCCGCGGGAGAAGCGCGCGATTGTGGCGATGTCCGCCGGTAGCTCGCTGAGGAGCTGATCGAGCGCGGGCTCGGACATCGGCGGCTCGCTCTCGGGCAGGCTCATGCCGCCCATCGCGCCGCCGCCGCTCGAGGCTTTGTCTTGCGCTTGCTCCTTCATGAGCTGAAACACGATCGCCGCGTCGTGTGCGTCGAGGAGCGCGAGGACGAGCGGCACCGAAGGCCTCTCGCGCACGAGCTTGACGTACATTTGCTCGGCGCGTGCGGGGTGACCGCTCCGCAGCAGCACCTCGGCATGCTGCTCTTCGGTGCGCGGGCGATTCGTGAACGTGATGAGCGCGAGCGCGACCACGAACGCGATGGCGACGCCGATGAGCCCAGGGATGACGAGTCGCGGCTCTCCATAGGACGTGAAGAGCAGACCTCGCAACCCCGCCCTCGACGCGCGACGACTCGGACGAACCATGATGATCGAGCGCATGCTCCGCTAGCGGCGGGAGGAGCGCAAGCTCGGCGAAATCGAGGCGTCTACGTGGCTATTCTTCGGGCGGCGTGCGCCGGCTGATACGGAAGCCGTACTTCTGCGCGAGCTGGTGGAGATACATGCGGTCCATCCGCGCCGTGCGAGCGGCCTTGCTCATGTTGCCTTCGCACTCCTCGAGGAGCGGCCCGATGTACGCGCGCTCGAACTTCTCGATCGCGCGCTCCTTGGCGAGGCGGAACGGGATCGAACGATCGATGACGGACGCCGGCGGCGCCTCTTGCTGCAGCTGCTGCGACGGGGTCGCGGACGAAGGGACGACGTCGTGGCTTCCCGAGGAAGACGACGCCGGGCTGGCGGACGGGTTCTTCTCGTCGCCGGTGATCCGGTAGACGGGCATCGTCCCGCTCCGCATCGTGCGACCGAGCGAAGGCGGGGGCGCGTCATCGAGGACGATGCTGCGCTCGACGTAGTTGCGAAGCTCGCGCACGTTGCCCGGCCAATCGTGCTGCGCCATCTGCTCGAGCACGGCGGGGGAGAACAGACGACCGCCGTCGCGCCGCCCGAAGGCGACGAGGAACGAGTCGACGAGCGCCGAGAGGTCTTCGAGGCGATCACGGAGCGGCGGGACGCGGACGCTCACCTTGGCGAGACGGTAGAAGAGGTCATCGCGGAAGCGGCCGCGATTCACCTCGCGCTCGAGCTCACGATGGGTCGCCGCGATGACGCGGACGTCGATCCGGCGCGCGCGTGAGGTGCCGACGCGACGCACCTCGCGTTGCTCGAGCGCGCGTAAGAGCTTCGGCTGGAGCTCGAGGGGGAGCTCGCCGATCTCGTCGAGGAACACCGTGCCGCCGTCGGCCGCCTCGAAGGCGCCTTCGCGATCGCGATCGGCGCCGGTGAACGCGCCGCGGACATGTCCGAAGAGCTCGCTCTCGACGAGCGCGGGGGAGATCGAGCCGCAGTCGACGACGACGAGCGGTCCTTGCGCGCGGTTGCTGCGCTGGACGAGCTCGGTCGCGACGAGCTCCTTTCCGGTGCCGCTCTCGCCGTTGATCAGCACGTCGATGTCGCTCGCGGCGACGCGCTCGATCGTCGCGAAGAGCTTCTGCATCGCGGTGCTCACGCCGACGAGCGAGCCGAACGCTTTGACGAGCGGCAGCGACGTGTTCTCTCCGCGATCGGGGCGCACGCGAATGAGCGAGTCGCCGATCGCGAGGACGGCTTTGTCTTCGAGCTCCGCCGAGAGGATGCGAACGCCGTCGACGCGCGTGCCGTTCATCGAGCCGGTGTCGACGATGCGCCATGCGCGTTTGGCGCCGGCGTGATCCGAGCTCGAGCTCTCACGTTGGATGCTGCAGTGGAAGCGCGAGATCGTCGGGTCCTCGAGGACGAGGTCGTTCGTGGACGCCGATCCGATTCGACAGATGTCGCCTTCGTGGATGAACGTGCGCGACGCGGGGCGACCGCATTCGCGCTCGACTTGGATGATCAGACGTGGAAGCTCGACCTCTACGCGCTGCTCTTCCTGCGCAGAAGATTTCGCGAGCAGAGGGTTCTCCCACTTCGCCTTCGTCACGACGTCTCGCACGCTCCGACCTCGGGTCGACGCCATGAGTGGAGACTAGCGCAGCGACATCGGAATGATGATCGCTCGAGTGTCCATGCTCGAAGATTGCGGGATCTTCCCCTCAAAATTCGGGCCCTGGAATGGAGAGGTCACCAAATGAGGTACATCGGGGAAATACCCCATTTCTCCGCGCAAAACCGGGCAAGCAACGTGTTGGTGACGTCGTCGCGAACGCGGCGTCAATCCTCGAGCTAACGCCTGGCGACGACGCCAGCACGACGCACATTCAACGGCGAGGAGACCACGCACGAGAACGAATGAAGTCATCATCCCGCTTATCGAAGATCACCACCCGCGCGAAGCTTGCCCTCGCGCAGAACCGGCTGCCGATTCTGTTCGTGTTGATCTGGCTCGGGGTGAACACAGCGGTGTTCGTCCGCAGCTACGGTATGCCCACGCTCGAGGCGGCGCTCGTCGCGTCGTGCATCACGAAGATGCCGGGCGGCTATCGCGGGGCCTACCAAGCGTTCACGGAGGTCGTCGTCTTCGGCCTCATCGCGTCGGTCGTCATCTCGAACGTCACGAGCAAGTACCGGCCCGAGCAGACGTCGCGAGCGCTCGCGGCGCAGTCGCGCGGGCACATCGTCGTCGTGGGCTACACGAACCTCGGTAAGCGTGTCGTGGAGCTTGGAGACTCCGCGAAGAAGCGCGTCGTCATCGTCGAAGAGAACGCGGAGCTCGTGAGCGAGCTCGTTCGAGAAGAGGAGCCGGTCGTGGTCGGTAAGGGGAGCGATCGCGCGGCGCTCGAGGCCGCCGCGGTGGCGCATGCCCGCGTCGTCGTGATCGCGACCGACGACCTCGAGTCGGCGGCGGTGGCGTGTCGGATCGTGCGCGAGCTCAACGCGTCGTGCGAGCTCGTCGTGCGATGCTCCGATGACGACGTCGGCGCGGTGCTCGCGCGCACGTATCGAGCGCGCGCGCTGTCGACCTCGCGTCTGGCGGCGAGCTTCATCCAGTCGCAAGCGGTGAAGCTCCGCGCGAAGGCGGCGGTGGTCTTTGGTAAGAACAACGTCGGCGACCGTACGAAGGAGGCGCTCGAGGACAAGCGCATCGCGGTGTCGTACGTGGAGGCCTCGTCGGACCCCGAGAAGATCGCGGCGGCAGGCGTCGGCGCCGCCGACCTCGTCGTGCTCTGCGACGACGACCTCGGCGACAACTTGATCCGCGCCGAGCGCATCCGCGACATCAACAAGCGGACGCGCATCATCTGCCGCGCCTTCCACGAAGAGGCCGCCGAGATCCTGACGCGTGCGCCGTTCGAGTGCGTCGTGTTCTCGACGTCACGCTACGCCGTCGATTCGCTCGCGCGCGGCGGCGTGTTTCGCGAGGTGGGCATCGACGAGCCGCAGGCCGTCACGAAGCGGGCGCTCGCCGTCGCGACGTGATTCCGTCAATGTTCTCTGCCACTTGAGGGGATTGGTTGTCGGTGCAGCACCTGCTGATTAGGGTGCGAGCCCATGAACACTTTCTTCTCTTCTTTTTCCGATTCCTCTTCTCCTTCCGTCGCCTCGTCTCTTCTGTCCATCTCCCGGGTCGCCACGCTCGCGCTGGTCGCGACCGGCGTCGTGATCGCGTGCAGCAGCGATGAAGACTCGGGCGCCGCCGCCGAGGCCGCCGCGCAAGACTCGTTCTTGAACGACTATTGCGAGATCGTCAACGAGTGCTGTAACCAGATCCTCGCGCAGCCGAAGGACGTGCCGACGTGCAAGAAGCGGATCGGTGATCTCGATCCGGCGATGATCAAGGACGCGAAGGCGCGCACGACGTGTCTCTCGCAGCTGCGCGCGGTCGCGGCCAAGACGGATTTCTGCTCGGAGTTCGGCAACCACGATCAGAGCGCATGCCCGGACGTCTCGCGCAAGACGCTGACCGGCGCGAAGAAGCCTGGGGATGCGTGCGCGGCGGACGCCGAATGCGCGCCGTCGTTCGACGGTCCTGTCGCGTGCAAGGGCGTCTGTCAGGTGACCAAGCGCGGCAAGGAAGGCGACGGCCCCTGCGTGATGACGGTCGATCGCGACATCGCCGTGAAGGCGAAGGACGACGCCCAAGGCAACACCGCGGTCGTCTGCTACCTCGCCCAAGACTCGCTCCTCTGCGATCCGGCTTCGAAGAAGTGCGCGAAGCCCGTCGCAGTGGACGGCGCGTGCACCGACTCGTTTCAGTGCGTGCGTACGGCGTTCTGCGACCCCGCGTCGAAGAAGTGCACGACGAAGAAGGCGAACGGCAACTCGTGCGACGCCGCGCTCGATCAGTGCCAAGGCCACTGCGAAGGTGGCTTCTGCAAGGCGAACGCGAAGGAAGGCGAGGCCTGCAAAGACGCGACGTTCTGCGTGAGCGGCGAAGGTCTTCCGCAGCTCGATTGCATCGGCGGAAAGTGCGCGAAGCCTCCCGCAGCGGACGCGCGCCTCGCGGCCTCGTGCGGCAAGTAGGAAGGTGAAGGGATGGCGACCGTGACGCTGAGCCCCGAGGTGACAAGGGTCGTCGAAAGGCTCGGGCTCGCGCCGCATCCGGAGGGCGGGTTCTATCGCGAGATGTTTCGCTCGGCGCTCGCCTCGGAGACGAACGAGCGCGCGGCCTCGACCGCGATCTACTTCTTGCTGCCGGCCGGAACGTTCTCCGCCTTCCATCGCGTGAAGTCCGCCGACGAGGTCTGGCATCACTACGACGGTGATCCCATCGAGCTTCACACGATCGACGAGCGCTCCGGAGCGCACCGCATCACACGGCTCGGTCGCGACCTCGAAGGTGGTGAGCGCCCTCAGCTCGTCGTCCCGGCAGGCGTGTGGCAAGCGGCGATGCCCGTCGGGTCGCGCTTCGGGCTGTGCGGGTGCACGGTCGCGCCCGCCTTCGATTTCGCAGACTTCGAGATGCCGTCGCGAGAGGCGCTCCTCGCGCGCCTGCCGCGCGAGCACGCGGGCGTGATCGAGCGGCTCACGCGCGTGTCGCCGGCGGGGTGACGGCATGATCGTCCCGATCGACTCGCCGGACCACGCGGCGCTCACGCCGTACACGAAGATGCGGGAGCGTGATCTCGTCGGTCGCGAAGGACTCTTCGTCGCCGAAGGAGAGGTGGTCTTGCGCGTGCTCGTCGGCAAGACGAGCCGCATGAGGCCGCGATCGCTCTTGATCGAGAAGCGACGCGTCGACGCCGTGCGCGACGTGATCGACGCGCTGCCCGAAGATGTGCCGGTGTACGTCGTCGCGCAAGACGTGATGGATCACGTGGTCGGCTTCTCGATTCATCGCGGCATCCTCGCGATCGGCGAGCGCGGCGCGGAGAGCGATCCGTATTCGTTCGTCCACGAGCGATCGGGAGCGAGCGCGGACGAAGCGCCGCTCTTCGTCGGCCTCGTCGGGTTGACGAACCACGACAACGTCGGGAGCATCTTCCGCAACGCCGCCGCGTTTGGCGCGTCGGGCGTGCTCATCGACGCGGAGACCTGCGACCCGCTCTATCGCAAGGCGATCCGCGTCTCTGCCGGCACCGCCTTCGTCGTCCCGTTCGCGCGTGCGCGATCGGCCGGCGAGCTGCTCGACGTCTTCTCTGCCTCGAAGATCGAGATCGTCTCGCTCTCTCCGCGGGCCGGCGAGACGGTCAGCGACCTCGCGCGCGAGCATCCGCGAGCACGCGCGCTTCTCTTCGGGACGGAGGGTCCCGGCTTGCCCGACAGCATCCTCGCGCGAACGCGCCGCGTTCGGATCGACATCCGCCCGGATGTCGACTCGCTCAACGTCGCGGTCGCGAGCGGCATCGCGCTCCACGCCGTCAGGGGACGATGACGCGAAACGCGGCCCAGTCGGCGGTCGGCGACTTTTGACGGAGTGACGCGATCGCGGCGCGCGCCGTCATCGAGAGCGGCGTGACGATCGGCGTCGCGGGATCGGGCGAGGGGAGGCGATAGAGCGCGCTGGCGAGCTGCGCGGCGAGGTCGTCGTTCACCTTGCGCACGGGGGCGAGCACGGCCGACGAGCCCGCGACCACGAACGCTTGCGCGAGCCCGAGGCCTTCGGTGGTGCCGCTGCTCTTCGCCGCCTCGCATCCGGTGAGGACGACGACGCGCGGCGCCGGCGCGAGCGCGAGCACGTCACCGATCGTCAAGCGGCCGCCGGCGGCGAGCGGCAGGCTGCTCTCCCATCCTTCGTCGCCAGCGAAGACGCCATGTCCCGCGTAGTGGACGCGATCGGCCTGCCGGAGCGCGGCCGTGACCGCGCTGCTCGTGGCTTGATCGCGCACGAGCAGCTTGACGTCGTTCGTGTCGGCCGCGAGCGTCGCCGCCGAAGCCTTCGCCTCTTCGAGCGCCCCGGGCAAATCGCCGGTCGGATCGCCGATGACGAGCATCGTGCGCGCCGCTCGCGGGTCGGCGCCTGCGCGCACGCCTCCGCCGAGCGCATACTCGACGGCGATCTTCGTGATCAGCGGCTCGCCATTCGCGCCCTTCCAAGGAAGCGCATGCACGTCGACGGCGCGCCACGGTCCGACCGCGCGGACGCGAAGGATGCGCGCGTCGGCCAGGAGCGCGCCGAGCGGATCGAGCAGCGCGCGGCCGAGGTCTTCGGCCGGGACGTTCGTCGGATTCGGGACGCGGAAGGAGGTCCCGCCGCGGGCGTCGACCGCGATCGCGACGAAGCCGCCGAGGTCGGGATAGAGGTCGATCTCGACCACGCCCGGCGCGATCGTGTCGAGGCTTGGCGCCGGCGAGGTCCTCTTCGACGACGACGAGAGGAGCGACATCGCGTCCTCGAGCGAGGCGCGGAGCGCACGCTCGCGGTCTGCGCGTGCGACCGTCGCGCGTTTGAGCGCATCGGCGGGGAGCTTCCAATCGTTCGCGGCGTCGGCATCGATCGCGGCGCGCGCCGTACGAAACGCGTGCACGGCGTCTTCCCATTTGGCGCGCTCGAGGGCGGGGAGACGTTCGAGGCGGAGCCCGCGCTCGACGCTCGCGAGGACGCGCGTCTGCGATCGACGACCCGCCGCTGCAGCCTCGCGCACCTTTCCGTCCGCGAGGAGAAGGCTGACGAGCGAGCGTGCGCTCGCGCCGCGCCGTCCGCCGACGAACGCGCTGCGACCTTCTCCGAGCGGGACGAGCAACGTCGCGTCGTCGAGCACGTCCTCGGCGTCTTCGAGATCGGCGATCGCCTCGCGCCGTTTGCCGAGCGCGGCGAGCACGTCACCACGGAGCGCGAGCAGGCTCCATTCTTCGAGGCGGAGCACCGACGCGCGCGCGAGGAGCAGCGCGTCGTCGAGCACACGCAGCGCGTCTCGCGGGCGCTGCCTGGTGAGGTGGATGCGAGCCTCGAGCTCCATCCACGCGATGCGCTCGGTGCCTCGCGGCTCCTTCACGCTCGCGCGCGCCGAGGCGAGGTACTGCTCGGCCGCGGGCGCGTCATGCTTGTCGAGGGAGGCGCGCGCCATGTTCGCGAGCGCGAAGCCTCGGATGTACGCGTCGGTGCAGGCGCTCTGCGCGCCCATCATCGACAAGGAGCGCTCGAGCGACGTCTCCGGCGACTGCGTGCGAGGCTCGCCGCTCGCCGCCGCCGCCTCGTTGACGAGCAGCTCTCCCCATCCGCGGTTGTTCGCGAGCTCGGCGCGCTCGCATGGAGTCGCTGACTCGGGCGCGGCCTCGAGCTCGGTCTCGAGCGCCGCGAGGATGGGCAACGAGGCACGCGCGCGACCGGTGGCCTGCATCTCGATCGCGACGGCCGAGCGCGCGTTTCGCTCGAGGCGGGTCATCGCGAAGCGTCGCGCGGCGGTCTCCGCGTCGCGAAGCAGCGTCAGCGCACGTCGATGGTCGCCGGTCTCGCCGGCGAGGACGCCGCGGTAATAAGGATCGCGCGCACGCGCCTCGGGGTAGACCGCGAGCACGTCTTCGCCGATCGCGTCGAGCGCGGCGCGCGCCTCGGTGTAGCGCTGGCTTCGTTGATGGAGCGCGAACGCGAGCGCGAAGGAGTCGTCGGCGGCGTCCGAGATGCGCCCGGCGTCGCGGTCTTGCGCGATCGCCTCGCGAAAGAGCGGAAACGCTTCGTCGGCACGTCCACGCGACAGCGCGACGCGCGCGAGGAGTCCTTTGGCGAGCGCCTTCGAAGCGGCGTCTGCGTCGGCGGCATGCTCGGTCGCGAGGGCGGCGGCCCGTTCGAGATCACCCTTCGCGCGCGCGGCCTTCGCCTCGTCGAGCCAGGGAAGGCGACGAGCCTTCGAGACGCGAACCGTCGCGACGCGCTTGTTGACCTCGATCACGACGACGTCTGCGTTCGGATGCACGGTGATGGCGCGCGCCTCGCCGTCATCCACGAGCGGGGCGCCGGCGTTCGCGGCGATGTCCGCGTTGCGGATCGTGAGCGTGTCGCTTCGCTTCCTCTCGGGGAGGACGACGCGAAGCGTTCGCGTGCCCTCGAGCTCGCACGTGACGACGCCCGCGAGGCGCACGATCGCCGCGCAGCCCACGACATCGACCGAAAGCGGAGGCGAGGCGTCGGCCACCGGCGTCGTGGAGGACGACTTTGTGCAATCAACAAGCAGGGTTACGGCGAACAGGAAAATCGTCCACGGCGATGTCAGACATGGGCGCCTGCCCGCGTAATCCACGGCACTCACCCACTCACTCTTCTTCTTCCGACTTCGATCAGGAGCTTCCAATGATTCGCTCAACGTCTTTTGCTACCGCGCTCTTCTCACTCTGTCTTCTCGCGCCGATTGGCTGCGCTGTCACCTCTTCGTCGGACGACGGAGCAAACGAAGAGCAGGTCGACGAGAGCCAGGCCGAGCTGACGAGCAGCGCGACGACGCTCGTGGGACACTACTACACGCACCAGAGCGCATCGCTCGGCATCGGTCGCCTCACGCTCGAGAAGAATGGGACGTACTCCGCGCAGGTCGAGTCGACCACCGCGATCTGCATCACCTCTCCGTGCCTCGTGCCGGAGACGGGGACCTGGAACGCGACGAAGAAGGCCGGGAGCACGGGGACGCTTCGCCTCCGCCTCCGCGCCAAGGGCCAGGCGAGCCGCTACTACGACGCCACGCTGAAGGCGGCGACCCACGAGCTCACGCTCGTCCGCGCGGGTCAGACCGAGACGCTCTATGCGCTCGACCCGAACCAATGCCTCGACGACGCCGACTGCGGCCAGAGCGAGGTCTGCGGACCCAAGCTCTGTCTCATGTACTGCCAGGTCAACGATCCCTTCTGCTGCGGCCCGTCGACGTGCCAGCCGAAGCCGCCGCCCCCTCCGCCACCCCCGGCGTGCCAGGGTGCATGGCTCGATCAGAACGGCCTCTGCCGCACGCCCGCGGACGGCGTGTACCCGCAGTCGTGCTGCGAGCACGGCCCGCAGTGCGGCGACGTCGAGTGCGCGTTCGGCGACGTGTGCTGCAACCCACTCTCGTCGATTTGCACGAAGCCGGGCATGTTCTGCGCGATGTGACCCGCGAATCTACTGCGAATCCGATAGCTTAGCATCCTTGCCGCTCCTACCTTTCGTGCTATTACCTGACACCGTCCGATGAAGCTCCTCCCGCTCTCTTCGATCCTCGCCGGCGCGCTCCTCTTGGTGGCGTGCGCGTCGTCGACGCACGAGGAGAGCGACGAGGTCGTCGACGCGGACGAGGCGCAGTTGAGTGCAATCTGCAAGTACCCGCGCCGGTACGCCGCCATCCTCAAGAACGGCGAAGCCTGCACGAACGTGCCGGCTTCGCGTGGCGAGTGGGTGGCTGCGCCCGCGTTCGAGGGAGCGCCGAGCGGCGCTTGCACGTACGAGTGGTCGGGCGAGAAGCGCGCGCGCGTCGATCGCGCGGCCATCCGCGGGTACGTCGAGAACCGTGAAGGCGTGCTCTCGATGATGTGCGGCGGAAGCGCGACCGACACCGATGGTCTCGACCCCGGCTACGTCGAAGAGATCGACGGTCTCAGCATCTACGGCATGGCCGGCTCGGTCGGCTGCGACGTGTGCGGGATCGAGCGAAACGGCAAGGTGTGGGTCGTGATCCCGCCGGAACGCGAGACGCACGGTGAGCTCCAGGTGCCGCTCTCCGACGGACGCTTCAAGGCGTTTCGTATTCGTGCTCCGCAAGGCGCGAGCGTGATGTCGCTGACGCTGCCTCCTCCTCCTCCGGGCACGCACTACGTCTCGTCTCCTGGTCCCATCACGATTTATTGATCGACGTGTTTCCGTTCGCGTCCACTAGAGTGCCTGCCCAGACACGGTGACGACGAAAGCGAGCGGACGAGCAGCGAACGAGAGCGGCGACGAGGCGTCCGCGCTGGTCGCGCGTGCGCTTCGTGGGGATGTCGCTGGCGCGCGCGCGCTCGTCGTCCACGTGCTGCCGATCGTGCAGGCGCGGATCGCGCGCGTCCTCGCGCGCCGATCCAGTCGAAAGAGCCGTGACGCGCGCCAAGAGGTCGAAGACCTCGCCCAAGAGGTGTTTGCCTCCCTCTTCGAGAATGACGGGCGGGTGCTCCGCGCATGGGATCCGGCGCGCGGCCTCTCGCTCGCGAGCTTCTGCGGGCTCATCGCGGAGCGCGAGGCGGCGTCGATCTTGCGGAGCGGAAAGCGCAGCCCGTGGACGGAAGACGCGACCGAGGCCGAGGATCTCGAGCGAGACGTCGGGGCCGCGGAGGGCGGCGATGTCGAGGTGCACGTCGCGTCGCGCGAGCATCTCGAGCGTCTCACCGACCGCCTGCGCGAGGAGCTTTCGCCGCTCGGGCTCGAGATGTTCCAGCGGCTCATCGTCGAGGAGGAGCCGGTCGAGACCGTCTGCCAGAAGACCGGCATGAAGGCCGACGCCGTGTATGCGTGGCGAAGCCGTCTCGGCAAGCTCGCCCGCAAGCTGGCGCGTGAGCTTGCGTCGAGCGAGCCAAACATCCCGCCCGCTGCTCCGGCGGTGATCAAGCGCGACAGCGCCGAGCACGAGAAATGAAGGCGGCTGTGTGTGCACGAGAAAGGAAGGCGGCGTGTCAGACGCGCTGGCGTCGCCGCGTAGATCCATTCAGGACCAGGGCGCTTTCGGGCGCTCTTGGATGTTGGAGAGACCAAGGACACCATGGCCGCTGATCCGGACAAGCACGACTCGGCGCTTCTCGCGCGCATCGGCGCGCACGCTCGCGACGAGCAGAAAGACGACGCTCACCTCGAGCGCGTCGCACTCGGTGAGGAGAGCGCGGAGGGCAGCGAGGTCGGGCCGCTCGACAACGCGGCGATCGATCGGATCACCGCGCGCGCAGTGGCGTCGCTCGGCGCGAAGAGCAGCGAGCAGAAGGAGCCCGAGGCGCCCGCCCCCAAAAACAAGGACAACGTGGTGCGGGCCACGTTTGGTCGCCGGCTCATCACGCTCGCCGGTCCGCTCGCGATCGCGGCTGCGCTCGTCCTCTTCATCAGCTCGCAGCGCGGGCCGACCAAGCCGACGGGGCCTGAGCTTCCGCTCTATGCGATCGCGGCGTCAGGCGAGCAGACGACGCGAGGCGCGCCGGGCGTGGTGGGCGGCGGCGCGCCAGCGCCCGAGTCGCGCCTTCATCTCGGAAAGACGGGACGTGACGGGCGCTACGCGATCGTCCTTCGTCCTTCCACCGCGCCGATCGGCAAGGTCGTCGCATATGCGTTCGTCGTTGGGGATGTGCTCGACAACGCGGAGCCGCTCGACGCGAAGGTCGAGATCGCTCCCGAAGGATCGGTCCGCATCACCGGGCCGTCGCGATCGCTCGAGGGCGCGCGGCGCATTCGCGTCGTTGTTGGTGCGCCCGAAGCGATCGGAAAGTTCGATGACGCGCTCGCGCGCGTGAAGAGCCCCGGGGAAGGGGACGCGCACGTCCGCGTGCTCACGATCGAGATCGATCGCGACCGCTGACGTTGACGACGCGCGCTTACTTTCCGCCCTTGGCGGTGCACGCGAGGATGCAGTTGAAGTCGCCTTTGCAGCCACAGGGATCGGCAGGCTTGACGGCGGGCTTCGTAGGCGGAGGCGTCTTGTCGGTGATCGGTCCCGACGCCGAGCCCTTTCCTTTGCCCTTTCCTTTGCCTTTCTTGCCCTTCTTGCCCTTCGCGCTCGTCTCGTCCGACTTGTCGTCGGTCGACGTGGACGTGGAGGATGCGGCAGGAGGCGGATCGGCGGTCTTTGCCGGGACAGGCGTGGCGGCGGGAGGAGGCGGCGCCGCGACGACGGGCGCGTCGTGCTTCACTGGAGTCTCGCCCTTGAACGCGAACGACACGCCGAACCCTGCGACGACGAGGAAAGCAGCAGCCGCGGCGGCGATGCCGACCCAACCAAGCTTGCTCTTCTTCTTTCCCTTTTGCGCGGGGTGCTGCGCCGAGTCGTCCGTGTCGTACGACACGCCCGGCGGCTCGCTGAAGAGCGGCGCGACGGGCAGACCCACCGGACGAAGCGCCGGCGGAGCGCTCGACAGCGCCTTGAGATCGATCACGCCTTCGTTGTCCGACTCCGGTGCGCGCGCAGCGACGGGAGACGGCTCGGGTGTCTTGAAGCGACCTGCTGGCGGAATGCTCGCAGGCGCGAGCTGATCGACGCGGAAGAGGACGGAGTTCTCGTTGCGCGCGCCGACGCCGCCGGTGAATCCAAACGAAGGCGGAGGCAGAAGCGTCTCCTTCACGCGACCGACGTCGGGCTCGTCCGTCTCGGCGAACAGGTCGCGCTTCTCACGCTCGGCGCCGGTGCGTGCGCGCCGCGCAAAGGAGTCTTCGCTCGTCGTCGCGGGCAAGACGAGCTTGCCGCCTTCGGTCTTGTCTTTCGGCGGGCTCGCGAGGGCCGCGGCCTTGGCGTGATCGGGCAGAGGCGTGGCCCCTGGCCCCGAGACGAGCCAAACGGTGCTGCACGCTTTGCAGCGCATTCGGGCGGTTTTCCCCCGAAGCTTCTCGTCATCCGCGGTGTAGCGTGCTGAGCACGCAGGACAGCTGACATCCATTGGTTGCTCGACCCCACGAATGCTCCTGCAAATTCCGTGGCAGGTCTTGGGCGCACCAGGACAAGCCTTTCGCCCGCTCTTTTGCGGTCTTTTCGACTCGCCTGAGACCTCGATCGTGCGGGGGTGAGGGAACGAAAGTCCATCCCTCTCGTTCAGGTAGGTGCAAAGCTCCAGGCGTGGCGGACAGGTTTGCGAGCGCCGACGGCCGTGTGGAGCGATGAGATCAAGGAGAGCGATCAGGAGCCCGAGGTGCCGTCGTTGGTGCGGCGACCTGGGGCGGGGCTCCCGTCGATCTGAATCATCGCGGCGTCGACCGCACGGAGCTCGTTCTCGGCGAAGCCGCGAAACGCGATCGTGCGATGCGGCCGCACGAGGGAGAGATCGTAGAGCGCGTTGTACGCCTCGAAGATCTTCGGTCGCGTCTTGAGGTCGGCGAGCGCGCGGCCCACCGCCGCGGGGTATTGGCCCTTCGCCTCGGCGACGAGCGTCGCGACGCGCATCGACGTGTCGGCTTCGAGCTGCGCTACGTCGAGGCGTCCGGTCTCTTCGACGTCGGCCTTCGTGCGCTCGAGGCGCGCCGCGATCGTCTCGAACATCTGCCGCGACACTTCGGGCAGGAGGCTCACGTTGCGGATGAACACGAGCTCGATCTCGAGGCCCCACGCGGCCGTCTCGGTGGTGATGTCCTTCGTGAGGAGCTCACCGAGCTCGGTGCGGTCGCACAGGATCTCGCGGAACTCTCGGCTACCGAGGATCGACGTCGCTGCGTGCGAGACGAGGTTCTGCAGCGCATGGTCCCAATCGCTGACGGAGAAGATCGCGCGCGCAGGATCGGCGACGCGAAACTCGACCCAGAGATCGACGATGACGGTGGTGCCACGTGCGTCGTTCACGTGGACGTTCTCGAAGCGACGGAAGTCGCGGCGGAGCGACACGCGTTCGAGCTTCATCCACGGCATCATCTTCGTGGGCAGGATGTGGAGGCCGGGCTTGCGAAGCGTCTCGGTGAGCTTTCCAAAGCTCGTGACGAGCACGGCTTCTTCGTCTTCGACGGCGACGGTCACGGCGCGGAAGACGAGGACGAGGAGGGGAATGACGCCCGCCCCAATCGCGAGACCAATGACGAAACGAAGGTTGTCGGACATGTTCGTTCTTCTATTTCGCGGGGGCGAGCGCGTGGTGCACTTGACCCTGGCCATGGTTGGCGGCGACGCCGTTCGCGCGGCTCGTCGTCTGCTCGATCGATGATTTTTCGTCCTTCAAGAAGAGCGTTCGCGATTCGCTCATCACCTCGGCGCGACGGCGGGCGACGTACGCGTCGAGCACGCCTTTGCGATCGAGCTCGTCGAGGAACGAGCACAGCTTGCGGATCTCCGCTTCGATCGCCTGCGAGCGTGCCATCGCGATCCCGAGCCCGCGCTCTGCAGAGAGGATGCGCTGCTGGCACTCGGCTTCGGCGCGATGAAGGAGCGCCTCGGCCTCGCTGTGCGCCTGGATGACGGCGTTGAGCGCGTCGGCGAGCTCGTCGGGCGGGAGGATGTCGGCGAGGTCGACAGCGTTGAACCGCACGCCATAACGGTCGTCGATCTTCAACCGGCAGAACGCCTCGATCCGATCGTTGAGGAGCTTTCTCTCGCGGCGAATGAGCGCGTACGACCCGGCCTGCTGCGCGAAGTCGAAGCGCACGGAGAGCGAGCCGCGGTCCTCACCACCGGCGCCGCTGCTGCCCTCGAGCGACGCGACGGACGGCTGGCGGAAGTTCGCGATCTCGTTTCGGAGGAGGCAGGTGAAGAGTCCCGTGATGTGATCGAGCGGGCGCTCGAGGCCGAACAAGAACTCGTAGAGCTCCTCTTTCACCGGCACGTAGCGAACGAACGAGTCGAGGCGAAGGATCGTGCCGTCATCGGCCATCGCCGTGCCGCCGCCTTCCTCGCGATTGAGGTCGAGCGTCTGCTCTTTCATCGAGACGACGACGGCGTGTTGCCACGGCTTCTTCCAATGGATGCCGGGTCCGTACGTCTTCAGCTTCTTCTGGTCACTCGCGGAGAGCGACTCGGCCTTCCCGAACGCGACGAGCACCGCGAGGTGCCCTTCGTCGACGCGGAAGGACGATTTGAAGAGGACGTAGACGAGGGCGACCCCCAACCCTGCGATGATCCCAAGCTCCAACATGTCTAAAACCTCTCCCTCGGAAGATCCGGAGACCAGCGCATGTCCCACGAGGGCGGCCTTCCGCCTCCGTCTTCCTCGACGATGCGCGCGCCGTTGCGCGTGCTGACGAGCCCATTTCCGCCGCTTGGGCGATGCGTGGACGCGATCCCCGCCTCACCATTGGCCGTCGGGAATCCGTAGTCCTCCCGCTCGCGATCACGCGCGTGATACGCGACGGCGAGGCCGCGGTTCACCTCGACGACGTCCTCGTTGAACTCCTTGTGCGCCTCGCTGACGAGCGGCAAGGCGTCGACCGCGTCGGCCGAGTCGACGATGCGGCCATGAGGGACGAAGCGTCCGTCCGGGATCTCGACGCCGACGACGACGGCGCCGATGCCGATGAAGCAGTGCGCGCCGACGACGGAGTCGTGGACGACAGCCTTGAAGCCGACGAACGTCTCGTCACCGATGTAACAAGGGCCATGCACGAGCGCGTCGTGCGCGATCGAGACGTTCTTGCCGACGTAGATCGCCCACGACTCACCGGCCACCATCACGCGCTTGTCCTTCAGCGCATGCAAGACCACGCCGTCTTGGATGTTGGTGTTGGGACCGATGTGGAACGGTGAGCCTTCGTCTGCGCGCACCGATGTGTCGGCCGCGATGTGCGCGCGATCTCCGACGACGACGCGCCCGATGAGCGTGGCGGCGGGGTGAACGTAGGCGCTCCGCGCGACGTGTGGCTCTTCGCGGATCTGGCCGAGCCACTTGCGGTACTCGCTCGGGAGGTGCTCGAAGTGCGCGGGGCGTCGAGCCTCGGCCTTCTCTTTCATCAGCGTCGCGCGGATGCCTTGCTTCTTGTTCGCCTCGAGCTCGCGCGTCTGCGCGTCTTCGTGACGATGGAGCCACTTGTTGAAGAAGTGGACGCAGAGCGCGCCGACGAGACCCGCCATGAGGTGACCCGTGACGGTGCCGATCGCGGCGACCAAGAAGGCGAGCGCCTCGAGCTTGTGCTCCTTGTAGAGGTGGTAGAGCGTCTTCAGCTCGATCAGGCGGAAGCCGATCACGCAGAGCAAACCCGCGAGCGCAGCGAGCGGAACCTGGCTGATGTACTTGCCAAGGAACATGACCGACGCGCCGAGGAAGCACGCGTGGAAGAACGACGCCATTCGGGTGCGTGCGCCGCTCTGCACGTTGACGCCGCTTCGCGCGACGACTCCCGTGACGGGCATACCACTGAAGAGGCCGACGACGATGTTGGCAAGCCCCTGACCCCACAGCTCGAGGTTCGAGTTGTGCGGCTTCTTGGCTCCCGCCATGCGATCGATCGCGCTCGCCGAGAGGAGCGACTCCGCGGCGGCGAGGAGGGCGAGGGGGAGCGCGGCGACGATGAGGTCGAGCCACTTCTCGTCCGGGACCATCGGCAAGGATGCTGTCGGAAGCGTCGACGGGACGTGGCCCATGCTCGCGACGCGCTCGACGTCCCATTTGACGTACACGGAGACGAACGTGATGAGCGCGATGCTGACGATCGCCGCGGGGAATCGCTTGAACGATCGCATCGCGGTGACGACGAAGATGACGAACACTCCGCACATCGCGGCCGACCACGACACGTCATGGAGCCATCGCGGGTGATGCATCATCGTGACGACGTCGATCGTGTCGGCGTGCTTGTCAGGTGCCCAGTCGACGACCTCGGGGAAGCCGAGCAGCTCGGGGAGCTGTTGGTCGAGGAGCTTCAGCCCGACGCCGGTGGTGAAGCCCGCGAGGACCGACTCGGGGACGTACTTGACCACGCGACCGGCGAGCGCGAACGCCAAGACAATCTCGACGATGCCGACGAAGATCGCGGCTGCGGCGACGCCCGACGTGCCGAACTCTTTCGCGAGCGCGAGCACCATCACGCTGAGCGCTGCCGCAGGGCCGGACGCTTGGAACTGTGAGCTTCCGGACAGCGCTGCGACGGCGCCGCCGAGGACGCCGGCGACGAGGCCCGCGCTTGGCGGCATCCCCGACGCGATCGCGAGGCCGACGTTCAGCGGCAACGCAACCGCGGAAACCGTCAAACCCGCGAGGAGATCGGCGCCCATCGAGCGCGCGCGTACGACGTCACCCCAGGACTCTTTGTAGCGCCGGACGAGCCCGAGCAGCTCGGACGTGTAGCTCGTCGACCCGTTCGAAGCGTTGTCTTTGGCAGGTCCCGCCGTCCGCTTCTTGGACTGCGAAAGGATTCGGGAGCCGGGCTCCAAACGAGTGGACGCTTCCGTCATGCGTCACTTTCGTATAAGCCTCGCTCATGGTCAGCGCGACACGAAACAAGAATAAATTCTCAACTGTTGCGTCCTACAACGCAGGTTGCATATCGTGACGTCGCAATGAGCAACGAAGTCCGCGGCGGCACGCAAGCAAACCCCGAAGTTGTCGCGCGCACGACGGCGATCCCCAAGCTCGTCGCCGTGAGCGGACCGTCTGCTGGTCGAGCATTCGCAGTGATGCGAACGACCGCGACGGTAGGTCGTCATCCGACGAACGATTTCGTCGTCGATGACCCTCGCGTGAGCGGTGCTCACCTCGAGCTCACGCGCGTCGATGACCGTGTGCGAGCACGCGACGTTGGAAGCACCAACGGTACGTGGCTTGGTGCACATCGCATCACCGATATCGAGCTGGCGATCGGCGGTGAGCTCACCATCGGCGACACGTTGCTCCGCCTCGAGGTCGATCAAGCCGCCGCGATCCCGCCGGCGCACGACAAAGAGTCGTTCGGGCAGTTCGTCGGCCGCTCTGCGGCGATGCGCGAGCTGTTTGCGACTCTCGAGCGCATCAGCCCGAAGGATCTCGCTGTCTTGATCCAAGGTGAGACCGGCACCGGCAAGGAGGAGGTCGCGCGTGCGATCCACGCGGCCTCGCCTCGCGCGTCGAAGCCGTTCGTCGTGATCGACGCGAACGCGCTCCCCGAGGCGCTCGCGGAGTCGATGCTCTTCGGTCACGAGAAGGACGAAGCAGCGGGCGTTCAAGAACAGCGCGTCGGCTTGTTCGAGAGCGCGAACGGCGGCACCGTCTTCATCGACGGCGTCGGCGATCTTTCTCCCGCGCTTCAGTCCAAGGTGCTGCGCGTCCTCGAGCGGCGCGAGATCGTCCGCGTGTCCGGCAAGGATCCGGTCGCGATCGACGTCCGCGTGCTCTCGTCGACGAGCCGTGACCTTCGCAATGCCATCGACAAGGCGAAGTTTCGCGAGGACCTCTACTTCCGCCTCGCGCAGGTCCGCGTCTTCGTCCCGCCGCTCCGCCAGCGCAAGGAGGACCTCCCGCTCGTCTGCGCGAAGCTCCTGAACCGCGCCGGCTCGGACGCGATGATCGACGTCGAAGCCCTCGAGCACCTCGCGTCGATGCCGTGGCCCGGCAACGTCCGCGAGCTCGATAACGCCCTGCTTCGTGCCGCCGCGGTGGCTCGGGATGGGGTTATTCGCCGCCAAGACGTGGCCGGCGAGGGCGAAGGCTTCCGGGGTACCGCAGGGGAGCGCGCACCGCTCGACCTTTCTGGTACCTTCGCACAAGCGAAGGAACGCGCGATCGAGCGGTTCGAGAAGGCGTATCTCACGCTTCTGATGAAGGGATGTCAGGGCAATCTTTCCGCAGCAGCACGACAAGCCGATGTGGCGCGACACCATCTTCGAGACCTGCTCAAAAAGCGCGGCCTCTATGGCGTGTCGCTCGATGACGGCTGAAGCGCGCACTCCACGATCCGATGGGGGCTTCACCCCCATACCCCGATCACGACGCCACTGGCGTCACGTGCTCGTGCTCGCCCTCGCGGCCGGCGCGGCCGGGGCGGTGCCGAGCACGTTCGTCCCTCGGGTCGCCCACGCGCAGTCCCCCGACGAGCTGAAGGCCGCGCGCGAGCTGTTCCAAGAGGCATTCAAGGACGAGCAGGAGAAGCGCTACCCCGAAGCGCTCGAGAAGTTTCAGCGTGTGGCGCGCGTGAAGGAGAGCAGCGCGGTCCGGTATCGCATCGCGACGGTCCTCACCGCGATGGGAAGGCTTCGCGAGGCGCGCGACATGTATCGCTCGCTCGCCGCGACAAAGTCCTCTTCACAACCGCAGAGCGATCAAGAGATCGCCGACAGCGCCGCCGAGAAGGCCGCGGAGCTCGATCGACGGATCCCGAAGCTCGCGATCCGGATGCAGGACAATCCTCCGCCCGAGGCGCGCGTGACGGTGGACGGTGCGCCGATCCCGGTGTCCTCGACGCCGCGCGTGATCGAGCTCGATCCGGGCGACCACGTCGTCGCGGCGACGGGGAAGGGCACGACCGCGTCGGAGAAGACCGTGTCGATGGCCGAGGGCGCGGGTGAGGTCCCTTACACGGTGACGTTTGCGCCGGCTGTCACCACACCTACGAAGCCGCCGGATCCGCCGAGGAAAGATCACACGATGTCGTGGATCGCGATCGGGGTGGGTGGCACGCTGGTGCTCACCGGCGGCGTCCTCCTCATCGCGCGTGAGGGGGCGATCAGCGAGATCGAGAGCGCGTGCCCGAACAAAGTCTGCCCCGCCGCTCGGCGTGACGATGTCGAGAGCGCGACGAGCCGCGCAGAGCTCTTCGGTCCCCTCGGCGTCGTGCTGGGCGTCGTTGGCCTCGCGGCGGTCGGATACGGCGTTTACACGCTCGTTCGCGATCGGGATCCCGCTCCCTCGAACGACAACCAAGTGCCAGCGAAGACAGGCCAGGCCCGCCAGAGCATGTCTCCCTACCTCCGGCCTACGCCGTCAGGGCTACAGCTCGTGTTCTGAGCTATTCTTTTCTTGCCTCGCATCGTCGAGGAGAGGGCACTTACAAAATGACGATGAGGCTCTCGCTCGTTTCTCTCTTCACCATCACGCTCTTCATGCTCGTGGGCGCGGCATGCTCGTCGATCCCCGATGTCGTTTACGACGATCAGCTCGACGCGGCCAGCAGCGGAAGCAGCGGAAGCAGCGGAAGCAGCAGCGGAAGCGCAGGGCGAGACTCCGGCAACGTCTTCGACGGAAGCAGCGGCGCGAGCGGATCGAGCGGCAACAGCAGCGGCAACCCGAACGGCTACAATTGCACGAACAACGTGCCTCCGCCGAACGTCGGCATCTGCTGCGGCGGTCGCCTCTGCATCAAGTGCAACGCCGGCCAGTGCGATCGCTGCCAAAAAGAGGAGTGCAGCCAGAACGGGCAGGCGTGCTGCGCCAACAACCCCGGCTCGGGTGGGTCGAGCATCTCGTGCAAATCCCCGTCGTCGTGCCTCGATTGACGCAAAGCACGAACGACCCGACCCAGCCAACGTGGGCCATCCGGCGAGCCCATCCACGAGAACACACGCCGCGACAGAGGCGCCATTCGCGAGAGACGAGCATTTCACGAGCGAATGGACTGGTAGCTCTCCTTTCCACCTGTGCGCTAGGATCGAGGGGACGTGGCGCGTAACGAGATCCCGCCCGACACTCTCCTTGGGGGAAAGATTCGTCTCATCAAGCGCATTGGGCGCGGTGGGATGGGCGATGTGTGGGTCGCGCGCAACGAGGCTACGCAAGCCGAGCTCGCCGTCAAAACGCTGCAACGTTCCGAGCGCACGCCGCTCCATGACGAGCGGTTTCGTCGTGAGGCGAGGCTCTCGGCGACCATCTCGCATCGCAACGTGGTCCGCGTCTTCGACCTCGTCGACGAGGCCGACGGCACGCTTGGCCTCGTCATGGAGCTCCTTCGAGGCGGCACGCTCGAAGACTTGATGCGCGAGCGCGGGCCGCTCTCTTCGCAGCATGCGATCGCCGTGGCGTTGCCGGTGCTCTCGGCGATGCACCACGTGCATCAGAAGGGCATCATCCACCGCGACGTGAAGCCGGCGAACGTCTTCTTCGCGGTCGAGCCTGACGGGCATCTCATCCCGAAGGTCCTCGATTTTGGCATCGCCAAGCTGCCGGCGGCAGGCTCGGCGCTCACGATGGACGGCAGCGTCCTCGGGACGCCGCACTACATGTCTCCGGAGCAGATCCGCGGGCAAGAAGACATCGACGGACGAAGCGACATGTTCTCGTTCGCCGTCGTCCTCTACGAGATGCTCACGGGCGTCCGCGTCTTCCAGCGCGACACCGCCTCGGCGTCCCTCGCCGCCGTGCTCGAGCACGAGGTCGATCCCGATCCGCGGATCGAGCCACGCCTCTGGATCGCCATCTCGCGCGCGCTCGCGAAGCGACCCTACGAGCGCTACGCCTCGTGCGCCGAGCTCGCCGAAGCCCTTCGAAGCGCGGTCGACGCGACCGACGACGATCTCGCGCAGGCGCTGCAAGAGCTGAGGCCGAAAGGCACCGAGGCACCCTCCACGACCGCGCCATCGAGCATCAGCATGGCGTCACGTTCGTCCGTGTCGCGTGACGCGGACGGTTTGCCGAAGCGTAAGGGAATGACCACGCTCGTCGCGATCTTCGCGGCGGCGTGCGCGGCCATCTTCGCCGTCGGGCTCACGCTCGTCCTCACGCAAAAGAGTGAGCCGAAGGGTGACGTGGCGAGCGCGGTCGGCTCCGGCGGAACGAACGCCGCGAGCCATCCGCCGGGCGCGATCCCCGCTAGCCGCGAGATCCCGCCGGTCGACACCGTGACCTCGGCGGAGGTCTCGCTCACGCCCGTGTCGACGAGCGCGACCAAAGAGCACGATCCTCCGGTCGTGAAGGCCGCGACGACGCCGACGCGACGCTCCGAGATCAAGAAGGGCGGCGGCGGAGGCGGCAACACGACGCGGCCGCGCGGCTCGGCGAGCGTCGCGACGACGCCAGGCTTCTAAGCCAGCGCGTTGTCCATCGCTTCACGTCGTTGTCGGGCTCACTCCCATTTCTCGGCCGCGGCTCGCTGCCGCTCCCCGCCGCGGCCTCAGCGCGAGGCGAGCACGGCGAGGATGAGCAGCACGACGACGACGGCGCCGACGATCATCCACAGCTTGCCCTTGTCTTCCTGCGGCTCGTCGGCCTTCTTCGCGTCCTTCTCGTCCATCGCCGGCGGCCGCCGGCTCTTCTTCTTCTTCGTCTTCACCGTGTCGACGGTGGACGACGAGGCGGGCGGACGCTTCGACTTCGCTGCCTTGCGGGGCTTGTCGTCGGCCTTGTCGGTCTTCTCGGCTTTGTCGGCCTTCTTCTCTTCGACCTTCGCGTCCTTGTCCTCGACTTTGTCCGGTGTGTCGCCCGGCTTCTTCGGCGGAGGATTCGGCGGCGGGAGGCGGCCGGCCGCGGGGAGGATCGACTCGGGCGATCGTTCGGTGTCCTCTTCGAGCATGCTCGAGGACGCGATCGGCACGGGCGCTGGCGGCGCCATCGTCCCGGCCGGGATGCGAACGGCGGCGGCGTCACGAAGCCACTTCGCCTGACGGGCCTCGCCGCCGGGAAAGAGGTGGGAGACGAGCGCCGCGAGCTTCTGGACGTGCGGCCCCGTCGCGCGCGCGAAGGCGTCGAGGTCCGTCCGCATCTCTTCGGCCGACTGGTAACGCTCTTCCCGATCGCGCTTCAGCGCGCGGTCGATGATCTTCCAGAGCGCCTCGGGGAAATCCGGGTTCTCGTCGCGGGGATTCGGGACGTGCGCGTCGCGGATCGCCTTGAGCGTCTCGATGTCGTTGTCGCGCTTGAACAAGCGCTTCATCGTCGTCATTTCCCAGAGCGTGGTGCCGAGGGCGTAGACGTCGATGCGACGGTCGATCTGCTGGCCGTGCGCCTGCTCCGGCGCGAGGTAGGGGATCTTGCCTTTGACGATCCCGTCGGCGCTCTTCGACACACGCACGCGCGCGCGGGCGAGACCGAAGTCGATGAGCTTCACCTCACCGGAGTGAGTGAGGAAGATGTTCGTCGGGTTGACGTCACGATGGATGACGTTGAGGCCTGCGCCCGTCTCGTCGACGAGCTCGTGCGCCGAGTGGAGTCCCTCCGCCACGCGCGCGCAGATCCACGCGCACAGCCCGAGGTCCATCTTCTCGTTCTCCCCCTTGAGGGTGTCCCAAACGTCCGAGAGGGTCCGGCCGTTGAGCAGCTCCATCGCGATGAAGCGGTGGGCGCCGGTGACGCCGTACTCGAGGGTCTGGATGACGTTCGGGTGAGACAGGCGGGCGAGGATCTTCGCCTCGTCGACGAACATCGCCGTGAACTGCTCGTCGTGCGCGAGCTCGTCACGAATCACCTTCAGCGCGACGAGCTCCTCGGTGCCGTCCTCGCGAATGTCGCGGCCGAGGTAGACCGTGGCCATGCCGCCGCCACCAATCTTGGCCCCGACCTCGAAGCGGCCGAGCTGCTTGGGCGGTTTCGTCACGGGGAGAGGCAGCACGTGGGTCGTACCCTATCAAAGATGATCAAGGATGGTGGAATCCTCGCCATCTTCTCGTGCAGCTAGAATCGCGTCGAAATGCCGCTTTGGCTCGAACGGCCTATTTTTGTGGGGATTTCGACGATGCGGCGGGCAGCGTGTCGACGGCGGTGGGCGGCGGGACGACCACCGTGCTCGGAGGGTGCGACTCGAGCTGCTGCTGCTCCTCGTGCCGAGAGGATGCGTTCGACGTGCTGTCGGCCGACCCGGATCGGCGCGCGATCAGCGCGGCGCCGACCATGAGCATGACGATGGCCGCCGTCCCGATCGCGATCGCGATGGCGACGGCGCGTCGATCGCCGAGCCCCGCGAGCACGCTCGTCGGGGCAGAGACGCGAAGCGGGAGCACGTCGACGACGAAGGGCGTGCGCGTGGTGGGCGCTCCGCGCTCCGAGGCCGGCGAAGGAGCGGGGATGGGTTTCGCGACGGGCCTGTGGGCGGCTGGACGGTCGATCGAGGTATGCAGCGTGGGCGTGCTCTTCGGGAACGACGGCGGAGGCGGCGCCCCGGAGAGGCGCGAGGTGAGCTGATCGACCGGAGGGAACTCCGGAAACGGCGTGGGCGCTTGGACCGTGGGCGCGTCGCTCCGCGGGATCGGATGAGGCGTCATCGGCGATGACGGCGTGTGGAGGAAGAGCGGCGACGGCCCGCCCACCACGGTGGGGGCCGAGCTGAACGGCGGCGGAGGCGCGTTCGACGCTTCGGCGGGGAGCGCCGGCGGGACGGGCGTGATCGACTTCTGCGAAACGACGACCTCGCGTGCCGCCGCGAGCGCGTCGCTCTCTTCGTCGATGAGGTCGCCTGCGTCGATGACCTCTTCCTTCAACGCGGTGGCCGCCGCGGCAGCGGCTGCGAGCACCCCGAGCTCGTCGAGGTAGTTCACGTCGGGCGTGCTTCCGCGCGGCCCCGGGAGATCGTCATCGTCGTCCTCCTCGTCGTCACGCGCGTCGAGCTGCGCCGAGACGGGGAGCGGCGGAGGAAGCTTGCGGCTCGCCGGAAGCGCGGACGCGGATTCGGGAGGCGCCGGAAGCGCGGGGGTCGCGACGGGGAGCGGCGGAGGGCTCTTCCTGAGCGGAACGCCCGCGGCCGCGGGTCGCCTCCCCGGCAGCGGCCGCGGCGCGTAGGACGTCTCGACGTCAGGCTCCGAGGGCGCGGCGGGGCGGGGCTGTGCGATCGGCGGCGGCGCCGGTGACGCAGGCTCCTTGAAGGAGATCGGCGGCATCGGCGGACGCGACTGGATCGGATGCGAGCCCGACTGCATCGCGTTGCCGAGCTGCGCGGCGCGTCGTTGACCCGAGATCGTGCGCCCGGCGAGGAGCGGCTCGAGCTCCATGCGACGCGAACGGATCCGATCGCCCGCGAGATCGACGACGGTCTGAGCCACGACGCTTCCGGTGGCGAGCGCCGAACGCGACGCGACGCGAAGATGCGTGGCGGCGTCTTGCGCCGTGCGGAAGCGAAGCGCGGGGTCGAACGAGAGCGCGCGCATCGCGAAGTCGCCGAGCGGACCAGCCGGACGCGGCACGTCTTCTTCGCGCTGGCGTTGCGCGATGCGAGAGGGGAGCTCGTCGCCGTAGAGCGGACGACCCATCAAGGCTTCCCAGAGCATGACGCCGATCGCGTAGATGTCGGCGCGTGCGTCTTGCTCGACTTCGCCAGCGAGCGTCTCGGGCGACGCATAGCGGAGCGCCTCGCTCGCGGCCGCGATCGTGACGGGACGAGGACGGAACACGTTCACGACGCGCGCGACGCCGTCCTTGCCGATGACGATGTTCGCGGGGCAGAGCTCTCCGTGAAAGAGCGACAGCGGCTTGTCGATCCCGTCGCGCAGCGCGTGGAGGGCGGCGAGGCCGCTCAGCACGTCGAGGAAGATCCGCGCGAGGACCGGCGGCGGCAAGATGATGTTGCCGCTCGCGCGTTGCTCGCGTTGTGGAGGAAGGCCTTGGGCTCCGAAGCCCTCGGAGACGGGGCCTTGCAGCGCGCGCTGCTCTTTGGCGAGCGTGAAGAGATCGGCGAGCGTCACGCCGTCGAGGAGCTCGGTCGCGATGCTGAGCGTGTCGCCGATCAGATCGACGTGGCGAACGCGCGCGATGTTCGGGTGCCAGTTCTTCTCGAGGCAACGCGCGTCGCGGAGAAGGATCGCGATCGCCTCTTGCGAGACGCGCTGGCCTGCCTGCGTCGACGTCGTGCGAACGAAGCGATTCAAGACGACGAGGCCGCCGCCCGCCGCGCTCGACAAAGGCGATCCGGAGCTTGGCGGCGGACCGACGACGCTCTGCTCGGTGCGCTCGCGCGTCGACTCGCGCACGGCGATGAAGGAACGTTGCGATCGTTTCGCGAGCTCACGAAGCACGCGATACGACGTTGCGGTCGCGGAGGATTGGCTGTCCGCAGTCACCTCTTGCTGCTTCGACATCGACGTTGCAGTCTAGCTCGGTTTTTACGCGGTAGAACGCGCTCGGACGAAGTCGCGTTCGATTGTCGAAGATTGATGGCAACACCCCGCAACGAACGAGGGATGTCACCCTCGCTCGCGTTCGCGTGCCAGAAGCGCGTCCGGCGACCTCACTTCGCCGGGAACAAGTTGCGCTGCTTCCACGCGGGCAGCTCGCGCAGATCCGCCCAGACCTCACGCGCGCTCGTGTAGCGGAAGGCTTCGCGACGACGGAGCATCTTCGCGATGAGATGACCGAGCGGCGTCGAGAGCGACTCGGCGCGCTGGCGGGGCTCGCCTTCGGAGACCTGCCGCACGAGCTCTTGGTACGGCACGTCCATGTTCATCGCGGACTCGCCGGTGAGCATCCAATAAAGGAGAAGACCCACTTGGTAGAGATCGCTCTGCCGGCTCGTGTAGCCGGTCGCGAGGATCTCGGGCGCCATGATCGCGTGATGCACGACGTTCGGTCTCACCGCCGCCATCCCGCGGAGCTCATGGCTGATGCCGAAGTCGCTGATCTTCACGGTCGGTCGATCGGTATGCGTGATGAGGACGTTGCCGGCGTGCAGATCGTCATGAACGACGTCGTTGTCGTGCAAGAACTGCACGGCGGCGAGGAGCTGTCGCGCCATCTCGAGCACGAGCCCTTCTTGCATCGGTGAGCCGAGCATCACCTTCAGCGCGTGATCGCATCGCTCGAGCGCGAGGTAAAACAAATGGTCGTGCGTGAACGAGTCGTAGATGTAGACGACGTTCGGATGCCGGAGTGAGAAGAGCCGCTGGACCTCGCGCGCCCACTCCGCGTGGACCTCGGAGTACGGGCGGTTCGACGGCCGCACCATCTTGACGGCGTAGATCTGATCGAACGGCCCGATGCATTCGTAGACGGCGCCGAACTCTCCCGAGCCGATGACGTCCCGAACCTCGTACGTGCCGCGCACGCCGACGAGCTTCGAGCCGACCTGCGGATACTGCACCATGATCCGTGGCGGACCTGGCGGCGGCTGCGCCGGAAACGACGCGCGGTTCGCCGACGTGATCGGCAACGTGCCGGAGGTGGGCCGCGGCGGGGTCGGCGCGACGTTCGGCATCTGAGGCGTGAGCTGCAGGGCGGGGATCGCAGGGAGCGTCCCGCGCTCGGCTTTGCGCTGCGGCGTGGGTTGCGTCCCGGGGAGCGGCGCTGGCGGCTGCGTGATCGGCTTTTGCTGCTGGGCCGAGAGCGCCGGGATGCCCTGGTTCGGCGTGGTCGCCATCGGAGCGAACGCTTGCGGCGGGGTGTGCTGCTTCGGCCGGTACGACGGAGGCGGCGGGCCGACGACCTGACTCTGATGGAACGGGTTCGGCGCACCTTGGACTGCCGGCGCAGGACCATAGGGCCCCGGAGGCGGCGACACGTTCGACGGCGCCGGCGTGGGGACCATGCCCATCCCCGGCGTGGGGTGCGTGCTCACGTGAGGCGGCCCTTGGGGCGGCATCATGTTCGGCGACGAGCCAGGCGCCACGGGAACGATCGGGGCGGGGACGATTCCGCTCGGATGCGTCGCTGGCCGTCCCAACGGAGGTGTCGGGAGAGACTTACCCCCACCTTCCGGAGGCTGCCGCGTTTCACTCACGCCCCTGACTTTACCCTCGGTAAGCTCAGGCCACCATGTCGATCGAACGTACGCCGCGCGTCAGCACAGCCGAGCACCGCCGCCTCGAAGAAGCGCGAGGCGCAAAAAAGTGGCGGCGATGGGGCACGTACCTCAGCGAGCGCCAGTGGGGGACGGTGCGCGAAGACTATTCGGCGAACGGAGACGCCTGGAATTACCTGCCCCACGACGCGGCGCGATCGCGAGCGTACCGCTGGGGCGAGGATGGGCTCCTCGGGTTCTGCGACAACCGTGGGCTTTTCAATTTCGCGCTTGCACTTTGGAACGGCAAGGATCCGTACTTGAAAGAGCGCCTCTTTGGGCTGAATGGCCCGGAGGGCAACCACGGCGAGACAGTCGGCGAGCTCTACTGGTACCTCGACGCGACGCCGACGTGCTCGTACGCCAAAGCGCTCTACAAGTATCCGCAGCGAGAGTTCCCTTACGAGGCACTTCGTGCGCTCGCGAAGTCGAGGACGCGCGCGGAGCCCTCACCGCGCATCCTCGACACGAACGCGTTCGACGAGGATCGGTATTTCGACGTCGAGGTCGAGTACGCGAAGGCGTCGCCCGAGGACGTGCTCGTCCGGATCACGGTGACGAACCGCGGGCCCGATCCGGCGACGATCGACGTGCTCCCGACGTTCTGGTTTCGCAACACGTGGTCGTGGTCGACGCCTCCGCTCGGCCAGCGCGTCAACAAGCCCGAGCTCCGCGCTGTCTACGGCGAAGGCGAGACGACACCCCACATCGAAGGCACCGAGGCCTTCCACGGCAAGATCCAGATCTGGCTCGACGGCGCCGACACATCGCAGAAGGGCGGACCGGATCTGCTCTTCACCGACAACGAGACGAACACGCAGGCGCTCTATGGCTCGCCCAACCGCACGTCGTACGTGAAGGACGCGTTCCATGCGTGCGTGTGCAAAGGGCAGCGCTCGGCGACGAGCCCTGCGCGCGCCGGATCCAAGGCGGCAGGGCGCTTTACGATCCCCGATCTCGCTCCCGGCGCGTCGCACGTGATCCGCGTGCGCATGCGGCTCGGCGTCGAAGAGGGCGTCGGCGCCGCCGAAGAAGAGAAGCAGCGGAAGGCGTCCGGGCAGAGCGCGTTCGTCGACTTCGAAGACGTGTTCGCGGCGCGAAAGCGTGAATGCGACGAGTTCTACGCGTCGGTCACGCCGCCGAACATCACCGAAGAAGCGCGCAACGTGCATCGCCAGGCGCTCGCGAGCCTTCTGTGGTCGAAGCAATACTACTGCTTCGACCTCGAGCGCTGGCTCGCGGGAGACGCGACGATGCCGCCGCCGCCGCCCGAGCGCCGGCGCGGTCGCAATCGCGAGTGGCGCCATCTGTTCAACAGCGAAGTGCTCTCGATGCCGGACAAGTGGGAGTACCCGTGGTACGCGGCGTGGGATCTCGCGTTCCATTGCGTACCGCTGGCGCTCGTCGACCCAGACTTCGCCAAGCAGCAGCTCGTCCTCCTGACGCGTGAATGGTACATGCATCCGAACGGGCAGCTGCCGGCGTACGAGTGGGCGTTCGGCGACGTGAACCCGCCCGTGCATGCGTGGGCCGCGCTGCGCGTCTACCAGATCGATCGGCGCGTGACCGGACGGGCGGATCGCGACTTCCTCGAAGGCGTCTTCCACAAGCTGATGCTGAACTTCACCTGGTGGGTGAACCGAAAGGACGCCTCCGGGAACAACGTCTTCCAAGGCGGCTTCCTCGGTCTCGACAACATCGGCGTCTTCGATCGGTCGAACGCGCTGCCGCAAGGCGGCGACCTCGAGCAGGCCGACGCGACGAGCTGGATGGGCATGTACTGCCTGAACCTCCTCGCGATCGCCCTCGAGCTCGCGGTGCACAGCCCGAGCTACCAGGACGTGGCCAACAAATTCTTCGAGCACTTCCTCCTCATCTCGAAGGCGATGACCGAGGAGTCCGAGGATGGCTTTCGCATGTGGAACGAAGAAGACGGCTTCTTCTACGACATGCTCCATCTCTCCGGTAAGGGCTACATGCCGATGCGCGTCCGCTCGATGGTCGGCTTGATCCCGATCTTCGCCGTCGAGACGATCGAAGAGGCCGTGCTCGAGCGCTTCCCGGCGTTCGTGAAGCGGGCGCGCTGGTTCATGTCGAACCGCCCCGAGTTCGCCGGGCGCATGGACACGGTGGAGGTCGGCACCGGCAAGCGCCGCCTCCTGTCGATCCTCGATCGCGATCGGCTCGCGCGTGTCCTCGCGCGCGTGCTCGACGAGACGGAGTTCCTCGCGCCACATGGCGTGCGCGCGCTCTCGCGCATTCACATGAGCCAGCCGTACGAGACGGAGCTCGACGGCGTGAAGCACCGCGTGGACTACGAGCCCGGCGAGAGCTCGACGGGCCTCTTCGGCGGCAACTCGAACTGGCGCGGTCCGATCTGGTTCCCGGTGAACTACCTCATGATCGAAGCGCTCCAGAAGTACCACCACTACTACGGCGACAGCTTCCGCATCGAGTGCCCGACGGGCTCGGGCAACTACATGAACCTGTGGGAGGTCGCGAGCGAGCTCTCACGACGCCTCGTCGCGCTCTTTCTCCGCGACGAGAAGACCGGCCGCAGGCCCGCCGACGATCGCGAGCGCATGCAGACCGATCCGCACATGCGCGACTACCTCACGTTCTACGAGTACTTCCACGGCGAGGACGGGACGGGCCTCGGCGCGACCCATCAAACAGGATGGACCGCGCTCGTCGCGAAGCTGATCGAGCAGAGCCCGAAGTGGGCGTCAGGACCGCGCAAGACCTAGGGCAGCGCCTCGAGCTCGTAGAGGCAGTCGTGGCTCGCGTTCTTGCCGTCGGTGGCGACCACCGGCTTACCGTTGGCGAACGTGAGCCCTTCGGGTTTGTCGACGTGGCTCGGCAGCTCGAAGATGACCTTGATGTCGATCTTGTCCTCGTCGGGGCTCAGGGTGCGTTCGATCCGCGCGATCGCGCGTCCCTGATCGCTGAGGAGGAGAAGACGGTTCTCGTGGTCGACGGACAAGTCCGAGACGTCGCTCATCCAGCGCGCGTCCTTGTCCTTGAGGAGCCAGTGCTTCGTCGCCACGAGCTCGCTCGTCGCGCCGCTCGGGAGAGGGAAGACGCGCGTGCCGAGCGCGAGCGACGCGTTGTAGCCCGCGGGAGCCTCGCTTCGCGGCGCAAACTCGATCAGCGCGGACGGCTTCTTCTCTTTCGCGAGGAGGACGTGTCCATTCGAGAGGAGGACCATGCCTTCGCCGCGTGAGTTCTCGTCGTCGGCCCAGTCGCCCGCGAGCGGATGATCCGCCGGCATCACGAGCTTCATCGTGTGGACGACGCTCGAGAGCGTCTTGTCGACGACGGTGATCGTGCTCTTCGCTTCGGCGAGGAGGTACACGTTCCCGGAGGCGTCACCGGCGACGCCCTCCCACTGCGATTCGCGCGTATGGAAGAGGCTCGACAGATCGTGCTGCTCGATGTCGGTCACCTGACCGCCCGAGGCCGCCGTCGAGAACGTGATGAGCGAGGTCGAGGCGTCGCCGATCGCGAGGTACTGCGTCTTCGAGCCGACACGTCGCTGCCCGAGGCCAGACACCTCCGCGATGGGAAGAGGCAGCGACTCGACCGATCCCACGCGCGTCGGCGTCAGGTTCGCCTCGGCGCCTTCGACGTTCTCCGCGGATGACTCGGCCCCGCCACAAGCGACGACGAGCAACACGAGCGAGACGGCAGCCGAGCGAGCGAGCATCGGGTCTCCTGCACGCAACCTTGGCGCCACAGAACCGACATAAACCCACACACGTAAATTCAACGACTTAGCCGTCTTCTCTCCTTACTTAACGAGACGGCGTGGGGCCTCTCGGCGGATCGCACGCGATCCGCCCATGTGGCACGTGCGTGTCGATCTGCGCGGCGCCGCGCTCAGAAGCCCATGTCGCGCATGCCCTTGGCGTTCATCTCGAGCGCGTCGGAGCGCTGCGCTGCCTTCGGCTTGCTCGGCGCGGCTTGGGTCGCGGCGCGGGCGGCGGTGATGCGGGTCTGCGCCTCGGCGATGCGCTTCTTCTCGACCGGCGCAGTGACGACCGAAGCCTGCGCGGCGAGCGCCATCTGCGCGCGCTCGAGCTCCTTGTCGGCGTCCATGAACTGACCGTCGTTCAAGCGTTGCGCGGCCTGCATCTGGAGCTTCGCCGCGTCCTGGATGGCGACGATCGCCTTCGTGCGCGAGCTCACGTGGCTCGCGATCGCCGCGCTGTCACCCGTGAGCTGCGTGCGGGCGACGACCTCTTGAACGCGCTCGAGATCGCTGTCCTGCGCGTCGCGGAAGCGGAGGCGAACGCTCGCCATCGCGCGTGTGTGTCCTTCGAAGGCCGCCGGATCGTTGATGCGCACGCGGACGAGCGCCTCGCGATGCTGGCCGGCATGAAGAGCGCCGAGCGGAATGCGAAGGGCGCCGTCTTGCGCCCAGTCTGCGCGAATGCCGTCGGCCGCGACGAGCTGAACGCCAGGCGCCGGGACGATCTCGACGAACGAGTCGCTCGCGAGCGTCGCGTTGAGGAGGTCGAGCTCACCCTTCAGGATGCTCGCCATCTCCTTCGGCTCGGTGAGGTGGTAGAGGCGTCCGCTCGACTTCACCGCGAGCGCGTTCAGCGTACGCTCGTCGTAGTCGTTGCCGACGCCGAGCGAGGTGACCTGCGCGCGGAAGCGAAGGCCACGCTCTGCGATCGCGCCGAGCGTCTCGGGCGACGAGGGACCGACGTTCGCGATGCCGTCGGAGATGAGCACGACGCGGCGGATCGAGTGCGAGCTCGGCGCGGCGGCGACCTGGCCTTCGGCGAGCGTGAGGCCGTCGAACATGTTCGTCGAGCCGCTCACGTTGAGCGCGGCGATCGCGCGGAGGATCTCCTGGCGTGACGTGGACGTGAGGCGCGTGGGCGGCACGACCGTGCGCGCGCTGTCGGAGAACGCGTCGAGGGCGACGATGTCGCCGTCCTTCAGCGAGCGAACGAGCTGCGAGGCTGCGGCGCGCGCGTTCTCGATCTTGGCGCCGGCCATCGATCCGGAGGTGTCGACGACGAGCGCGACCTCCATCGCGGGGCGCGTCTCTGGGCGGACGTCTGGGACATCGACCCAGACGCCCAAGAACGTGTCGCGCGTCCCCATCGAGAGCATGTCGCCCTCGGCCGACGCGCCGATCCACGTCCCGTTGGCGTTCGCCGGGCGCTTGCCGTCGGCCGGCTCGCGGCCAGGACCATCGCTCGTCGCGACGCCAGCTTCACTGCCATCGGTGGTGGCGATCGCCGTCGCATTTTCGGAAGCGTTCGGGTTGGTTGGGGCCTTCGCGGTGGGGGCTCCCTTCGCACATCCAACGCCCATGAGCGCCGCGACGAGAGCCACCAGACCGACCTGACCAACGGACGCTTTTCGCATGAGACGACCCCTCGATTCGAGTGAGCGTGAACAAAATCGCAGCCAAAACCGGCGGCGCTCGCCCTCAAACGGAAGACGTTGCCAAAGGATCTACGATTCGTCGGGATTCGTTCACAACCACGCGCCAAGCGGCCTAAGATCCCGGCAGCAAGGTCATGTTCAAGAAGGCCATCGGCTGGATCATCCTCGTCGTCGCGGTCGCCGCGGCGGGGTTCGGGGTGTGGCGATGGCAGCAGAGCCGCGCGACCCCGGAGGTCACCTACCGGACCGTCCCGATCGAGAAGCGCAAGATCAGCGCCCGTGTGACGGCCAGCGGGACGCTTCAGGCCACCGTGACCGTACAGGTCGGCGCCCAGGTGAGCGGCCGGCTCCAGAAGATCAACGTCGACTTCAACTCGCAGGTGAAGAAGGGGCAGCTCATCGCCAAGCTCGACCCGCAGCTCTTCGTCGCGGCGGTCGAGCGCGAGAACGCGAACTACGCCGCGGCAAAGGCCGGCGTGATCAAGGCCGAGGCGGAGCGGAGGGACGCCGAGCTCGCGCAGAAGCGCGCGAAGAACTTGAACGATCAAGGCCTCGCGTCCGCCGCCGAGCTCCAGGCCGCCGACACCGCGCTCGCGGTGGCGATGTCGGGCGTCGAGCTCGCGAAGGCGACGCTCCAGCAACAAGGCGCGGCGCTCCATCAGGCGCAGGTGAACCTCTCGTACACGGACATCTACTCGCCGATCGACGGCGTCGTCATCTCGCGCTCGGTCGACGTGGGGCAGACGGTGGCCGCGTCTCTCCAGGCGCCGGTCCTCTTCACGATCGCCGAAGACCTCAAGAAGATGCAGGTCCACACGAGCGTCGCGGAGGGCGATGTTGGTCGCCTGCAAGACGGCATGGACGCGTGGTTCACCGTCGACGCGTTCCCCGGGCAGCGCTTCAAGGGACGCATCTCGCAAATTCGAAACGCGGCGCAGACAGTGCAGAACGTCGTCACCTACGACGCCGTCATCGACGTCGTGAACGACGACCTCCGCCTCCGGCCAGGCATGACCGCGACGACCACGATCGTGTTCGCCGAGAAGCACGACGCGCTCGCGATCCCCAACACGGCGCTTCGCTTCAAGCCGCCGTCCGAGGTCGCGTCGGCGATCGCGTCGACGTCGGGTGGCCCGGCCGCCTCGCTCTCGGTCACCGCGGCAGGCGACGCGCCGCCCTCCTCCTCACGGGCGAGCCCGAGCGGATCGAACGGCGGCCAGAACGGCGGCCCGAACGGGCGAAAGCGCGTGCTCGCCAAAGACGGTGAGCCGGCGCAGCGTACGGTCTACGTGCTCCGCAACGGCCATCCCGAGTCCGCCGAGATCCACACCGGGCTCTCGGACGGCACCGTCACCGAGGTCACCGGCGGCGACCTCAAAGAGGGCGATCAAGTGATCATCGAAGCGAACGTCGCGGGCAAGCCGGCCTCGAGCCAGCCGTCGCGCATGGGCCGTATGTTCTGAGCCGTCCGAGGGCGTAGCGAAAGCAACCATGAGCGTCAGCGCGAGTGACCCCCTGATTCGCGTGAACAACGTCACGAAGGTCTACAAGACCGGTGACGTCGAGGTGCACGCGCTTCGAGGCGTCACGCTCGAGATCTTTCCGGGCGAGTTCGTCGCGATCATGGGCTCGTCGGGATCGGGCAAATCGACGCTGATGAACCTCCTCGGCTGCCTCGATCGACCCAGCGCGGGCTCGTACGTGCTCGCGGGCCGTGAGGTCGCGCGGATGGGACGTAACGAGCTCGCCGAGGTGCGCAACGAGGTGCTCGGGTTCGTCTTCCAGAGCTTCAACCTGCTCGCGCGGACGAGCGCGCTCGAGAACGTCGAGCTGCCGCTCGTGTACCGCGGGGTCGGATCGGGCGAGCGGCACAAGCGCGCGAAGCGGTCGCTCGAGCGCGTGGGCCTCGCCGAGCGGCTCGATCACACGCCGGCGCAGCTCTCGGGCGGGCAGCAGCAGCGCGTCGCGATCGCGCGCGCGCTCGTCGGCGACCCGAAGGTGATCCTCGCCGACGAGCCGACCGGAAACCTCGACTCGCAGACGAGCATCGACGTGATGGCGCTCTTCCAAGAGCTCGGGAAGGTCGGGATCACGATCGTGCTCGTTACGCACGAGCCCGACATCGCGGAGTTTGCCTCGCGCGTCGTCGTCGTCAAAGACGGGCTCATCCGGTCCGATCAACGCCAGGAGCCAAAGCCCGCGACGCCGTATCGTGGCGCGTCACCGCCTGCCGCGTCTGCCCCATCCCCCACGTCCGCATGAACCCGCTCGTCACCATCCTCGTCGCGTTCCGCGCCGTCTTGCGAAACAAGATGCGCTCGTTCTTGACGACGCTC
Organism: Labilithrix sp.; assembly: GCA_044227045.1. GTDB lineage: Bacteria > Myxococcota_A > Polyangia > Polyangiales > Polyangiaceae > Labilithrix. Next base: position 98,783 of record JBGAFW010000006.1, read on the forward strand.
GGCATCATCATCGGCGTCGCCGCGGTGATCGCGATGATGGCGATCGGCGCAGGCGCCAAGGCCCAAGTGGAGGCCGCGTTCACGGCGATGGGCACGAACCTCCTCATCGTGATGCCGGGCTCGACGACGTCCGGCGGATCGTTCGGCGGCTTCGGCAGCATGCCCACGCTCACGTGGGACGACCTGGCGGCGATCCGCACCGAGGTCCCGACGGTGAAGGCGGCCGCGCCGCAGCTTCGATCGAACCAGTCGATCGTGAGCGACGAGCTCAACTGGACCACGTCCGTCACCGGCACCTCGCCCGAGTACTTCGAGATCCGAAGCTGGCCGGCGGGCTCGGGCTCGCTCTTCACGCAGAACGACGTCGACGCCGCGACGAAGGTCGTCGTGCTCGGCCAGACCGTGGTCGAGCGCCTGTTCGGGAAATCCGCGAACCCGGTCGGCCAGACGGTGCGCATCGGCAAGTCGCCGTTCGCCGTCGTCGGCGTGCTCGCGCGCAAAGGGCAGTCGCCGACGGGGCAAGACTACGACGACGCGGCGTTCATCCCGATGACGACGTTCGCGCAGCGCATCCAGGGCGGCCTCGGCAAGTACCTGACCGGGACGATCTTCGTGCAAGCGACCGGCTCGAACACGACGACGCGCGCGATGACCGACGTGCAGAACCTGCTCCGCGAGCGCCATCACATCCCGGTGGGTGCCGACGACGACTTCTCGATCCGCAACCTCTCCGAGATCGCCGGCGCCCAGCAGCAAGGCACCGAGACGATGACGACGCTGCTCGCGAGCGTGGCCGCCGTCTCGCTCCTCGTCGGCGGGATCGGGATCATGAACATCATGCTCGTCAGCGTGACGGAGCGCACGCGCGAGATCGGCCTTCGCATGGCGATCGGCGCGAAGCCGCGGAGCATCTTGCTGCAATTCCTCGTCGAGGCCCTCGTCCTTTCGCTCGCGGGAGGCCTGCTCGGTGTAGCGCTCGGGGTCGGCACGGCGACGTGGCTGGCCGGGAAATTCCACTGGCCGATGCAAATCCAGGTCGACGTCATCGGCGTCTCGGTCATCTTCAGCGCGCTCGTGGGCGTCGTGTTTGGGCTTTATCCGGCGAGGAAAGCATCGCAGCTCGATCCGATCGATGCCTTGCGATACGAATAAGCGCGCCGATGACCACGAAAGCCGAGACGTTCGACGCCGCCTATTACGATCGCTACTACGGGAGCTCGCGTACGCGCGTCCACTCCACCGACGAGATCGCGAAGCTCTGCACCGCCGTCGTCTCGTTCATGGAGTGGTGGCAGCATCCGCTCGAGTCGGTGCTCGACGTCGGCGCGGGCGTGGGTCTCTGGCGCGACTGGTTCGCGAAGCGCCGCCCGGGCGTCTCCTATCGATCGACCGAGTACAGCGCGCACGCATGCCGTGAGTACGGGCACGAGCAGCGTGACATCACGAAGTGGCGCGCGAAGGAGACGTTCGACCTCGTCGTGTGCCAGGGCGTGCTCCCGTACATCGACGACGCCGGCGCGGCGAAGGCGATCGAGAACATCGCCGCGATGAGCGCCGGCTTTCTCTACCTCGAGGCGATCACGAAGCGCGACATCCGCGAGGTCTGCGACGAGGTCCGCACCGACGTGAAGGTGCACGAGCGCACGGGCGCCTGGTATCGCGCGCGCCTCACGAAGCACTTCGTCGAGGTCGGCTGTGGCCTCTGGTGCAAGAAGGACTCGGGCGTCCTCTTCTACGAGCTCGAGCACGCCGCCAGCAAATAGCGGCGCTACACGGCGAGGAGGAAGTCGGCGATCGGCGCGAACACCCGCGTCTGCGCGCCGGTGCACAAGAAGAGATCGGCGTGCCCGATCGGCATCTCGGCGTCGCCGACGAAGAGGATCTCCTTCGCCTCCGATCCGATCATGTCGTAGGTGTGCCGTGACGTCGCGGGGAGCACGATGCCGTCGTCGTTGGCGACGATGCAGAGGAAGGGGTTCTTCATCTCGGGGAGGCGCTCGGAGACGTTCACCCCGCGCACGATCAAGTCTCCGCGCTTCATCCATTCGGCGATCTCGCGGTTGATGATCGGGTGGGGGTCTTCCACCGTCTGCACGAGCCGTGACGCTTGCGACAGATCGGTCGATCGCTCGTTGAGGTAGACGGACATGAGCGAAGGGGCGACGCGGCTGAGGACGGGGAGGGCGAGGCGCGCGATGCGACGCGTGTTCTTCATCCGCATGAGGCCCGCGACGCGAGGGGAGGCGAACGCAAAGCGCACGATCGGATGCGCCTCACGCCACGTCACGAGGCCGGCCATCGACACGAGCGCATGCACCGGCGCGTCGGGGACGATCGCGACGTGGCTGAACGCGAGCGCGGTCCCGAGGCTGCACCCGACGAGGTCGAGCTTCGTGGCGCCCGTGACGGTGGTCGCGATCACGTGCGCGATCGCGGCGCGTAGATCCTCCACCGCGAGGTCTCCGATGCCATAGCGCATCGTGCCTCGCGCGCGGATCGATCGACCCTGACCGCGGAGATCCACCGTCCACACCTCGAGCCCTCGCGCGGAGAGGCATTCGGCCATCGAAGGTCCGGTCGGATGGAAGCTGAAGATGAAGGAGTTCATCCCGTAGCCCGGGACGATGAGGAGCGGACGGCCGCGCGCCTCCTGCTTTTCACGGTAGCGCGTGAGGGCAAGACGCCAGCCGGCATGGTTGTCGACGAGGTAGCGATCGACGATCACGATGTGTAGAGGGCTCCCTGCTCCTTCCTTACTCCAAGATCGCGAGCTTCAGGTAACGACCTTCCGGAAAGATCGGAAGAGTTGGGTGATCGGCGGGCGGGCCGAACAGCTCGAGCAACCGCAGATCGGAGCGACCGAGCGACACGTCGTCGAGCGTCGAGGCGAAGTCCTCCATGCTGACGTGGCTCGAGCACGACGCGGCGACGAACGTGCCGCCGCGCGCGAGCACGAGCGCGCAGGCCCGATGAAGCGCACGGTATGCGCTGATCCCTTTCTGCTTTGCCTTCTCGCTCGGGGCGAAGCTCGGTGGGTCGCAGATGACGACGTCCCACGTCTCGTTCTTCGCGTGCGCGCGCTCGAGGAACGCGAAGCAGTCCGACGTCACGAACGCATGCCCGTTCGATCGCGGATCGACGCCGGCCAGGCGGAAGCTCTCTTGCGCCGTCGCGTGCGCTTGCATCGCGATGTCGACGCTCGTGACGGACGCTCCGGCGAGCGCTGCGCGAAGCGAGAAGCCACCCGCGTACGAGAAGAGGTTCAGCACGCGAACGGGGCGCCCCGACGCCGTGCGCCGCGCGACGAGCTCGCCAATGCGTCGCCGGTTCTCGCGTTGATCCAGGAACGCGCCGGTCTTCTGGCCATGCGCGAGGTCGACGACGAACGGGACGCCGTGCTCCTTGACGGTGACCTTCTCGCGCGGCGCTCCGAACCGTGGCCGGATGACGAGCGCCTGACCGCTGCGACCTCCGCCCGATCGATCGAGCAGCGCCGTCACCCCGAAGGCGCGGAGCGGCGCCTCGACGTCCGCGAGCAGCTCCTCCGCCACGTCACGAGCCGCGTCACCGTCCAGCCGTAGGACCGCCACGTCCTCGTAGCGATCGATCACGAAACCGGGGGTGCGATCCCCCTCTCCGTTGAGGAGGCGATACGCAGTTGTTGCGCTCTCGGAGGCTGGAAAGAGCCGTTCGCGCACGGCGATCGCGTGCTCGAGCCGCCGTCGAAAGAGCGCGCGATCGGGCTTTTCGTCGGGATTCAGCGACCAAACGCGGATCGCGATCGGCGACTTTGGGTCCCAGAGACCCCAACCAAGGGAGCCGCCGTCTTCGTCCGCGAGCGACACGATCGCGGGGATCGCGGCGACGCGATCAGAAATCTGAGCTACCGCAGACGCGTAGATCCACGGGTGACCACGACGGACGCTCTCGACAGCTCGACGGGAAACGACGACATCGGCCATCGCACCGGTGGCTGCTCTTTTGAGTCTCGACGTGTCTTTGGTCTCCCGATCTGATCGATTCGCATTACGACCACCCACAGGCATGTCACCGGTGTCCCGCTCACGCTCCCTTTTGACCCCCGAGCCTTGTCGGGTGGGTTGCGCGGACCTCGTCGGCGGTCGATCACGGCGTGTATTCACAGGTAAGCCAATCGTGAGTCAGGGGAGCGGGAGCAAACGGCTCAAGGTGGCGCAACGTGCGACGAAAAGCAGACCCATCGGTCGTGCGTGCGTTGACGGTCACCGTGTGCGTACGCTCCAATACCGCCACTTAACACACGGTGCACGAGAGACCGCTCGGCGGGTTGAGAGTGCACAGTCTTTGCTTGGGTTTTTCGGACTCATTCCCACGAGCATCGCCGAACGGGGATGACCGTAAAGATGACCGCACCGAGCTTCACGAAATCGCCAGCCGCAGCAGCACGAGAGGATACATGAGAAAGGGACGTTCAAGCAGGCGGAGCCGGGTGTCACGACCCCTCATTGGCTCGAAGCCCCCGTCATCGGCCGATCTTGCTGCGGAGATCGCTTCCCCGTCCGTCGCGCCGCGCGTGGTGATGGGGGTTCCTCCCTCAGAGCCTCCCCCCGCGAGCGACGCCCCCGAGTCTCTCGAGACCAAGGGTGGCGGCTCGAGCGCCGTCGACAGCGCGCTCGGTCGGGTGGTGCTGCCCGCCGAGCCGAAGATCGAAGCGGCCGAGGAAAAGGCCGGCGAGAAGGCAGAGAAGAAGGCGGACGAGAAGGTCGGGGAGACCGTCGAGGCCAAGATCGAGAACGCGCCCGAGGCGAAGGCCGAGGAGCCCGCGCGGCTCGACGCGACGATCCGCGACGAGAAGGCTCCCATCGAAGAGCCGGCGAAGAAGTTTGCGTCGACCCTCGCGTTCGGATCGATCAAAGAGGAGCCTGCCTCCGAGCCGACCAAGACCGCGCCCCGAACCTTCGCGTCCACGCTGGCGTTCGGCTCGTCCCTCGCCGATGAGGTGAAGAAGGAAGACGAAGCGAAGGTCGAGGCCAAGGTCGACCTGACGAAGACGTTGAAGATCGAAGAGCCGAAGAAGGCCGACGAGAAGAAGGCCGAGGCGTCGACGAAGTCGAACAAGAACGACAAGAAGAAGAAGAACAACAAGGACGCGAAGGCCGAGGCAAAGGCGCCCGAGCAGGACAAGGCGCACGCCGATGCGACCGACGCCGACGAGATCAGCGTCCCGCCGATCGGCGACATCACCGTCGAGAAGTTCTTCTCCGACGGCGATCTCTCGCGCCACGACACGGATCATCACCATCACCACGTCGAGGCGCTGACCGTCCCCGACAAGGCGAAGCGCAAGGCCGACCCCGTCGTCGTCCAGCGTCGCGCGCGCTTCGTTCGCTACGTGAAGATCGCCGTGGCGAGCGCCGCGGTCGTGTGCCTCGCTGCGGCGCTTCGCACGACGTTCTCGTCCGCACAGACGGCGAGCGCCAACAAGAGCGTCCCCACCGCCGCGCCGAAGGCCGCCGAGCCTGCGGCGGCGCCGATCGCCGCCGAGCCCACCGCCGCTGCGACCGCGACCGCGGCGCCGAGCGCAGCCGAAGCGACCGCGCCGGCCTCTGCTTCGGCAGCTCCCGAGCCTGGCGCGCCCACGCCCTCGGCGTCTGCGGCAGCTTCGGCCGACGCGCCGAAGGAGCCCGTCACCGGCGACGCGAAAGAAGAGAAAGCGAAGTGCCGCACGGCGCTCGAGAAGCGCAAGCTTGCCGACGCGATCGAGGCAGGTGAAAAATCGGTCGCGCTCGATCCCACCGACGCGGAGGCGTGGCTTCTCCTCGGTGCGTCGCATCAGGAGAAGGGCGATCTCGCTTCGGCGCGCAAGGCGTATGCGTCCTGCGTGAAGGAAGCGACGACGGGACCGAAGTACGAATGCGGAAAGATGCTTCGCTGAGCTGGTGCTTGGTTCCCAAGCTCCCGCGACCGCGATCGCGCCGCCGTGTGTTGACACGACGCGCCGTGGGGGGTAGAGCACGCGCTTAGAAAAGTCCTGATTTGTAAGGACTTTGAAGGAGCGCGCGCGTGTTCAAGAAGGTCTGCCTCTTCTCCGGCAACGCCAACCCCACGCTCGCGGCGGACATCGCCAATTACCTCGAGACCCCTCTCGGGAAGGTGAAGGTCCAGCGCTTCAGCGACGGCGAGACGTTCTGCGAGATCAACGAGAACGTCCGCGGCGTGGATGCGTTCGTCATCCAGCCCACGTCGAGCCCGGTCAACGACCACGTGATGGAGCTCCTCATCATGGCGGACACGCTCCGCCGTGCCTCGGCCGCGACGATCACCGCGGTGATCCCGTACTACGGCTACGCCCGGCAGGACCGCAAAGTCGCGCCCCGCACGCCCATCACGTCGAAGCTCGTCGCGGACCTCATCCAGGCGGCCGGCGTCACGCGCGTCGTCTCGGTCGATCTGCACGCCGGTCAGATCCAAGGGTTCTTCAACATCCCCTTCGATCACCTCTACAGCTTGCCGATCATGATGGAGGACTACCTGAAGAAGAACTTCGATTCTTCGGCGGTCTTCGTCTCGCCCGACGCCGGCGGTGTGGAGCGCGCTCGCGCTTACTCGAAGCGCCTCAACGCGAGCCTCGCGATCATCGACAAGCGTCGTGAGCGCGCGAACGTCTCCGAGGTCATGCACCTCATCGGCGACGTGAAGGGCAAGCAGTGCATCATCGTCGACGACATGATCGACACAGCCGGGACGCTCACCGGCGCCGCGCGCGCGCTCATCGAGCATGGCGCGACGAAGGTCGTCGCCTGCGCGACGCACGGCGTGTTCTCGGGGCCGGCGATTCAGCGCATCATCGACTCACCGCTCGACGAGGTCGTGGTCAGCAACACGATCCCGCTCGGCGAGGCCGCGCAGAAGTGCTCCAAGATCAAGCAGATCAGCATGGCCCGCCTGCTCGGCGAGGCGATCAAGCGCATTCACTCGAGCGACTCGGTCAGCAGCCTCTTCTCCTGACGCTTACGGCCTTCTCGTCACGCTCACGGCCATGCGCACGTGAAGGTCGACTGCTCCATGTCGCAAGGCGTGCAGTCGCCAGCCACGTTGCACGCGCTGCACGCTGCGGAGTCGCCGCCCTGGCAGACGTAGGCGCCGTTCGTGTCGCCGCACTTGCCGATGACGAACCACGAGCCACCCTTCGACCACGCGAGGTAGCAGAGGCCCTTGTCCCACGCGTCGTGGCCCTTCCAGGCGAGGAACGTCGGGTACGTCGCGGACGTGCTCGTGCCGCCCGTGGGCGGGTCGGGGACGAAGATGCTCGCGGCCTCGTCGCCGTCGGCGCCGTCGACGTTCGCCGACTTGTCGCCCGTCTTTCCTTTCTGCTCGATCCCGATGTCGAGGTTGCCCGTCAGGCTCTTGACGATGCGCGCGACCGATCCGAAATCGGCGGGCGTCAGCGACGCGGGGGTCAGCGCCGACGACTTCAACAAGGCCGTGCTGGATCCGACGCTGTCGCCGAGGCGCTTCAGCTGCTCGGAGAGCTTCGTGGCGGCGGCCGCCGGCGTCGTGTCGCTGCTGCTGCAGGAAGGCAGCAGGGCGAGGGTGAGGCCCGACACGACGAGAACCGGGAAAATACGGAACGCTTGAGACATGAGCGACCTCTTGAGCAAGCCAAAGCGAGGGGAAAAGAGAAGAAAACGAAGGCGAAGGACGGAGCCAGCGCCTTCTTGCAGCGAGACGGCCAGTACTCGGAAGCCGTGCTTGAAGCAAGATCCGCTACCGCCCCGCGGCGTCCTCTGCTAAACGGTTCGCCCCCCCAAGCACCACACGTTCATGTTGCGGTGCGCATCGAAGAATTCTCGAGGAGTCGACCATGTCCGCCGCCATGCACAGCGTCACCGCAAAACCCCGAACCGAAAGCGGAAAGGGCGCCGCCCGCCGACTCCGCAACTCCGGTCAAGTCCCCGCGGTGGCTTACGGCAAAGACCTCCCCGCGACGTCCCTCTCGGTCACGCCGAAGGACATCGTCACGATCATCAAGAGCGAGCGCGGCCAGAACACCGTTTTGAAGATGACGGTCGAAGGCGGCAAAGAGCTCCTCTGCATGATCAAGAACTACACGTATCACCCCGTCAGCCGCGCGCTCGAGCACGTCGACTTCGTCGAGGTGAAGCTCGATCGCACGGTCGACGTCCACGTCCCGCTCCAGGCGAACGGCAAGGCCGTCGGCGTCGTGGCCGGTGGTCTCCTCCGCCAGGTCTACCGCACGATCCCCGTGCGCTGCCTGCCGGATCGCATCCCGCTCAAGGTCGAGTGTGACGTCACGAACCTCGAGCTCGGTGACGCGATCGCCACGAAGGATCTCAAGCTCCCCGAGGGCGTAGAGGTGCTTCTCCCCGCCGAGCAGACGCTCGTCGCGGTCGTCGCGCCCGAGAAGGATCGCACCGAAGAGGCCGCGGCCGTTCCGGGCGCTCCCGCCGCTGGCGCTGCCGCCGCTGCACCTGCTGCTGCCGCTGCGGGTGGCAAGGCTCCGGCCGCTGCCGCCGCGGGCGACAAGAAGGACGCCGGCAAGGACGCGAAGAAGAAGTAACTCTCCTTTCTCTCGCTCACGAACGAGAAGCGATCCGGCGAACACGTTGGGAACCAGGTTCCCAAACACACGGGTCCTTCTCGTTTCGTCATTTCGCGAGAGCCTCTCGGCAGGCACGTGCATCTCATCGTTGGTCTCGGCAATCCCGGCAAGAAGTACGAGCGAAACCGGCACAACGTCGGCTTCATGGTGGTCGACCGCCTCCTTCGCGCGAACGCGCTGCCCGACCTCAAAGAGAAGTTCAGCGGCGTGTGGACGAAGGGCGAGATCGCCGCGCCGAGCGGCAAGCGCCATCCGGTCGCGCTGCTCGAGCCGCAGACGTACATGAACCTCTCGGGTGACTCGGTGCAGCCCGCGGCGGCGTTCCTCAAGGTCGAGCCGGCCCAGATCATCGTCGTGCACGACGAGCTCGACCTGCCGTGGCGAGACATCCGCCTCAAGGTCGGCGGCGGTCATGCGGGCCACAACGGCCTCCGATCGATCATCGGCCGCCTCGGCGCCGACTTCATCCGGGTCCGCGTCGGCGTCGGGCGTCCGCCCCCAGGCTTCAAAGGGGACGTCGCGGACTTCGTGCTCCACGACTTCGACGGGGTCGAGAAGGCCGAGCTGCCGGACGTGGTCGATCAGGCCTGCGACGCCGTCGTGAAGGTGCTCGACCTCGGGCTCAAGGCGGCGATGAACGCCGTGAACACGAAAATAAGCCCAGGAAATAAGTGACTTGGGACGGCTCCTTCGCCGAATCCCCTAGTGGACGTCACAAAACGAAACTGCTAAGAACGCCGCCCCGTCGAAAAGCGGCGGGACCATCCTTGCTCGTAGGGCTTCGCCTTGCGGGCTCCTCTGGGAATCTCCTCAGAGCGATCCATAGGGAGACTTCGAATGCCTGATGCACAAGTATTGAAATCGAAAGAGTACGAGACGATCTACATCCTCCGCTCCGATGTCGACGCCGACACGGCGGACAAGGTGCAGGGCCGCGTGGCCGAGGTCGTCGGCCGTGACAACGGCAAGCTCGTGAAGGTCGAGTCGTGGGGCCGCCGCAAGCTGGCCTATCCCGTCGGCAAGCAGAAGAAGGGCGTCTACGTGTACGTGAAGTACATCGGGCGCGGCGGCCTCGTGCAGGAGCTCGAGCGCAACCTCAAGCTGCAAGACACGGTGCTCAAGTTCCAGACGGTGCAGACGGCCGAAGAGGTCAACGTCGAAGCTGTCACGATCGATCCCGAGGAGATCAAGTTCCAGCGCCTCGAGCTTCCCCCCGAGGAGGAAGAGAAGGAGTCGCGCGAGAAGGCTCTCGGTCTCGTCGACTTCGACGGCGGCCCGCGCAGCATGCGTGGCGACCGCGGCGAGGACGACTACGGCGATATGGGCGATGCGGACGTCGCCGATGAGGCTGCTCCGGAAGCTCCGGCGGCCAAGGAGGGTGGCGAGGACGAGTGAGCACGAACGTCGTCGTGGGTCGACGCAGCGTCTTCGACGCTGCTCCCCTCAACGAAGACGAATCGGCTCGAGCCCGCTGCCCATTACACGAGAATTCATAGGAGATTAGAGTCATGGCAATGATGGATGACGATAAGGACTTCGGCCGAACGCCGGACCTGAACGCAGACGCCCCCGGCCGCCGCCGTGGTGGCAAGAAGCGTGTTTGCAAGTTCTGCGCGGATAAGGCTGTGGTCATCGACTACAAGGACCCGCAGGCGCTCAAGTACTTCGTGTCCGAGCGTGGCAAGGTCGTTCCGCGCCGCATCAGCGGCAACTGCGCGCTTCATCAGCGCAAGGTCACACTGGCGGTCAAGCGCGCTCGCAACATCGCGCTGCTGCCTTTCACGGTCACCAGCTGAGAAGGGAGCGGAACAGTCATGGCAAACACACTTCAAGTCATTCTCCAGAGTGACGTTCCGAACCTCGGTGGATCGGGTGAGCTCGTCAAGGTTCGTCCGGGCTTCGCGCGCAACTTCTTGTTGCCCCGCAAGCTCGCCGTCCCCGCGACGAACGCCCAGATCAACCGCCTCAACCACGAGAAGGCCGTCGCCATCGCGCGCGCCGAGAAGAACAAGAAAGAGGCTCAGGGCGTCGCGGAGAAGATCAACGCGCTCAAGATCTCGCTTGCTCGTCCGGTCGGCGAAGACGAGCGCCTCTTCGGATCGGTCACCGCGAAGGAGATCGAGAACGAGGTCAAGAAGACCGGCGTTCCGTTCGATCGCAAGAAGATGCACCTCGCGGAGCCGCTCAAGACGCTCGGCACCTTCGAGATCCCCGTCAAGCTCATGCCGGGCGTGACGGCGACCCTCAAGGTCGAAGTGACGAAGAAGTAACCCTCGTTACGAAGCGTCGCGGGGTTTGGGGCGGAGCCCCAAGCGAGAGAGAGCATGCGACCCCTGAGCGAGTCTTCGAGCGAAGGGGGATCCGTTTGCGCGGAGCGCAAATCGGTCGCATGCGCGGGGTTTGGGGCGGAGCCCCAAGCGAGAGAGAGCCGGTGACCTCACGGTCATCGGCTCTCGTCTTTTTGTTCACGAGTGCGCGTCGCGTCAGCGAAGCTCGAAGTCGGCCGTGTTGCCGTACATCTCGACGTGGACGCGGTTGCCATCGAGCTCGATCGTCTCGGGCCCGGTGTCGACCGGCACCTTCTGCACGGCGACGCCGTCGCTCCGCCGAACGACGAAGACGAAGTCGGGTTCTTCGGTGAAGCCATAGCCGCTGATGATGTGATCGCCGGCGATCGCGAACTTCGCGTTGCAGGTGAGCGGCGCGCTCCGCCAGAGCAGCTTTCCGGTCGTCGCGTCGATCGCGGAGAGGAATCCCTTCTTGCCGAAGACCTCCTTGGCGTACGAGCCGCCGCCGTTGCAGAGATAGAGGACGCCGTCACGCTCCTGGACGTAGGTGAGCTCCTGCGTCGAGAACTCCTTCCACTGCGGGTTGGCCTTCGGCGGGATGCGAAACGCGTCGAGATCGAAGACGCGCTCGACGTTGTCACCGTTCACGAGCGCGAGGTAACGGCCCGCGTACACGAGGAGCATCCGGCTCTGGTTACGTCGTTCGTCGGGGATGATCGCGCTGAGGTCGTGAAGGCCGTAGCTCGAAGGAATGTCGGCCCGCGCCGCTTCGAGGCGTCCTTTGTCGACGGGCGCGAGGAAGAACGGCTTCGTCGGATCGAACGCAGGATGCATGTTGCGGATCGGCGACGCCGCGCGCGAGCCGACCTTCACGAGCTTGGGCGCGGGCGACCTCGCCGGCGCGGCGCTCGGCGGCGGCGTGGCTTGCCAGGGCGGCGCGGGGACGACGATGAGCGGCGCGGCTTGGAGATCGAGCCGGCCGGTCATCTCGAGCTTCTTCTCCTCGATTCGAAGGAGCTCGTCGAGGACGCGATCGCGTGAGATCGCCGCGAGGCGCTCGGCCGCTTCGTGGATCGCGCGCGCGTCTTTCGTCTGAATGCCCGCGGAGGCGTTGCGCACCCAACACTTCACCTCGGGATCGAGCGGCGGAGGCGCGTTGCGATCTCCTCCGTCGACCATCGCGGCGACGGGTGCAGGCGTCACCGCGCCCGACGTCGCCTTGAAGACGTAGTCGGTGTCGTACGTGCGCACGAACACGCGTCCGTCCTTCACGCGGATCGCCTCGGGGCCGCTCTTGACCGGGATCTTCTGATCGACCTTGCCCGTCGCGAGATCGAGCACGAAAAGGAAATCAGGCTCCGCCGTGAAGCCATAGCCCGTGATGATCGATCCGCCCGAGACGACGGCCTCGCCGGAGTTGGCGACGAGCGGATCGGTCGCCCAGAGCAAGGCTCCGCTCGTCGCGTCGTACGCCGCGAAGTAGCCGTTGCGACCTTGCGAGTCCTTCGCGTAGCCGTTGTACGCGAGCTCGACGAGCAGCGCCTTGCCGACCATCTGCGCAAACGCGACCTCGAAGACGCGCGGCCCACGCATCGCGCTGCGTGCGTCGAACGCGACCGTTCGCTTTCCCTCGGCGGTGATCACGATCGACGCGTCGTAGATCGCGGCGACGTGATCGCGATGCACGAACGTCTTCTTTAGCCGCTCGCGGTTGAACGACGGCGCCACGGTCGCCGGCAGCGCTTCCTGTCCGCGCGTGCCTACGCGCGGGAGCTGGTTCTTCGTCTCCCAGTCCGAAAAATCCGTGATCAGGTTCTTCGACTCCGACTGCTTCTCGAGACGGAGCTTCGGTGATTGAGCTCCGCCTTCGACGTTGCGGCGCGTGACTTGAACGAGAGGGAGCGGCTCGAGTGAGATCCGCGGGACGGACGCGGTATCATCCGTCGCGCGAGCCTTGGCCTCCTCCATCTTCGCCGCTGCCGCTGCTCGAAACGCCTCCGCCACGCGGTCGCGCGGATCGTTGCGTACGGCGTTGGCGAGCAGGTCGACCGCCTCCCGCGGTCGATCCATCAAGAACGCGTCGATCCCCTTGTCGCGATCGGGGGCAGGGGAGAGCGGCGTCTTCGGCTCCGCACAGCTCCCTCGCGCGCCGGCCGGATTCGCGCCTTTGCTGTCGACGGCGATCGGGACGCTCCCCGCGCTCGCCGCTGGCGCGCCTTGTCCGGCAGGGGTGGTCGTGGTCTTACCGGAGCCACCGCACGCCGAAATCGCACCTGCCGCGATCACGATCGCGCAGCCGAGAGCATGTCGACACGAGTGGGTGGGGCGAGACGAACGAGAAGAGCGAGACGAGAAGCGTGAGATCATGGGTGGAGCTGGCTTTTCTCTACTTGATACGTTCCAAGCGGGACATTTTCGAAGTAGCATCTCCACGCTACGCAACGCTTCGCCTCGAGTGGACGATTGTCCACCGAGGCGTTTGGCATTTCGGAGGTAGAGTCTGTGGAGAAGAAGTGGGCAAACTCTGGACGGTTTGGGCAAAAAGAGCCTGAAAATCCGCCGACTATCGAGGGTCGCGTCCCTCCCCACGACCTCGACGCCGAAGCGGCCGTCCTGTCGGCCGTCATGCTCGACCCCTCGGCGCTCGACAAAACGACCGAGCTGAAGCCCGAGCACTTCTACTCGGAGGCCCATCGCCGGATTTACGAAGCGTGCCTCGAGCTCCGCCAGACGGGCTCCCCGGTCGACGTCGTCCAGGTCGGCAGCTACCTGAAAGACCGCCAGCGCCTCGCGCAGGTCGGCGGCATGCCGTACCTCGGTCAGATCCTCGACTCGGCGCCGGTCGTCGCGAACGTCGGCTCGTACGCGCGCATCATCCACGAGAAGTACCGCATCCGTCAGCTGATCCTCGCGTGCCAGCGCGTCTCGGCGCAGGGCTACGGCGACTACGGCGAGCCGCAGGCCTTCATCGATGGAGCCGAGCAGGCCATCTACAACATCGCCCGCGTGGGCTCGAAGCAGAGCGTCGAGAAGCTCATCGAGGTCATGAAGAAGGCGTTCGCGAAGCTGAACGACGCCGTCGCGCGAGGTGATCGGATCACCGGCGTCTCGACGGGCTTCGACCGCTTCGATCGCCAGACCGCAGGCCTCCACGAAGGCGACCTCACGATCGTCGCGGCTCGTCCAGGCATGGGCAAGACGAGCTTCGTCTTGAACCTCGCCGCCAACGTCGCCAAGCCAAAGCACAACGAGCTGACCAACGATCCGTCGCAGCGATGGGACGAGCCGGGCGTGGGCGTCGCGGTCTTCTCGCTCGAAATGCCGCGCGAGCAGCTCGCCAATCGTATGGTGTGCTCCGAGGCGCGCGTCGACGTCAGCAAGATGCGTACGGGCTTCCTCGGTCCTCAGGACTGGAACAAGCTCACGATGGCCGCGAGCGCGCTCGGCAATCTCCCGATCTGGATCGACGACTCGCCCGGCCTCACGCTCCTCGAGCTGCGCGCGAAGGTGCGCCGTCTCCAGGCCGAGTACGACACGCGCGACGAGAACGGCAAGAAGCTCCGCAAGATGGGCCTCGTCATCATCGACTACTTGCAGCTGATGAAGGGGCGCGACGGCGTCAGCTCACGCGAGCAAGAGATCAGCGAGATCAGCCGAGGCCTCAAAGGCCTCGCGAAGGAGCTCGAGCTCCCCGTCATCGCGCTCTCTCAGTTGAACCGCGCGGTCGAGCAACGCAGCGACAAGTCGAAGCGTCCGATGATCAGCGACCTTCGTGAGTCGGGCGCGATCGAGCAGGACGCAGACAACATCATCTTCATCTACCGCGACGACTACTACAACCAAGACTCGCCCGAGCAGAACATCGCCGAGCTCATCGTCGCCAAGCAACGTAACGGTCCGACCGGCACGGTGAAGGTCCGCTTCGACAAGCAGTGGACCCGCTTCGACAACCTCGCCGAGGGCGAGTACGACGACGGCCCGAACGAATAGCGCGCTTCACGTCAGCTGACGTCATTTGAAGGGCGACGGCTCCGAGCGCACGCTCGGAGGCATGTCCACGTCGTCCGGTCTTCGCGTGCGCTCGTCGCGCCGCATGTCTCTTCGTCTCGTGCTCGGCGCCGCGCTCGTCGCGTCGCTCGCCGCCGATCCCTCGTCCGCTCGCGCGGACGTCGCGCCCACCTCCGAGACCGCGCCACGTGCGACCAAGCCGAAGACGCGCTGGTACGGCGGGCTCACGCTCGCGGTGGATGGCGCGGTCGGCGTGCTCTGGCTCGCGGCGCTCGCGACGAAGTCGGACGTCCTCGCGTGGGGAGGCGTGCATGCGTACGCGCTCGGGCCGCCGCTCGTTCACTTCGCGCGCGGAAATACGTGGCTTGGCCTGACCGACATCGGTCTTCGTGTCGGCGCGCCGCTCGCCTGCGCGCTCACGGGAGCGGCGGCGCTCGGCATCCTGGGCGGTGGCGACGGTGACGGCGCTGCAGCGGGGGCTGCGCTCGGGCTGATCGGTGGGTACGTCCTCGCGGTGATCGGCGACGCGGCGCTGCTCGCGCGCGAGCCGATCGACGGCGCGAGCAGCGTCGGAGCGAGCGGCCGCTCACGAGCGCTCCCGCCGACCGCACGGATCGCGCCGTGGATTCGTCCTGTCCCGAGTCGTCAAGGATCGGACGCGGCGGCGACGCCCGCAGGCGTCACCCTTGGAATTCAGGGCTATCTGTGAGGTGCTCGAGGCTCGAGCGCGGCGCTCTAAGAGAGAAGCACACGCAAAAACGTGCTAGAACGCGGCCTTCTCAAGATGGCTGTCGTCTCGGGTGCAGGTGCGTCGCCTGCCGAAGCAAATCCGCTCTCCCACCTCGTCGAGTCGCGGCGGGTGCTGGTGACGGTTGGCGCAGGTGGCGTTGGAAAGACGACGACGGCCGCCGCGCTGAGCGTCGCTGCCGCACGTCGCGGCAAGCGGGTGCTCTGCCTCACGATCGATCCCGCGAAGCGCCTGGCCGAGAGCCTCGGCATCGCCGAGATGACGACCGAGGCCGTGACGGTCGACAAGAAGCGCTTCGAAGACATCGGCGTCGAGCTCAAAGGCAGCCTCACGGCGATGATGCTCGACACGAAGCGCACGTTCGACGAGCTCGTCATCAAGTACTCGTCCACGAAGGAGAAAGCCGACAAGCTCCTTCACAACAAGCTCTACAAGTACGTCTCCACGTCGCTCGCGGGCACGCAGGAGTACATGGCGATGGAGAAGCTCGTCGCCGTCAAAGACGACCCGCGCTACGACCTCATAGTCCTCGACACGCCGCCCACCGCGAACGCGCTCGACTTCCTCGACGCGCCTGAGCGCCTGATGGAAGCGCTCGACTCCGCGACGATGAAGTGGTTCGTCGAGGCGTTCCAGTCGAGCGGCAAGTTCTCCCTGAACTTGATCGCGAAGAGCGCGGCGACCGTGCTTCGTGCGATCGGCAAGATCACGGGCGGAGGATTTCTCGAGGCGATGGCGGAGTTCATCGCCGAGCTGAACGATCTGTTCGGCGGGTTCAAGGAGCGCGCGCTCCGCGTCCAGAAGACGCTTCGCGGGAGCGACGTGGCGTTCGTGCTCGTCACCAGCCCGTCACCGCCGGCGATCAAAGAGGTCCTCTACTTCGCCGAGCGCCTCGAAGAGGCGAAGATGCCGCAGGGCGCGCTCGTGGTGAATCGCTTTCATCTCCCGCCGCCGCTGGCGAAGGAAGGCGTGAGCGAGGCCGACGCCGTGGCGGGCATCGCCGCGCGCCATGTGCAGCTCGAGGATGACGCGGCGTCGCGTCTCGTCGCCGCGCACAAGGACCAGGTGAAGCTCGCTGTGCTCGACGAGGCGCACGTGCGTGCGCTCGGAGGCGGCGCCGCGCACACGCCGCTCGTTCGCGTGGCGCAGCTCGATACGGACGTTCAAGATCTCGTCCTGCTGGCGCAGCTCGCCGACGTGCTCATGAAGGGCGGCGTATGATGGGCCCGTGCGGCGGGATGACCTGAGCGGAGTGGGGGGCGGCGGACCATGAGAGGCCCAGGCCCCGTCGGTCGCTTCTTCTCGAGCCTCGCGAACGCGCTGATCGATCTCGGGCTGCCGACGATCCGCCAGTGGCTACGCGATCGCTTGGGGCCGCTCGCCGACGTCAGCCAGGTCACGAGCGAAGGCTCGCTCGTACACCTCGACGGCGTGCGCATTCCGATCGGCCCGCGTGGCCTCGTCGTGCTCGATCGCGCGACCGCCGTCATCACCGCGCTCGGCCGCACGGGGCTTCCCGAGATGCGCCTCCACGCGTTTCATGGCGAGCTCGTCTTCGGCGTCGCGCCCTCCGATGGCGCGCCCACGTTCCGCGCCGAGCTCTCGTTCGAGGCGGCGAGCGATCCGGAGGAGGCCGCATGGATCTGGGGCGAGCTCTCGATCCCGCGCGCGGCGTGGACGGCAGGCGAGGGGAGCCCGCCGATGAACCCGATGCACGGCAAGGCGCGCCTCTACGTGTCGTCGCGCGAGTGGCGGCTCGATCATGGTCGCCTCGATGGAGAGATCGTCCGCGCGCACTTCGCGGGCAGCGGCGTGTTCGAAGGTGACGACGCCGCCGATCGGCCCCCAGAGGCTCCGCGCGAAGCGCGGGCCGACCCCACAAAAATGAGACCAGAGGCTCCGCGCGAAGCGCGGGCCGACCCAACAAAAATGAGACCAGAGGCTCCGCGCGAAGCACTGCCGCGCAGCGAGAGCCCGAAGCGCGAGAGCGTCGCGCCGGCGGTGAAGCCGCTCGTACCGCGCGCTCTCTCGTCGGCCACGCTGAAGCTCGAGCACGCGCGGGTGGGCCCTTTCGTCGATGCCGCCTCGGGGCTCGTCGGTAAGGCGATCGCGATCCCGTCGTTCGTCCCGCAAGACGCGCAGCTCGACGGCGATCTCGCGTGGGCGCTCGACGCCGGCGGACGCGCCGATCTTCGGATCGCGTCGGACGTCATCACCGCGCACGTTCGCGGGGCGATCTCGCCGACGGGCGTCTCGATCGACGGCGCGGTCGACGCGACGGTCAAGCTCGCCGAGCTCCTTCGCAAGCTGCACGCGCCGCCGGCCACGCTTCCGCGCGACGAAGACGTCGTGAGCGTCGCGCTCGCGGTGGGTGGCGCGCTTCGAGCGCCAGAGATCCGCGGGACGGCCTTTGCGCCGGAGCTTGGCTTTCGTCTCGGGCGCGCGCGCTTCGTCCCTCCTGTCTTCTTGCGTTCTCTTCACGCCGAGGTCTTTGTCAAAGACGACCGCGCGGTGCTCCGCGCCGAGGCGATGCTGCGTGGCTCGAAGGCGCACGTCGACGTCGACGCGAACGTCCCCCGATGGAGCTCGGCCCAAACGCCCGACCCGCGTCCGAACGGCCTGTCGTCCATGCGCGGCACGCTCCGCGCGAACGCGATCGAGCCGGCGTTCTTGCGGGACCTCGTCGCCACGCTCGGCACGAAGATCCTCGTGCCGAACGCGCTCACCGCCGACGTCGACGTCGTGCTCGAGCCGAGCGACCCCGCACGGGCAGCTCCGGTCCTGAGCGGCGCCGTCACGCTCCACACCGCTGCGTCGAAGCTCACGCTCTCGCGCGCGAAGGACGGCGCGATGCGCGCCTTCGGGCGCGTGACGACGGCCGACGTCCTCGAGACCGGGGTGTTCGCGAACGCAGGGCTCTACCCGAGCGAGGGAGACCTCGAGGTCTCGCTCGACGTCGATCGCGACGAGGCCGGCGCGTTCTCGCTTCGCGGCGGCGCGTCGTCGAAGAAGCTCGCCCTGAAGCTGCGCACGGAGCACGAGATCCCGCCGTGGGTGCTCGAAGACGCGACCGTCGACGTGACGCTCGACGAGCGCGCCTTCGTATATCGCTCGCTTCGGTTCGCCGCATATGGCGGATCCTTCGCGGGCTTTGGGACGATCCCGCTCGCCGCGGCTCCTCCACGCGTGCCGGCGGATCGCGCAAGCACAGCTCCCGAGGACATCGCCCGCGCGCCTCGGCTCTCGCTCGATCTCGGCGGCGGCGGGATCGGCGTCGCCTCAGCGTTGCTCCCGCTCCTCGCGACGTCGAAGGAAGGCGAGGCGGCACGACCTCGCGTGATCGCAGCGCCCGAGCATGGAGAGGCTACGCGATCGACGAGCGAATATTGGATCCCAAGAGACATCGGTCTCAGCGCGTCGCTCCTCCTCGACGGCGCGGGCTCGTGGACGATCGACGTTCACGTGGTGTCGCCCCGAGGCACCGAGCTCGACGCCGCGGTTCGGATTCACGATCACGGAAGCGTCGAGGGCTCCGCGTTGACCGGCATCGTCGCGGTGGAGGATCTCGTTCGCGCAGGCGCGCTTGGAGACGCGCCGATCGAGCCGTCGGGGCTTGCCGACGTCGACGCCGTCCTCCACGAAAGTGAGGAGCACATCAGCGCGGCCGCGTCGGTGTCGATCGATCGCGTGGGTGTGCTCGTGAAGGGGACGCCGATCGTCCTCACGAACGTCTCCGCGATGGTGCACCTCACGCCCGCGAGGATCGTGTGCAACCAAGCCTCCGCGAGCTTGTATGGCGGGAAGCTCTCCGCGCACGGCTTCTTCGCGACCGAGCCCGCGTCGCTCGTGCTTCGCGTCTCGAGCGCGGCGCTGGCGGTGCACGAGCTGCCCGCGATCGACGGCAAGGAGCCGGCGGCGTTCGTGCGCGGCTATCTCTCCGGGTCGAGCGTCGTGCGCTGGGATGCGGGCGGCATGGTCGCGGCAGGAAGCGTCCTCCTCGACGCCGGCACGTTCCCTGCGATCAGCCTCACGCGCCCGATGCTCGATCGCTATGGGCTTCGTCCTCCGAACGAAGACGCGTCGGCGCCCGCCACCGCGACGATCGTCGGCAACGACTGGGGCATCTCCCTCCGAAACATCACGATCGATCTTCGCGGCGCGAGCGTGCGTGGTGAGGTGGGGCTGTCGCGCGAGCAGACGCTCGACGGACGCGTCGAGGTGACGCTCGAAGAAGACTACCTTCGCACGTCGAGGATCCTGACGTTGCCACGCGCGCTCACCGAGCGGCTCGTGATCCCCGTGACGATCGGCGGTCCGCTCGCGAGCCCGGACGTCCGCGCCGAGGTGGGCGAGACGCTGGGCCGCTTCTTGAAGGACAACCGCGTGCGCCAGCTCGTGGAGTCTGCGGTGGAGGAAGCGCAGATCCTCCTTGGCCGTCATCCGATCGACGAGGCGCGATCGGGACCGACGACGCCGTCCACGCAGCGAACGGTGCAAGAGAACGAGCTCGACGCCGCACTTCGGACGGAGATCGGCGCCCGAAGCGCGATCTGGACCGAGCTCGAGCGCCGGCGAGGAGATCGACCGGTCCCGTCACGCCTGCGCGTTGGCTGACGAAGCAGACGCCGTCTTCGCGTCGGCGGCCGTTCGCTCGAGCCAGCCGCTCAACGTCTCGACGAACGCCGGCGTGTGCGTGAACCAGTGGTTCGACGGCAAGCTCACGACTTCACCTCCGCGGACGCTGCGCACGTGGTCGGTCCACTTCGCGGTGTGGAACATGAAGGGCTTCTTCTCGCCGTACACGAAGAGGAGCGGGCACGTCGGCCAGTAGCCATGGATCATCTTGGCGTAGCGGCCCGTCAGCAAATCGGACCACACGTTTCGGTACGGGTAGTTCATCCAGGCGTTGAGATCGTTGTCGTTCGGCACGTGAAAGAGCTTCGCGAACCTTCGCGTCATCCAGTCGCCGGGGGCTCCGCCGATCCCAAACGCAGCGAAGAGCCACCACTGGTACGCCACGATGCCGAGGAGCCCTTTCGGCGTGGGCTTGAAGTGCGGCGCGACGTCGAGCGTCACGACGCGCGAGACGAGCTCCGGACAGCGGTGATGAACGACGTGTCCCCAGTACGAGCCCCAGTCGTGGAGCACCAGCGTGACGGGCCGGCCATCGACCACGACGCGGCGAAGATGATCGGTGAGAGCGTCGATGATCTCGCCCGTGTGAAACCCCCAGCGCGTCTCGCGCTGACGGGTGCCGTAGTTCGGCAGCGTGACGCGCACGCAGCGGTATTTGCCGCGGAGCGCAGCGACGGCCTCATCCCAGAGGGCCGCGCTGTCAGGCCACCCTTGGATGAAGACGAGCGTGTCGCCCGCGTCGTTTCCTTCGATGATCGGCTCGAGATGGAGGGAGGCGCTCATGGCGCTACGTTACTTGCCGTTCGCGCGCACGAGAAGCCCCGCCGGCCCGACCTGGCGGTCCAGGCCTACGCGTCGTCGCCCTCTTCGCGCTTGTCCGTCGCGGAGCGCTTCTTGCCGCGGCGCTTCTCTCGGTACACGACGCGGATCGGGACGCCGTCGAAGCCGAAGTGCTTGCGAAGCTGGTTCACGACGAAGCGTTGATACGAGAAGTGCACCGAGTCGGGCGCGCTCGAGATGACGACGAAGAGCGGCGGAGAGGTCTCCGCTTGCGTGATGTAGTAGAGGCGCGGCGCGCGACCGCCCATCGTCGGCGGCGGCCTCGTCTCGAGGACGGTCTCGAAGAATCGATTCAGCTCGCCGGTCGAGACGCGGCCGTGGAACGCCGCGCTCACCTTGTCGATCTGCTCGAAGAGGGCAGGGATGCCGCGACCGGTCTTCGCGCTGATGTGGACGACGGGCGCGAACGGCGCGAAGGAGATCTTCTCGCGCGCCGCCTCTTCGCTCTTCGCGAGCTCGGTCTTCGAGAGAAGGTCGATCTTGTTGAGCGCGATGATCATGCCGCGCCCGCGATCGTTGGCGAGGCCGAGGATCTTCGCGTCTTGCTCCGCGACGCCTTCCTTCGAGTCGCAGAGGAGGACGACGACGCTCGAGCGTTCCATCGCTTGGATCGCGGCGCCCACGCTCGCCGTCTCGATCGCGTCGGAGGCCTTCGTGACCTTGCCTTTGCGACGGACGCCAGCGGTGTCGACGAAGATGTAGCGGTGACCTTCGCGCTCGACGAGCGCGTCGATCGCGTCGCGGGTCGTGCCGGGGCGAGGATCGACGAGCATGCGGTCTTCGCCGAGGAGGCGGTTCATGAGGCTCGACTTGCCGGCGTTCGGCTTGCCCGCGATCGTGATGCGCGGGACGAGCTCGTCGGGCGTATCGAGATCTTTCTTCGGAGCCTTCGGCATCGCGGCGACGATCGCCGCCTCGAGATCGCCGATCCCGCGACCGTGGAGCGCGCTGATCGGAAAGACCTTGTCGACGCCCACGCGGTAAAGCTCGAACGCGTCGGCGTCGACCTTTGGCGAGTCGGCCTTGTTGGCGGCGTAGATGACGGGCTTGTCCGTCTTGCGGAGGAGCTTCACCGCGAGGCGGTCGGCGCTCGTGAGCGGCACGGTGGCGTCGCTGATGAAGACGATGACGTCTGCCTCTTTGATCGCTGCCTCGACGTGGCGCGCGATGCCGGTGCGCATCGGGTCGTCGTCGTCAGGGTCGTAGCCGCCGGTGTCGATCAGCACGTAGTCGCGTCCGAACGCGGTGGTGTCGACATAGTGGCGATCGCGCGTGACGCCCGGCTCGTCGTGCACGATCGCGAGGCGACGGCGCGCGAGGCGGTTGAACAGCGTCGACTTGCCGACGTTGGGCCGGCCGACGACGGCGACCAGCGGCAAGCCATGCGAGCCTGCGGGAAGAGCGCGCGAGCGAGGTCGCGATCGGGTGGGGTGATGCTTCGTCATGATGGTGCGCCGTTCCGCTTCTGCTGCTTGTTCTTCGTGTCTGCGCCTGCGCTTCGTGCGCCGGCTTGCGAGGTCGATTTCGATTTCGACGTCGACTTCGAGGACGATCGGCGAGACGACTTCGACTTCGCCTTGGCCTTACCCGCTTCGTCGCTGTAGCCGAGGTCGACGAGGCGCGCGGCGTCGTCGAACCAACCTGGGGTCGCGCGCACGTGGATGTCGAGGTGAACGCGCTGGCCGATCAGACGCTCGACGCGTTCGCGGGCGGCCGCGCCGATCGTCTGGAGCATCTTGCCGCCCTGGCCGATGATGATCCCTTTGTGCGAGTCCTTCGCGACGTGGATCGAGAGCGTGATGCGGACGACCTTCTTCTGCTCTTCGTACGCATCGACTGTGACGGCGACGCCGTGCGGGACCTCTTCGCGCGTGCGCATGAGCACCTGCTCGCGCACGATCTCCGCGACGAAGAAGCGCACGGGGCGATCGGACAGCTCGTCGGTCGGGTAGAGCGGGGGACCCTCGGGCAAGAGCGCCCGCAGCTCCTTGATGAGTCGATCGATCCCGCTGCCCTTCTTCAGGGTCTCCTTCTTCGCGCTCAGCGGGATGACCGCGGCAAAGTCGTGCAGCGCTCCGTACGCCGCCAGCATGTCGATCATGTGCGCCTTGTCTTGGACGCGATCGATCTTGTTGATGACGAGCACGATCGGGCGCCCCTTCGGGATCGCCGCGAACGTCTGCTTGTCCTCCGGCGTCACCTGCGTCTGCGGCTGGCTGTCGACGGCGGTGACGAAGACGACGACGTCCGACTCCGACGCGGCGCCCTCGGCCACGATGTTCATCCGCTGGCCGAGGCGGTTCTTCGGCTTGTGAAGGCCCGGCGTGTCTTGGAAGACGAGCTGCGCGTTCTCGAGCGTGAGGATCCCGGCGACGCGGTCACGCGTGGTCTGCGGATGATGGCTCGTGATCGCGATGTGCTCGCCGAGCATGCGGTTCAAGAGCGTGCTCTTGCCCACGTTGGGCCGTCCCACGAGCGCGATCGTGCCCGCGACCGGGGCGATCGGGGCGGGTTGCCGAGCTTTCGTGGGGGAGGTCGCCATCGTGCGCCGGGTCTTTACCACGGGTTGACCCTCGGAAATGTGGGGAAAATGTTGGGGAAAGCGGCCGATCACGAGGCTTCGTGCGAGGTCGAGAATGCGGTATGAGTCTTCCGCGCACGTGCGCCAGAGGGCGGACGACGAGCGGAGCGCCTCCGGCTCCCATCGGCGTTCGACCGAAGCGAACGAGAGCTGAGCTTTCCGTACGTAAAAACGAGCTTTCTGATGGCTGACAAGACGACGAAGACCCCAGCGGACGACGAAGGCGCAGAGGCCGAGACCGAGGCTGTAGACGCCGCGGAGGCGAGCGAAGCCAAGGCCGAGACGGCGTCACGTGACGAGAAGCGAGCGCGCAGCGCCGAGGGAAGCGAGTCTTCGAGCGACTCGGCGCGCCTGCGCGCGAACCAGGAAGAGTCTTCGAGCGACTCGGCGCGCCAGCGCGCGAACCAGAAAGAGTCTTCGAGCGACTCGGCGCCCCCGCGCGCGAACCAGGAAGAGACAGACGAATCTGCTTACGGCCCGCGCTGGATGCCGTTCGCGATCGCGCTCGCGCTTCCGGTCCTCTTCTTCTTCATCCTGCCCCCGCTCACGAAGAGCGGCCTCTGGGATCCGTACGAGCTCAACGTCGCCGACCTCGCGCGGCGGATCGCGTTGAACCTCCATGGAGCGGCGAACCTCGCGCTCGAGGGCGCCGACAACTCCCTTCCTCACCTGAACGACCTCGGCCGCCCGCAGCTTCCGTTCACGTCGATCGCGCTCGGCTTCAAGTTCTTCGGCCTGCACGAGTGGGCCGGCCGCGCGCCGCTCGCGGTGTGGGGCATCCTTGGAGTGCTCGCGACGTACGGCTTCGTCTCGCGCCTCGTCGATCGCCGCGCCGGGATCTTCTCGGCGGTCGCGCTGACGACGATGCCGCTCTATTTCGTGCAAGCGCGCACGATGCTCGGCGACATCGTCATGATGGCGAGCCTCGCGATGTCGTTCGGCGGCCTCGCCGTCGCCGTCTTTGGCAGCCGCGACGAAGACACGCGCGTCGGGAGCGCCCACAAGGCGCCGATCGTGATCGGCCTCGTCGGCGTCCTCGGCGGCGTCGGATCGCTCATCCTCGCGGCGATCGGCGGCACACGGGACCAGCGCGTCCGCGCGCTTTGGTACACCGTCGCGACCGTCGGCATCCTCGGCGGGATGTACACACGCGGCTCGCTCATCGGCGTCGCCGTCCCGATGCTCGGCGTTGGCCTCGCGTACGCGATCGCGGTCGCCAACGGGCAGCGCTTCGACGCGCTCGCGCACACCGTCGGCATCGTCACCGTGATCGGCGGCGCCTGGTACGCGTCGAAGGGCATCATCGCGATCAGCGTCGATCCGTTCAGCGACTCCACCGTCGCGATCGCCGGCACGCTCCTCAAGCCGCCGGCGAAGTACCCGACGTTCGACTTCATGATCGGGCACATCGCGCCCGGGCTCGCGCCGTGGAGCGCGTTCGCGCCGTTCGCCTTCGGGCGCATGTTCGCGGCGCCCACCGGCGTTCGTGCCTCCGCGCAGGCCCGCGAGAGCCAAGCGCGCCTCGTCCTCCTCGTCGGCGCCGCCGTCGCGTTCGTCGCGCACGGATGGATGGCGTCGCGCACCGATCTCGTCGCGTTCGCGGCGCCTGCGGTCCTCGCCGCCGCGTGCGGCGTCGCGCTTCGTGACTACGAGCGCGGCGCGCATCCGTCGGTCGCGGTCGGTGTCGGCACCGGCGTGCTCCTCGGGCTCTTCCACCACGAGCTCCACAACCTCCCCGAGAAGGCCTTTCACGCGTTCTCCGTCGCCGCAGGCGCCACATTCCCGGAGAGCTTCAAGACGACATCGATCGCGATCTGGACGGTCGTCCTCGTCGGCTTCGCGGGCATCGGCTTCCTCACGTGGGTCGAACGCTCGCCCGAGCGAGAGCCCTTCGAGCCGAAGGGTTACCTTCGCGTCCTCCTCGCGCTCCGTGACGCGTGGGACGGCATGCTCGCGCTCGCCTACTTCGCGATGGTCGCCGGCGCGTCGCTCGCCGGCCTCGCGGTGTGGATCGGCACGCGGCAGCACGCCAAATGGCTCCCCACGTTGAGCTCGCAGATGCGCGAGCTCGTGCTGAACGCGTGGTGGCTCACGGCCTTCGCGCCGCTCGTCGCCATCTTCGCCGTCTACTTCTGGTGCGACGTCTGGGTGTGGGCCTTCGACCGCGCGCGTGTCGGGAGCCTTCGCGGATCGCTCGGCAAGTCGGCCACGCGCGGCTTCGAGCCGTTCGAAGATCTCGCGGCGCGCCTGCGCGGTGGTGAGCTGACCAAGAACGTGCCGCGCCTCATCTCCGGCAAGCTGGTCGTGACACACGAGAAGCTCGACGAGGGCGTCGGCCCGATCTCGTTCTTCGTGCTCGCGCCGCTCATGTACCTGCAGGTCCCCGCGCTCGTCTTCGGTCTCCTCTGGTGGAAGGTGGGGCTCCGGCCGCTCGTCGCCGGCGCGCTCGCCATCCCGTCGGGCGTCGCGCTGTTTCTCTTCCTCGGGTTGATCGGCGATCTCTTCAAAGGGAGCCGCGCGGCGTTCCTCGCGCTCTTCGGCACGACGGTGGGCGCGATCCTCTGCGTCTCGTACTACCCAGCGCTCGCGAATCAGCTCTCGCCGAAAGAGATCTTCGAGAGCTACCAGCGCACGCACCAAGGTAACGAGCCGCTCGCGCTCTTCGGCGTCGGCGGACGCACCGCCGCGTATTACGCCGGCGGCCAGCCGCTCATCTTGAAGGACACGCAGGGCGCCTACGAATGGCTGATGGGAGGAGAGGGCGGTGCACGTCGCTTCCTCGCCGTGCGCGCCGAAGAGCTCGCGCGCCTCAACAAGGCGTATCGCGAGCACAACCCGGGGTCCGACGGCATCCCCGGTCCGAACCTCCCGGTCATCGACGCGCGATCGAGCCAGATCGTGCTCGTCTCGTCGAGGCTCGATCCGAACGAGAAGAACCAGAACCCGCTCGGTCGTATCGTGCTCACGTCCGTGCCCAAGCCACAGCACAAGCTCGACGCGATCTTCGAGGACAAGCTCGAGGTGCTCGGCTACGACATCGCCGACGCGACCGGCCGGCTCGTCGACTACGTCAAGCCCGGCACGAAGTACCACATGAGGACGTACTTCAAGGTGCTCACGCCGATGACGTCCGAATGGGACATGTTCATCCACGTCGACGGCTTTCATCGCCGCCACAACGGCGACCACAAGGTCTGCGAGGGCAAGTACCCGATGTCGCTCTGGCTCAAAGACGACATCGTGATGGACGACCACGAGTTCAGCCTCGAGCCGAACTTCAGCCCCGGTCCGTACAACTTGTGGTTCGGCCTCTTCGTCGGAGAGTCGCGCCTCAAGCTGAAAAACGGCCCGAGCGACGGGGAAAACCGCGTCAACGGCGGGACGCTCCGCGTTCAGTGAACGACAAAAAGCCTGCGGAAAAAGCACGTTTTCACGCCCTTCGTAACGCGTGAAGTTTCGCTAGCGGCCACCCGAGTGCCAGGCTATGCGCTCGTCTCCTCCCAGGGGTTTGGTGGGCGATTTTCATGAGCAAGAGCGGCAGCAAAGACGACGGATCGGCGGCGACACTCCTCGCGGCGGCCTCTGCGGATTCCGCAAGCACCACGGACGACGCCGCCGAGCGCCGTAACTTCGATCGCTACGACGTCGAGTGGGCGGTCGACTGCGTGGCGTCCGATACGTTCCTGTTCGCGTCGATCACGAACATCAGCGAGATGGGGATCTTCGTGCGAACGACCGAGCCTCTTCGCACGGGCACCCGCCTCCGCCTCACGTTCGCGCCGCCCGGGGTGACGGGCTTCCAGCTCGAGGGCGCGGTCGCATGGATCAATCCGCTCCGTGACAAC
Source organism: Labilithrix sp. (assembly GCA_044227045.1). Classification (GTDB taxonomy): domain Bacteria; phylum Myxococcota_A; class Polyangia; order Polyangiales; family Polyangiaceae; genus Labilithrix. The sequence continues at coordinate 126,330 of JBGAFW010000006.1, forward strand.
GGCGACAACCCGAACCCCGGCATGGGGATCAAGTTCATCAACCTCACGCTCGACCAACGCGAGCGCCTCGTCGAAGTGATTCGGACGATCGCCTACCTCCGCGATCCGAATTAGACGCGCCTCCGTTAACGAGAAAGGCTTGCGCAGGCTGTAGGCGTAGGTGGGCAACTGATGACCCGTTGCAGCATTCGACGATCCAGGAGGGGCGTCGTAAGTGGCGGAAATTCGTTAGCCGGCGCTTAGGCACACATCTAGCTACATCGGGGCCATGCGCTCCTTCTTCGCGGCCCTCGGGGTCTTCGCCCTCCTCGGAATCACCGCCTGCGCGGCCGACACCGACAGCACGTCCGAAGACACGGGCAGCGACGACGAAGAGGTCATCGCGCGCGATCCGAACGCGATGCCGAAGCCGATCCTGACGTTCTTGAAGAGCGAAGCCTGGGGCGACCATCACCTCGAGTGGCACACCGTCCGGCAGTGGGATCGACTCGGCCCCGACGATCAAGCATGGGCGAAGGGACAGCACTGGAGCCGCGCCGACCTGCAAGAAGGTCAGAAGGGCAACGGCCTCGAGTTCCTCGCGATGCACCGCGTGATGATCCGAAAGCTCGTCGACAAGTTTCCGGCGAACAAGGAGCTCTTCAAGGGCTTCGACGTCCCTCCGACGGAGTGCAGCGACAAGGCCGACCCGTGTGGCCCGGAGAGCCAAGGACCCTTCGACGCGAAGAAGCGCGAGGCGATCGACAAGCTTCAGAACCACCTCGCCGACTTCAAGAGCGACGACGACCTCGGTCTCTACATCGAGACGTCCCTTCGCCCGACCGCGCGCGATCCGCAAGCGCGCTCGACGGACAAGTCGGCCGGCATTCACAACTACCTCCACGTCCGCTTCATGGATCCGAACAGCAAGATCGACGTGGGTGACCCGTCGGTGAACCTCCAGAACCGCCACTTCTGGCGTATTCACGGATGGCTCGAGAACCGCTGGACCGAGTTCCGCAAGATCAAGAAGCTCTCCGACTCCGATCCCGCCTACCTCGCCGCGATCAAGAAGGGCGAGGACATGTTCACGACGAGGATGAAGGGACCGATCACGGGCGCGCCGCGCACGCCGCCGCCGGACTCGCTCCGCAAGTTCTTCGAGAACGACGAGCCGTAGAATCACGTCGCCACGGCGTCGCAGACAGTACACATCGCGAACGCGAGATCGCTACCATCGAAGCGTCGTGATCTCCTTTGCCCGTCCGGCTGCGTTTGCCTGTGGGCTCGCTTGCGCCATCGCCGCCGCGTGCGACTCGTCCTCCACGACGACGATCACGCATTCGTACGACGCCTACGAGGGCGGCGCGTATCCCAACACGCGCGCGAAGATCACGCTTCCTGCCGGCGCGGACTTCGCGCTCGTCCCGAGCAGCGGGAGCGACGTGGTCACCGCGGTCGATCTCGCGAAGGGGGTCGCGATCGGATCGGCGCCCGTTGGCCGTAGCCCCGTCATCTTGGACGGCCCCCACCAGGTCGTCGCGCATCTCCCCTCGAGGCGCGCGTACGTCGTGCACGCGTATCCAGGCACGCTCGAGAGCGCCGGCAATCACTCGCATGGGTCGAGCAAGCGGCCTGGCTGGGTGCAGTCGCTCTCCCTCGACGATCTGTCGATCGTCGCCGAGGCGCGTGTGGATCCGAACCCCGGCGAGATCGCGATCGCCGAAGACGGCAGCCGCGTCGTCGTCACGCACTACGACCTCGCGAGCGCGATCGATCCGTCACGGAGCCTCGACGATCGTCGATCGACGCTTGCGCTGATCGATCCGAAGGCGATGCTGCCGTTTGGGACGGCCGAGCCCGACAAGCTCCTCGTCTGCGTCGCGCCGCACGGGCTCACGCTCTCGCGTCCCGACGCGAAGAAGGCGTTCGTCGCGTGTTACGGCGAAGACGCTGTCGCCGTCGTCGATCTCGTCGACACCCACGCGCCGGTCGTGCGTGTGCCGGTCGGAGAGGGCGCGCGTACGTCTGGCGCCCCGGCGTACGGGCCGTATGGAGTCGCGCTCTCGCCGGACGGCTCACGGCTCGCGATCGGATCGCGAGACGCGCACGACGTGCGCTTCCTCGACGTCGCCACCAGCGCGATCGAGGCGCGTGCGGTCGCGATGCCAGGCGAGGTCTACGTCCCGGCGTGGTCGCACGACGGCAAACGTCTCTTCGTGCCCACGCGCAGCCTCGACGCGCTCGCCGTGATCGACAGCGCGACCGGCGCGCAGCTCGCGCTCCACGTCTTCGACCCGACGACGTGTATCGCCCCGATCGAAGCGGCAGGATCCACCGATGGGGGCGAGGTGTACGTCGTGTGCGAAGGCACGAGCGCTGCTGCAGGATCGATCGTCACGCTCGCGCTCACGGAGGGCGGCGACGCAGGTCCGGTCACGCTCGTCGTGAAATCGCGCGCGGTCGTCGGCCTCTTTCCCGGCCGGCCCTTCTTGGGGCGTGCGCGATGAGCGCGCTCCGGCGTCTGCCGCTCGCGATCCTCGGCGTGCTCGTCGCGTGCTCGTCCGGAGACGGCGTGACGGAGGAGCACGGGACGGCGATCGATCATGGGCGCGCGCTCTTCGACGACCCACGCGCGTCGACGTCTCCAAGCAATCGCTTCGCATGCTCCACGTGCCATCCGGGCGACGCGCCCGCCGACCGGATCTATCCTGGCGGATCGCTCGCGGGCGTCACCGAGCGGCGGAGCTTCTGGGGCGGTGGGCGCGCGGACCTACTCGAGTCGATCAACGACTGCCGCCTCTCGTTCATGGACGCGCTCGCGCCCTGGACGGACGCCGACGAGGACGCGCGCGCGATGTTCGCCTATCTGTCGTCGCGGCGCTCGGCGGCCTCGAACGATCCGATCGCGTTCACCGTCGTCGCCGCGGCGCCCGATCTGCCTCCGGGCGATCCGGCACGCGGAAAGACCGCGTTCAACCTCGCGTGCCGGCCTTGCCACGGCGCGGAGCACGACGGCGCCGGACGGCTCGTGACGTTCGCGCCGGTCCTTCCCGATGAGGTCAACGCCTCGCATGCCTCGCTCGCGCCGCTCGATCGCCGCCTCGTCTTCTTGCGCAAGGTGAGGGAAGGCGCGTTCGTGTCGAGCGCAGGCAGCATGCCGCCGTTCTCGCGTGAGGTGCTCCCGGACGCCGACCTCGCGGCGATCCTCGCGTTCCTCGGGCAGTACTGAGGTTACCCAGGTTGTTCGCGTGTCGGGCGCTGCGCGCCCGAAACCATTTTGCTCGCAGGCTCGCAAAATGCACATTCAGGTTTGTTCGCGTGTCGGGCGCTGCGCGCCCGAAACCATTTTGCTCGCAGGCTCGCAAAATGCACGCTCACTCGACGGGGATTGGGAAGCGCCGGACGATGATGCCGGCGTTCGTCGTGCCCTTGTCTTCCCAGCCGATCGCGATGAACGGTCCGCTTCCACCGACCGCCACCACCGGCGAATTTCGATCGCGGCCTTCGACACGGCTCGCCTGGAACTCGCTCGTCTGTCCGTTGACGTTGTTGAACAAAAAGCCGCTCGTGCCGCCGGCGAAGCGCGCCTTCACGTGGCCCGTGCTCGCGTCGTACCAGGCGACGACGTACGAGCCGCCCGCCGCGGGCATGGCCGCGATCGTCGGTTGGTTCTGGTCGCCGTCCTTGACGATGTCGTTCAATGGCTGGTCTTGATCGCCCGCGATGGCGAGCCCCTTCGCGTCGTAGCGCTGGAGGAAGACGTCGCCGCCGGCGCTCCACACGACGGCGAAGCGTCCATCGGGGAGGGACGCGATGTGCGCGCCGTCGGCGCCCGCGCCGCTCGCGTTGACGGACTGATCGCTGCCGGAGGGCGTGCCGTTCGCGTCGACCGCGCGGAGCTTGATGCCGGTGCCGCTCTTCCAGACGGTGACCCAGCTTTTTCCGGTCGCCGCGATCTGCGGGCGTGCGTTGCCGTTGCCGACGCTGAGCTCGTTCTGGCTGCCGAGCGTGCTCGGCGGCGTGAGCGTGCGTCCGACGATCTTTCCTCCCGCTTGATCTTCCCACGCGACGAGCAAACGCTCCGAGCTCGCCGAGATCGCCGGCGCGGTCTGGATCGCAGGCTCGCCCGAGCCGGTCCCGTTGATGTTGATCGGCGCGCCGAGGCCCTGATCGGAGACGAAGACGTTGTTGATCGATCGCGCGTGGATGTCGAGGCTCGAGCCGCTGTCGTCGTCGAACACGACCCAGTACTCGCCGCCGAAGAACGCCGCTTGCGGGAGCGACTGCTGGAGCGCCGCTGGCGCGGGAGGAAACGCGCCGCCGTTCGGCAAGAAGATCGACCCGCTCGCGAGCGCAGGCGGCGTCGACACCGGGGACAGGTCGGCGCTCATGACGCGAAGGCCGACGTCGAGAGTGCCGCCTCCGGACGGGACCGCGTGATCCGTGTAGAATGCAAGGAAGCGCCCGCTGTCGCCGCTGCCGGTGGGCCACAAGAAGAACGGGTCGGTCTTGTCACCCGCCTTTCCGGTCACCGTCTTGTTGCCCGAGGAACCGAGCGAGAGGAGCACCTCGGTCGACTGGCAGCTGTCGTCGCAGAGCGGGCCGCCGGCCGGATCGCACTGCTCGGTGGGCTGGAGCACGCCGTCCCCGCAGTTCGAGGGCGCGAGGAAGCGGAACATCCGGAGCGTGAGCGAGATCGCGTCTTGGTTGACGGTCGCCGCCGCACACCCGACCGCGACGGTCGCGCCGCCGGTGGCGGTCGCCTTCGCCGAGAACATCCGGACGTCGGCGCTCTTCTCGATCTGCACGCTGCCGCAGAACTTCGCGCCGGCAGCGCAGCTCGAGGTGCCAAGCTCGCTCTTCGCGATCTCCTTGCCGGCCTCTTCGTTACCGAGCAGCCCCGTCGCCTCGTCGCACGTGACCGGGCCTTCGAGCACGCGGATCTCGAGCTTGTTCGCCTTGTCGAGGATCGCGCGGGGGAGCGTGAAGCTTGCGTTGATCGACGCGCGCACATCGTCTGCACGCGAGTCACATGCGGCCGCGATCGCGGTGCTCCCCGCGAGGAGGAGGACAAGAAGAAGAGAAGAAGGAGCCGGCTTCGCCATGGCGTTCGTGCTTGCTCGCTCGTCGTGAGCCAGCGAAGAAGTGCACTCTAGGAAAAATCGCTCATTTGCGCCATGGCAAGCGCAGCCAACCCCACGCAGGGTTTTTCGGTGCTTCTTTTGCGTCAGATGCGGGGCGGGGGGTCTCGACCGCGTCCTCGTCGTCCGCGGCGACCACGACGCGGGGCTCTTCACGTTGGCCTGCGCGAGGCTCCGGGGTGCCGGTGCGAATGCCGACGAGCTCGACGGCGCTCGTTAGCTCGGCGCGTGCGCGCTCGGGTCCCGAGAGGACGACGCGACGGACCTTCTCCTTCGAGAGGCGCGACGCGACGCGCGCGGCCCAGCCCGCGATCGCCTCGGCGTCGTCCGAGGGGAAGCCGCACGCGATCGCGACCGTGCCATCGGCGAGCGCGACGGCGCACGAGGGATACTCCCACGCGTGCATCGACTGCGCCCGCTCCGCGTCGCGGATCGCGGCGACGAACCCTTCGAGCACCGAGGCGCGCGCCGCGCCGATCCGCGTCGCGTCGTAGCTGACCTTTGCCTCGAGGAGGGCTTGCTCGGCGCAGTCGATCGTCCCGGCGGCGAGCGAAGGCGACGCGCCCGCTTCGCCCATGAGGCCTCCGAGGCGAGCGCATGCGTTGAAGAGATCGCGTGCAGGCGCGGCCGTGTCGCACAGGTCGAGCACGAGCGAGCGCGCGGCCTCGGTGGAGCGAATGACCTCGCGATCGAGCGCGTGAAGCGCGCGCGCCGCGTCGAGATCAGCCCACGCGAGAAGGATCGCTGGATCGTCCGAGAAAGCCATGACACCTGCGCTGCACGGGCGCGTGGTCGACTGTCTAGCGCATCACGGGCTCAGAAGCCGCTGTTGTTGATCTGGTCTTTCTTCTCGGCGCTCTCGTTCGGTGCGCGTGAGGGAGACCGAGGCGCCGCTGCAGGCGCTGCCGGAGCGGCGGCGCGCTTCGCGGGGGCGGCCGCTGCGCCGCCAGCGCTCGCACCACCTGCCTTGGCGCGCGAGGCGACGTTGAGCTCGCCCATCGCCGTTTGGGCGGCCTGGGCATGCGACGACGACTGCGCGAGCTTGTTCAAGCGATCACGGGCGCCGTCGAGCTGGCCCATCGCGATCTGGCAGCGCGCCGCGCGAAGCGACGCTTCGTTGCCGATCCAGGAGGACGAGCCTTGCTTCTGGGCGAGCTGATCGAAGCGACCGAGCGCGACGACGCAGCCTTGACCTTCGCGTGCGCTCTCGGCAGCCCAGAGGGCGGCGTTCGCGTCGCCTGCTTGCGCGGCGAGATCGAACTGACGCGTCGCCTCGGCGAAGTTGCGCGCGCGGAACGCGGCGGCGCCGAGGCTGAAGGGATCTTGCGCCTCCTTCTCGGCCGGACCGCGACGACCTTGTGCCGTCATCGTTCGCGGAGGGGTCTGCGCTTGCTGCGCGTAGCCTTCGTTGTACGCGCCTGGCGCGCCTGCCGGCGGACCTGCGTTGGTGATCGGAGCGCCGTTGCCGCCGCCGCCGATCGCGCGGTTCGCGGCGTTGGGATCGCCGAACGCGCTCGCGATGCTGGTCCCGTCGTTGTCGCCACCCTTGGCTTTGTCGCGCGCCGCGCCTGCGGTGAGCGCGTCGACGGGGGCGTTCGCTTCGTCTGCGAGCGCGACGGCCGACGCGGCGGCCGTGGCTTGCGGAGGACGCGTGACGTTGCTCGGCGGCGTGGGGCCGTGCGCGGCCGCGGCCGCTTTGTCGTCGAGGGATTCGCCGCTCTGCGGCGCCGGCATCACGGGAGAGGGATTGCCTGCGACGGTCACGGCGACCTCGCCGCTCTTGCTCGCGTAGTTCTTCGAGCGGATCAAGAACGCGCTCGTCCCGATCATGAGGAGGAACACCGCGGCCATCGCCGTCTGCGGACGCATCGCCCAGCTGCCCGCGATCGAGAGGACACGCGACGCGCGGCTCTTGATCGGCACGACCTTCTGCGCTTCCTTCGCGGCCGCGAGGATGCGGTCTTCGAGGCCCACCGGGAGTGGGACGAGAGGCAGCGAGACCACACGGCGCGTCGCCTTCATGCCGTTCAAGATCGAATTGCAGCGCGCGCACCCCGACACGTGGCGCTTGACCGCCGCGCTCGTCAGCTCATCGAGCTCATCGTAGAGCTCGTCAAGCAGTAGGGGTTCGAACTTCTCGCAATCCATGATCTCTGTGCTCGTGGTTCTCTTCTAGAAGGTAAGGCGTGAGAAAAAGACTTCAAACTCAGGGGGACGAATCAACGAAGCGCGCGCGCGTAGTCCTCGTATTCGGCGAGCGCTTCTTGCAGCCGCTCGAGCGCGTAGCGCATGCGGCTCTTGACGGTGTTCTCGGGGACGTTCGTGATCTCGGCGATCTCCTTGAAGGGGAGGTTCGCGATCTCACGCATGAGGAAGACCTCACGTTGCTCGTCGGGGAGCTTGTCGACGGCGCGTGCGATGCGTTCTTTGAGCTCGGTGCCGGTGGCCTCGCGCTCGACGCTCGCGCGTGGATCGGCGGTCTGCTCACCGAGGGTCGGTCCATCGCCGTCCTCCCCTCGGGATTCGTCGAGCGAGGGATGCTTGCGAAGCGCGCGCTTCCGCAGGTGATCGATGCAGAGGTTGCGGGTGATCGTGTAGACCCACGTCGTGAAGCGAGCCTCGTGCTTGAAGTCCGCGGCGTTCTGAACGACACGGACGAACGTCTCCTGCACGACGTCCTCGGCCACCTGCGGGACGCGCACCTGACGGATCGCGAAGTTGAAGAGCGAGCCTTGGTGTCGCCGAACGAGCTGGGAGAACGCGGCGCGGTCGCCCTGCTGATACCGGAGCATCAGCGTCTCGTCGGGCGGATCCAGCTGCGCACGCTTCGGAGCCCCGGTCATCGTCGTCGTGCCTCAGCCGTTCCGCTCGTCGCAAGGGCGACGGCCCGCCGAAGTGTACTTCTTCGGGGGTCGTTTCTGCGCGAAAGATGGGACAGAACACTCGCCTCGGCATTTCCTTGGCGATTGAGACGGGGCTGTGCCGACAAAGATCTCCCACCTGTTTCGAGAAAAACTTTTGAATCGCGACGAAAGAGCGAAATCTGACGCAAAGCGTCGCATTGACGCAGAAACCACCCCTCAAACTCAGGTGATAGACAGCTTCTTTCGTTGGCTCAAGCCAGTTCTGGATTGCTTTTTGTGCCCGGCAGCCTTCCTCCACCGGTCAGTGCAGCGGCCGTTGCAACGGCATACCAGGGGAGCCTACACTCGGGCTCCGCAAGGGATTCGACGCAGTGCGCGGTTCACGCTGTCCCGAACCCAAGCGGTACGAGAACTGAAGCTTGAGCGATCAGACTAGGGTGCATGGGGAACGCAGCGCATTCACGCGGGCGAGCAGTTTCGTGCTCGAGCCGACTGAACACTTTGCGGCCCTCGGGGCACCAACCAACCAGTTACTGCAGTGCGCTTGAAAGGGTAGTGAGCATGCGACGTCGTTTCGTTTCGGCGTTTTTCTTTGGTCTCTGCTTGTGCGTGGGGGCTCTGGCTTCGGCGCAGCCAAAGCCGGCCGGCTCGGCACCAACGACCGCGGCAGCGGGCGGAGGCAAAGACGGCGGAGCAGCTACGACCGCAGCAGCGGCAGGCACTGGCGTCGCGACGGGCGGAAAAGACGGCGGCGCTTCGACCTCCACGCCGGTAGCTTCGGGGTCTGCCGGAGGCTCGACCGCACCCGCGGGCAGCGGCCCGGCCGTCCCGATCCCCGACAAGCCGGCGATGGACGGCGCGACGTACACCGTACGTCTTCGAGATCTCGAGGCGCGCGTCGACGAGCTCAAAGACCAAATCCGACGAAGCCACACCCGCCTCGCGCTCCTCTCCGACACGATCTTGTCGGGCGGCGCTGCGGGATCGCGCGCCGAGGTCCTCTTCAAGAACGAGATGTCGAGCGCGTTTCGCCTCACGCGCGCGCTCTTCGTTGTTGATGGTGCGGTGCAGTACAACCGCCAGGACGACACCGGCGCCCTCGCCGATCAGAAGGAGATCCCGATCTTCAACGGATCGATGCCGCCGGGCGACCACACCGTGCAGGTCATCCTGAATTTCCAGGGCAATGGCTACGGCGTCTTCACCTATCTCCGCGGCTACAAGTTCGAGGTGAAGAGCGCGCACTCCTTCACCGCGGTCGAAGGCAAGACGCTCTCGCTCATCGCCACCGCGCTCGAGAAGGGTGGCGTGACGACGCCGCTCGAGCAGCGTCCGACGATCGAGTGGGGTGAGAAGATCGCGTCGCTCGGGCCGGGCGGCTCGGGCGCGTCGACGCCTGCGCCCACGCCTTCGGTGAAGACCCAAGGCTCGACGGCTCCCGGCGCGGCCTCGGGCAGCATCCAAATCGGGGGAGGGAAGTAAACGTGCGGCTCCCTTATCTTTGGGGAGGAGCACGGGCGGGAGGGGCGAAGAGACGAACCGTCGCCCTTGCCACGCTCGCGGCGACTCTCGCTTTTCCTGGTGTCGTGCTCGCGGCAGACGGCGACGCGGACGCGGCCAAGGCGCAGACCGAGGTCAACACCGTCTCGAACGAAGCGAACACCGTCCAGTCGGTGATCGAGAAGGCGAAGAGCGAGCGGTACACCGTCGAGCAGCGCCTTACGAACGGCGAGCTCCTCTACCGGACGAAAGACTACGCGCGAGCGACGGTCGTCTTCAGCGAGATCCTCGAAGAGTTCCCCGACACGCCGTCGTACGTCGACGCGCTGTGGCTTCGCGGTGAGACGTTCTACGCGCAGAAGGAGTACCTCTCGGCGCGCCGCGATTACCGGCAGATCGTCGACAAGGCGAACGAGCCACGCTTCAGCCCGTACCTCGGCCGCGCGCTCGCTCGCCTCGTCGATGTGTGTCTCCGCATCAACGACATCGCCGGTCTCGACGAGGTCTTCCAGAAGCTCAATCAGGTCCCGCCCGCGCAGGTGGACGCTGGTCTGCAGTACGCGAAGGGCAAGGCGTACTACTTCAAGGGCGACTACGTGAACGCCGCTTCGTCGCTGCAAGCGGTGCCGAAGCAGCACCAGTACACGCATCAGGCGGGGTACTTCCTCGGGATGGTGGCGATCAAGCAGGCGCGTCCCACGACGCCGCCTCCGCCGCCGCCTGGCGCGCCGGCCGATCAGTCGCTTCGCGTCCCGAAGGCGAACTACAAGCCGGCGATCGAGCAGTTCAAGTCGGTCACCGATCTTCCGCCCGACTCCGACGAGCACAAGCAGGTCATCGACCTCTCGTGGATGGCGATCGGGCGCTTGCACTACGAGATGGAGAACTACACGCAGGCCGCGGAGGCGTACTCCAAGGTCGGTCGTGAGTCGCCCGAGTTCGGGACGATGCTCTACGAGCTCGCCTGGGTGTACGTGCGCCTCGGCGACGTGCAGCGCGCCGAGCGCGCGCTCGAGGTCCTCTCGATCGCCGATCCGAGCTCACCGCAAGCCGGCGACGCGACGCTCCTCCGCGCCGACCTCCTCCTCCGCGCAGGCGCCTTCGACAAGTCGCTGCAGCTCTACCTCGGCGTCCGCGAGGAGTACGAGCCGATGCGCGCGAAGATCGAGACCTTCATCGACAACACGCCCGATCCGGCCGTGTACTACGAGAAGCTCTCGCAGCAGCAGCTCGACGTCCTCGATCAGAACGAGCAGCTCCCGCCGACGGCCGTCCGTTGGGCGCGCGAAGCCGAGGACGGCCCGATGGCGTTCGCCGTCATCGACGACGTCAACCAGTGCAAGCAGCTCATTCGTCAGAGCTACCTCCTCATCGACAAGCTGAACATCATCCTCAACGCGGCGAACCGCGTGCGCGCGTTCCCCGAGCTCCAGGCCGGCGAAGAGCGCGCGCTCTCGCTCATCAACCGCATCTCGAAGATGCGTCTCGTGCTCGCCAAGGGCATGGACGACTCGGAGCCGGGCGAGCTGTCCGGTGAGATCGGTCAAGTGCGCGCGCAGCGCCGCGCGGTGCAGGCCGCGATGCAGGGGCTGCCGGTCACGCGCGAAGAGTTCGCCGATCGCGACTACCAAGGCATGCGCCAGTGGAACACGGTGTCCCAGGAGCTCACGCGCCGCGGCATCGAGATCGACTACCTCAACGCGACGATCAACGGCCTCCGCCGCATGTTGAAGGAGGACGCGCAGCGCGGCCTCGCGCGCGATCCGGGCACGATCAAGCGCTTCAACGACGAGCTCGACGAGAACGAGCGTCTCCTGAAGCAACGGCAGCAAGAGGTCGTCGAGCTTCGCCGCCAGATCGAGATCGGTCGCGCGCAGATCGGCCTCGGCGACGCGCGTTACCAGAACGACGCGCAAGCACGCGTGACGTTCCGCGACGCGCTCGAGCGCGAGGTGCAGCTCGCCTCCCAAGGGCAGGCTGGCGGCGACGCGCAGCGCTACTCGGGCAAGATCCGAAGCGCGCTCGAGCAGTCGCGCGCGGTCGAAGATCGACTCGTCCAGCAGTTCGCGGCGCTCGAGCAGCAGGTCAACGCGAAGCTCGGCGAGATGCAGAACAAGGTCGAGACCGAGCGTCTCAAGATCAACGGCTACAACATGCAGCTCGGCGCGCTCGACCGCGAGGCACACGACCTCGTCGGCGAGGTCGCCAAGCGCAACTTCATCTTCGTCCGCGACAAGATCCGCGGCATCGTTCTCCGCGCCGACGTCGGCATCACCGAGCAGGCGTGGGAGGTCCGCGAAGAGGAGCTCGAGCGCGTTCACAACCTCCAAACCGAACGCGCACGCGAAGAGCAGCTTCTCGATGAAGAGCTCCGCGAGGTGCTCGACGACGCGGGTGACTCGTCACCCTCGCAGGGGCCAAAGAAGTGAGATTCACGATGAAGAAGCTTTTCGTCGCGGCTGCGCTCGGGAGCGTGATCACGCTGGGCCTCGGCCTGTCGTCACGTGACGTTCAAGCGCAGCCCACGAAGCCCGCAGCTCCCGCCGCGCCCACCGCCGCGGCTGGCAAGGACGGCGGCGCCCCCGCGCCCGTGACGGCGTCGGTCGGCGACGGCGGCGTGATGCCGAACCTCTCGACGGACGCAGGCAGCGGCGGCGCGGCCACCGGAGACGGCGGCGCATCGACGAGCGGCACCGGGCAGATGCAGTCGGCCGCGGCGCTGCAGCGAAAGCTGTATCCGCCGCCGAACCCGCCCACGCCTCAGCAGATCGCGGCGCTCGGCGCCCTCAAAGAAGAGGTCGACGCCTACGAGAAGGGCGCGAAGGAATACCGCGACACCGTCACGACGATCATCAAGCTTCACTACGAGTCGAAGAAGAAGGAGATCCTGTCGGGTCTCGATCGCGAGATCGCGATCGAGAAGGCGGAGCTCAAGAAGGCGCGCGAGATCGCGATCCGCCGGCTCGAAGAGTTCATCGAGACGTACAAGGGCCCGCGCGCACACCCCGAGGCGACGCCCGACGCGATGTACCGCCTCGCGGCGCTCTATGAAGAGCGCGCGCGTTCGGAGGAGGCGACCGCGCCGCTCGAAGAAGGCCTGAAGGACGCGATCCGTCTCTACAAGCGCGTCATCAAGGAGTACCCGAAGTACCGCGAGATCGCGGGCATCTACTACTTCCTCGGCCACGCGCTGAACGACTCCGGCCGCGTGCCCGAGTCGCAGCAGGTGTGGCGATCGCTCGTCTGCCACAACCACTTCGAGTACCCGACGCAGACGGATCCGAAGGATCCCGAGAAGGACGTCGTGAAGCCGATGCCGCAAGACGCGGACGAAGCTCACTGGACCGCGTGGCGTCACAAGTACAACAACCCGAAGTCGCCGAACCGCAAGAACCCCGAGACCGTCTACACCGAGGTCTACCCGGACGACTGCACGTTCGTCGCGCAGCCTGCGCTTCGGCCCGGTGAAGATCCGAAGTACGTGCCCGAGGTCTGGTGGCAGATCGGCAACTGGGAGTTCGACCAGCTCGACTTCGCCAGCGGCGTGACGAAGGAAGACCCCGCGGCGGTGTGGGGCTACAACCGCGCGGCCTCCGCCTACCAGCACGGCATGAAGTACAAGAAGCCGCCGCTCTACGGCGTCGGCCTCTACAAGTACGCATGGACGCTGTTCAAGCAGCAGCGCTACGAGCTCGCGACGAAGAAGTTCGTCGAGCTCCTCCTCTACACGGACGAGCAAGAGAAGATCACGGGCGACCGCGGCGCAGACTTCCGAAGCGAGGCGTACACGTACATCGCCGGCTCGCTCACGAACATCGACTTCAAGGGACCCGAGGACTGGGAGCCGTACATCATGCGGCCCGACATCCTCGACACCGAGCCGAACCCGGACAAGGCGGAGAAGAAGCTCCACATCGCGATCGATCGCGTGAAGGATCCGACGCTCATCCCGCAAGACAAGCCGTGGACGATCGAGGTCTACCGCGCGCTCGGCTACGAGTTCCGCTCGCTCAACCAGTTCAGCAATGCAGTCGAGGTCTACGAGACCATGCTGCAGAAGTGGCCGATGGATCCGACGGCTCCCGATACGCAGAACGCGATCGCGGAGACGTACGACCAGATGAACATCACGAAGAAGCCTGGCACGCCGGAGCACGACGCGACGGCGCAGAAGGCTCTCGAGGCGCGCACCAAGCTCGCGAACTACATCGGCAACACGCCGTGGGTCGACGCGAACAAGGACAACGTCGCGGCGATTCAGAACGCCGAGCGCCTCGTCCGTGGTGGTCTCCGCCAAGCGGCGGCGCAGCACACGAACAACGCGAAGGCCGCGCTCAACGCAGCGACGGAGACGAACGACGCCGGTCGTCAGATCGAGCTGCTCTCGCGCGCCGCCACCGAGTACAAGCTCGCGGCGGTCGGCTGGCAGGGGTACCTGAAGCAAGACGAGAACGCGCCCGACGCGTACGAGTCGCGCTACTGGAACGCCGACGCTCGCCGCAACTACGTCCGCATCCAGGTGAAGCTCCACGAGGTCGCGCCGAAGACCTATCCGGAGCCGAGCAAGAAGGACATCGACGAAGCGCTCCTCGCCGCGATGGAAGTCCGCGACTCGAACGAGGACGACAAGTACCTCGACAACGCGGCGTTCTTCGTCGTCGACGTCTCCGACGTCGATCGTGACCTCGCCTACGCGCGCTTCAACGAGACGAAGGGCGCGGCCGGGATCGAGAAGCGCGAAGAGGTGAAGTTCGACGGGACCGATCCGAACACGCGCAACGTCCTGAAGGACGTCATCCCGCCGGTCGTCCAGCAGAGCATGACCGCGCGCGAAGAGTACACGCGCGCCGTTCCGCCCAACCTCGACTCGGGCCACCGCGGCCTCGAGTACCAGTACTACGTCGCGGAGACGTACTTCCTCTACGGTCAGTTCGACGAGTCGCGAAAGCGCTACGACGCGATGTGGAAGGACAACTGCCGCAAGAACGAATACGGCTACAAAGCCTGGGAGCGCCTCGTCACGATGGCGGCGATCACGCGCAACGCCGAGGAGTCCGTCCGCCTCACGAAGGAAGACTCCTGCCCGTACAACAGCGAGCAGACGGCGAAGTCGGAGAGCATCAAGCTCCCGATCAGCCAAGAAGCCAACTACGTGAAGGCGCGCGCGAAGTACGAGCAAGCGTGCGAAGCAAAGAGCGGCAGCCCCTGCAAGAACGCCGACGATCCGAAGAAGCGCCCGATCTGGCGCGAGGCCGCGGAGCTCTACGAGATCGCGTTCAACGCTGCCCCGGCACGTCGTGACGCGCCCGAAGGCGTCATGAACGCCGCGTACTCGTACAAGCAGATCGGCGAGTACAACAAGGCGATCGCCCTCTACAACAAGTTCATCAGCGAGTACGGCTCGAACGAGCAGCTGAACAACTTGCAGAAGGGCGATCCGAAGACCAAGTCCGCCCCCGATCCGAAGCTCTATCAAGAGCGCGTGGGCTACCTCGGCAACGCGTACGACGCGCTCGGCACCACCTACTACTCCTTCTTCAACTACCAGAGGGCAGCAGAGACCTACGAGAAGGTCGCCGGGGAAGAGCGCTTCGACGAGGCGAAGCGTCGCGAGGCCGCGAAGAACGCGATGATCCTCTACGCGAACATCGGCCAGCGCGACAAGATGATGAACGAGTACCGCGTGATGCTGAAGCTGCATCCCACGGCAGAGGACAAGGCGAACGCGGACTACCGCGTCGCGTCGTTCGACTACCTGCAGTGGGACAGCAAAGGCGCCGATAGCGGCTCGAACCGTCAAGCACGCACGCAAGGTGAGGGCGCGCTCATCCAGTACGTGCAGGCGAATCGCAACACGCAGAACGCGGGTCGCTTCGTCGTCGAGGCCGCGTATGCGGTCGCGAAGATGAAGAAGGTCGGCAACGAAGGCGACTACAAGACGTGGCTCGGCCAGACCGTCGCCGCGTGGGATCGCTACCACGCATCGAACGCCGCCGACTCGCAGAAGCCGCCCTACGTCGACTACGCCGCCGAGGCCGCCTTCACGCTCATCGACGACGAGATCACGACGAAGTTCGACGTGCCCTCGAAGCACCAGTACCCCGCCACCGTCCCCGAGATCCTCGGTGACGGCAAAGGCAAGAAGGGCAAGTACCAGGCGAACGCCGAGGAAGCGCAGAAGTGGGATCTCAAGCTCGAGAACGAGGTCATCAAGAAGTACGAGTCGCTCGAGTGGGTGCCCGCGGCGTTCGCACGCCAAGGCGCGATCTTCGACACGCTTCGCACCGGCCTCTACAACACGGTCAAGGTGAAGCTGTTCGACGCGAACGGTGAGCGCTTGCTCAACACGATGCGCAACAGCGGCCGCGACGACCTCATGAACAAGGCGGATGAGCTCGAGGACAAGGCCAAGGACTTCTGGAAGGGCAAGAAGCAGCAGGAGCTCGACGGCGCCGACGAGATCATGGTGCGCCGCTACGCGACAGCGGTGGCCTACGCACGCAAGTACAACGTGAAGAACGCCGCCATCACGCGCGCGATCGGTCGGCTCGCCTACTACACCGACATCATCGGTGACGCGAAGATGCAGCAGTACGTGACCAACGCGCCCGATCCGACGACGAAGGGCGCGACCAAGCTCACGTATTCACCGAACATGTACGTCCAGACACGTCCGGGCCTCACCGCGCTGCCCGCGGCGCAGGGTGACGCGAAGCCGCTCCCTGCTGCGCCCTGACAACCGCACAACCCACCCAAACGCTCATGAGGAGCGAGGGTTAGACTCTTGAACGGAACTGCTCGCTGCGGGCACTTCCGTTCGAGTTCATGCGGTCGTTCGTCTTTGCGTCCATCCTGAGCGCGCTCGTCCTCGCGTCGCCGATCGCGACGGCGGACTCTGTCGTCGTGGTGCTCGAGGCGCCCAAAGGGCTGCTCGACGCCGAGCGGATACGCGCGTCGATCGGTCGCGAGCTTCACGTGACCGCCGTCCCGCCCGAAGACACGCGCGCGAAGGACGCGCGAGGCCGGTTGACGATCGCGGGGTCGAGCGCGTCGTCGGTCACGGTGACGTATCGGAAGCTCAAGAACGGAGAGAACGACGGCTCGAGCCCGGCGGTCGTTCGCGCGGTGACGTTGCCGCCCGAGCCGGCGCGCGCCGAGAGCACGGTGACGATCCTCGCGAGTAACCTCGCGCGCGACGAGGCCGGTGAGCTGCTCGGTGGCTTGACCGCGGCGCCGCCGTCCTCACGGTCCACGTCGGACGCGGTCACGAGCCTCGTGAATCGTCATCGCGAAGCGAAGAAGAAGACCGCGCTCTCGCAGATCGATGAGTCCCTCGCGTTCGAGCAGAAGGAGCTCGTGAAGGCGCGTGAGGTCGCGATCCAACGGCTCGAGACGCTCGTCGCGACGTACGCGACGCGCGCGCCGGCGAACGAGACGGCCGACGCGATGTTTCGACTCGCGGCGCTCTACGAAGAGCGAGCGCAGGCGTCGGCGGACAAGGTCGCGCTCGAGACCGGCCTCCGCGCGGCGATCGTCCTCTACCAGCGCATCGTGAGCGACTTTCCAAACTACCGCGAGCGCGCCGCCGTTCATTACTACCTCGGGCATGCGCTGAACGACGTGGGCGAGCTCAGAGACGCGCAGGTCGCGTGGCGATCGCTCGTGTGCGCGAATCACTTCACGTACCAATCGACGCCAGCGAAGCGCGGACCTGCGGCGATGCCGGGCGACGCCGACGAAGCGTATTGGGCGTCGTGGCGGCGGCGTTACGCGACCCCAACGTCGATCGCGAAGTCGAACCCCGAGACGGTCTACGTCGAGGTGTTCCCGGAAGACTGCGCGCCGATCCCGTCCGGGCGGAGCGACGCGTCGAGGTACGTCGTCGAGGCGTGGTGGCAGATCGGGAGCTACGAGTTCGATCAGCTCGACGCTGCGAGCGGCGCCACGCGTGAGATGCCGACGACGGTGTGGGGCTACAACCGCGCCGCGAGCGCCTTCGAGCGTGGCCTCCACTTCTTCGCTGCCCCAGGCGCGCAGGCGAGCCCGATCCACGCCGCGCTGCTCTACAAATACGCATGGACGCTGTTCAAGCAGCAGCGCTACGAGCTCGCGACGAAGACGTTCGTGAGGTTGCTCGAGCAGACGGACACGCAGAAGGGCGGCGCGGATTTTCACGACGAGGCGGTGACGTACATCGCCGGGGCGCTCACGAGCGCGGACTTTCGTGGCCCCGAGGCATGGGCGCCGTTCGTCCCACGCCTCGAGGAGCTCCCGGCACGTGAGCGAGAGGCGAGCCGTAGCGCGGTGCGTCCGATCGATCGCCTGAAGGCGCTCGTGCCGCAGGACAAGTCTTGGACCATCGACGTCTACCGCGCGCTCGCCGTCGAGCTCCGCGGCCTCGACCAACATGCAGACGCGGCCTTCGCGCTCGAGGTGATCGCGCAGAGGTGGCCGCTCGATCGGTCGGCGCCCGAGACGCAGAAGGCGATCGCAGACACGTGGGACCAAGCGCTCTCGTCGGCGAAGCAAGGATCGCCAGAGCACGCGCGCATCGCGGACGCGGCGCTGAAGGCGCGGCGCAAGCTCGCCGCCTATGCCGGCGCGACGGCGTGGACGAGCGCCCACAAAGACGAGCCGCTCGTTCTTCGACGAGGGGAGGGCATCGCGCGTGCGGCGCTGCACGAGACGGGCGCGCGGTACACCAACGCGGCGCGCGTGCTCCTCGACGCGAAGAAGCTCAACGAGGCGCTCGCCACGTACGATCTCGCGGCGGACGCATGGCAAGCGCTCGCCGACATCACACCCGCGAAGGGCTCTTCGGCGACCGAGATCGACGACGCACGCTACTGGCTCGCCGACGCGCTTCACCGACGCGTGCGGCTGCGCGTGTCGCTCCGCGAGCTCGACGTCCGGTCACCCGAGCCGTCGCACGCCGACATCGAGCGCGCCGTCGCTGCGGCGAAGGCCGCGCAACGGTCGCCGGCAGAAGCGGCGCATCGCGAGAACGCAGCGATGTTCGTCGTCGACCTTCGCGACGTCGATCGGGATCTCGCGTATCTCCACGCACGGGAGACGAGCGGCGCGCGCGGCGTCGCGCGACGAGACGAGGTGCGCTTCGACAGCGCGGATCCGGCGGTGCGAAGGCCGGTCAAAGACAACGTGCCCGACGTCGTCCAGCGCAGCATCGACGCGCGCGAGGAGTACATCCGCACGCAAGGCGGCGCGAGGTCGGTGGAGTACGCGTACTGGATCGCCGAGACGTTGTTTCTCTACGGCCAGTGGGATCAAGCGAGGCCGCGGCTCGAGACGCTGTGGCGCTCGCGGTGCGCGGTCGACGGCGTCGGGTTCAAGGCGTGGTCGCGGCTCGCGACGATGGCGGCGGCGGAGCGCGACGTGTCGCGCGTCCTCTTCTTGGCGGAGGCGGTCGATCCGAAGCGCGGGGGCAAATCGTGCGACGCCGACGGAGAGACCCGCGTGGTGGACCCGATGCGTCGGGCCGCCTTGCAGACGCGCGCAGAGAAGCGCTTCGAGGAGCTCTGCGCAGCGACTCCCTGCCGCCCGCCGGAGACGCCAGCGAAGAAGGCCGAGTGGATCGAGGTCGGCGTGCTCTTCGAGCAGGCGCTCGCGGCGTCGATCGCGGACGACGACGCGCCTCGGCTCGCGCTCTCCGGCGCCTACGCGTTCAAGCTCGGCGGGCAGCCGGCGCGCGGGATCCCGCTCTACGAGAAGGTGATCGCCGAGCACGCGACCCGCGCGAACGGGCCGAAGGCGCTCGGTGACGTGTACGGCGCGCTCGCGAGCGCGTACGTCGCGCTCTTCGACTACGCGCGCGCGGCCGACACGTACGCGAAGCTCGCCGAGAGAGGCGGCAGCGTCGCCGAAGAGACGCGGCGGGACGCGGCACGAAACGCGATGAGCCTCTTCGCGAGCCTCCGCTCACGCGCCGACATGGATCGCATGCACGACCTGCTCGCGCGGCTTCATCCCTCGAGCGAGACCCAGGCGGCGGCCGATTTCCTCGTGGCGATGTACGAATTCAACCATCGGGACGGGTCGGCGCGCTCCTCGGCTGCTTCGGCGGCGCTCGTGAAATTCTTCGACGCGAACCGCACGAACGCCGCCGCGGCGAAGTACGTGACCGAAGCGGCGTGGTCGATCGCCGCCTTGAAGCGCGCCGATGGGGATCGTCGAGGCGCGAAGCCGTGGCTCACGCGGACGATCGAGGCGCGCGATCGATCGCGGGCCCTGGGGCAGATCGATCCCGAGGCGGATCGCCTCGCGGCGGGCGCGGCGTTCGAGCTGCTCGATGAGGAGATCACCGCGAGCTTCGACGCGCCCGGTCACCACACGTATCCGACGAGCGCCGCCGAGGTCTTCGAGCGCTATCGGCTCCGCGCCGAAGAGGCGAAGCGGTGGAGCGATCGGCTCGATCGCGAGGTCATCACGAAGTACGCCTCGCGTGAATGGACCGTCGCCGCGTGGGCGAGGCAAGGCGCGCTCTTCGACGCGCTACGAAGTGGTCTCTATTTCAACACCACCGCCACGAAAGGGCTCGACGAGAAAGGGGAGGCGCTCGTTCGCGCGCTCCGTGCGGCGCATCGCGACGAGGCGGCCGACAAGCTCGAAGACACAGCGCGCGACGTCTGGCAGCAGCGACGGCAGAAGGAGCTCGACGCTGCCGACGCGCTCCTGATCGATCGCTACGCGAAGGCCGTGTTCACAGCGAAGAAGCTCGACATGACGAGCACGCAGGTGGCGCGGGCGCGCGCGCGGCTCGTCTACTTCACCGAGATGCTCGGGGAGCCCGTCGTCCAAAAACACGTGGAAAACACGGTCGATCCGACGTCTCCAGCCAACGCCATGTTGCGCTACGAGCAAGGGATGTTCGCGATCCACGGAAAGGGGGGCCTCGGCACGCCGATGACCGCCCCGGATAGCGATCCAAAGCCGCTGCCCGCGGTGCCATAGTCGGGGTATAGGTAGAAGCGAGCGCTGGCCCACACGAGCCAGCCAACGTCGTCGAGATAGAGGAGCCACGCAAATGCCGCGCGTCGTCGCCAAGAAGAGCAAGACATCCCTCATCGCGTCCGCCGCGCCGTTCTTTGGCGCGAGCCTGATCGCGCTCGTCGTGGCGTGCGGTGGTCCGGAGAAGACCGTCATCGCGCCGTCGAAGGACGCGGGCGCAGGCACGCCGGTCATGACGGAGGCTGGCGGACAGGTCGGCGTCGTCGACTCCGCCGGAGGCTCGGGCCTCACCGGATCGGCGCGCAGCCGTTACGAAGAGGGCTGGCAGGCGTGGCTGAACGGCGACCTGCCGACGGCGAAGAAGAAGTTCCAAGAGGCGCAAGGCCTCGACTCGAAGTCGCCGGCGCCGCCATATTCGCTCGGCGTCGTGCTCGAGCGCCTCGGCGACATCGCCGGCGCGCAGCAGTCGTACCGCGCCGCGTTCAGCGCCAACCCCGAGCACGAGATCTCGATGTGCGCCTACGCGCTCTCGCTCGCGAGCGCGGGACACGTCGGCGAGGCCGACACGTTCATCAGCGACAAGCGGAACAAGAAGCCCAACTCCGCGCGCCTCACGGCATGCAACGCCGAGATGAAGAGCATCCAGAAGGACCACGCGACCGCGCAGCAGCTCGCGCAAGACGCGCTCCGCATGGATCCCGACTTCAAGGAGGCGATGGTGACGATCGCGCGCGATCACTACCGCGCGCGCAAGATCGACCTCGCGAAGTACGCGCTCCAGGCCATCCTCGAAGGCTTCGGTGAAGCCACGCCGGCTCGTGACAAGGACAACGCCGAGGCGCACCTCATTCGCGGGCTCATCCTTCGTGAGGGCGGAGCACGCGCCGTCGCGCTCGCCGACTTCGAGGCGGCGGTGAAGCGGCGCCCGGACCTCGTCGAGGCGCTCGTCAACCTCGGGTCGATGAAGCTCGAGGCAGGCAACGCGAACGAAGCGACGCCGATCCTCGAGAGCGCGACACGCTTTGCCCCGAACAACGCGCTCGCGCATCTTAACCTCGGCGACTCGTATCGCCTGCAGGGGCGCTACCCGGACGCGAAGAAGGAGTTCGATCTCGCGCTCTCGAAGGACTCGAGCCTCGCGGCCGTGCACTACGACATGGGCCTCATGTACCTGACGGCGCCGACGATCCCGGGCAACAGCGCCGACAGCCAGGTGTCGACGGCGATCAAGGAGCTCGAGACGTACCGAACGATGCGGGGGCCGAAGCCGCCTCCGGGCGTCCAGGACGACATCGATGACCTCATCGCACGCGCGAAGGCCAAGCAGGCGGAGCTCAAACAAACGCCCGCCGCGCCGGCCACCCCCGCGGGATCAGGCGCGAAGCCGGCGGCGTCCGCCGCCCCGAGCGCCGCGCCGAAGAAGTAGTGGCCCGGCTTTTCCCTGCTAAGATCGACTCATGAAGTCCCTCCGTGTGCTGTTCGCGCTCTCCATCCTCGCTGCCGTCGGTGTCGTCTCGTCGCCTGCGCACGCCGAGGAGAAGAACGTCATCACGCTGAAGCCGTACACCGTGTACGGCAATCCGCAGCGACCCTCGGTCGTCGTGGAGGTCAGCCGTGCACGTATGCAGCTCGGCGCGACCACGCCGACCCTCGCAGCCGCCTCCAAGATTCAAGACGCGTCGAAGAAAGATCCGTTCTGACCATGAAGATCACGCACTCCTTCCTCCTTGCTGCACCTCTCTGTCTGGCCGCGGTCTTCTCGACCGACGACGCCGCCGCGCAGCAAAAGGGTGGCGTGATCACGATCAACGAGGTCACGATCGTCGGCCGCGTTCAGAAGCCGGTCGCGTCGGTCGACGTGAGCAAGATTCAGCCGAAGCTGACGCTCGCCGAGCTCCGCCAGCCGTTCCTCGATCGCATCGAAGAAGCGGCGCGCAAAGACCCCTTCTGATCGACGGCCGCGTCCACAGCGCATGCTGGTCGCCATCTCGATTCTCTTCGCGCTCGCGTGCGTCCTCGCGAGCGCGCGGCGGCTCCACTTCGCCGCCAACCCGACGGCGCTCCACCCGGACGACGTCCTCGCGAAGCTCGGGCGCTCGCCGAAGAAGAAGACGTTCGAGAGCCTCCGCGCCGCGGTCGCGAGCGAGCCTGACGCCGACTGGGAGCGCGATCTGTTCGAGGCGCTCGCCGAGCCGCGCCCCGAGGCGCGCGTCGCGCTCGTGAACGAGCAGCTCACCGAGCTCGATCTCCGCACGCAGCGGTGGGCGCGGGTCCCGCGGGTCTGCGCCAGCATCGCCACGAGCGTCGGGATCCTGCTCGGCACGATGGTCCTTCGCAACGGGCTCGCCAACGCCCCCGACCTGAGCGGGGACCTCGGGGAGCTGTTCGTTCGGGATGTGCTTGGCGATGCGATCTCGGTCGCGGCGTTCGGGATCGTCGGGACGGCCTTTTGCATCGCTGCACACGCGCACGCACGGCGCCTGACAAAGGAGCGGCTCGCGGCGGCCGACCGCATGATCGAGAAGCTGGAAGAGGCCGTCGTCACCCCTTCGGAGGAGGGAATCGCGGCGGGAAATTGAGTTGTTCTTTCACACAGATTGCCGCTAGCATCCCAAGCGCACCCAGCATTGTTCGAGACACCAGGAACTTTTCGCGGGCCGTGGCGTCTGACATGCGAGGCACTTTGTCTGTTTTGGCTGGAAGAGAGTAGGAGCCGCCGATGATGGGACCGGGACAACCGGGAGCAGGGCCGCAGGGAGCACCGGGAGGAGCAGCGCGTCCGGGTCAGATGACCGCGGTCATGCGCGCGATGTCCGTGCAAACCGGACCGAAGGTGTTGCGCATCGGTCTCGTGCAGAGCGGTCGCGTCATCGAGGAGCGCATCATCAAGCAGCGCACCACGGTCACCGTGGGGTCGAACGAACGCGCGACGTTCGTGATCCCGTCGCAAGCCGTGCCGCCGATGTTCAACCTCTTTCAGCTCATCGGCAACGACTACTACCTGAACTTCCTCGACGGAATGACGGGGCGCGTGGCGCTCGCGTCCGGCATCACCGATCTCAACGCGCTTCGTGGGCAGGCCAAGAAGGTCAACAACGCCTACCAGATGAAGCTCACCGAAGAGGCACGCGGCAAGGTCGTCATCGGCGAGACCACGTTCCTCTTCCAGTTCGTCGCGCCGCCTCCGGTGCAGCCTCGCCCGCAGCTCCCGCTCGCGGTCAAAGGCGGCATCGCCGCGCAGATCGACTGGTCGCTCACGATCATCGCGGCCTTCTCGTTCTTGCTCCACTTCGGCATCGTCGGCGCCATGTACTCCGACTGGATGGATCCGGTCGTCGGCGATGACTTCAACGTCGCCGGCCTCGTCGACATGATGAAGAACATCCCGCCGCCTCCCGCGACCGAGACGGTCACCGAGACGACGGGCACGGCCACCGCGACCGCCACGGCGACCGCGAAGGCCGCGAGCGCGGCGGGTGGCAAGTCCGGCGCGTCCGGCAACAGCAAAGCCGCCGGCAGCGTCGGCGACAAGCAAGCCGCGGCGCTCGCCGCGCAAGCGGACGCGATGCAGATGCAGATGCTCGCGGCGCTCGGCGGCGGGTCCGCCGTTCAAGGCGCGCTCAACCGAAGCGACATTCCGCCGGTCGACCTCTCGGGCGCCGCGGCGTCCGGCGCAGGCGTCGCGCACGGCACCGGCGACCTCAAGGTCGGCGGTGGTGGTGGTGCGGTTCAAGGCGGCGGCAAAGGCGCAGGCCTCGGTGGTCTCGGTGGTGGCACCAAGGGATCGGGCAACGACAGCGCCGGTACCGAGCGCAAGGTCGAAGGCCCGAAGGGCGACGCGCAGCTCGGCGGATCGACCGCGACGGTCCCGATCTCGGACGCCGACCGCGTCATCGCGGGTCTCCGTCCTCGCTTCCGCCAGTGCTACCAGACGGGCCTCAACTCGGATCCGAGCATGGCCGGCAAGGTCGTCATCACGGCGAAGGTCGGTCCGAACGGCGAGGTCTCGAGCGCTGACGTCACCTCGAACTCGGGTCTCTCCCAAGGCGTCGCCTCGTGCATCGCGGGCGTCGTGAAGCGTGCGACCTTCAACGCGCCGGGCGGCGGCGGCTCGACGTTGAACATCCCCGTGACGTTCGTTCAGCAGGGCAAGTAGCCCGCGAGGTTGCCGACCGTACGAGAGGCTCCCTGTGAAAAGGGGAGCCTCTTCGTCATTTTGTGGCGAATGGACCTCGTCCGCGATGCAACGAAAAGGATTGGCTTGAGAATCGTCTGCTAACGGTCCGTCTCAAGGGCTGCGTCAAATTAGCCCAAAGTATCAAGATCGCTTAGGTTTTAGCTCGGCTTTTGCGTTGACACATGAAGTCTTCCAAATTACAGTCGGCATGTCAGGAGGGTCGATGCGTACGCGGTCAGCACTGAAGTGGGTCTTCGCCTTTGGCGTGCTTGCGCTCGCCGCGGGACCTGCAGGTGCACAACAGCCCACGCCAACGAACACCGCTCCGCCGGCACCGGCTGCGGACGGGCAGGTTGGCTTCCAACGCAAGACGTCGCTCACGCCTCAAGAGCAAGTCGTTGAAGTGAACAAACACCTCTCGCGCATGGAAGGCGCGGCCGGTGGCGTTCGCAAGATGCTCGAAGAGGCGCGCCGCCAGCGCGACGTCGTCAAGACCCTTTGCCTGAACGACAAGCTCTCGCAGATCGACGTCGCCATCCGCTCCGCGCGTGACCGCAAGGCCCAACATCAGGCCGCGGTGAACCGGAACGACGCGGAGCTCTCGAACCACGAGTTCACGATCCTCACGGTGCTTCGCCAGCGCAGCGAGCAGCTCGTCGCCGAAGCCAACCAGTGCATCGGAGAAGAGTCGGCGTTCATCGGCGACACGAAGACCTCCGTGCAGATCGATCCGCAGATTCCGCCGGACGAGACGCCGTACCCGCCCACGGATCCGTCGCTCGTCATCGGCCCGCCGCAGTGCACGAGCTGTACGCTGTAGTAACGGGAAGCGCGGCACAGTGACGTGCCGCGCGGTCGCCGACCGCAAGTAAGGGGAAGGCAACCGGGTAGCTTCTCGGTCGGCAGGATTCCTCTTTTTTCGCCGCACGCCGTTTTGGTTGCAATGTAGTGATGGCCCGAGTAGCTCTTCTGTCCCTCCCTCCCCAATGACGCTCAAGCTTCCTTTGCGATCCTGGCTGAAACGCAGCGCCTTTGCGGCGTTCTTCGCAGTTCCTGGTTTGCTCTGGAGCAGCGCTGCGTCCGCGCAGGGCTGGCTTGCAGACCGCCGCTACGCAGAGGGCGAGGGCATTCGGACGGGAGACCTCGAGCTCCACCCAGGAATCGGTGGCGAGGTCGGCTACGACACGAACTGGTTCCTTCGGTCGAGCACCGAAGGCGCAAACATCGTGAACGGCGCGCCCAATCAACCGGTTCGCGACGCGGCGGTTTTTCGTGTAACGCCCTCCTTCTTCGTCTCCACGCTCGGCCCGCAACGTACGAACGAGCAAGGACGGCCCCCGGAGCCTCGCTTCGTGACGTTTCGCGGTGGTGTCTCGGCGACCGCCCGATTCTTCATCGGCAAGGAGATGAGCCAGCAGCACAACGTCGGCATCAACTCCGACGCTCGTGTCGACTTCAACGCAGGGCGCCCGATCGGCTTCGGCGTCTTCGGCGGATACAACCGGCTCATTCAACCGCAGGTCCTCTCGGATCCGAACCTCTCCTTCAACCGCGATGACCTCCGCATCGGTGGAGAGGTCGTCGCGATTCCTGGCGGTGGCACGCTCGACATTCGAGGCAGCTATCAGTTGATGGCCGCGTTGTTCGAAGAGTCGAACGGCGTCCCGTACTCGAACATCACCCACGAGGTGGGCGTAAAGAATCGCTGGCGCTTCCGTCCGCGCACGGCGCTCTTCAGCGACACGACGCTGAGGTTCATCAACTACCCGAACGCGCTCCGCGCCTCGAACTACCTGAACGACTCGACGCCGCTGCGCACACGCTTCGGCGTGACGGGCTTGATCACGGACCGGTTTGGAACACTGCTCGCGATCGGGTACGGCGCCACGTTCTTCAAGAACCCGGACGCGCCCTCCTCGGTTCAGTACGACAGCATCAACGGCCAGGCGGAGGGAACCTTCTACCTCGGCCAGGGCGCTGGCGCGGACACACCCGGCCAGGCAACGCTGCTCCTTTCTACCGTCAGCCTCGGATTTTCACGCGACTTCCAAAACAGCCTCCTCGCGAACTTCTACAATTCGAACAAGGTCTACGGACGTCTCGAATACTGGTTCGGCGGGCGAACGGTCATTCGCCTCGACATCTACGGCGAGCAACTCAATTACCCGCCGGCGTTCAACCTCGTCGGCAACACGCCCACCCCCATCACGGGAGAGTTCACGAACTACCGCCTCGGCGGGGGATTCTTCGCGGAATACCGCTTCACGTCAGCGTTCGGGCTCAACACGACGATCGACTACGTGCAGCAGTTCAGCAACACGCAGCTGGTATCTGGGACCGTCCCAGGGACGGCCATTCCTGGCGTGTATGACCTGAACTACCAGCGCTTCCAGGCGTTTCTCGGCGCACGCTACTTCTTCTGATCGCTCGGCTTGACGGGACCGTAACGCGGGACAAACCTCACGTTTGAACGGCAGCCGTTCTCGGGGCCACAGTTCCATTGCAAGGAATGTCGGCCTAACCCTGCCGCTGACTCATGCTGTTGTCGCGCATCCTCTCCCTCCTCACGTTTCTGCTCGTCGCCACGATCGGCCTCTTCGTGCCGGGGTGTGGTCGCAACTACCCGCCGCCCGCGAAGCTCCCCGATCCGGTCGTCAACCAGCAGGTCGGCCCCGGCGACGTGATCGAGGTCACGGTGGTCGGCGAGGAGAAGCTGCCGCATGAGTTCGAGGTGGAGTCGGACGGCACGCTGACGTTCCCGTACGTCGACACGCCGATCAAGGTCGCCGGCCTCGAGCCGCGCCAGATCGCGACGTCGGTGAGCAAAGGCCTCGTCGACGCGAAGTACCTCGTCGCGCCGCAGGTGCAGGTCAAGGTCAAGGCGTACAACTCGAAGAAGATCCAAGTCATCGGGCAGGTCGGCAAGCAGGGGCCGCTCCCGTATCAAGACGGCATGACGCTCGTGCAAGCGATCTCGGCCGCGGGGTGGTTCACGCCGCTCGCCGACACGAACCACGTGCAGATCATCCGGCAGACCCCGACGAGCACGGTGAACGCGATCGTCAGCGTGGACGCGATCACCGACAACGCCCGCCCCGACATCAAGCTGCAGCAGGGCGACACGATCAAAGTCGATCAGCGCCTGTTCTGATCGCATGGCGCGTCTCCTCCTGCTGCTCACCGGAGGAACGCTCCTGATGACGCCCGCGGAGGAGGCGGGCAACAAGCGCATCTCGCTCGACGAAGAGCGCACGAGCCGCGACATGGTGCTCGAGGTGCCAAGCCTCGGGCGTGTCGCGGAGCTCGAGACGCGCCTGCTCTTCCAGATGGACTCGGCGAACATGCAGCCGGCGGACTGGCTGACGCTCGCGCGCGAGGTGCACACCCAGCTCCCGAGCTACGACGGCATCGTCGTCGTGCACGGCACCGACACGATGGCGTACACCGCGAGCGCGCTCGCGCTCCTCCTCGGTCCATTGCCGAAGCCCGTCGTGCTCACCGGCTCGCAGAAGCCGCTCGTCGATGTGCGCACCGACGCGCGTCAGAACCTCGTCGACGCGGCGCTCGTCGCGACGCTCGCGGTGCCCGAGGTGTCGATCGTCACGCACTCACGGGCGCTCCGCGGCGCGCGCGCGACGAAGCGCGACGCGTGGGGCTTCGACGCGTTCGACTCACCTCACATCGCGCCGCTCGTCGAGCTCGGGCTCGACGTCGAGGTCGCTTCGCACGTCCGCGCCGCGGGCGCGCTCGCTCCGTTCGATGACCGCCTCGAGCCGCGCGTGCTGGCGGTTCGTGTGTTCCCTGGGCTCGATCCGTCGCTCGTTCGCGGGGCCGTCCGCGCCGGCGTGAAGGGGCTCGTCCTCGAGGGCTATGGAACGGGGAACGTGCCGGTCACGCTCATCCCGGCGCTCGAAGAAGCGAAGGCGCGCGACGTCCCCGTCGTGGTCGTCTCGCAGTGCCTCCGCGGATTCGTCGACCTCGAGCGCTACGAAGGCGGCATCGCGGCGGCGCACGCAGGGGCCATTTCGGCGAAGGACATGACGGTCGAGGCGGCGCTCGCGAAGCTCATGATTGGGCTTGGTCGCTTCGGAACCGGCCCTGCTCTCGCTCGGTACTTCGCCGCGAGCGTGGTTGGCGAGCGCGACGAGTAGTACGATGAGACACGAGGCTG
This sequence comes from Labilithrix sp., assembly GCA_044227045.1. Taxonomy (GTDB): domain Bacteria; phylum Myxococcota_A; class Polyangia; order Polyangiales; family Polyangiaceae; genus Labilithrix. The sequence goes on from JBGAFW010000006.1 coordinate 155,130, forward strand.
CGTCGCAGTCGCCGTGCATTCGATGACCACTCCCACGCGCCGAAGAACGATCCTCGATCTGGTTGGCGATACGCCGCTCATCGCGCTCACGCGCGTGATGCCGGCGGGGACCACCGTGCTCGCGAAGCTCGAGTCGAAGAACCCGAGCGGCAGCGTGAAGGATCGCCCTGCGCTGTCGATGATCGAAGCGGCAGAGGCGCGCGGGCTCATCGGCGACGGCAGCGTGATCGTCGAAGCGACCAGCGGCAACACGGGGATCGCGCTCGCGATGATCGCGGCGGTGCGCGGCTATCGCTGCGTTCTCGTCATGCCGGAGGACATGAGCGTCGAGCGAAGGCGCATCCTTCGGGCGTACGGCGCCGAGATCGTCATCACCGCCGCCGACGAAGGGATGACCGGAGCCGTCGCCGAGGCCGAGCGGATCGTCACGCGAACGGAGCGTGCGTTCATGCCGCGTCAGTTCGTGAACGCCGCGAACCCTGCCGCGCATGCGAAGACGACCGTGCGCGAGATCCTCGCCGAGGCTCCCGACCTCGTCGCGTTCGTCGCCGGCGTCGGCACGGGCGGAACGATCACGGGCGTCGGGCGCGTGCTCCGCGAGGAGAAGCCCGACGTGAAGATCATCGCGGTCGAGCCGCAGAAGAGCGCCGTGCTCTCCGGCGGAGAGCCGGGGCTTCACGCGATCCAAGGGCTCGGCGCAGGCTTTGTCCCGAAGGTGCTCGAGCGATCGCTCATCGACGAGGTGGTCGTCGTGAGCGATGTGGCGGCCGACAAGATGACCCGCCGCCTCGCGCGTGAAGAAGGGCTGCTCGTCGGCCCGTCCTCGGGTGCGAACGTGCACGTCGCCCTCGAGATCGCCGCGAGGATGGGCGGCAAGGGCCCGATCGTGACGATCCTCTGCGACAGCGGCGAGCGCTACCTGCTCGGCTGACGCATGTGGGCGGAGATCACGAGCCCTTGAAGTCGGGCTCGCGCTTCTGCGACCACGCCATCACGCCCTCCATCACGTCTTGCGATCGCAAGAGGCGGAGCTGGCCCTCGCGCTCGCGAGCGAGCGCCCCCTCGATGTCGCCGAGGCCGGCGAGCACGGATTGCTTCGCCGCGGCGTAGGCGAGGGGAGGTCCCTTCTCGAGGCGCTCGGCGATGCCCATCGTCGCCGTCATGAGGTGCTCGGGGCTGACGACGGCCGCGAGCACGCCGAGCGAATCGAGCTCCTTCGCCTCGAGCTTGTCGCTGAGGAGGATCGCCTTCATCGCGCGCGCGGTGCCGAGCAGCCTCGGTAGCCAGAACGTCCCGCCGCCGTCCGGCATGAGGCCGATGTTCACGAACTTCTCCTGCACGTAGGCCCGCGTCGTCGCGACGCGGAGGTCGCATGCGAGCGCCATGTCTGCGCCGAAGCCGACGGCACATCCGTCGAGCGCCGCGACGACCGGCTTCGGACACCGCACGATCGCGCGGATGACGCCGTGAAACACGTCCATGTACGACTCGAGGTGGTCGTAGAAATCGGGATCCTCGGCGATCGTCCGGCGGAGATCCGCCCCGGCGCAGAAGTGACCTCCTTCGCCGGTGAGGACGACGCAACGGATCGCGGCGTCAGCCGCGGCCTCGTCGATCAGCGTCGTGATGCGGCCGAGCACCGACTTCGTCAGCGCGTTGCGCGCCTCGGGACGGTTCAGCGTGATGATCTTGGTTCGACCATGGACGCGCGCGAGGACTTCTTCGGACGGGGCATTCGACATCGGATCTATCTCGTGAGAGCGCGTTCGCTCAGGTCTTGCTCTTCGCGATGATGGGGACGCCTGCGGCGGGCGTGGGCGCGGCGGGGCCGGTGATCGTGATCGCCGCGGTCGAGACGACGGTGGGCACCTCGGTGGAGGAGGAAGACGGCGTCGCGCGCGCGCCGTTCGTCGCCTCGCCCGGCGTGCGGTTGTAGAAGGAAGAAGCGAGGTACGCCCGGACGCCACGCTGGATGAGGATCTTCGCCACCGCGCCGAGCGGCACGGCGAGGAGGACGCCGAGGAACCCGAAGAGGGAGCCCGCCGCCATCATCGTGAGGATGACCTCGAGCGGCGCGAGGCCGACCGAGCGGCCCACGATGCGCGGCGTGATCACCATGCCGTCGATGATCTGCACGCCGCCCATGACGGCGACCACGCCGACGAGCGTGCCGAGCCCCTGCCAGTCGAGGATCGCCATGCCGAGCGCGAGGAGGAGACCGATCGTGAAGCCGACGTACGGCACGAAGGCGAGCATCCCGGTCATGACGCCGATCGGGACCGCGAGGCGAATGTCGACGATGCGCAGCCCGGTCGCGTAGAGCGCCGCGAGCACCACGTTCGCTGTGAGCTGCCCGCGCACGTAGCCCGAGAGCGTCTTGTGGATGTCGCGCGCGACGCTCGAGATGCCCGGCGACCAGCGACGCGGGATGAGCTGCTCGACGCGGTTGACGATGCGATCGAAGTCGATGAGGAGATAGAGCGCGAACACGGGCACGATGAGCGCCGAGAGCGCGACGCCGACGTAGCCGAGCGTTCCGAACAGCGCCGTGCGCGCCGTCTCGACCGCGCCGTCGGCCTGGAGCCGGTCGTTGAGCGCCTTGTAGAGGTCGTTCATCGAATGCGGCAGCTTGATGTGCAGCGTGGACGCGAACCATGGCTCCGCGCGCGCTTGGAGATGTCTGAGCTTCTCTGGCAGCGTCGCGCTCGCGTCGGTCACCTCGTCGACGAAGAGCGGGATCGCGTAGATGAGGACGATCGTGAAGAGGCTCGCGATGCCGAGCATCACGAGGATCGCGCCGAGCGCACGCGGCACACGCAGCGCCTCGAGGCGATCGACGAAGGGATCGAGCGCGTAGGCAAGGAGGAACGCGAGGAAGAGCGGAACGAGGACGCCTCGCAAGAGGTACGCGAGGCCGAGGAGCAGCACGACCGCGAGGAAGATCATCTTCCGTCGGAAGCTCGTCCCCGGCTCTTTCGCTACGTCGGCCACGACACCGAAATAGTACCAAGACGCCCCGATGCGCCCAACCGCTGATGACGTGCCCGGAGCGGTTTCGGCCAGGAAAACTGTGCGTAGCGCGTCGCGGCTCGGGCGACCCCGTGGTAAGGCCTACAGGGCACATCATGGCTGCCTTCGACGAACACGCGCCGCGCCCCATTCCTGAGCTCGAGGCCCAAGACGGGTCGACCTTCTCACGCCTCGTCGGGGTGATGGAGCGGCTGCTCGGCGAGAATGGCTGTCCGTGGGATCGCGAGCAGACGTTCGAATCGACCCGGAAATACGTGCTCGAAGAGGCCTGTGAGGTCATCGACGCGATCGACAGCGGCGACCGCAAGGCACTTCGTGAAGAGCTTGGGGACCTGATTCTGCAAGTCGTCTTCCTGTCGGAGATGGCCCGCAAAGAGAAGGCCTTCGGCGTCGACGACGTCATCGGCGGGATCGTCGACAAGCTGGTCACGCGCCACCCGCACGTCTTCGGCGACCTCGACGCCAGCACGGCCGACGAGGTCCTGAAGAACTGGGAGCAGATCAAAGCGCGTGAAAAGAAGGGCCGCGGCATCCTCTCGGGCGTGCCGCGCAGCTTGCCCGCGCTCGTCCGCGCCCGCGCGATCGGGGAGAAGGTGCAGCGCGTCGGCTTCGACTGGGCCGACGCCCGCGGATCGCGCGCGAAGGTGAGCGAGGAGATCGGCGAGCTCGATCGGGCGATCGAGGGCGGCGATCCAAAGGAGATCGAGGAGGAGCTCGGCGACGCGCTCTTCGCGCTCGTCAACCTCTCACGTCACGTGAAGGTGGACGCCGAGGGCGCTCTCCGCCGCACGATCGACAAGTTCACCGCTCGGTTCGCTCACGTCGAGGCGCGGGTGAACGAGAACCACGGGGGTTGGGGTGGCCCAGGCGGCACCGACCCCAACCTGCCGCTCGAGGTCCTCGACCAGTATTGGGAAGAGGCCAAGGCTCAGGCAAAAACCGCCTCGGCGAACCAGACGAACGAGTCCAAGGCGGGGTAGGATCGATCCTCTTCCCGAAAGCATCCCCCGTGGCCTCTTCGCCCTCTTCACCCGCCAAACCGGACCGCCTCGGCCCGCTTGCACGCACGCCAAGCGAGTGGGCGGAGGAGGTCGTTCGCCTCGGCGGGCGCGCGTTCCACGGCAAGCAGGTGTTCAAGTGGATCCAGGCGCGCGGCGTCACCGATCCGAACGCGATGAGTGACTTGCCCGCGTCGCTGCGGACGAAGCTCATCGAAGAAGGGATCGGCAGCGTCCTCAGCATCGTGCAAGAGCGGCGCGCGCAGGACGACACGCGGAAGCTCCTCGTCGGCCTCGGCGACGGCGCGAACGTCGAGACGGTGCTCATCCCGCGCGTGACGAGCGGCACGTCGAACGGCCTCCCGTCACCGCTCGACGAAGACGCAGACGTAGCGGCCGCGGTCGACGACGAGGAGGAAGAGGGCAGCGGCTCCTCGAGCGCGCGGACCGACGAGCGAGAGGCGCCGATCCCGGTCACCCAATGCATCTCGACCCAAGTCGGATGCGCGATGGGCTGCGTGTTCTGCGCGAGCGGCGTCGCGGGGTTGAAGCGTCACATGCGCGCCGAAGAGATCGTGGCGCAGGTGCTCGTCGGGCGATCGCGGCTCGATCCGCGCGAGCAGATCCGAAACGTCGTCTTCATGGGGATGGGCGAGCCGCTCCACAACTACGACGCCACCGTGCGCGCGCTCCGGCTGCTCACGCATCCCGACGGCATCGCGCTCTCGACCCGCAAGGTCACCGTGTCGACGAGCGGTCTCGTCCCCGAGATCGCGCGCCTCGGCGCCGACTTCAACGGTCAGATCGGCCTCGCGATCTCGCTTCACGCCGCCGACGACGAGACGCGCACCCGGCTCATGCCGATCAACAAGAAGTACCCGCTCGCGGAGCTCATGAAGGGGCTTCGAGCGTATCCACTGCCGCGCCGTCGACGCATCACGATCGAGTACACGCTCGTCGCCGGAAAGAACGACACCGTCGACGAGGCAAGGAAGCTCGCGAAGCTGCTCGTCGGGCTGCCGGTGAAGATCAACCTGATCCCGATGAATCCGATCGAGGCCTCCACCCTCGGCCCGCCGGATCTCAGCGGCGTGCTCGCCTTTCAACGTGTCCTCACCGACGCGGGGTATTCGTGCTTCATCCGCCGGCGCCGCGGCGACGACGTGAGCGCGGCGTGCGGGCAGCTCGTCCTCCTCGGCGCGAAGGCCAAGGTACGCGTGGACCGAGGCGCGCCCGCCGCGGCGCCTCCGAAGACCGAACCAGGAGACTGACGCGAAGGATGCGAACGCGCCCCGCGCTTGTCTTCTTCGTCGCAGTAACTTCGGCCTCGCTTGCTCGGGCGTCGACCTCGTACGCCGAAGAGCCTGGCGAGGACGCAGGGCCGTCCGTCCCGAAGAAGGAAGAGCCGTTCGCGACGAAGCCCGGGTACACGCAGATCTTCGCGACGGTGATGGGTGGGACGGGCCTTCGCTTCAACAACCCCTACCGCCTCTCGACTCCTCTCGGTGACGACGCGGAGTCCGTGTCACGCACCGCGGGGTACGTGGACCTCGGGCTCGCGATGACGTTCGGCAATCCGCTCGGCTTCCAGCACGGCGCCTCGCTGCGCACGACCGTCGCGGTCGAGGGCGTGGGGCAGGTCGTGATGACGCCATCGTACTTCGGCTGGCGGCGGAGCGGCGCGCTCGCGGGGTTCGTCCGCGGTGGTCTCCCGCTCGTCGTGAGCCCCGACTTCACGATGGGCTTCGAGGCCGCGATCGGCGGCGCGTACTTCCTCTTCGGCGGCCTCGGGCTCGTCGCCGAGATGGTGGGCGACCTCTTCTACGGCACGGGCACGCGCGAGGTGCGGACGGCGACCTATCCCGTCCTTTCCGGCCAGCTCGGGATCATCGGCACGTACGAGGTGTTGCCATGACGTCACGGCGCTCGCTCATCGTCGTCGTGCTCGGCATCCTTTGCATGGCGCCCACCGTCGGCGACGTCGGCGGCTGCAACAAAGAGGCGACCGCGCTCGATGCACGTGACTTCGCGCTCGCGCGCAAAGACCAAGACTGCAAGCGCTGCGCGGAGTGCAGCATCGGGACGGCGCGATGCACCCGCGCGTGCGACGCCGGCGCGCCGCCCGAGACCGCGATCCCCGCCACCTGTCAGCCTCTCCGCCACGACGGCGAGGTGTGCCTCCGCGCGCTCCACGCCGCGTCGTGCAGCGCGTACGAGACGTACGTCGACGACGCCCGGCCCGCGACGCCGAGCGAGTGCGAGTTCTGCAAGGTCGCGCCCGAAGGTCCGCTGCAAGGGTTCACGATCGACGGATCCGTGCAGGATGCATCCACCACGGACGGCGGCGCGCGGTGAAGGCTGCCCGCGCCCCCACGGTCGGTGTCGTGATCGCACGCGCGCTCCTCGCCGCGCTCGCGCTCCTGCCCGTCGGCTGCGCCGAGCTGAAGCCGATGCTCGCGAAGTCGGACGACCTCGAAGACTACCGTGCCTTTCGGGTGGCTGCCGCCGAGGGTACCCGGCTCTCGCGCGCGAAGCGCTACATCGAACGCCATCCAAGCGGCGCGTTCCTCGAGGAGGTGAAGAGCGCGTACGAGGAAGAAGAGCCGAAGTACTTCGAGAAGGCGCAGGGCTCGCGCGAAGGGATTCGCCGCTACCTCGCCGATCTGCCCGAGGGGCCGCACGCCCAAGCGGCCATCGCGCTGCTCGTCTCCTTCGGATCGAGCATGCAGGACGCAGAGCTCCGCGACATCGCGCGCCGCGTGCGCCTCGATGACGCCAAGCTCGAGGCGGCGGCGGTGCAGCGCCGCGCCGTCGGGGAGAGCATCTTGACGACGATCGGCGTGCTCCTCGACGAGGACATCTACGGCATCCCGAGGTCGGAGGCCCCGCCGAAGCTTCGCGCCATCCTGATCGGGAAGAACGCACCGACATGGGGAGGGGTGCCTTCGAGCCACGAGGACGACTTCTTCTTCCTGCTGCCGACGCGGCCAGAGCGTGAGTCTCGCCTGCTCACGCTCGAGACGAAGCTCATCGAAGAGAACGGCATCGTCGTCGGTGGAATCTTGGAAGGAAGTGACATGCTCGTTCGTTGGGCGGAGGCGGAGCAAATCGTCCGCCTCGATTCGTCGCTGCCCGACGATCGCACGGAGGCACAGGTCTTTGCGATGACGCGACTCGAAGGCGCGCTCGAGCGGCGCTTCCCAACCCAGGCGTGCGGGGACCTTCGCAAGGACCGCGAGCTCTATCATCGGGGCTGCGCAGGGTGGGAGGCGGTCGTTTTGCCGGGAAATAAGGCCGGTGACAACGATTCAATCCTCATCCGCGCCCGTGATAGAAAGACCACCACGTCCGCGCAAAGCCCGCCAAGCCCGAAGCCCTAGATGATCCCTTATATTCACGTACCTGACTTGAAGCTTGGCCCGTTGACGCTGCACCCGTTCGGGTTGCTCGTCGCGACGGGCGTGATCATCGGGACGTGGCTCGCGACCCGGCGGGCTCGCCAGCGCGGCCTCGATCTCGAGAAGCTCAACTCGTTCATCACGTGGATGCTCGTCGCCGGCTTCCTCGGCGGCCACATGCTCGACCAGATCTTCTACCACCCGCAGGAAGTGGTGAAGCGCCCGTGGTCGATCTTCCTCTTGTGGGAAGGCCTCTCGTCGTTCGGCGGCTTCGTCGGTGGCCTCATCGGCGTCGTCCTCTGGAAATACTTCGAGGCGGTGCCCGTTCTCCGCACGCCGTTCGTCACGATCTCGAAGTTCCGTCGTCGCGAAGTGACGATGCCGATCATGCCGTTCTGCGATCTGATCCTGAGCGTCTTTCCGGTCGCGTGGATCTTCGGGCGAAGCGGCTGCAGCGTCGTCCACGACCATCAAGGGATGAAGGCGCCGCCCGGGCACTTCCTCGCGGTCGCCTTCGGGCCGGCCGACCCGACGAAGACGATGCACCTCGGACCGATCGAGTTTCGTCACGGAAGCACGCCGCACTTCGATCTTGGGCTGCTCGAGATGATGTTCACGGTGATCTTGGCGACGATGCTCGCGCTCACCTGGAAGCGAAAGCTCACCACGGGCTCCTACATCGCGGCCGTCGCGCTCGCTTATGCGCCGGTGCGCTTCGCGATGGACTTCCTTCGCGTCCGCGACATGGAGAACGCCGATCCGCGCTATGGCTCGTTCACGCCTGCGCAGTGGGCGTGCATCGCGCTCTTCGTCTTTGGCCTCGTGATGGTGCGCCAAGTGCGTGAGCTGAAGCGAACAGGCTACGATCCACTCGATCTCGTGTCGCTTCCGCGGCGCGCGCGCTCGCTCGCGCCTGACGTGCCGCTCGAGCCGATCGCCGCGGTGGCAGGCGACGCGCCGGAGCGCAGCGCAGACACGGAAGGCACGTCTTCGAGCGACTCGGCGCGTTAGCGCCAAAACGTCGCGTATTCGGGAGAGCGCGCGAGTCATCATCTTCGTCGGCGTGGTCGCGGGCGGTACCAGCAGATGTTCACCGCGACCGGTCGGGAAACACCCTCGCGGGTTTTTCGTTTCGCGTCTTGCCGAGCGACGAAATCCTAGCGACTATCCTTACTATGCTCGGGTCGCCACGGACCGGGGAAGGCGGGAAAAAGAATCTTCGCGTGATTGTCGTCGAAGACAACGACGACGACGCGGAGCTCCTCATTCGCGAGCTCAAACGCGTCGGCTATGTGCCTCATTTCGAGCAAGTCGACACTCCCGCACGCCTTCGAGAGGTCCTCGCGCGGGAGAACGTGCGTTGGGACATCGTCATCTCCGATTGGAACCTGCCCGCCTTCAATGGCCTCGAGGCGTTTGGAATCGTGAAGGAGACCAACATCGACATTCCGTTCATCATCGTCTCGGGGACGATCGGTGAAGAGAACGCGATCGAGGCGCTCAAGGCCGGCGTTCACGACTTCATGACGAAGGGCCGCTTCGCGCGCCTGCTCCCGGCGATCGAGCGTGAGCTACGCGACGCGGAGATGCGCCGGCAAAAGCGGGCGACCGAGGAGGACCTCGACCGGCAGCGTGAAGAGACGGCGAAGTCCGAGCGCCTCCTCCGAAGCGTGCTCCAGACCGTCCCGGACGGCGTCGTCGTGCTCGACACGAAGGGGAGCGTCGTCGAGTGGAGCGCGAGCGCCGATCGCATCCTCGGCAAGACGCGCTCGGAGAAGTCCCTCGAGGAGTGGCCTGCGCACTACGGGCTCTACTTGCCCGATCGCCACACGCCGCTCCCTTACAAAGACCTCGCGATCGTACGGGCCGGGAACGGCGACGAGGTCGATCGCCAGGAGCTGTTCATTCGCAACGAGAACATCCCGAAAGGGCACTGGGCCTCTGTGAGCGCGAGGGCGCTTCGGAGCACGGACGGATCGGTCGCGGGCGTCGTCGCTGTCTTTCACGATCTCTCGAAGGAGAAGGTCGCGCAGGAGCAGCTGATGATCTCGGACCGCATGGCGTCCGTCGGCATGCTCGCCGCGGGCGTCGCGCACGAGATCAACAACCCCCTCGGCGCCGCGCTCTTGAACCTCGAGATCGTCACGGAGCTGATGAGCCGTCCCCAGGACAAGCGGGACGACGGCGAGGTGAAAGACTCGATCGGTGATGCTCGCGCCGCCGTCGCGCGTGTGCGCGAGATCGTCGGTGACCTCAAGATCTTCTCGCGCCCCGAAGAGGCGACGATGACGTCGGGCGCAAGCGTTCGCGACGCGCTCGAGTCGAGCCTTCGGATGGCGTTCAACGAGGTGAGGCATCGGGCGCGCGTCGTGAAGGACTACGCGCCCACGCCGGCGGTGAACGGGTCCGAGGCGAGGCTCGGTCAGGTCTTCTTGAACCTGATCGTCAACGCCGCGCAGGCGATCCCCGAGGGCCGCATCGACGAGAACACGATCCGGATCACGACGCGGACCGACAAAGAAGGCCGCGCCGTCGTCGAGGTCGCCGACACCGGCAGCGGCATTCCGGCCGAGCACCTGCCGAACCTCTTCGCGCCGTTCTTCACGACGAAGCCCGTCGGGATCGGCACGGGCCTGGGGCTGCCGATTTGCCAGCGGATCGTGATGCAGATGGGCGGGACGATCGAGGTCGAGAGCGAGGTCGGCAAGGGCACCACGTTCCGCGTCACGATCCCGCCGTCGACGATCGCGAACGCGCGGCCGATCCGTCCATCGCGTACGCTCGCGGCCGTGTCGCAGCGACGAGGTCGCGTGCTCGTCGTCGACGATGAGCCGATGCTCGCCTCCGCGATCCGCCGCGTGCTCGCGCGGGATCACGACGTCGTCACCACCACCCGCGCCGAAGACGCCCTCGAGAAGCTGCGCACCGGCTCGGTGTTCGACGTGATCTTCTCCGACTTGATGATGCCGCAGGTCACAGGCATGGAGCTCTACGCGCGCATCTGCAAGGAGTTCCCGGATCAGGCGCCGCGCGTCGTCTTCCTCACCGGCGGCGCGTTCACGCAGGCAGCGCGTGAGTTCTTGGCGACGGTGCCCAACCCGACGCTCGAGAAGCCGATCGACCGGCACGGCCTGCTCGCGCTCGTCAGCGAGCGCGTGAAGTCGCCGACCATCCCTCCGCCGAACAGCACCTAAAGGCGCTCATGCGCGTGCGCGGTGGAGCTCGAGAAGCTCGCGGCAGTCGTCGGGGAGCGCGGTCTTCACCATCGCGGCGAGGTTGGTCGAGACGGTCGTGATCTCGATCGTGGCGGCGTGGACGCGATCGGCCTTGCGGGTGAAGACGTAACGAAACGTGACCGACGTCGTCCCGATCTTCGTCACCGAGGTCTCGATCTCCGCGACGTCGCCGTAGCGGAGCGGGCTCTTCCAGTCAGCGACCATGTGAACGGCGGGGAAGCCGATGCGCCGCTTCGTGATGAGGCCGACGTATCCGCCTTCGAGCGTGTTGAAGAAGCTCTCCATCGCTTCGTGGCAGTAGTTCGAGAACCGTCCGAAGAAGACGATATGGGCGGCGTCGACGTCCTCGAACCGAACGGGACGATCGTAGAGCACGGACATGGTCGTCGTCAGTTTACGCCAAATCTTCGGCGAGGCTCGCGACGAGCGCAGGGGACAGACGCGTCGTGGCGGGGTAGCGCGGGTGGGTCGACACGAGGTCGATCGGGAGATCGCTTGGGCTTGCGGCCTTCGTGAGGACCTTTCGAAGGGCGGCCTCTGCGTCGGGCGCGAGATCGAACTTCACGTAATGGACGGCCGTCGTGCGCTCGGGGTGCTCGCGCGACGGATCGTTCTTGCCGGCGCAGCGCACACCGCCGACAACGAGCGCGAAGTCACGCTCGAGGCCCTTGGCCTCGACGAGGAATTTCTCGCGCGGCTCCTTGTCCGGGATCTCGATCAGGATCGTCGCCGAGAGCTCATGCTCGGTCGGGATGAGCTCGTTGTAGGTGTCGATCTCGTGCTGGATCGCCGCCTCGCGCGTGATGCGCTCGGTGCGCAGCATCTCCTGGATCTGCATCAGCACCGTGTCGTGGTTCTCGAACACGCACGAGGCGTGCTCGCCGAGCAGCACGCGGCGTGCCTTCTTCTCTTCGATCACCCGCGCGCGGAAGCGATCACGGATGGTCTCGTATTCGGCGAGCCCTAAGACCTCGCCTCGTTCAACGCGCTTCATCGGAAGCCGATCCTTTCTGCTCGCGAGCTGCTTCGGCGAGCTCGATGGGCAAACCGTAAGCACGCGCGAGCGCCTCCGCAGGGTGAAGCGCCTCGACCTGGTTCTCTTTGAGGATGCGAAGCGCCGAGAGCGGGCAATCGGTCACGACGAGCTTGGGCTCGACGTTCTCGATCCCACGCGCGAGCTTCTGCGCGTACTTCTTCCCCATCTCGTAATACTGAGCCTTCATTCCCCACGTGCCGTCGACCGCCGAGCACTTCTCCACGATCTCGACCTCGGTGTCCGGCACGAGCCCGAGCACACGCGCGCCCGGCGTCCCGATCTTCTGCGCGCGGAGGTGACACGCGGCGTGGTACGCGACCTTGCCGAGCGGGGTCTCGAAGTCCTTCACGAGCTTCTTCTCGCGGCGAAGCTTCTCGAGCATCTCCATGATGTCGAGCGTGGCGGCGGCGACCTTCTTCGCCTCGGGCGTACCGAGGAGCTCGGGCCACTCCTTCTTCATCGTGTACGAGCACGTTGGTCCGGGGACGACGATGAGCTTTCCCTCGAGGACGAGCGGAAGAAACTGCGCGACGTTGAAGCGCGCCTTCTCCCGCGCGGCGTCGATGTCACCGCCGTCGAGGTTCGGCATGCCGCAGCACTGCTGCGGTGGGCGCTCGACCGCGAAGCCATTCTTCTCGAGGACCTGCACCGTGGCGGCCGCGATCCGAGGGAAATTGTAGTCTCCCGTGCACGTCGCGAAGATCGCGACGCTGCCGGCGCTGCCCGCGCCCTCGAGCGGCTTGTGCTTCTTCAGCCACGACTCGAAGGAGGTGGTGGCGAACCTCGGGAGCGGAAACTCGCTCGAGATGCCGAGCAGCTTCTCGTTCACCTTGCGGAGGAGCTGGTGCTCGTTGACGAGGTTCGTGAAATTCGCGAGCGGGCCCGACATCAGCGCGCCGAGGCGGCCGGGCTCGCCGAGCGCGCGGTCTTGCATCGTGACGCCGCTCCGCTTCGCGCGCTGGGCCTTCTCGCGCATCGCGAGGCGAGGGAAGTCGACCATCCACGCGTGACCTTGGTCGGGCGTGTACGGGCACTCGATGTAACACATCTTGCACTGCCAGCAGAGGTCGACGACCGACGTGAAGTCGGCGGCCTGAAGCTGCTCGGCGCCTTCCGCGCCGCGCTTCTCGATGTCGCGATCGACGCGCGCGAAGAGGTCAGGGAAGCTGCCGCAGAAGTTCACGCACATGCGGCAGGAGTGGCAAATCTCGAAGACGCGCTTCAGCTCGCCCTCGAGATCGCGTTCGTCCCAATAGCGCGAGTCGTTGGGATCGAAAGCGGGTGGACGCGTCGGCTTCGGGTTGATCTTCATGACGTCTCGTTCGATGACGTTCGTTCTTCGTTCGTGTCCGTTCGTGTTCCTGCGCTCTCGCGATAACGCCCCTCGTTCCGGTACGAACGAGAGGCGTCGTCGCGCGATCCATCCGAAGAGTTACTTGAGCGTGTCGAGCATCTTCTGGAAGCGACCTGCGTGGCTCTTCTCGGCCTTCGCGAGGGTCTCGAACCACTCGGCGATGTCGTCGAAGCCCTCTTCACGGGCGGACTTCGCCATGCCGGGGTACATCGTCTCGTACTCGTGGGTCTCGCCCGCGATCGAGGCCTTGAGGTTCTTCTCCGTGTTGCCGATCGGGAGGCCCGTCGCCGGGTCGCCGACCTGGGCGAGGTACTTGAGGTGGCCGTGCGCGTGGCCGGTCTCGCCGTCCGCCGTCTCCTTGAAGTTGCCGGCGATCTCGGGGAGGCCCTCGATGTCCGCGACTTGTGCGAAGTAGAGGTAGCGGCGATTCGCTTGCGACTCGCCCGCGAACGCGTCCTTGAGGTTCTGGTGGGTCTTCGTCCCGCTGAGTGACTTTCCCATGATGAATGTCTCCTTCTTCTCGTTCTCGTTCTCGTGTGCTTCTTCTTGCCCGCTCGCTGGCGGGCGTACGACTCAATCGCTCGCCGCAGCCCTCGCGGCGACGCAGCCTCCGCAGAGGCCACGGTAGGTGCGCTGCTCGGTGTGGACGGTGAAGCCCGACTGCGCTTCGATCGCCCTCTTCGTTCCGAGCTCCGTGGGCTCCGCCGGAAGATCGACGACGTGACCGCATCGATCGCACACCGCGTGATGATGCGGGGTGGTGTTGGGGTCGAAGCGCACCGCCGACCCGAGCCGGAGCGAGCTGACGAGGCCAAGCTTCGCGAGCGCGTCGAGCGTGTTGTAGACGGTGGCGAAGCTCATCGTCGGGAACGTCGGGCGAAGGCGCTCGAAGAGCTCCTGCGCCGTGGGGTGCGAGCGGTCCCCATCGAGCTCGCGGACAATCGCGATGCGCTGCGGCGTGAGCTTCAAACCCGCGCGCCGGAGGTCGCCAAGGGCTGCTCCCGGCGGCTCCTTCGAGCCCAAATCTGCCTTCGAGGTGCTCACGGCGAAGCGGACCTTAGTAAGAACGATTCCAAACTGCAATGGGCGCCTCGTTCGCTCGTGCTATCCTTTTTTCGTGCGTGCTAAGCGCGTCGTGCTCACGGCTCTGCTTGCGAGCGTCACGTTGCTCGCGGCGGCGTGCACGCTGGTGACCGACCTGAACGGGTACTCCGAGACGCCTTCGCTCGCGACCGACAGCGGCAGTAGCGCACGCGACAGCGCGGCCAGTGACAGCGCGCCTAGCGCCGACGCGGCGACGACGGACGCGACGCCTGACAACCTCGTACCGAGCGAGGACGCGGGCGGTTCACCGTGCGTCACCCCTGACGTGATCGTGGGACGATCCGACACGACCAACCTCGTCGCCGACAAGATCCCGTCGAGCGTCATCGACGCGTATCCGTACGTCGCGAGCATGACCGCGGTCGCGCGCTGCGTATGGGTTTGGGTCGACGCCGCGCCGCCGTCGAAGAACGTGCGCGTCGCCGTCTATGCGCATGACGCTTCGACGGGCGATCCGAAGGTGCTCTTGCGAAACGTCGTTCTTCTGGACGTCAAGGCGCACGCATGGAACCACGTCGCGCTCGCCGCTCCCCTCAGCGTAGCGAAGGGCGACAACCTCTGGCTTGGGATCAGCCCCGAAGGGACGCAGAGCGACGCGGACATCGACGTCGTCGAGGTGCTCATTCGCAGCGGAGGTTGCGCGCCGCCGTACATGCATGCCGGCGCGATCGACGAGCTCAACGGAAACCCGACGAACCCGTTTCTCTACTCGGACACGTTCGTCGGCGACTGCGACGCCGCGATCTTCTTGGGGCCGTGAGAAGGCGCTTACTTCGGCGGCGCGGGCGTCGCGCGATCGTCCGAGATGCAGGCGGAGAGATCGAACAGCATGAACTCGAGCGCCTTCTGCTGCGGTGAGAGCGCGCCTGGCGCGATCTTGCATGCCTCGATCGTCGTCGGGCCGGTGGTGTTCGTGATGTGCAGATCGCTGTAGACCGCGCGGCCGCACTGCTTGTCGGCGCTCGTCCCGACCGGCGTGTTCACGCTGAAGTAGCGCGCCTTGCCCTTGTCGCTCTTGATCCACGGGATCGCGGGAGCGTTCACGCTCGAGACCGTGTCGAGCACGTCGGTGAGGCTGATCTTGCCCATCGCCGGCGAGGCCTCGACCGCCTCGAGCCACTCGGCGAACGCTTCGCCTTTCGCGAACGACGTGTCGACGTCGTGGATGCCTTGCGTGGGCATCACGTTGCTCTCGAAGCTCGCCAGCGACGAGAGCTGGGGCGAAGGCGAGTGATTGAACCACACGTAGTGAAAATGCGTGGCGAACACGCGGCCGCCCTTGTCGAGGTAGTCGACCATGCCTTCGCGCGCGGTGGGTCCGGTGCCTTTGTTGTCGAGGTACTCTCCGCCTTCGCACGAGAGCAGCGTGACGTCGTATTTCTCGAGCGACGCAGCGTCGTTCCAGAGCGGATCGGCCTTCGGAGCGCCGTCGTATTTTCCGCCCATCCCGTTGAAGACGTGGACGTGACCTTTGCCGCCCGGGCCTTTGACGAACTCCGCGTCGTCGATGCCGATGCCGTGAAGGAGGCACTCGAGCGCGTCAGCGCCGCCCGTCGTCACCGCGATCTGGGGCATGTCCCCTTCGTCGCCGTTCTTCGGGAGCGTGAGCGTGCGATCGGTGACCGGGTTGTCGGCGCAGCTCGCCTTGACGTCGATGTGGAAGAGCCGGCGCCACTTGCCGATCTGAACGACGACCGGCACCTTCTTGTCGACGGGGACGTTCTCGAGCTTGAATTGCCCGCTCGTGTCGGTGAGCGTGCTGACGAGCGGGTTCAGGACGACGCCCGCGCACGGCTCACATGAGACGCCGTCCTTCGACGCGTCGTGAAGCGGCGGGAGCGGCTCGTCCTTCAGCGGGATGTAGACGATCGCGTTGTAGAGCGGCGTCGCGCCTGCGGGGTCGTAGACCTTGCCGCTCAGCGTCGTCGTCGCCGAGCCCGTGCAGCGGACGCGCTTGCACTCGAGGCCTTCGCAGTCGCCGCTGCCCGCGTCGCTGAACGAGCCGCCGCTGTTGTCGCCGGCCGCCGGCGTGCCTGGAGCGTCAAAGCCGCTCTCGCGTGACGAGGTGCTGCAGGCCGCGAGGAGGCCGAGCGTGATGGCGGCCGCGGCGGCGAGCGAGAGAGGTTGGTAGCGGATCATCGTGGCTCCTCCGGTTTCGGTCATTTCGGCGCGCGCGGCGTGTCGCTGTCGGGCTGGACGCAGGCAGAGAGATCGAAGAGGAGGAACTCGAGCGCGAGGCCCGCGTCGGTGATGAGGCCTCCACATTGCGGAGGCTTGGCGCTCGAGAGCTCTTGGCCGAAGTGAAGATCGCTGATGACGGCGCGGCCGCACTGCTTCGCGGGCTCTGCGTTGACGGGCGTGTTGAACGACATGAACGTCACGCCCGGTCGATCGTCTTCGCGATAGAGCCAGCGCGTCGCGACGTTGGGCGTCGTGGAGGCGATGCCCGCGGCGACGTTGTCCGCGTGGAGGACGCCGTCTTTCTTCACCCCGACGTTGGTGAGCCACTTGTCGAACGCGACGCCCTTCGGAAAGGACGTGTCGACCTTGATCGGGACGTTCGTTCCGTACGCGCCGTTCGACGATCCATCGCGCCACGTCGCCACGGTCTTGAAGTCTTCCTCCGGGCTGTCCTTCACCCAGGTCGATTGGTAGTGCGTCGCGAAGATGCGTCCACCCTTCGCGGTGAAGGCGCGCATCGCTTCTTTGGCGGCGGGAGACTTGTTGTCGCTCGGGCCGTCGTAGGCGGCTCCCTCGCAGCCGAGCAACACGATGTCGTACTCGGAGAGCTTCTTCTCGTCGTTCCAGAGCGTCGTCGCGTCGGGCGCGCCGCCTTGGAGATGATCCGGGCCGAACTTGCCGCGATACACGTGCACGGCTCCTGGCTTGTCCGGCGTCGTGTGCTCGGTGGCGTCGATGCCCACGCGAAGGAGGAGGCAGTAGAGCTCGTCGAAGCCGCCCGTCACCGCCGCGACCTTCGGCAGGTCGCCTTCGATCTGGTTCTTCGGGAGGCGGGCCTCCTTGTCCTTGATCGTCGTCGTCGCGCACGCCTCGACGTGAGGCACGGTGATCTTGCGGCGGAACTTGCCGACCTGCACGACGACGGGGATGTCGTCGCCCGCGGGCGTGCCCTCGAGCCGGAAGTGCCCCGCCTCGTCGGAGAGCGCCGTCGTCACCGCCTTGCCATTCAGCTTGCCGCATTGATCGCACGACGCACCCTTCGCGAGCGGCGCGAGGTCGCCGTCGGGGACGTACGCGAGGACGTTGTAGAGCTTCGTCTTCGCGGCGGGATCGTAGACGTCGCCTTCGATGACCGTGGTCTTGCCCGCGGGGCACGTCGGCACCTGACACTGCATGCCGACGCACGGCGCGGGATCCGACGGCAGCGCGGTGCCCGGCGGCTCGGCGGCGCCACCCGAGGAGGCGGTCGGCTCGAAGGGCGGCCTCGTCGACGAAGCGTCGCTGTTCGCGCACGCGACCAGGATGGTGACGAACGCGAGGGAGAGACCACCAAAACCAAAGAGGAGGGATGAAGCAGCGCGCATCGCGCCCTTCTTTGCGACGGATGAGCAAAAGAGGCCGCTTAAACGGCGCTTACAGCTGTCTCTGTAAGGAGACAGCCGCGAACATCGTGGCTACGCGCGCGCGGGCTCCGCCCCAAACCCCCAAGTTGACGGGCAGGTTTACGGCTTCTTTCGGCCGCCGAGGACGGCGAGCTTGAAGTACGAGAGCTGGCTCTTGGCCGCTTCTTTGAGGACGCCCATCTTGTCCTCGGCGCGGGCGGCTTTTCGCTGCGTGAGCTCGCCGGACTCGTAGAGCTCGCGCGTCTTGGCGCGTTGGAGCTTGCCGCTCGATGTCTTCGGCAAGACGCCGGGCGCGAGCGGGACGACGTCGTCGATCGTGAGGCCGAGGCCGTCTTGAACGAGCTTCCGGATCGCCTGCGCGAGCGGCTGCTTCTCACGCGCGAGGTCGCGCGCGTCGGCGGTCTTGGCGACGTCCTGGCATTCGAACGCGACGACGACGCGCTCGCGATCACGCTCGACGTTGTCGCGCGCGCCGAACGCGACGACGTTGCCTTTGCGAACGCCCTCCGCTTGGCTCGCCTCCCACTCGATGTCTTGCGGGTAGTAGTTGCGGCCGTTGACGATGATGACCTCTTTCGAGCGACCGCAGATGAAGACGTGGCCTTCATGGAGGAAACCGAGATCGCCGGTCTTCAGCCATCCGTTGACGAACGACTCGCGCGTGCGCTCGACGTCTTCCCAGTAGCCCTTCATCACGCTCGGCCCCTTGATGCGGAGCTCACCGACCTGACCGGCGGCGAGCGGGGCTTCGCCCGTCGCGTCGTCGGGCGAGAAGACGGCGATCTCGTGGTCGGGGAACTTCGTCCCGCACGACACGAGGCGAACCGCGCCTTCTCGGTCCTCGGCGACGAGCTTCACCGTGTTCTCGCCCCAGAGCGTCACGCCGTCGACGGAGAGCGTCTTCATCCCTTCGCCGAGCTCGGTGAACGAGATCGCAAGCGACGACTCTGCCATGCCATAGCTCGGCAAGAGCGCGTTCTTGTCGAAGCCCACCTTCGCGAACTTCTCGGCGAAGGCCTCGAGCGTCTCGGGGCGAATGGGCTCGGCGCCGCAACCGGCGACGCGCCACGACGACAGATCGATCCCCTCGAGCTCGCGATCCCGAATGCGCTTCACGCAGAGCGCGAAGGCGAAGTTCGGTGCGTAGGCGATCGTCCCCTTGTGACGGGTGAACGCTTGGAGCCAGCTCGCCGGTCGCTTCAAGAAGAGAAGGGGCGGAAGGAACGTGACCGGGATGCGATGGACGACAGGGGAGATGACGAATCCGATGAGCCCCATGTCGTGGTAGAGCGGAAGCCACGAGATGCCGCGGTCTTCCGGCGTGACCTTGAGGCCGTCGTGCATGATGCACTTCACGTTGGCCATCAGGTTGCCGTGCGTGAGCGTGACGCCCTTCGGTCGTGAGGTGGAGCCGCTCGTGTATTGAAGGAACGCGACGTCGTCGGCGGTGATCTTCTCGGGGCGGAGCGACTCGAGCGACTCGCGAATCGCCTCGACCGCGACGATCTGCTCGAGCGTGGGCGACGCCGCCTGCACGGTGCCGAGGAGGCGCTTGATCTGCGCGGTGGTCACGAGCGCGCGCGCGCCGCTCTTCGCGACGATGTGCCGCGTGTTGTCGAGGTAACCCTGGAGCTGCCCGAGGCCGAGCGGCGGATAAATCGGCACCGGGATGATGCCCGCCCGGATCGCTCCGAAGAAGCACAAGACGAAGTCTTCGTTCGTCGGGCAGATCAGGACGACGCGATCGCCCTTGCGCAGACCGAGCGCTTGAAGAGCGCCCCCATACCGCGCGCTGGCGCGCTCGAGCGCCGTGTACGAAAACGATGCTTCGCTCGAAGTCGCGCTGCCAAAGCCGGGCACTCCATCGTCGGAGATGAAGCGGAAGCCGAACGTCGGATCCGCCTTGGCGGCGTCCTCGATCGCTGCCGTGAGCGTCGGGAAATTCGTGGCCATTCGTAGGCTTTTCTAGCAGAAATCGCCGTGGGTTCGTCCCTGCTTATTCTTCGGGATTCGTCTCTTTGATCGACGGCGAGACGTGAACGGCGCCGTTTTGGACCTGGCCCTCGATCTCGAACGTCGAGAGGACCATGTCGCCGTTGAGGTCGCCCTTGGCGGTCGCGGTGAACGCGCTCGGCGTGCTCGCGTAGTTGTACTGGTAGTACTGCGGCGCCATCATCTCGAACTTGAGGCAGCTCCAGCCCCGATCGCCGCTCCATTCGGCGGCCGCGGACTGGTACTTCTTGCCCGAGATGGACGCGACGGAGGCGGGGACGGGGCGCTCGGCCGACGGGCAGAGATGGCGATCGGCGACGACGCTCCCGCCTGACGGCACGGTGCCGGAAAAATCTTCGCGTTCGTACGCCGACACGGCGTCCTTCGCGATCTGGCCGAGCGCGTTTCGCGATTCGGCCGTCTTCGCGTTCGCGATGTACTTACGTGTCCCGTAAACGCCGAGGACCGCGAAGATCCCCACGATCGCGACGAGGGCGAGGGCGACCACGCCGACGACGATGGCGATGATCGCGCCCGTTCCCATCCCGCTCTTCGGGGGCTGCGGCGGGACCATCGGACCCGGTTGCGGATAGCCACTTCCCCCACCAAAACCCCCAGGCGGCTGCTGATTCATCGAAAATCCTCGCTTCTGGACAACAACGACGAGAATAGAGCACAAGGTCCCCCGTGTGACCGCCCTTTGACATCCGTGCGCTCCCTTCGCGATACTGAGCATGGAAAGAGAGAGAGACCGAGATGCCGCTCATCGAGACCGAGGAAGCTGCCCGTCGTTTGGCCCGTGCCATCGCGAGCGACCTTTCGCTCTACAACGAGGAAAAGATCGTCAACGGCATCACCAACGACAACCTCTTCGAGACGCTCGCCGAAGAGATCGAAGAAGGTCGCGCGCTCTACAAGCGCCGCGTCGCTCCGGAGCTCTATCCGAAGAACTTCTACGACCGCGCCCTCGTCGACATCTTGATCAAGGCGAAGGGGCACATCAAATCGAGGATCTGGTAGCGCGCGCTCGGGCGCCGCTTCACAGAGACGAAGCTCGAGCGGACGAGGCTGGTCATGCGTCCGAAGCTGGGTGGGGCTGCGCGGACGCTCCGCTTCGTCGTCCCGCGCGAAGCCGAGGGTAGCCGTCTCGACCGCTTCCTCGCGTCGACGCTCTCCGCGCTGGAAGACGGGCCGTCGCGCACGGAGCTCCAGCGCTGGATCGAGCATGGCGGCGTGAAGGTCGACGGCGCCGTCAAGAAGGCATCCGAGAAGCTCCACGAAGGATCGCGCATCGAGGTCGAGCCCGAGCCTCCACCGAGGACCGAAGCGCTCGCCGACGCCGGCGTCGAGTTCGACGTCGTGTACATGGACGACGCGCTCATCGTCCTCGACAAGCCATCCGGGCTCGTCGTGCACCCGGCGCGCGGGCATCAGAGCGGCACGCTCGTGAACGGGCTCCTCGCGCGTGGCGTGTTCGATCCGCCCGACGGCGAAGACGAGATCGACGAGCGGCCGAGCATCTCCGTGCGCGCGGAGGGTGACACGTCATCGGCGGGCAGCGGCGCGAGCCGACCCGGCATCGTCCACCGACTCGACAAAGGGACGAGCGGTCTCATGGTCGTCGCCCGTCACCCGCGCGCGCGCGAGCACCTGAAGGCGCAGTTCGCCGAGCACTCGATCGAGCGCGAGTATGTGGCGATTTGCGTAGGGATCGTCGGGACGATCACGTTCGACACGCTGCATGGACGCCACCCACGCGATCGCATCCGCTTCTCGTCGAAGGTGAGGACGGGCAAGCGCGCCGTCACGCACGTGCGCACGCTCGAGACGTTCGGGAACGTCGCGAGCTTGGTGGCGTGCCGCCTCGAGACGGGCCGCACGCATCAGATCCGCGTGCATCTCGCGGACAACAAGACGCCGATCCTCGGCGACATGCTCTACGGCAAGCTGCCGAAGCACGAGGTGCTTCGCGAAGCGGCGGTCGAGCTCGATCGCCCCGCGCTTCATGCGCGCGTGCTCGGCTTCATCCACCCGATGACCAAGAAGAAGATGCGCTTCGAGGTCGAGCCGCCGGCGGACTTCCAGCTCGCGCTGACGAAGCTCCGCGCGATGCCCGAGCGCGCCGCGGATCCGCGCCCGCCCGCGCGGCGGTAGACCGCCGCCGTCAGAGGCCGAAGAAGGCTCGCGCGGTCGCCGTCGAGTGCGTGGCGAGCTCCTCGAACGACTCCCCGCGCTCGCGCGCGATCGCACGCGCGACGTGCGCGACGAACGCCGGCTCGTTACGCCCCGACGAGGGCTTCGGGGTCATGTCGCGTGGAAGGATGTAGGGTGCATCGGTCTCGATCATGAGCCGTCCGCGTGGCACGACGCGCACGAGCTCGCGGAGATGCGTGCCGCGCCGCTCGTCGCAGAGCCAGCCGGTGAAGCCGATGTGGAGGTCCATCCCGAGGTAACGCTCGAGGATCGACCGCGTGCCGGTGAAGCAGTGGACGACCCCGCGGACGATCTTCGGGCGCCATCGCTCGAGGATCTTCGTGAAGTCCTCGTGCGCGTCGCGCTCGTGGAGGTAGATGGGCTTCTTCAGCTCCGCGGCGATCTCGAGCTGCGCCTCGAACACGCGGCGCTGGACGTCGCGGGGAGAGAAGTCACGGTTGTAGTCGAGCCCGCACTCGCCCACGGCGACGACGCGATCCTTCGTGGCGAGCTCGAGGATCTCATCGAGGGCGGCGCTGCCAGGGCCGCCGGCCTGGCTCGCGTGATGCGGATGGATCCCGGCGGTCGCGACCAGCTCGAGCGGCGACGCGGGGGACGTCGCCTTTCGGTCCATCGCCATCTCCCAGCCGCGACGCGACGTCGTCGTGCTCACGCCCGCGACGACGATGCTCTGCACCCCGGCGCGCTCGGCGCGCTCGAGCACACGGGGGAGGTCTTCACGAAACGCCTTGTTCGTGAGGTTGCCGGCGATGTCGACGAGGGGCGCGGCGTGCTGTGAACGGATCGTGCTCATGACGCCACCTGGGCTTCGGCTTGCGCTTCGCTCGCGGCGACGCCGAGGGCGTAGTCCTTCAGCAAGCGATTCGCGATCGTGAGATTGTAGCTCTTCGCGTCCCACGTGGACGGATCGAAGGACGGCGACGCGCTCCGCACCTCGCGAGGCGCATGCACGACGTGGAGCCTCCGCCTCGACGCGGCGAGGAGGACGAGGAGCTCGGTGACGTGTCGTCGCGCGCGGATCAGCCGGCGCTGCTCGTCGGCCATGGGCTTCGTCCACGTCGCGCGGAGGACGGACTTGAGGTGAATGCAGTCGAGCGTGGAGGTGTGAATGTCTTGGATGAGTCGTCGAGAGTCGATGGAATCGGTGAGCATGAGAATCCTGTGGTCGGCTCGAGAGGAGCGACCGAAAACGTGGTGGGGTAGGGATCGAGACGCGAGAGCGTCGAGACGGACCTCGTCGGTCGCCTCGGCGCCGCTCCCTGGCGGACCCCGTGCACGTGCTCGTCGACGTACCCGCGCGTTGACGCGATGGTTGCGGGGGCCTGGTTCGAACAAGCCTCTCCGGGAGGCTATCCCGGCGTAGGAACCACTCCTACCACCCCGCAATGATTGAGGAATGCAGCGAAGACCCGCCTTCGTCGGACCCCAGGCGTCCACGCCGCGCGCTCCATCCATTCGAGGCTCGAGAGCCGAACGAAGAGCGCGTGCGTCAGGCGATGAATCGGGGAGAAATCGAGAGAGTCTTCTAGCCGAGCACCTGCTTGCCAGAAACCTTGGGCAGACTGGAGCGGTTTGTCAACCGGCGTTCTTCTCGGCCGAGGCGACGTCCTCTGCGGCGGTCTTCTCCTTCGCGTCCTTCGCGTCCTTCGCGTCCTTCGCGAGAAGGCCGGGATGGCGGCGCTTCATCCAGGTGAGCGCGACGAAGCCGACGATGACGGCGAACCAGAGCGTCGCGAAGCGCACGAGGATCATCGCGGAGGTCGACGTCGATCGCTCGACGTGACCGAGCTCGGTCATCTGTCCCATGAGCGCGCTCTCGGTGACACCAAGCCCGCCAGGGACGGGGATGATCGCGCCGACGAGCGTGCTCGTCGAATAGAAGAACGTCGCGAGCGGCACGCTGATCTTCTCGCCGAAGCCCTGCAAGATGACCCACAGCGCGAGGCACTCGAGCATCCACGCGCCGGCGCTGAGGAGGCTCGGGATGAAGAGGTTCTGCGGCTTGAGCATCGTCGCGAGGCTCTCGTAGGCGACCTCGAGCTTCGGCGCGACCTTGCCGAGCCGGCCCGGCAGGCGTGAGACCACGCCGATGAGCGACAACGAGAGCTTGCGGTTGCCGATGACGACGAGCAGCGCGAGCACGAGCCCGGCGCCGATGCCAGCCCACACGAGCCCGCCCGAGAACCCGACCGACGCGCCGTAGATGATGAGGAGCACGATGCCGATGACGTCGGTGGCGCGCTCGGCGACGACGATCGGCGCGGTGCGTGCCATCGGCACGTCGTACGTCTCGAAGAGGATGAGCGACTTGAAGACCTCGCCGACCTTGCCGGGCGTGACGGTGAGCACGAAGCCCGAGAGGAACGTGAGGAAGCTATCGAGCTTCTTCACGCCGCGGATCTCGAGGCGGCCGAGGTAAAACTCCCACTTCAAGAAACGAAGGACGTAGTTGCCGAAGGCGAGGCCACACGCGGCGAGGAACGCGCTGAAGTGGAAGTGCTGGAGCGACTCGCCGATCTTGTCGAGCCCGCTGTAGATGACGAATGCACCATACACGCATACGCCGAGCAGCATGGCGACGAGGAGGCGGCGGATGTTGTTCTTCACGAAGAGGGACCTCTAGCAACCCTGGTGGACGTGCTCTCGTTACCGGCCACGCATCTTGGAGGACGGCGGCGGCGCGTCCGTGGAGCTCTTCTTCTTGAAGGTGAAGACACCCGCGCGATGGAGCACGTACGCCGCAGCGGAGACGATCACGAGCGCGAGGATCGTCCAAAAGACCCACGCCGGCGCTTCCCACTTGCCACGCGCGAGGCCGGGATCCGGGCGCGTGACGATCTCGGTCGCGGTGTCAGCAGGCGCCGCGCGCGAGCCCGCCGCCGCCGAGGCAGACCCCGAGCCGAGCTGTTGAAAGAGGACGAGCGCCGCCATTTCCGGGATGGCTAGCGTCTACACGCGCCGCGCCGCGGTCGCAAACAAAGGGCGCAGCCGGCGGTGGGTTTCTGCGCCGAGCGGCGGCTCGGCTGCGAAACCCCCTTTGACAGCCTGGCCGCGCTCGTGCGAACAGACGATCGTGGAAAGCGGTAGCGCGCAGGCGGGACGAGAGAGCGGCGGCGGAGAGCCCGAGGCCCGACCAAGCGACGTCGAGCTCCTCGCGCGGGCCGCGCGGGCAAGCAAGGCCCTCCACGAGGCGATCGGTCACAAGGTCGTCGGGCAAGAGGCGGTGGTCGACCTCATGCTCGTCGCGCTCCTCGCGCGCGGGCATGCGCTGCTCGTCGGCGTGCCGGGCCTCGCGAAGACGCTGCTCGTCGCCTCGCTCGCCGAGGCGCTCGACCTCTCGTTCGGACGCGTGCAGTTTACACCCGACCTGTTGCCGGCCGACATCACCGGCACGGACGTCCTCCAAGAAGACGAGGACAACCAAGGCATCGTGCACCGCCGCGTGCGGTTCCTCGCCGGCCCGATCTTCCACAACCTGATCCTCGCCGACGAGATCAACCGCACGCCGCCGAAGACGCAGGCCGCGCTCCTGCAGGCGATGCAGGAGCGCCGCGTCACCGTCGGCACGCGCACGCACCAGCTTCCCGATCCGTTCCAGGTCTTCGCGACGCGTAACCCGATCGAGCAAGAGGGCACTTACCCGTTGCCCGAGGCGCAGCTCGATCGCTTCCTCCTCGAGATCCACGTCGACTACCCGTCGGAGGTCGAGGAGCGTGAGATCGCCCGGCGGACCACGAGCGCCGACGTCGGCACGATCCCGCGCGTCCTCTCGTCGAACGACGTTCGTGCGTTGCAGTCGCTCGTGCCGCGCATCCCCGTCACCGACGCCGCGATCGAGCTCGCCGTCGCGCTCGGTCGCGCGACGCGCCCGAAGGACGCGCACGGCGCCCCGTCTCCGCACGCGCCGCGCGAGGTCGCCGAGTACGTTCGCTTTGGCGCAGGCCCGCGCGGATCGCAGGCGCTCGTCCTCGCGGCGAAGGCACGCGCGGCGCTCCGCGGAGAGGCGGCGGCCGACGTCGATGACGTCCGCGCCCTCGTCGTCCCCGTCCTTCGCCACCGCCTCGTGATGAGCTACCGCGCCGAAGCCGAGGGCGTCCGCGACACCGACGTCTTGCGCACCGTCGTCGAGAGCGCGACGCGCTAGCTACGAGGCGTTCGTGAAGCGGACGTGATCGCCGGCGGCGATCTCCGCCGGCGCGTCGCGTAGGTCGGGGATCGCGTTCATCGCGAAGTACACGTAGTTCGCCTCGGTGCGGTACGCGCCGAGCGTGCGGAGCGGCTCCTTGCTGACCTCGGCGGTGCGCTGGTCGACGGTGACCACCTGACAGCGCGAGCATCGCTTCGGCATCCGAAGGACGAGGCTCGTTCCGTCTTCGAACGACGTCCCTGCGCGCGCGATCGCGATCGCGCCCGCGCGCTCTTCGCCGTACGGGTCGGCCGGGTCGCCGTCGATCACGATGTTGGCGCGGAAGCGATCGATCGGGACTGGCGCCGAGCCATTCTCGACGAGGCGCTCGTTCAGGTGCGCGAGCGACGAGAGCGACGCGACGAGGACAGGGTAGCCATCGGCGAACCCGACATGGTCTCCAGGGCGACCATAGGGCTGCTCGACCGAGCGGATCGTCTCGGGCGGCATGTAGACGAACGAGCAGCGCATCTTCAGGTGGTCCGAGAAGAGCTCGGCGCCTTCACCGCCGACGTCGATCGCGTCGACCTCGTCCTTCCACACCGTCACGCGGACGCGCTTGGGCTCGCGCGCGGTCTCTGGATGGAGCGGGATCGTGACCACGCGGTCGCCCGCGACGGAGAGCTGCAGCGAGTGGCCGTCGGCGCTTATGGATGTTCGAACGAGCGCCATCTCGGGGTGGCGCCGCTGCGTGACGAACGCGCCCGCGTCATCGACCACCATGAAGCGGCGATCGTGCGCGAGCCCAGTCCGAAGCACATCGGTCTTCTCGAGCGTGATCCCACGCGCGGCCTTGACCGGATAGACGTGAAGCGAGCGGATGATCATGCGCCGAGCGGATGTGTGCAAACGAAGTGTGTCGAAGAATCGAAGACGAGGGAGACGCCGGCCGACACGAGTAATGCAATTTGCTGGATATTGCACCCATCGGAGTGCAAAAATAGGGGAAGAATGGCGGATCGTGGGTCCTCGGGATCATCGGGAGAGAGCGACCGCAAGAAGGCGAAGGACGAAGAAGAGTCCAAAGCCAAGGGCGACAAGCCCGACAAGGTAGAGAGAGCCGAGAAGGCCGAGAAGGCGGACAAGGCCGAGAAGGCCGACGCGAAGGCGAATGGGACGAACGGGCGGCAGAGCGGGAGCCTTCCGCCGATCGCGCCCGAGTCGGAGCCGTCGGCGAAGAAGGCGCGGAGCGCGAGCATTCCTCCGCCGAGGCCGTCGCGTCCGCCTCCGCCGCCGCCCGCCTCGGAGGACGAGCCCAGGCATCCGTCGATCCCGCCGCTGCCGGCGGCAGGCCCGTGGCGATCGTACAAGGAGATCGTCGCCGGGCTCGCGCAGCGCATCGTCGATGGGCAGAAGCCCATTCGCGTGCTCCAGGCCGTGCGCTGGGAGAACGACATCGAAGAGCAGTTCAAGAAGGCGCGCTACCGCGAGCTGCCGAAGGTCGGCACCGACTACTACGATCGCTACGACCTCGGCTTCGATCCGAACGTGAAGGTCGCGGAGTTCGAGGAGATCGCGCGCGACGTCGATCGCGAGCTCGGCGAGTCGGACGCGATCGGCGCGATCCTCGGCCGGACGGCGCTCGAGTACCGCGACGTCGTGCGCATGCTCGCGGCGCGCGGCACGCCGGTCTTCTACGCGTACTCGCGCAAGCTCTATGGCTCGCCGAAGGACAAGTTCCCCGACGGCATCGCGACCTTGCGCGATCTCGGCCACGTCCTCTACGAGATCCTGACGAACATCGACGAGACGCTGCTCGGGATGCAATACGAGCGCAACATCCCCGCCGCCGACGCCGCCGCGGAGCTGAACCAGCGGCTCACGAGCTACTTCGGCGACGCCTCGATCCGCGTCGAGATCGACGACACGATCCTCAGCGACGCGGCCGCGGGGAGCGACTACGTCAAGATCCGATCGGGCGCGATGTTCTCGCAGCGCGACATCGACATCCTCGAGGTGCACGAGGGATGGGTGCACGTCGCGACCTCGCTCAACGGCCAGGCGCAGACGGTGGCGCGATGGCTCTCGAAGGGACCGCCCCGCACGACGACGGTGCAAGAGGGCCTCGCGGCGCTCTGCGAGATCTTCACGTTTCGCACGTACCCGCGCCGCGCGCGGAGGCTCAACGATCGCGTGCTCGCGGTCGACAAGGCCGAGGACGGCGCGAGCTTCCTCGACGTCTTCGAGTGGTTCCGCACCGAGGGCTACGACGAAGAGGAGTGCTTTCACAACACGCGCCGCATCTTTCGCGGCGGCGTCGTCGAGGGCGGCGCGCCGTTCACGAAGGACGCCTGCTACTGCAAGGGCATCGTCCTCAACTACGCCTTCATCCGAAGCGCGATCCAGCACAACCGCGTCGACCTCTTGCCGTACCTCTTCGTCGGCAAGGTCGCGCACGAGGACGTGCCGGTGCTCGCGCGTCGCGTGAACGATGGCGTGATCAAGCCGCCGCGCTACTTGCCGCCGATGTTCCGCGACCTCAACGGTCTCGCGATCTGGATGGCGTACTCGACGTTCTTCACGCGCCTCGGCGGCGACGCGATCAGCGACTACTACGCGAAGCTCTTCGCGCGCGCTGGCTGAGGTAACGCCTGGTCGTGCTGCGGGGTGGCGGAGCGGGATGCCTCGAAGCTCGGGCTCGTGAGCCTGTATCAGCCTGGCCCTAAAACGCCCCGCATCTGCTATTCCTCTCGGACAGATGGGCGACGAAACGCTTCGAGGAATGCTTGCGCCGGTCTATCGAAGGCTCTTCGACGAGCAGTTCGATCGGCCGAAGCCGAAGGAAACCCGCGCGACGTGCGACAGCTGCGCGATGTGCGACAAGGGCGAGCCTTCGCCTGTCCCGATGGAGTACTTCCTTCCGGACGCGAAGTGCTGCACCTACTTCCCGCAGCTGCCGAACTTCCTCGTCGGGGCGATCCTCGCGGATCCGGCGCCCGACATGCAGGAAGGCAAGGAGCGCGTCCGCAAGGTCATCAAGTCGCGCATCGGCGTGTCGCCTCACTGGCTCACGCGTCCCGCGAAGATGACGCTGATCATGCAGGGCTACGGACCTGCGTTCGGCCGCGCGAAGAGCCTCACGTGCCCGTACTTCGACACGAACAACCTCGAGGCGAGCTGCACGATCTGGCGTCATCGCGAGATGGTCTGCTCGACCTACTACTG
The DNA here is from genome assembly GCA_044227045.1 of Labilithrix sp. Lineage (GTDB taxonomy): Bacteria > Myxococcota_A > Polyangia > Polyangiales > Polyangiaceae > Labilithrix. The sequence goes on from JBGAFW010000006.1 coordinate 184,427, forward strand.
CAAGTACGACGGCGGGCAGCGCGGCTACGACTTCTGGAACGCGCTGAAGAGCTACCTCTCGCACGTCCAACGCCAGCTCGTTCGTCATGCGCAGCTCGCGATCGACAATCGCCTCTCGGAGCCGCCGGCCCGCAAGGGAACGCTCACCGCCGAGGACATCGACGACCTCCCGCCGAAGGACGCCGACTACACCAAGTGGTGGGGGCAGTGGGTCGGGCGCGAGGAGGAGTTCTACATCCAGTGCTACGAGTGGGTGAACGCGATCAAGGTCGAGGAGTTCCGCCTGAACGTCGATCAGTCGGACGAGGGCAAGGTCTACGTCCGCGATCTCCAGAGCACGTACGACAAGCTCACGAACAAGATCCTCCCCGCCACGCTCGTCCGTAACGCGCGCATGAAGGAGGATCACGTCGGCGAGAAGGTCGTCGTGACGACCTACCATCGCTTCGACTCGTTCGCGCTCGATCGCGATCTCTACGACGTCGTCGGCATGTTCAAAGCGGCCGAGACGACCGAGCAGAACCTCGCAAGGCTCAAGAAGGAAGACGGCATCGAGCTCGCGCCCGAGCTCATCGAGTACCTCTTCGCCGCCGGTGTCCTCATCGAGCCGCCGCCGCCGAAGGTCGTCGACGACAAGACCAAGGCCGACGAGCTCGCCGGCCGCCGCGCCGCGTTGAACGCCGTCCTCACCGCGCGCAACATCGTCGCGCCGATCGAGGCCAAGCGCGCGATCGCGCGCGCCGACGGACCCACGATCGACGACTGGCTCAAGAAGGCGGCGACGGCGACGTCGATCGTCGATGTCGTCGGGGTCTTGCCGCCCGACGACGCCCCCGAAGAGCGCAAGCTCGAAGAGGGCTGAGACCTCAGCGGCCCTTGAAGCTCGGCTTACGCTTCGCGCCGTAGGCGGCGAGTCCTTCCTTCGCGTCGTTCGAGCTGAAGAGCTCCGCTTGAAGCTCGCGCTCGAAGGCGAGACCTTGCTCGATCCCCATCTCGAGCCCGCTCTGCACCGCGCGCTTGATTCGGCCGACCGCCATCGCGGCGCCGCTCGGCGGGCAGAAGCCGTGGGCGTAGTCGACGACCATGCGAAGGAACTCGTCGTTCGACTCGGCCTGCCACACCTTGTTGACGACACCGAGATCGACCGCGCGCTGCGCGTTCATCTTCGCGCCCTCGACCATCAGCTCGATCGCGCGCGACTTGCCGACGAGGCGGCCGAGCCTCTGCGTGCCGCCGGTGCCGGGGAGGACGCCAAGCGCGACCTCGGGGAGGCCAAACTGGAACTCACCTCCGCGCGCGATGCGCATGTCACAGGCGAGTGCGATCTCGAGACCTCCGCCGACACAGTGCCCGTTGATCGCAGCGATGACGAGCTTCGGCGTCTGCTCGAGGCGTGAGACCGTCTCGTTGGCGTGGAGGCAGAAGTAGTATTTGAACGTCGCGTCCGCCTCGCGGAGCATGTTGATGTTCGCCCCGGCGCTGAAGAACTTGTCGCCGTGGCCGGTGATGACCATCACGTGCACGTCGTTGTCGAAGCGTGCCTCGAGGATGCAGGCGTCGAGCTCCTTCAGCATCTCGTAGCTGTAGGCGTTGACCGGCGGATCGTTGAGGGTGAGGACCGCGACACCCTTTTCGGTTTGGTAGTTGACGAGCGCGCCCATCTTTTTTCATCTCCGTGAGGAACGCTCCCTTTCTACAACGGCTCGGAAGGATCTTCTCGCGGATAGTTGCGATCCTTTGCCCGCCTGGCAGCACGAGCGTCCACGTGCGAGGTGCGTGCGGATCTTCGCGCCCCGGGCGCGTTTCACGGCACGTTTCCGGTTCGGGGAAGCGAGCAAGACATTGGCGCGAGGTCAGCCCCGTGGTACTCGAAATCCGCTGGTTTTTTCGATGCCAGACTCGAACCTTACCCTCCAGATCAAAACGCTTCTCGTCTCCGAGCTGAACCTCTCGGGCAAAGACCCAAACGGGATCCAGGACGACGCTCCACTCTTTGGTGAAGGTGGTCTCGGGCTCGACTCGCTCGACGCCCTCCAGATCGCCATGCTCGTCGAGGAGAAGTTCGGGGTGCGCGTCCCGGAGGGTGACGAGGCGCGGCCGATCTTTCGATCGGTGAGCTCGCTCGCCGAGTTCATCACGGCATCGCGAGCGCACAAGGGCGAAGGCGACACCGCGTGATCATCGCGGTCACGGGGGCCTCCGCGATCACCGCACTCGGAGTCGACGCCTCCGAGACATTCGACAGGATCGTCCGCGGCGAGCGCGGCTTGTCGGAGCTCACGCTCTTCGACCCAGGCGACATCCGCGCGAAGCTCGTGGCGGAGATCAAAGGCCTCGAGGTCCCGGCCGGCGACGCGATCTCTCGCACGAGCGAGCTCGCGATGATCGCCGCGCGCGGCGCCATGCGCGAGGCCAGCCTGACCGCGAAGGTCGGACGCATCGGGCTCGTGCTCGGCGGGACGACGGCAGGCATGTTCGAGACGGAGTCGCTCCTCGCGACGCTCCTCTCTCCCACGCCCGGCGCCGACGAGCGAACCTCCGCGCTCTCGAAGATGCTCAGCCATCCGCTGAGCGCGCCGACCGATCGCCTCGTGCGCGAGCTCGGCCTGCCGTTCACGCGGGTGCGCACGATCTCGAGCGCCTGCTCGAGCGGCGCGAACGCGCTCTTGATCGGCGCGACGTGGCTCCGGCTTGGCCTCGTCGACGCCGTCCTCTGCGGCGCCGCCGACGCCCTCTGCCGCGTGACGGTGAGCGGGTTCAACGCGCTCGCCGCGTCGGATCCCGCCGGCGCGCGCCCGTTCGACGTCGCCCGTCGCGGGCTCACGCTCGGCGAAGGTGCCGGGCTGGTCGTGCTCGAGGGCGCGGCGGCCGCGAAGGCGCGGGGAGCACGTGCGATCTGCACGCTCCTCGGGTGGTCGTCCCGATCGGAGGCGCACCACATCACGAACCCCGAGGCGAGCGGCCGCGCGCCGCGCGACGCGATGGAGCGTGCGCTCGCCCGCGCTGGCCTCGCGGCCCGCGACGTCGACTACGTCAACGCCCATGGCACCGGCACTCCGCTGAACGATCCGATGGAGGCCAAGGCGCTCGCGCGCGTCCTCGGCGCGGAGCTCGCGCGCGTCCCAGTCTCGAGCCAGAAGGGCATGATCGGTCATACGCTCGCGGCGGCGGGCGCGATCGAAGCCGTCCTCACGGCGCTCGCCATCGATCGGGGCGTGATCCCTCCGACGGGTGGCCTCGAGAACGTCGATCCCGAGTGCGCGGAGCTCAACCACGTCCGCGCGGCCGTTCACGGCGTCAAGATCCGCGCGGCGATCTCGAGCTCGTTCGGCTTTGGCGGGATGGACACGGCGCTCGTCTTCGGCGCCGCGGACCAAATCAGCGCCGATGCTCCTTCGCCCATCTCGCCGCTGAAGCGAGGCGTGGTCGTGACGGGCGTGAGCGTCGTCACCCCGCGCGGCATCTTCTCCGGCGAAGACGCCGCGGACGCTTTGACGGGCGCCGCCGAGGCCAAGAGCGTCACCCTCCCGGATGACGCGCTCGATCCCGATCGCGCGCGCAGGCTCGATCGCGCGTCGCGCCTCGCGGCGGTGGCGTGCGGTCGCGCGCTCGGCGTCGAGCGGGACGCGCACGAGCGCGAAGTGGGCGTCGTCCTCGGGATCGCGTTCGGCGCGGTCGACGGCACGGCGGAGTTCATGCGCCGGCTGCGTGACAAGGGCCCGCGCCTCGTGAAGCCGGCGGACTTTCCAAGCCTCGTCCCGAGCTCACCCGCAGGCCACGTGTCGATCTACCACGGGCTCGTCGGCCCCGCGCTCCTCGTCGCCGATCTCGCGGCGTCGGGCGAGTGCGCGGTGCTTCAAGCGTGCGAGCTCATCGCCGCAGGAGAGGCCGAGCGGATCGTCGCCGGCGCGGTCGAGGAGCGAAGCGCGATCGTCGAGGAGGTGCTCTCGGTCCTGTTCGGCGGGGAAGAAGGCAAAGGCGACCAGCGTCGCGAAGGCGCCGCCGCGATCGCGCTCGCCGCCGACACGGACGACGTGCGCGTGCTCGCGCGGATCGGCGAGATGGTCGTGTGGCGCACGAATGGGCTCAGCGGCGGCGCGCCGTCGATCTCGCCTGCGCCGAGCGACGGACGCGGCGTCGTCGTCCTCGGTCACGCCGGCGCCGATCTCGGCGACGTCGCGAAGAGCTGGAGCATGTGCCCGCGTGTGATGGCGCGCGGCGACGTCACCGGGACGCACGAGGCCGCAGGCGCGATCGGCATCGCGGTCGCCGCCGCCAAAGTCGCACGAGGAGATGCTTCGGGCGCGCTCTTCGTGGGAAGTGCGCGCGGGTGGAGCTACGCTGGAACGGTGTGGCCTCCTTCTCGCGACGGTCGGGCGTGATGCGCGCGCTTGCGCGCTGGGTCGCCGTGCTCGCGATCCTCGCGGGCGCGACCACGGGGTGCCGGCCCGCGCCGCCGCCGGAGCACGCGCTCTACACCGTGATCGGCGGCGATCCGAAGCGGCACGCAGAGGTGCCCGAGATAGGGCAAGCGGAGTGGACGCTCTCACGAGAGCGCCTCGCCCGCATGCGCGGCGAGCTTCCGCGAAAGCCCTACGTCGAGCGTGTTCGTGTCGGCGTCGTCGATCCGCGCACGGGGCAGATGTTCTCGGCGCGCGGCGCCGTCGCGGTGAGCCCAGAGCACGCCGTGCGCCTCGTGCTCCTCGGGCCGGGAGGGACGACGGCGCTCGACATCTGGGTCACGCCCGACCGCTATCGCTTCGAGATCCCGTCGATCAACCTGCGGCGGCGTGGAGGGACGAACCTCGCGGAGGCACGCGGGCTCCCGATCGGCTTTCTTCGCTGGTGGTTCCTCTCGCCGCTCGACGGCGAGCTCGTGCTCGCGCGCTCGAGCCGCGCAGAGGCCGCCTTTCTGCTTCGTGATGGCCCCGCGACGGTGACGATGCGCACCGACGGCGAGCGCTTCGTCGCGATCCGACGCGAGTCGGGCCATACCGAAGGGCTCGAGTGGTCGGGTCGCGGCCTCTCTCCTCGCGCCGGCGCGCGCGGTCGCTACATCGACGGTGAGTGGGGCATGCGCGTCTTCGTCGTGGTCGAAGAGGTGCTCAACGAGGAGCCCGACCCGGCCGCGTTCTTCGATCCCGACGACAAGGGCACGGACCTTTGAGGATCGCGATCGTCGCGCGCGGCGCGTGCTCTGCGCTCGGAGAAGGGGAGGCGGCGTTCTCGACGGGCCGCCCGCACGAGCGTCCAACGAGCCTCGTCCGGCGTGACGACGAGCTCGCCGCCGCAGGGCTCACGCGCCCGTTCGTCGCGCGCGCGCACGCGTCGATCGCGATGCCACCAGACGAAGATCGCGCCGCTGTGCTGCTCGAGCGAGCGCTTCGCGGGTGCACGCGTGAGCTCGACGAGGTCGATCCGTCGTGGCGCGGGCGTCGCGTCGGCCTCGCGATCGGGACGTCGAGCGGAGGCATGCGCTCGTTCGAGTCGTGGGCGCGCGGCACGGGGGCCGATGCACGCCACGTCACCGCGGCCACGTACATCGGGCCCGTCGCCGCCGTGATCGAGCGCGTGCCGCTCACCCAGGACGGCACGCTCGCGCCCGTGGCGTGCGTGCTCGCGGCGTGCGCCTCGAGCACGATCGCGATCGGCCTCGCGCGCGCCTGGCTCCTCGAAGATCGTTGCGATCTCGCGCTCTGCGGCGGCTACGACGCCGTCAGCGTGTTCGTCGCGGCGGGGTTCGAGAGCCTGCGTGCGACCTGCACCGATCGCGGTCCGCTTCCTTTCCGCGTGGGTCGCGACGGCCTCGCGCTCGGCGAAGGCGCCGCGGTGATCGCGCTCACGCCCGCATCCTCTACGCGCGCGTATGCGTTCGTCTCGGGGTTTGGCGTGACGTGCGACGCGACGCACCTCACCGCGCCCGATCCGAGCGGCGAAGGGCTCGCGCGCGCCGCGAAGCACGCGCTCGCCGAGGCGGGGCAGGCGAGCGTCGATCTCGTGAGCGCGCACGGCACCGCCACGCTCCAGAACGACACGTCGGAGGCGCAGGCGATCGCGCGATCTTTCCGAAGGAACGTCGCGCCCCCCAAGATGGAGATCCCAAGTGCGATCGATCTCGCGACGCCCGTCTTCGGCTTCAAGGGCGTGATCGGGCACACGCTCGGCGCCGCCGGCGCGCTCGAGCTGCTCGCCGCGATCGACGCGATGGATCGCCAGGTCGTCCCCGGATCGGTGGGGGAGGGGAAGGCGGAAGAAGGCATCATGCTCGCGGACGAGACCCGTCCGGCGACGGCGCCGATCGCGCGCGCGCTGAAGCTCTCGTCGGCGTTCGGCGGCGTCAACGCCGCGCTGGTGCTCGAGCGTGATCCCAAAGGAGACATGGAGGCTTGGAGGCCCGCCTTCGCTTCGCACGCGGTGCTCGTGCATGGGAGCGACGAAGAGACGGCCCCCGCGATCCTCGAGGAGCGCACAGGCTACGGACAGGACCGCATCGCCCGCGCCGACGATCTCGTTCGGCTGAGCCTCGCCGCGATCGCGAAGCTGGCGCGCGAAGGCGGCGTCGACCTCGACGTCTCACGCGATCGCACGGGCGTCATCGTCGGCCACAGCCTCGCGACGATCGAGACGAACGGACGCTTCCAGGCGCGCATCGCGAGCGCGGGCGCGGCGCGCGCGGAGCCGCGGCGATTCCCGTACACGACGCCGAACGCGGCCGCTGGCGAATGCGCGGTGGCCTTCTCGCTGCGGGGTCCGGCCTTCGCGGTCGGCGGAGGTCCGCATGGAGGTATCGAAGCACTTGCGGTCGCCGCCGATCTCGTGCGGACGAGGAGCGCCGACCGCGTCCTCGTCATCGCCGCCGACGAGGTCGGGGAGGCCTCGCGGCGTTACCTCGGCGAGCCGGGGTCGAGCGGCGCGATCGCGCTCCTCGTCAGCGCCGACCCGCGCGAAGGCCGCTTCGAGATCGCCGTCGAGTCGTCTGCCTTCGCGGCGCCCGCGGGGCTCGCGCCCACGCCGGGCCTTGGCTACGAGGGGCTCCTGCCGCTCGTGCGCGACCGCGGAAATTTCGAGGCGCGCGGCGGCGAGCTGAGGGTGCCCTCGACGCGAAATCTTCCGCTCGGAGCCTTTGCCAAACTGTCCATAAAGTCGACGTAACCACCTCGGTGATGACATTCCTGCAATGCGACTTCAGCTGCGCTAAGAGAGGAATGCGACGACGCTCATTCTGTTACGATGTGTGAAGGTCGGCTGATGATGAGGACAGGGAAATTTGGCTCCGCTCTGCTCGTGATGGGTGCGCTTCTCCTCGCGCCGCTCGCGACGGGTTGCTCGAAATCGTTCATCCCCAACACGGACGTCGAAGACACCAGCGCGAACCGCAAGGTGATCGCGTTCTGCGAGGAGTACCGCCACGCGGTCGAGGACAAAGACGTCGGTCGCCTGCTCGGGATGGCGAGCCCGCGCTACTACGAGGACGGCGGCAACACCGCGGCGGAAGACGACATCGACTACGACGGGCTCAAGGACTACCTCACGTCCACCTTCGTCAAGACGCAGACGATCCGCTACGAGATCCGCTACCGCAAGGTGAGCGTCGCCGAGAACAAGCGCGTGTTTGTAGAGTACACGTATTCGGCGAGCTACCGCATCCCTGGCCTGAAGGGCGAGGAGTGGAAGCACACGGTCGCCGACAACAGGCTCGAGCTTCTCCCCGAGGGCGACGGCTACAAGATCCTCGCGGGAATGTGACCCGACCGTCATGCTCGTGGTGCCGCGAGAGCACGTGAAGTAGGCGAGCGAGCTGGGCGAGCTATAAGAAGCAGATGGGATTCGTCATCGCCCACGTCTCGGACTTTCACGTCTCCGAGTTTGGCGACACGTTCCACGACCGGCTTCGCGTGGTCAAACGCAGCGCGAACGTCGCCGCGGCCCTCGACGCCAAGTACGACGTCGTCTGGGAAGAAGCGGGATGGCGGGTCCTGCACGAGAAGGGGAAGCGGCGCGCGAAGATCGGGCTCGTCGATCCACAGGGCTACATCCACCCGATCCCCGGGGTGAAGGAGAGCGGAGGTCTGCTCGATCCGGTCGAGCGAGCCGCGGCGAAGGCATGCCGCCTCGAGGCACGGCGCGCGGCGGTCCTCGCGAAGCACTTGCCGAGCCCGGCGGCGCTCCGGCACCTCTTCGACGCGACGCCGCGCAACTCGAACATCCGCCTCCTCCGCGCGGCAGCGGCGATCGAAGAGGCGGGCGCCGACGCGGTCGTCATCACCGGCGACCTCACCGACGACGGCGTGGGCTTCGAGCTCGTCGAGTCCGCGTTCGCGCGCTTCAAAGACAAGGGGATGCTGTTCGCCATTCCCGGCAACCACGACCTCTATCTGTTTCCGATGCGTGGCAGCGGCCGCCCGAAGCCCACCCACGCGACGAAGCGCGCCAACTGGAAGGCGTTCGCCGAGCGCCTCGGCCTCGAGCTTCACGCGACGGGCGCGTGGTGGAAGCACTTCCCCGAAGCCGACACGGTGATGGTGGGCCTCGACTCGTGCGCGCGCCCGCAGCGTCGCTTCTTTCGCCACAACGGCGGCCTCGGCCAAGCGCAGCTCGACTATTTGCGCGAGCTCGGCAAGCGACCGGAGTTCACGAGCGCACGCCATCGCATCGCGCTCCTCCATCATCACGTCGTCCCGTTGCCGCACGGCGTCGGCCGGCGCGCGCCGAGCGAGATCGGCATGCGCCTCGACGACGCGCGGTCCGCCGCGGAGGTCTTCGACGAGATCGGGATCACGACCGTGATGCACGGTCACCGGCACGTGAGCGAGCAGCGTCAGCCCGCAGGCAGCAATTTCACGATCCTGGCCTCGCCGTCGCTCACGTTGGGGTGCCGTAGCGGTGACGACCCGTCGTTCTGGCGGGTCGAGCTCGGCGACCACATGCACGCATCGCGTGTGCGCATCGCCGTCGAGGGGATGGAGCAGGACGAGGATCCGGAGACGCCGCTCGAGGCGCTCATGGAAGGAGCCCTCGAAATCACGAGCGAAGTGACGATCGACGTCGAAGATTGAGCTTCTCGGGCCTTGCATGTAACAGTGTTAGGGCTCGGGGCTTCGCGAGGCGTCTCTCCATGAACCGAAACCGCGCACCCTTCCTGCTCGCGATCGCCGGACTCTGCGGCGCGGGCACCGCGTCCATCGCCGTCGCCTGCGGCGTCGATCTGGTCGGAGAGGCGTCTCCGGACGCGGGCTTCGTCGAGGCGTCGACCTCCCCGTCGGATCCATCGACGCCAAACACGCCCACCCTCGAGGGCGGCAGCCTCGACACCCCGCCCGACGCCGACGTCATCGACGGGGAGACGCCGATCCCGGACGCGGGCCCGCCGAAGAGCGACGCGGGATGCACGACGTCGATCACCGACACCTTCGCCGACGGCATCTTGCCGAAGTGGACGACCTACGGGCCGGTCTCGCAGAGCAGCGCGAACGGCAATGCCTACGCGCGGCTCATTCCGCTCGATACGCCGGGCACGGCCGCGGGGATGTTCTGGGTGCCCACCGCGAAGGCGACGTCGTTCACCGCGACGTTCACCTACTACGCGCGCACCGATGGTTACACGGACATCGGAGACGGCCTCACGTTCACGTGGATCACCGCGAAGGACGCGAACGCGCTCGGCACAGGCGCGGTGACCGGCGCGGGGCTCGGGATCCAGCCCGGCATCTCCGGCTACGCGTTCGCGTTCGACGGCTACCGCAACAGCGGCATCAACGACACGTCTTCGCCGTCGTTCAGCCTGCTCAAGATCGACAGCACGCGTGGCTCTCCCGCGTCGTACGACTGGCACGTGATCAAGAGCGGTCCATGGACCGGCGTCTACGACTCGTGGCGCAACACGTCCGTGAAGCTCGCGAACGGCAAGGTGTCGACGAAGGTCACCACCACGAGCGTCTTCGACGACGTCGCGGTGACTCCTTCACCGATCGTCGCGATTGGCTTCACCGCGTCGACCGGAGGCGTTCACCCGATCGCGTTCTTCGTCGACACCGTCTCGATCACGCTCGACGACGCGACCTGCAACTGAGCCGCGCCGAGCGACCTCAGCCGCCGTCAGCCTGCGCGTCGCTCGCGGCTGCGCTGTCGGTCGCGGCGGCGTCGGCCGGCGAGGCAGGCGCTGCGCTCGGCGGAATGAGGAACGAGCACGCGGCGTTCGTCTCGGGTGACTTCACGACATCGCACGAGCCCGTCGTGATCGCGTTGATGCACGCGTCGACGTCTTGCGTCCCCGGCTCTGTCGTCGTGACGAGCCCGTGAAGACATTGGTCGTCGTAGTAGCGGATGCAGGCCGCGACCGCCTTCGACGGGGTGTCTCCGTTGTGGACGGGGTGCCCGAGATCGATGTTGCAGCCCGGCGCGCTCTCGCAGCGGACCTTCTCGATCCGCTGGCACGCCTCGACCCCGACCGGCGACGTCCCGCACGCGACGACGGACAGCACCACCGTGGTCGCAAGGGCCGCGAGCACGCCCGAGATGGCGTGGGAGTTCTGCCGGCGAGCCATGTCCTTCCCGTCTACTACCTCTTCGTTGGAGGGGTCAAAAAACCGGGGGAAGGGACCGTAGGCTTGGAAAAAAGGCGCGGAAATCTGGAACTGTCGACTTGACAGTATTGGTGTCTAGAATCAGAGTAGAGGGGTGAACGACGAGACCTACAAGCTCGACGAGCTGGCGCGTGCGGCAGGCACCTCGGCACGAACGGTTCGTTACTACGTGCAGCGAGGGCTCCTCCGCGCGCCCGCCTTCAAGGGCAAGGACACGGCGTACGGCCGCGAGCATCTCGTGCGCCTCCGCGCGATCCGAAAGTTGCAGGATGCATTCTTTCCGCTCGACGCGATCGCCGCAGAGCTCGAGCAGCGATCCGACGCCGAGATCGAACGCATCGCCGATGGCATCACCTTGCCGCGCGGCACGCACCTCGGGCTGGCAAGTGAGCTGACCCGAGACACGACGGACGAACCCGCGAGCAAAGGCACGACGTCAGATCCGTCGGGCGACGCCGTCCAAGCTCATACGAAGACGGGGACGCCGCGAGAGCGGATGTACCGGCGCATCGAGCTCGCCCCGGGGGTGGAGCTCTCGATCGCCGACGACGCGCCTCATGCGTCGCGCGAGATCGCAGCTCGGATCCTCGAAGCGGTCCGTTCGTAACAACAGCAACGTTTGTGCGCCTCGCAGCGGAACGAAGAAAGAACGAGAAGGGAAACAAGATGATTCGATCAGGGTTGTTCGGACAGGGAGGGGAAGCGGCGGTTCTGCTCGGCGTCTCGGTGTCGGCCGAGGTGCTCGCCGGACACGCGTGCGCGGTGGTCCGCCAGCGGTATCGCAACGACGAGAAGGCGCCGATCGAGGCGGTGTACACGTTCCCGCTACCAAGCAAGGCGGCGCTCACGGGCTTCTCGATGACGGTCAACGGCCGCCGCCTCGAAGGGGAGGTGCACGAGCGCGAGGAGGCATTCCGTCGCTACGACGACGCGATCACGGCCGGTCATGGCGGCGCGCTCCTCGAGCAAGAGCGCCCGAACGTCTTCACCGCGAACGTGGGCAACTTGCTGCCGGGTGAAGAGACGATCATCGAGGTGCAATACATCGAACCCGTGCTCGCGGACGAAGGCGCCGTGCGCTGGTCGATCCCGACGCTCGTCGCGCCCCGCTACATTCCAGGCGTCCCGAGCGGAGATCGCACCGCGCACGGGACGGCCCAGCCGACCGATCGCGTCCCCGACGCCGATCGCATCTCGCCTCCGATCGGCAACGTCGCCTACGGGCTCGCGCTCGACCTCGTCTTCGACCTCGGCGTCGCGCTCGAGGTCGAGTGTCCGTCCCACGCGGTGGTGATCCGACACGAAGGCGCCGAAGCGAAGAAGGTGCGTGTGACGTTTGCGCAGTCGGAGGTCCCGCTCGATCGCGACGTCGTCGTGACGGCGTTCGCCAAGGCAGGCGCGGGCATCACGAAGATGGCTCCGATCGCGACCGCGGTGACGCATCGGCAGAAGGACGGCAAGCCGGGCACGCTCGCGCTCACGCTCGTGCCCGACCTCGGCGCGGGCAGCGTCTCGAAGCGCGCCGAGCGCAGCGACGTCGTGTTCGTGCTCGATCGATCGGGATCGATGGGCGGCGCGTCGATGCCGGAGGCGCGAACCGCGCTGCGGCTGTGCCTTCGCCAGCTCCGCGAAGGAGATCGCTTCAACATCCTCGCCTTCGATGACTCGATCGAGGCCTTCTCTGCGCAGATGGTGACCTTCACGCAGACGACGCTCCAGCGCGCAGACGCGTGGCTCGGCAGCGTCGACGCGCGCGGCGGCACCGAGCTCCTTCAGCCGATGCTCGAGGCCGCGAAGCTCGCGGCCGATGGGATCATCGTCGTGCTCACCGACGGTGAGGTCGGAAACGAAGACGAGATCCTCGCGGCGTTCATCGCCGAGCGAAGGACCGCTCGCGTCTATTCCTTCGGCATCGGCACGAACGTGTCCGACGCGCTCCTTCGCGCCCTCGCCGACAAGACGGGCGGCGCGGTCGAGACGATCTACCCCGGCGAGCGCATCGAAGAGAAGGTCGTCGCGCAGTTCGCGCGCGCGACGGCGCCGCGGGTGACGGACGTGACGATCAAGACCCGAGGCATCGATCTCGGCGAGATCGCGCCCGCCGAGCCGCAGCCCCTCGTGGACTCCGAGCCGTACTGCCTCTTCGCGACCTACGACGAGCCCGGACGCGGCGTGATCGAGATTCGAGGGAAGCTCGACGGCGAGGCCTTCTTCCTCGAGATCCCGGTCGACCTCGAGGCCGACAGCGATCGCCCCGTCGTCGCGAAGCTGTGGGCGCAGGCGCGCATTCGCGATCTCGAGCGCCACATCGTGACCGGCCGCCGCGCCGACTCGATGAAGGACCGCATCGTCAAGCTCGCGTCGGAGTACGGCGTCTCGTCGAAGTACACCTCGTTCGTCGTCGTCGAGAAGCGCACCGGCGATCGACGGGTGAGCGGGCAAGCGGCGACGCGCGTCGTGCCGGTGAGCCGGCCGGCGGGTTGGGCGATGCCGATCGGCATCAGCGCCGCGAGGAACATGCAGGTGGGGGCTGGACGCCGGGCGCCCATGAGGCCCGCGGCCGCGCCGATGGGCATGATGCGGGGCGCGTTCACCGGTGGCGGTGGAATGGCGCCGCCTGCGTCGAAGCCGAGCTTCCTCAGCCGCGCGATCGGCGCGATCTCGGGCGCGCCGAAGGGCGAAGGTGCCGCCGACGGCTTCTCGACCGGGGCGCCGCCGCCCATCCCCGCGATGGACTACGGCGACGACGAGAGCGACGAGCTTTCGGCGCGGGCCTACGGAAGCCTCATGGACTTCGAAGAAAAGAAGGACACCGTGCCTCCCGCCGCTTCGGCTCCAGCGCCTATCAACCTCCCCGCAAAGGAGTCGCGTGGCGACGACGTGCACGCCGTCCTCTCGCTCCTGGCGCGTCAAGGCGCGTCGGGGCTGTGGGAGGATCCAGGCCGCGACGTCATCGCCGTCACCGCGCAGGCGCTCCTCGCGCTCCTACGCCTCGGTGTATCGGCCGGCCATCCGGTGTACGGGGCGCAGATCAAGAAGGCGATCGACGCGCTCCTCGCCTACGTGCAGTCGACACGTGGTAGCTCGAGCGCCGCCGCGGAGCTCGCGCTTGGCGTGGCGTGGCTCGTGTCGACCGGACGGCGCACGCGCGGCGCGATCGAGGACGCCGCGCGTGCGTCGGCGACCTGCGCGAACCTCTCCTCGATGTTCGGCAGCGAGCCGCTCGTCCGCGCGCACGTCGATAAGCTGGCGAGCGCGTGAGACATCGACGACACTGACGGCGTGACATCGTCCAATGCCAGCGTGGCCAGCGTGGCCATGGTGCTGTGCGCAGGTCTTGGGACGCGCTTGCGTCCCTTGACCGAGTGGCTCGCGAAGCCGATGGTCCCGATCGGCGACAGGCCCGCGCTCGGCCACATCGCCGCGCGTCTTCGTCGCGAGCGGCGGGACGCGCGCATCGTCGTGAACGTGCATCACCGGCCAGACGACGTCCGCGTGTGGGCCCAAGCGAACGACGCGCTCGTCTCCGAAGAGCGCGAAGATCTCTTGGGTACCGCTGGCGGCGTCACGCACGCGCGCCATCTCCTCGGTGACGCAGACGACGTCTTGATCTGGAACGGCGACATCCTCGCCGGCGATCTCGACGTCGACGGACTCTTCCGTGCACACGCGCGCGGCGCCGTCGACGCGACGCTCGCGGTCCTTCCGCGAAAGAGCGCAGGCGAGGGCAACGTGGGCCTCGACGATCAGGGCCACGTCGTTCGGCTCCGCAAGGAGTCGTTCGGACGCGAGGCGCGCGGCGCCGACTTCATCGGCGTGCACGTCCTCGGCCGTCGCCTGCGGAGCGCGCTCCCGGCGAAGGGGTGCCTCGTCGGAGACGTGTACATCCCGGCGCTCGGCGCGGGCGCGAAGATCGGCGCGTTCGTCTTGCCGGAGGCGTTCTCGTTCGAGGACATCGGTGACGTGAACGCCTACGTCCGGGCCAACCAACGTTGGCTTCGCGACGCCGGCCGGGTCGACGGCACGACGTCGTGGATCGACGAAGCCGCGACGGTGGCTTCACGCGTGAAAATCGAAGGCTCGATCGTCGGCGCACATGCGCGGATCGAGGCCGATGTCGTGCGGTCGATCGTGTGGCCGCATGCCGTCGTCACCGAGCCCGCCTCCGACGCGATCGTCACGCCACACGGCATCGTTCGCGTTACGCTCTGAGGCGTCACGCATGAAGAACGCACGCCTCTCCCTCCTCGTCGTCTGCGCGATCGCGACGGCATGCCGTACGACCGATCAGCCGTCGTCGTCATCGACCCCGTCGACCGCGTCGTCCTCGCCGTCCACCACCACCATGGCACCTCCCTCCACGACCACCGCGAGCTCCGGGCCAAAAGAGACCGAGGTGACCTGGCGATCGATCCGCTGGGAGATGGATCGCGCGGCAGCCGCCGAGGCGCTCCGCGGCGCGGGGCTCACCGACGTCAGCGACAAAGGCCCGACGAAGTCACCGGCCTCGTGGGTGAGCGCGAACCTCTCGCCGACGTCGCACGTGGCCGTGTATTTCGACGAGAAGGGCTCGATGAACCAGATCGTCGTCACGACGACGAAGATCCCCGAGGCCGACGCGCCGAAGCTGCGCGCGAGCCTCGAAGAGCGCTTCGGTAAGCCGAGCTCGGATCGACGCACCGTCGGCAAGATCTGGCGCTTGCCGTCCGGGGCCCACGTCTCGGGTCACGTCCGTCAAGAAGAGACCGGCTGGTCGCTCCGCGAAGAGCTTGGTCGAGGCGCTGCGACCGGCCCGGCGGGTGTGCTCGACCTCGCGTGGGGTCAGGCGCGCGCCGACGTCGAGGCCAAGCTCAAGGCGAGCGGTTTCGCGATCAAGGTCCTGCCGGCCGGGCCCGACCCGTGCACGCTCCCGAACGCGCCACATGCATGCGGCTCGGGAGACCCCTCGGTCTCGCTCGAGATCACGAAGACCGAAGGCTCGATCACGCAGACAGGGACGCTGAGCATCTCGAAGACCCGCGGGCTCACGCAGATCTCGCTCCAGCGCTCCGGCTACGCGGAGACGAAGGCGGCGCTCGCCGATCTCGACGCGCTGAAGCCCCCGAGCGCCGGTCAGGTCGAGAGCGAGCGGAGCCAGAGCACGGTGTGGCGCCCGGGCAAAGGCGAGGTCACGCTCGACGCGAAGCTCAGCGCCGAGACGTGGTCGACGATCGAGACGTATCGCCCGCGCGTGCGGAGCGACTAGCGCTACTCGAGGTACTGCTCGATCCCGGCGCCGCCGCCGACGATCACGACGGACTTCGTCGGGGTCGGGATCATGCGCGCGTGCTGGCGGCCGATCTTGAGCGGGATCTCACGCAGCTCGGTGGGCATCGCGCGGTACGCGTGGGTCGCGCCGCTGGCGTCGTCACCGACGATGAACGCCTTGTCGAACGAGAGGCCGAACGACTGCGCGCGCGTCAGGACGACCGGCGCGCTGGGCCATGGGATCGGCGTGCAGGCGGTGGTGCACGCGAGATCGATGACGCGCGGAGGCAGGCCGGCGCCCGTATCGCCTGCGGCGCCGGTGCCGCCCGCGACGAGGACGTGCTGGTTGTCGAGCGTGGCGAGCGAGCAGCCCTTCACCGGATCGGGCGGGAAGGGAAGCGCGGAGGCGCCGGTCGCGCCGGGCGCGAGCAGCTCGACGGCGGAGGCCTTCGCGTCACCACCGTAGACGACGAGCCCGCGGCCTTCGACGTACGTGGCGCATGCGCCTTCGCGCGCCGCGGTGAGCGCCGAGAACGTCGCCTTGCCGTTCGCGTCGACGAGGAAGACGCGCGGCGTCGCCCCAGACGGACGCGTGGCTCCGACGATGAGCTGCGTGCCGTCCGGCGCGCTGACGCGCTCGCCGCCCGCGACCTCGGCGAAGGTACCGCCGATGGGAGGATCGAGCGCGACGGTCTCGCCGTTCGACAGATCGAACGTGGTGGCGCCGCTCTCGTCGATGAGGAGCGCCGCGGTGCCGAACGACGCGGTCGACTTCGCCGGGCGCGGGAGCACCGGCGGTGACGAGAGCGTGTGCAACGTGAGGAGATCGTAGATGTTCGACGCGGTGCCGTCGGTCGTGAGCACGTAGCGGCCGACGATCGTCGTGATCGTCGTCACGTTCATGGGCGAGGGACCGCGCGGCATGCGGGCGAGCTCGCTGGTGCGCTGCACGAAGACCTCGAGGGTCTGGTTCTCGAGCGCGCCCCATTGCACGAAGAGCGACTCTCCGCGGAGGAGCGGCTGCCCGGCAGCGTCCAGCGCCGTGACCGCGATGCCGCCGACCTCCGTACGCGACAGCTCCCCGAGGCTCAGGCTATCGGCGGGGAGGTTCGCGCGTGCGATCTCCGTCTTGTTGCCGTCGAGCCCCACCTTCTCGGCGATGAGGAGCACGGGCGCCGGCGTGCGCGAGAAGGCGTCGGCCTCGTCGCCGGTCACGATCGTCACGTTTCCCTCGGGCGTGCTGCTGCACGAGGCGGCCAAGAGGGCCGAGCTCAGCCAGAGGAGGCGGGGAGAGAAAAGACGGCGCATGGTGAGTGGAGAGATTGACGTAGCGCTCTCCGTTAGCACGATAGCCCGCCTAAAGCGCAGTAAACTTGGCCGCCCTCGCACGAGCGAGATAGCCGAAAGAGAGAGTGATATGAGCCTCGTGGACCGTGTTCGAACGGCGATCAAACAAAACTTGAGTCGCCTTGCGGCAGATGGCGCCCTCGGCGAGCGTGCGGTGAGCGCGCTCGAGACGAGCGGCGACACCTGGACGGTCGAGCGCCCGAAGCGCGCCGAGCATGGCGACTACGCCACGAACGTCGCGATGGTCTTGACGAAGAAGCTCGGGATGCCCCCGCGGGCGATCGCCGACAAACTCGTCGCCTCGCTGAACGAAGGCGCGGGCGCCACGGACGCGGTGGTGAAGAGCGCCGAGATCGCGGGCCCGGGCTTCGTGAACCTCCGCATCCATGCGCGGGTCGTCCACGAGGAGCTCAGCGCGATGCTCGCGCAAGGCACGAACTACGGCCGCGCGATCGCCGCCACCGGCGAGCGCGTGAACGTCGAGTTCGTGAGCGCGAACCCCACCGGACCGATCACGGTCGCGGCCGCGCGAAACGGAATCTACGGCGACGCCGTCGCGTCGCTCCTCGAGCTCACCGGCAACCGCGTCACGCGCGAGTACTACATCAACGACGCCGGCAACCAGATCACGAAGTTCGCCGAGAGCGTGCGGCTCGCGCACGAGAACAAGCCGCGCGAGAAGGACCTCGACCACTACCTCGGCGCGTACGTCGACGACATCGCTCGCTACCTCGAGACGCGCAAGCCCGATCCGTTCGCGCAGAACGACGCGGACCTCGCGCGCACGTGCATCACAACGATGCTGCACGGCATCCCCGGCTCGAAGACGCTGCCCGGCATCCGCAAGACGCTCGCCGATCTCGGCATCTTCTTCGACGTCTGGTCGAGCGAAGAGGCGCTCCATCGCTGGGGCAACATCGACGTCGGCATCGAGAAGCTTCGCGCCGGCGGCTTCCTCGTCGAGAAGGAAGGCGCCACGTTCTTCGTCGCGGGCGGCGTCGCCGCGGCGGCCGAGCGCGAGAAGGCCGAGCTAGAGAAGAAGGGCAAAGACGGCGGCAAAGACGGCGGCAAGGACTTCCGCACGGAGGAAGACGGCCGCGTCGTGAAGAAGAAGGATGGCGTGTGGACGTACTTCGCCGCCGACATCGCCTACCACTCCGACAAGCTCTCGCGCGGCTTCGATCGCTTGATCGACGTCTGGGGCGCCGACCATCACGGCTACGTGCCGCGTACGAAGAACGTGCTCGACGCGCTCGGGCTCCCGTCGTCGAAGTTCGAGGTGCTCCTCTACCAGCTCGTCAACATCCTCCGGAACGGCGAGATCGTGAAATCGAGCAAGCGCGCCGGCGACATCGTCACCGCCGACGAGGTGATGGACGAGATCGACGAGGCCGCCGGACGTGAGGGCGCGGGCCGCGACGCCATCCGCTTCTTCTTCCTCTCGCGGAGCGCGAACACGACGGTCGACTTCGATCTCGAGATCGCGAAGAAGAAGTCCCTCGATAACCCGGTGTTCTACGTCCAGTACGGACATGCACGGCTGTCGTCGATCTTGCGCAAGGCCGAGGCGATCGGTTCGTTTGGCGCGCGACCGTCGAACGTCGCCGCCTGGGCGAAGCTCGATCACCCCGATGAGCTCGCCATCTCGATGCACCTCTGTCGCTGGCCGCTCGTCCTCGCCGAGGCCGCCGCCTTGCGCGAACCGCATCGCATCGTCTTCTACGTGCAGGAGCTCGCGCGTGACTTCCAGAGCTACTTCACACGGATGAAGAACGATCCCGTCCTCCCTCGCGACACCACGCGCGAGAAGGAAGGCTGGGAGAAGGAATGGGATCGCGACAAGACGATCGCGCGCCTCGGATGGATCGAAGCGATCCGTGCGGTGTACGCGTCCGCGCTCGCCGCGATCGGAATCTCGGCCCCCGACCGCATGGATCTCCCCGAAGGCGAGACCGAAGACAAAGCCACGGCAGGCGCGCCTGCTGCGGGTTCCTAACGACCGAACGACCGAACGATCGATCAACCGAGCGATCACCAAGGGAAGACAACATGATGGAGCAAGGCAGCGTGAGAAACCTCGAGCAGATTCAGGAGAGCGACGGCGGCAGCAGCACACCGCGTGGCGTGACGATCCTGCTCGTTGCGCTCGGCGCAGGTTGCATCGTGTTCGCCGCGCTCGCCCTTGGTGGGAAGCGTGGCTCGGGGACGAGCACGAAGACCGATCCTCTCGGCGAGCTCGTGACGCAACAATCGAAGGCGAACGGCGCGTCGGCGATGAAGCCGACGGATCTCTCGTCGCACGACGTCACGTTCCCGGGCATCCTGAGCGACGAAGGCTCACCCACGACCGCGCTCGCGGCGGTCAAGGGCAACAGCGCAAACGCGACCGCCGCGAACGCCGCCGCGGCCGCTGCGAAGAAAGAGGCCGCCAAGGAGAGCCCGTTCGCGACGCAAGGCCAAGGCGATGGTCCTGCGATCGTCCTCAACGCGAAGCCAGCCGTCACCGAAGGCAACGGGGCGAAAGGCAGCAGTGACGAGGGTGCGCCACCTCCGCCCACAGACCGCCTCGCCGTTGTCCCGCTTCCCGCGCAGAACGTGCTCGAAGCGTCGCCGGTCGTAACGCGACCGCGCGACTCGCTGACGCGCGCAGCCAATGACGCGGCGCAGATTGCGTCGGCGTCACAGCCTGCGGCTCCTGCTGGAAAAGAGGGCGGCTACCAGCTGCAGGTCAGCTCTTTCCGCACGCAAGCGGAGGGTGACGCGTTCGCGGCTCAGCTGCGAGCACGTGGCCACAAAGCGTACGTGCTCGAGGCACACGTGCCGAACCGGGGCACATGGTATCGCGTGCGCATCGGTCCTTTCCCGAGCCAACACGCTGCAGCAAGCTACCGTGTCGGCTTCGAGGGACGCGAGCACGTGGTCCCGTTCATCGTTCCACCCCAAGGTAAGTGAGACGCCGAGAGTCGACACGTGAGGGCGAACGACGTCAACCGTTGGTGGCTTCTTCCGCCTTCACGCGCGTCAAAGCACGGAAGTAAACGACAAAGCGGAAACGGACGAGCGCCCATCGAAAGCGCGCGCTAGAATCAAGAGAAGAAGGAAGAAGAGAAGAGATCGAATGCGCGGCTCGATGCCTGTTCCGCTTTGGGTCATCGCCTTGGTGCTTGCTGCCGCCGCACCACTCGCCGCACGCGCTCTCGCGACGTTCTTCGAACGTCGAGGAAAAGAGCGGAGCGCACGTATTCTGTCGCGGTTTGGCTCGCAGACGGATTAACGTCGCTGTCGCCGCCGCCAAGGAGATCGAAGCATGGCACGTCTGTTCGGATTGATCGGAAATCGCGCGGACCTCGCGGGTCGCGTGCTCGCCTCCGAAAAGGACGCGCTCGCTGTTCAGTCGAAGACCGGACAGCTTGGTTGGGGCATTGGTTTCTACCAAGGTGGAGAGGTGCTCATGCGTCGTCGCCCGATCGACGACCACACCACCATCGACATGGCGAAGGCCGCGAGTGACGTCCGCGCGGACCTCCTCATCGGTCACGTTCGCAACGCGACGGTCGGCGCGCTCCGCACCGAGAACACGCACCCGTTCCGCTACCGCCAGTGGCTCTTCGCGCAGACGGGCACGCTCCCGTCGTTCGAGTCCATCCGCGATCGCCTCATCTCGAGCGTGCCCGAGTTCTTGCGCTCGTCGATTCGCGGCGAGACGGACGCCGAGATCCTCTTCTACGTCTTCCTCTCGTTCCTCCATGACGCAGGTCGCCTCAACGAGGCGCTGATGGCGCCCACGCAGGTCCGTGACGCGATGCGCTCCTGCGTGGCGGTCGTCGACGGCATGGCGGCCGAGGTCGGCGGCGCGCCCGCGCAGGTGAACGTGCTCCTCTCGGACAGCGAGAACATCTACGCGCTCCATCGCGGGTCGCAGATGGGCTACCGCGTCTTCGCGGGCAAGGGCGACGCCGACGCGCTCATCGGTGACGATCTCGGGCTGCGTCGCAAGACGCCAGAGCTCTCCCAGATGCATTTCACCCTGATCGCAGGCGATTTCGACGATGAGTTCTCGATCGCGGCATCGTCGCCTGCCGCGCAGTCACGCTGGAAGGTGATTCCGGAACGTGCGATCGTGACGATGTCCCGTGGGCAAGATCCGCACATCGAAGCGCTCTGACGCGTCCGCGCGTTTTTATTCTCTCGGGATAGGTGTCTTCGCGTTGGCCGCCGCCGCGTGCGGAGGCACAGGCTGGGAGACCTCCACCGAGATGCCGAAGACGCCGCGCCGTCCCGACGGCGTCGCGATCGAGCCGCCGCCTGCGATGCCCGCGCCTTCCGATCGCGCAGAGGCAAGCGGCGTCGTCGCCCTGCGCGAGCCGCTCGCCGACAAGGACGTCGAAGACGTCGTGCGCGCATACATCCGCGCGTTCGAGCGGGAAGACGATCAAGCGCTCGTGCTCCTCTTGGCGCAAGAAGCC
This sequence comes from Labilithrix sp., assembly GCA_044227045.1. Classification (GTDB taxonomy): domain Bacteria; phylum Myxococcota_A; class Polyangia; order Polyangiales; family Polyangiaceae; genus Labilithrix. Next base: position 206,070 of record JBGAFW010000006.1, read on the forward strand.
GTGAGCCTCGGACGTTCGGGCAGCACCCGAACGCAGCTCGTCGAGATGTGGAAGACGAAGATGCGGAGCTTCGAATACCAGCGGCTCGCTGGCCTCGAGGTCGCGCGCATCTCGCAGATCGAGCGCCACACGTACGAGACGCTCGGCGCGCCGGGGTCACCGGGTCGTCCGAGCGAGATGCGTCCCGGCGATCTCTACATTCGCGTTCCGATCGCCACGCCGCGCGTCGGCTCCGAGCAGCTGTTCGGTGACGTCCTCGTCCTCCTCCTGCGACGAGAGGACGGGCGACTGAAGATCGCCGGTCAGGCCGACGAGAATGGCAGCTGATCGGACATGACGGCGGCGATCACGGTAGGATGACCACGACGGTTTCATGAGCGGCATCGGCGGAGAGACGAAGCGAACGGTCACGAGCGAAGGCGGCTCAGGGCAGCTTTCTTCCGGATACGTCCTCGTCGTCTCGATGCCCTCGGGCGTGCGCCGCTTCGTCTTGCCGGCGGATCCGTCCGCGGCGCTGATGCTCGGTCGTGAGGCGCCGGCCGATCTCGTCGTCGCCGACGACTCGGTCTCGCGCCGCCACGCCGTCATCCACGGCGGATCGCCACCAGAGATCCAAGACGTCGGCAGCATGAACGGCACGAAGGTCACCGGCCGCAAGCTCGGCGCGAACGAACGCGCCCCGCTCACGTTCGGGAGCGTCGTCGAGATCGGCTCGATCGTCGGCTTCGTCCAGCCAAACGAAGGCAGCTCCACCGAAGCCCTCATCGATGCGCTTCCCGTATCGCAGCGGCCAAGCGAGCGGATGACGTACGCGCCGCCGCCTGCTCCGCACGCACCGAAGGGCAACGAGCCGCGCGCGATCATCCGCGACGCGACGATGCGCCAGCTCTACGAGCTCATCGACGTCATCGCGCCGAGCAAGCTCTCCGTCCTCATCCTGGGCGAGACCGGGGTAGGCAAAGACGTCTACGCCGAGACCGTCCACGCGAGGTCGCCGCGCGGGATGGGCCCCTTCGTCCGGCTCAACTGCGCCGCGCTGCCGGAGAACCTCCTCGAGGCGGAGCTCTTCGGCTACGAGCGCGGCGCGTTCACCGGCGCCGTCAACGCAAAGCCTGGCCTCTTCGAATCGGCGGACACCGGCACGGTGTTCCTCGACGAGATCGGCGAGATGCCGCTCGCGACGCAGGCAAAGCTCCTCCGCGTGCTCGAGAGCGGAGAGGTGCTCCGCATCGGCAGCCTCAAGCCACGTCGCGTCGACGTGCGCTTCGTCTCGGCGACGAACCGCGATCTCGAGGCGCTCTCGGCGATCGAGAAGTTCCGCTCCGACCTCTTCTTCCGCCTGAACGGCGTCGGCGTGACGATCCCGCCGCTTCGAAAGCGCATCGACGACATCGTCCCGCTCGCCGAGAGCTTCCTCGGCAAAGCCGGCGCCCTCACGCCCGCCGCGGTCGAGCGCCTCTGCGCCTACCGCTGGCCAGGCAACATCCGCGAGCTGAAAAACGTGATCGAGCGCTCGCAGCTCCTCGCCCGCGGCGGACCGATCAGCGTCGAGCATCTCAGCTTCACCTCCCAGCTCGGCGGCGCGCCTCCCGCGTCAGCGAACCCGCTCCCGCCCTCCGCACCTCAGCCCGCCGCGACGACCCAACCTTCAACCGCCGCCCAAGGCATGCCCATCCGCGACGCGATCGCCGACGTCGAGCGCCAGAGCATCCTCGACGCGATGGATCGCTGCGGCGGCAACCAAAGCCGCGCCGCGAAGATGCTCGGCATCTCACGCACGACGCTCATCAAACGCCTCGAGCAGTACGGCTACACGCGACCCCGCAAGGGCCAAGACTGAGGGGGCGTGCGCTCCAGCGCGGGTGGCGTCGCGCGGAGTCCCGTCACGATCAGAGATGATCGGGGACGAAGTCCGAGGACGACGTGGGCGTGGGAGGCGCGGTGGTCGTGGAGGGCGAAGCGGTCGGCTTGGTCCCGCGGTGCGGGCCTGGCTTCGTGTGCGTCGCCGACGGGGTCGGGGAGCCCGACGCGGAGGGTGAAGGCGCTGGCTCGGTGCTGGCCGCTGGCGGCGTCGTCGCGGACGGCGCAGGCGGCGCGCTTGGCGCTGTCTCGACCGGGGGTGGTCGTGTGGTGGTGGTGGGGTGTGCCTCGAGCAGGTAGCGGCGTGCGCCGTACGCGAGGGCGACGAGCGCGATCGTGCAAAGGATGCCGACGATGATCGCGGGGCGGAGCGAGCCTTCGTCGACGGGCGCGACGCTCGTGGGCATCGGCGCGGGCGTGCCGGTGGGTGTTGGCTCGACGGGGTTCAGCGGCGGCCCCATCACGGCCGTCTGCTTCACGATCGGCGTCGAGGCGTGCGCCATCGGCGGCGGTGCGTTGTGGGTGTAGTGGTGGGGGATGAGCGTCTGCGGCGTGCCGGCCGCGCTGGTCATCGTCGTGGAGGTGGCGGCCACGGGCGCGGGGACCTGCGCGGTCGCGGTCGTGGCGATCGCGGTGGCGGCGCGCGCGAGGCGAGCCGTGCTCGTCGCCGGATGCGCGAGCTCCGTGTT